>NZ_ATWV01000009.1 GCF_000421345.1 Treponema bryantii NK4A124
TGATTTTACATTCAGATCAAGGATGGCAGTACCAGATGTACAATTACAGGGAACGTTTGAAAAAGAAAGGAATAAGACAAAGTATGTCCAGAAAAGGAAACTGTCTTGATAATTCTGTAATGGAAAATTTCTTTGGACTATTAAAATCAGAACTTTTATATTTGCAGGAGTTTGAATCTGTAGAGCATTTCAAGAAAGAACTAATAGAGTATCTTACTTGGTACAACGAAAAAAGAATTAAGGTTAAATTCAAAGGACTGACCCCTTTACAATTTAGGAATCAGTCCTTAAAATCAGCCTAGTTAAAGTGTCCAATTTCTTGGGTGCACTTCAAGTAAGCCTTACCTGGGTTCCGCTTTCGGAATTACTGTTGACGATTAATTCTGCTCCAAGAATTTCAGCACGGCTCTTCATACCCTTTAAGCCAAGGTGAGTGCTTTCTTCAGAGAAATTGTCTTTTTTATCATTTTCAGAAAAGCCCCTGCCGTCATCACTAATCAAAAAGATAAGGCTGCCATTTTCTTCGCGGACAATAAGGCTTAACTCGCTTGCTCCGGAATGTTTGATTGCATTTGTCAGGCTTTCCTGCACAATTCTGAATATGTGGAGCTTTTGAATTGGAGAAAGCTTTTTGTACAGTTCGCTTTCTGCTGCGTAAAACTTACAGGGAAGGCCGGAGTTTTCTTCTGTGTTTAAGGCATACTCATTTAAGAGCAGGGCAAAATCAGCAGTTTCAATTTCCGGAGGAGTAAGATTGCGGATTATGTTCCGGATATTTTTCATATTCTGCTTTTCCAGGTTGTTTACTTTATTCAGAATATCTTTTTCTTCCGGTGCAAGTTTTTCTGATTCTTCAAGCTTGTGCACAAATAAAAGGGCAGTCCTCATATCCTGAAGAACCGTATCGTGAAGGTCGTGAGAAATACGACTGCGTTCGCTTTCCTGTACCCGGGTGATTGTTTTTGTAACAAGCTCTTCGGCTTTATTCTTTTCATTTAAGAAGGCAATTTTCTGATTATTTTTAATATATTTGGCAGCACCAAGAACAACGGCAATACTCAAAAAGGAAATCAGACATAAAAGCTCAACAAAGAGAATCATAAAATTTCTGTCAGAATCAATTTCACTCTTCATAAACTGGTTCATCTGAATTGTAAGAAGAGAAACTTCCTTCTGGAAATCAGAAAAATTATTTTGATTATCTTGATTAGTCTGAAGCAAAATTGTTTGTGCATTGAGGGCGTGTTCAATAGCCTTGTCTATGTAAAGGGCACTTTCAGATTTTTTGCCGTTTGTTTCTGTAATGTAGGCATCAGATTTTGAAAAATCTTCCAGTTGAAAAATCAGATTGTTTAGAAGAGGGGTGATGGCAGGGGGTGCGGGAGTCTTGTTTGCCGCATTAAAATCAATTTCGGAATATGCAGACCAGAAATCATTCCAGGTAGTTAAAAGATTTTTTACTGAATTCTCTATGGCAAAAAGATTTTGAGAAAAGAAAATGAAGAGAAATAAAAGGCCCTTGAGGTTTGTTCTTTTGTGCATGATTTTTCTCATGCAGATATTTTCTATTATTTAGCGTAGTTTTTCAAGCAAGGCAGAGCGGTCGCGGCAGCCAAGCTTATCATAAATTACGCTTATGTAGTTCTCCAGGGTAGAAAGCTTTATCTCAAGCCGGTCGGCAATTTCTTCGTTTGTAAAACCATCAGAAATAAGATTTACAACCTGCTGCTCTCGTTTTGTGAGTGTCATAAAAAGACTGCGATTTTCTAAAAGAGAAGAAACTAAATCCGGCTGAACAAAGGTTTTTCCCTGGGCAACCGTATTTACCGCATCCAGAAGCATTTTTTCGTCACTAAGCTTTGAAACAAAGCCCTTTGCTCCAACCTCAGCACTCATGGCGCGTTCAATACAGGAGCCGGTGTCATGACTGGAAAAAACTACACTTGGGATATGATGAGAAGTCAGAAGCTTTACCACATCAAAACCGCCGTTAATACCGCTTTCGCCGGTGGTTTTTAATTGAATATCAACAATGGCAATAATAGTATCTTCTGGAGTAAGTGGTTTTTTCTTAAGAAAAGAAGAAATCTCTTCTATGCTTTCGGCTTCGGCCAGAATAGTCCAGTCCGAATTTTCTGTAAAAAAAGCCGAGATTCCCTTACGAAGCATTTTATGATCATCAATCAAAATCAGTTTTTTCATTAATTTTAGTATAACACAGCCAAGCCCCTGCGCAATCAATTTTACTCATAAAAAAAATATGAGTTAACTCATGCATATTCATAGAGTTTGCATACTATCGGAAAGATATTAAGTGGCTTAATATTGTATTATCTTATTTTTTACTGAAATATGAGTTTTTATATTTTATGTAATTATTCGGAGGAAATAAATGAAGTATTTCAAATGCTTATTATCTTTAAGTTTTATGGTAGTTTTATTCTGTACTGCCTGTAGTCAGTCTTCGTCTGACGCAACTGACGCACCTGATGCAACTTACACCGTAACCTACGTAGACGGTGTTGATGGAGCTGAAATTGCTGTTCCTAGTGATACTAACCGGTATAAGGCAGGAGATTCTGTAACTGTAAAGTTTACAGATTCAGGTAATCGTGAATATTATACCTTTGCCGGCTGGAGTGATGGAAGCACAACCTACACAAGCAGCGGAACTACAACTTTTACAATGGGTAGTGCAAATGTTACTCTTACCGCACAGTGGCAGTGGAACAATTCTTTTATTGGAACTAAAGCTAATTCTGAACAGAAAGAAGTTGGTGATATTGTATTCAACGATGGTTCTGCAATGCCATATACAACTTTTACCTCTCTTGATACAAGTGCAAAAAATGAAAAGAAAGCAAAGGCAATAGCATTGATTTTCTATAGAGGAACAGGTTTGAATAGTGATATTTTGACCAATTATGAAACTGCAACTTGGACTACTAATACATCAACAACAAGCCGTACACTTGGAGTTGGCCTTAAGCACAATAAAAGCGGACTTGCATGGTGTACAAATGACGCATATCTTTACAACCATGATATTATTACAATCCAGTGTAATCCAAACGAAAACACAGGTTCATACACCTTTACCCGTGACAAAAACGGCAGCGACAACAGGCTTGACGTTTTTAGTTGGGAGGGAAATCGAGAAAAATATCCTGCCTTCTGCTTTTCTCAACCTTATGCAACAACCACTGTAACAAACATTCCTGCAGATTCAGGATTTGCAGGAGGCTGGTATCTTCCAAGTATTGCGGAGCTTTACCAGATTTATGCCTGCCGATCAGATACAACAAACGGTTTTGACATAGATGCTGCAAGCGAAGCTCTTGGCGGAGATAAGTTTGAAAACTCATTGTACTGGTCGTCGTCCCAGGACAGCAGCTTTCTAACAAGATCATGGATTCTCAATTTCTCCACAGGACGCGTCGCCGAAACCAACAAGGATCAAGGGAATTGTATTTGTTGTATCCGGGCTTTTGATTAGTGGTAGCGATTTTGCCCTGTAAGATGCGAAGTTCGTAAGTCCCACCGGTAGCTTTTGGCTACCGGTAAAGTCATAAATTAAAGGAATCAGTATGGAAAATAGTTTAGATGTTACAAATTTAATTTTTGGGACAATTGACCAGATTCAAAAATTAAATGATTTAAAATTCAGCAAAGATTCAATTCTACGTGCTTTTTATATGGAAGTACTTTTGAATATAGATCTTCTGGATAATTTAATTTTAAATGAAAAAGAACGTACTCTTGAGTCTATTGGAAAAGAAAAGTTCTGTACAATTATGCAAAATCTCCATGTTGAAATTGCAACATCTATTTTTTATGGTGCAGGCTTAAAAGGAAACGCGAGGTCCTTCCAGAAAGCCTTAAAGGTTTTATCAAAATTAGAAAAAATTAATGTTTCTGCTCTTGAAAAAGAAAATCCTGAAGAAGAAAATAAAAATCTATTCCATTCAATAATATTTGTTATAAGAAAGGTTGAATCCTTAAAAACTGTGGCAAACTCTCCTGCATTATACGATTCCCTTCCAAATTTATATGTAGGGAAACGCCTTGAAAATATAAGATCAGAACTACATGCAATTAGAAAAAACATGAAGAAGTGCAAGGAAATTGAAGTTTTGTTTTCTGCTCCTTAAAAGAATGGCAGGCTGATTTTGGCGCATTAGAAAAAACTTGAAAAAAAAGGCTGGCTCGAAATAATCTGCAGGAGCATATTATTTTTCGCTGGTTAAGTCTCAAAAGCACAATTGAATATCTTGGAGAATGGGAATTACTGTATAATCCTAATTTTAATTGTACCGAATTCGGTACAATTAGAAATATAGCAGGAAGCAATAATTTTGTCCTGTCTGTAAAAACATGGATAGAACGAACAAATGCTATAGGTTTCTTTTTTGCCTTTGTCTGTGGACAGGCAGCTCTCAAAACTTTTTAATGTTTCCTATGAATGCCTTATTGATAATTCATTACCAGACGAAGAATCAGAGACTGATATACAATTGCAGAAGATTATAAAAAGTTTTCCAAAACTTCAAAATCATGAAAAAAATGCTGTTTCTGAGATGGTCAGAATAATGGCGGATAAATAATAACTTGGTACATTTTTTTGATTTATATTTCGATGATTTTCGGGTGTTTTTCCCTTCTGTTCCTTTTTAAGAATTTTTCTTGACGATTAGTAAAAAACCGGTTAAATTATATTTGTCAACAGTAAGTCATGGAAAAGTGCCGTTGTCTAGGTAAGCGTTATGTGTTAACGCCACTCCCATGCGATTGACTTTACAATCCCTCTTCATGAGGGATTTTTTTTTAGGGAGAGATTATGAATCTTTTTATTGATGAATCAGGTTCAATAAATAATAAGCTTGAAACTCCATTTGTTATTGCGATTGTAAATGTTCTTGATTTTAAAAAATTAAATACTGTGATAAAAAGATTTGTAACTTCTCGTTTTAAAAAACTTAAAGAGCTTGATCAAGATTTTTACAATTCATATGGCAAACTTACAAAAACTGGAAATCAAATGTTTCATAATGGAAAATTTAAGGAACTAAAAGGTTCTCAGTTTGATAAGGAAATGAAAAAAGATTTTGTTGAGTTCATTACAAAGAAAAAGTATTTTGAACTTTATTATTTGAAAATTGATAACAAATTATTGACGGATAAAATATGTGAAAATACTGCAAGAGCTTTTAACTATACCTTAAAACTGGCTCTATCTTACTTTATATCACATAAACTCATTTGTGATGAAAACTGTTTAATTCAGTTGGATGAACGTAATGAAAGAACTGAAGCCAGGTTTTTTCTGGAAAATTATCTGAATACTGAGTTATGCTTGAATAATATAACTGAAAAGCATTTTACTGTAAAATATCTTGATTCTTCAGATAATCCATTCATTCAAATTGCAGATATACTTGCAAATGTTTATTATTCACACTTAAACACTTTGAATTATGAAGATGAAATGAGAAAACTAAAAGATAGAAAAATTTTAATATCCGAGTTTTCTTTTCCTTCTAGATAAATAGCTGGATTGCAATACGTATTGCAGATTAGCATTGCCTTTAATGTCATTATTGCTAATATGTTGATTTCATTGTCTTAAAAGTCTCATTGTGATAAAATGATTTTATGTCAAATAATGTTGCTTCTTTGCCCGAAGATTTTCGCGGCCTTCATATACATTTTGTTGGAATTAAGGGAACCGGAATGGCAGCTCTTGTGGAGATTCTTTTTCATAAGGGAGCTGTGATTACCGGTTCTGATGTCAGCGAGCGCTTTTATACTGATGAAGTGCTCGAGCGGCTTGGGCTGCACGCTCTTCCATTTGCGGCTGAAAATATTACTGATGATGTTCAGTATGTAATTTATTCTTCTGCCTATAAGCTTGATAAAAATCCTGATTTGATTGAGGCTGTGCGCCGCGGCTTGCCTTGTTTGCTTTACACTCAGGCGCTTGGTGCTTACAGCGAGCGGGCTTATTCTTGCGGTGTTTGTGGGGTTCACGGAAAAACTTCTACAACAGGCCTTGTTGGAACAATCTTAAAAGAAATTGATTTGCCGAGCCAGGTGCTGGCGGGCAGTGTTATAAACTCTTTTGGCGGAACTTGTACTTATACGTCATCATCGGTGGTTGAGTGTTCGCGAAGCGAACGTATCGAAACCACCGGTACTGAGATTAATGGTGGTTTCGATACGCCCGATGGGCTACTCAACCACCGTAAGTCTATCTTCGTTGCCGAAACCTGCGAGTATCAGCGGCACTTTATGAGCTTCTGTCCGCAGAAAATTATTTTGACTTCGGTTGAACCGGACCATGAGGATTATTACCCGACTTATGAAGATATCCGTCAGGCCTTTATTGATTATGTCTGCAAGCTGCCGGAGGGCGGTGAGGTTATTTACTGCGCTGATGATAAGGGCGCTTGTGATACAATTGGGCTTGTGCATGGTCTTCGCCCGGATATTGTTGCACTGCCTTATGGAGAAAAAGCGGACGGTGATTTTGCCGTTACCTTCGGCAAAGTAGAAAATGAGCGCAATTCTTTTGCTCTCGGTCTTTTTGCTTCCAAGGGCGATTTCGCACTTGCAATGCCAGGCCGCCACGAGGTTCTGGACGCGGCTGCGGCAGTGGCTTTAGTGTGTCAATTGCTGCGCGAGTTTGGCAAGAATCCTCTGGACTACTATGAAAACATTCGCCGCGGGCTTTTGAACTTCAGCGGTGGAAAACGCCGCAGTGAAATAGTAGGGCGCTTCAAAAATAAAAATGGCGCAGATGTTCTTGTGCTTGATGATTATGGTCATCATCCGACTGCCGTAAAGACAACTCTTGAAGGCTACCGAGAATTTTATAAAGGCCGCAAAATCATAGTTGATTTTATGAGCCATACTTATTCGCGCACTCAGGCTTTACTGCCGGAATTTGCCCGCTGTTTTACTGCCGCAGACGAGGTAATCCTGCATAAAATCTATTCTTCTGCCCGTGAAAATCCTGCTGATTTTGATATTACCGGCCGCACACTTTATGAGGCAGTTCTTGCAACTGGCCAAAAGAATGTTCATTATTACGAAGAGATTTTAGATGCGGCAGATTTTGCTAAGGCAGAAATCGAAAAACCGCTTGGCCCTGAATATCCGGATGGCTACCTTTTTATTACAATGGGCGCCGGCGATAACTGGAAATTAGGTAAGGAAATATTAAACAAATAATGTCATCCTCGGGCTTGACCCGGGGATCTAGATTATCCGGTCAAGCCGGATAATGACAATGATGATGAGGTATATATGACATCGATGACTGGATACTCTTATGAAGAAAAATCCCTGGAAACAGCAATCGTTTCTGTGGAAATAAAATCGGTAAATTCACGTTTTTTAGACCTTACAATCAATCTTCCGCCATATCTGAACCCTCTGGAAGCTTACTTTCGCAGCAAGATTACAGAAAATGTTGCCCGCGGTAAGGTTGATGTTTATATCCGCGTAAAAGAGTTGGAAAGTAATCCTGATATTACAGTTGATGAGGGGGCTGTAAAGGCTTACTCTGAGGCTGTAAAAAAGGTAATTAAGGCTTCTGGTTTTGGAACTGATTCTAAATCTGCCTTGGACTTTATTCTGAGTCAACCGGGAGTTATTGTTTCTAACCGCTCTTATGATATGGATAAATATAAGGCCTTGATTGAGCCTGTTTTTGATTCTGTACTTGAGAAGTTCAATGCAGACCGGGTTCGCGAAGGCGAAAATATGAAGCGCGATCTGCAGGAAAAGTTAGAAAAACTCTCAAAGTGTGCACAATTTTTTACAGAATGGCAGCCAAAAATGGAAGATATGTTCAAGGAACAGATTACTACAAAGTTCCGCGAGCTTTTGGAAGATAAGGCAGATGAAAACCGCATTATGACAGAAACTGCGGCAATGCTGGTAAAATATACAATCAACGAAGAAATTGTGCGCCTGAAGAGCCACATTGAAGCAATGCGCTCAGAACTTGCAAATAATCCGACACCTGGCAAAAAACTGGACTTTATCTGCCAGGAAATGAACCGCGAAATCAACACCATCGGCAGCAAAAATCAGTTTGCCGAGGTCGGCGCAATGGTAATTACGGCTAAGGATAGTCTGGAAAATATTAGAGAACAAAGCAAAAACGTGGAATGATAAAAAGGTGGTTTCGATACGCCCTTCGGGCTACTCAACCACCGGTGTGAACTGTTGGTGGTTGAATGCTCGCGAAGCGAGTGTATCGAAACCACCGTATTGGGGGAAATATGAAACTAAACAAAGATTTAAGAGTGGCCATCAGCGGAAAATCCGGCTGCGGAAATACAACTGTGAGCGGCATGCTTGCAAAAACACTGGGAGTTACACTTATTAATTATACCTTCCGCCAGCTGGCTGCCGAAAAAGGCATGACACTTGCAGAAGTTATTGAAGCCGCCAAAACAGACGACTCCTACGACAAATACGTAGACAAGCATCAGGTTGAGCTGGCCCTTGCTGAGCCTTGCGTACTCGGCAGCCGCCTTGCAATCTGGATGCTGAAAGAAGCTGACCTCAAGGTTTATCTTCTTGCCAGTGACGACACTCGTGCCCGCCGTGTATACAACCGCGAAGGCGGCGACCTGCAGGCAATCAAAGACTTTACAGCAATGCGCGACAGCGAAGACACCCGCCGCTACAAGGAATTCTACGGCATAGACAACAACGACTACGCCTTCTGCGACCTGATTATTGACGTAAACGAAAAAACTCCGGAAGAAATCGAAGAAATAATTCTGAGAGAGCTTGAAAAACGCGGTTTTATTTCCCGCTAAAATTATCTTCTGATAAAATCAACCGAATAAAGGTGCACTATGAAATGGTACGGCTTTAACATGCTCTGGACCTTTTCTTCTGACGGGAAGGAAGGTTCAAAAAATCCAGCAAGCATCCATATTGATGAAAATGATGTCGATTTTATAGCTGATATGGGCTGTAATTTTATCCGCCTTCCTTTAGATTACCGCTACATCCTGCATGATTTCAATTATGACCAGCCGGATGAGAAGATGCTTAAGGTACTGGACCGCTGCCTTGATACAATCATTTCAAGAGGGCTTCATTGCTCTTTGAACGTGCACCGGGCTCCCGGCTACTGCATTAACGGAAATAACCTGGAGCGAGACAACCTCTGGACAGATAAAATTGCCCAGGATGCTTTTACAAATTTGTGGAAGCTTTTTGCCCAGCGTTACAATTCATATTCCAAAGACCAGCTCAGCTTTGACCTCTTAAACGAGCCTCCAAGTCCCGGCCAGTACGGTCTTACCCGGGAAAATCACAAAGCAATTATGAGCCGGGTAGTCAGCCAAATCAGAAAAATCTCCCCCGACAGAACTATAATTTGCGATGGTCTTGCGGGCGGTCACATGGCTTGCCCTGAGCTTAAAGACCTTGATGTAGTTCTCAGCGGCCGCGGTTATATGCCTATGCGCCTTACTCACTGGCAGGCAGAATGGATGAAAAACTCAGGCTCTTATGACTGGGAATACCCGAAATGGCCCGGAATGAAGTGTGATGGAGTAGAATGGAGCCGCCAGGCCCTCTTAGATTTTTATAAGCCATGGAAAGAGCTTGCAGAGGCGGGAGCCAGCGTTCATATTGGTGAATGTGGATGTTATGACAAGGTAGATAATGAAACAGCCCTTGCCTGGTATAAGGATTTCTTTTCTGTATTAAATGAACTTGATTTTGGATTTGCCCTGTGGAATTTCCGCGGCCCCTTTGGAATTGCAGAACACCGCAGAAAGGGCACAAACTGGGAAGTTCGTAAGGGAATCACCTTTGACCGTGATTTATACGAACTTTTTATCCAGTCTATGAAAGCTTAAAGATTAGCGATCAACCAATCCTTAAACTGATTATAATCATTTTCCATTGGAATAGCGTTGTCAGGAAGACGCATAACTGCTTCGAGGCGATCCGGCATAGGTGGTTCCTTGCCGATTGCATCAGTTACAATCTGACCAAACTTAGCAGGTGATGCTGTTTCGAGGATTACGCCCACAGCCTTCTTTGCGGCAACTTCGCCAGCCCATTTTGGAAGGTTTGGTGTAAGACCAGGTTTATTCCAGTCATTTTTCTGACCCGCAATAAGAGCTTCCATAGCACCGCTGCGGATATCATCCCAAGCCTGCCAGCCGATTGCTCCGTGAGGATCAATAATATATCCGGTCTTGTCGTTGCAGGAACGGATAGCAGCCTTAATTCCATCATTATCAAGCCAGTAAGAAGCAAAAAGCTCACGAACCTGATCCAGAGTGTACATAGCCTTAATGCGTTCATAGTTGCTTGGAGCACCTACGTCCATAGCATTAGCATATGTTTCAACAGAAGGGCGGGCATTGTAGTCGCCTGTTGCAATCCAGTCTGGAATTGTCTTATTTGTGTTAGTAGCGGCAACAAAACCTGCAATTGGAGCACCCATTTCACGGGCAATGAGACCTGAAGTAAGGTTACCGAAGTTTCCAGATGGAACAACCATAATGATTGCAGGATCCTGAATCTTATTGTCCATTGCAGAGCGGTTGCGTACTGTAAGAGCAGAGTACATATAATAGAAACTCTGTGGCAAAAGACGTGCAATATTGATTGAGTTTGCAGAAGAAAGGCGGAGTTTACCGCGGAGTTCTGTATCAGTAAAGGCTGTTTTTACCAGCTTCTGACAGTCATCAAAAGTACCTTTTACCTTGAGGGCACGAACGTTTCCTGTGAAGGTAGAAAGCTGTTTTTCCTGAAGAGGAGAGATTTTTCCATCCGGATAAAGAATTGTAACGTCGAGGCCTGGAACTCCGTGGAAAGCAGAACCTACAGCAGAACCGGTATCACCCGAAGTTGCAACCAAAATGTGGAGTGGTGTGTCTTCGTTACGGTTGAAATAAGACATTGTGCGGGCCATAAAGCGGGCACCAAAGTCCTTAAAAGCACAGGTTGGACCATGGAAGAGCTCCATGATGTAAGAAATAGCATCAGCAGGAACAACCTTAGGCTGGAAAGGATATGCATCTGCAATGATGGCAGCCAGGTCATTATCAGGAATTTCGCCTTCAACATAAGGCTTTGCCATATTAAAGGCAACATCGCGGAAGCTTGGAGCAGGATCCTTGTTCAAAAGAGCCTTATCCAGCTTAGGGAATTCAACAGGAATATAAAGTCCACCTGTTGCCTGGTTCATTCCGCCCATTACGGCAGTTTTAAAATCAGCTTTTACACTGCTGTCTCTTGTATCTGTATAAATCATATATCCATCCTTAAGAACCTTATAAGCCGTAAATAATGTCGCTTACAACGAGTTCTGCAAGTTTTTCTTTTCCTTTTGAAACGCATTCATTCCAGTTTTTGCCCTTCGATTCGTAGCTTATAACTGAAGAATAAACTACATCACCTTTTTTCATACCTACGGCTTCAATTTCTGCCTTTAAGATGCAGTAATAGCCTGATTCATCTTCAAGGGCTGTTACCGGCTGTTCAAATTTGATTGTACCGTAAATCATATAACCGTAAGCATTTCCACCAATAATATCGTAAGTGTCTTTATAAAGTGCTTTTGGCTTACCGATGTATGAAGTTTCGCCGATAGGGCCGTTTCCCACCATTGTGATTCCACGACTGCGGAATTCTGCCTGAATATTGTATGAATTGTTTACTGGGCGGTCTTTTTCGTTGAAATCCCATACGAAAAGTACAGCACCTTTAGATGCCAAATCAGATTTTACCTTCCAGTCTGCTTCTGCAGTGTATGGCTTTAAGCGTTCTGCGAGGGAAGGATCTTCGCTAACTGGGCTAGGGTATACTTTTACTGTAGTTTTAGCAGCGAAAGAAGGCTGTTCTGCGGTAAAGCTGATTTTACCTTCGGCATCTGTAATTAATTCTGTTTTATTGAAAGAAATCTGACCTTCTGATTTTGAAGCCGGATATTCAAGAGTAAGGGCAAAGCCTTCTGCAGGAGTGCCATCTGCTTTTGTTACTGAAAAAACAAATGGGGCGGCAAAATTACGTCCTTTAGAAATCTCTTTTGGAGAAGAGACTTTTTGAACAGAAATGCCTTCTAAAGATTTTATAAAGATATCTTCCGGGCTTTCCTGCACAACTATGGCCTTTGGAGCCTTGTCTTTTGAATTATTTGCAGAATCCTGATTTTCTGCTGCTTCTGGTGTAGTAGCACAAGAAGTCAGAATTATACTGGTAATTAAAGCTGATAAAACGATTTTGTTTTTTTTCATTTTAAAATTTTACTCTCTTTGATTTTAATTTAATAGTTTATTGTATTATTAAAAGCCTTTTTTTACAATAACATATTGCCGAAAATTTACTATAAATTGTATAATTATGCGTTATAAGGATAAATGGTGGGATTATGGAACGCTGTACTAAAGCTACTATCTACAAAGATAATCTTGAATATAATTTAAATCAAATCAGAAAATATGTAAAAAAGGATGTAAAGCTCTGCGTTGCTGTAAAGGCAGACGGATATGGTCATAATGCCGTTCTTACCGCTCAGATTGCAGAAAAAGTTGGTGCTGAATTTGTTGCCGTTGCTACTGTAGAAGAAGGAATTGAGCTTCGTGATGGCGGAATTAAATGCGGAATTCTTCTTTTGAGTCTTTGTACTCCGCCTGAGATGCCGGCTCTTTTTGAATATAAAATTACTCCTCTTGTTTTTGGAAAGGACTATATTCAGTTGATTGCTGATGCGGCCAGGCGGGAAGATTATGCTGATTATAAGGTTCATCTTGCTGTTGATACCGGTATGGGCCGCATAGGCTGTTATCCGGAAGAAGCGGGGGAGCAGGCAGCTTTTATTGAGGCCTGTGGACTTAAGCTTGGCGGTATGTGTACTCATTTTGCAGTTTCTGACAGCCTGAGCCCTGAAAATATTGAGTTTACAAAGGAACAGTTTGAGGCTTTTAAGCAGGCTGTTGCAGGCGTAAAAGCTCGTGGTATTGAACCAGGAATCTGTTCCTGCGGTGCAAGTGCTGCTCTTTTGAATGATGAAGAAATGCAGTTTGATATGGTAAGGCCTGGAATCATTACCTACGGCTACTATCCTGATGAAATTACAAAGGACTATTTGAAGAGTACTGGCCGCGATTTTGATATAAAGCCTGTTTTGTCGCTGGAAACAAAGGTTGTGGCTATAAGACGTTTCCCGGCAGGTAAATCTGTTTCTTATGGACGCACCTGGGTAGCACCGGAAGAAACGGACATTGCTGTTCTTCCAATCGGTTATGCTGATGGTCTCTTGCGTCGTTTTTCTCCAGGCCTTGAAGTTACGATTAACGGCAAAAATTACCCGGTTCGCGGTAGAATCTGCATGGACCAGTGCATGGTAGAAATTGGTAAGGATAATCCTGATGTAAAGGTTTTTGATACAGCAGTTATTTTTGGACCAAAAGAAAGCGGTGCGTTGAATACTGCGGAAGACCTGGCAAAGCTTGGAAATACGATTTCGTATGAAGTGTTGACGGCACTTAGCAAGCGTGTGCGCCGAGAGATACGTTGAAAAAGTGCTTTTTTTTGTATAGTTCTTTTAACCAAAAATTAGGAGAACAGTAATGAAAAAAATTGTAATTCTTTTATTAGCAAGTGTATTTATTTTTGCTTCGTGTTCAAATGGGAACAATACTTCTGATGAACCGGCAGAAGCTCCAGTAACTAGTGAAACTGGAACAGAACAAACTGGAAGTACTGGTTCAGAACAAAATGGTTCTGGCGGAACAGGAAGTACAGAACAGAATGATTCAGGGGAAGCTGAAAATAGTGGAAATGAAACAGGTGGAGACAATACATCTACTGTAACTTACATAGGAACAAAAGCTCCAGACGTGGCAAAAGAAGTTGGCGACATTGTCTTTAACGATGGTAGTGCAATGGCTTATGCTGATTTTGCTGCTCTTGATGATGATGATGCGAAAACTGCAAAAAAAGCTGCTGCTATTGCTCTTATTTTCTATAAGGGAACTGGCTTGAACAGCGACGCTGCCGACGGTACACCTGACACAACAACTAGCCGTACTCTAGGCGTGGGCTTGAAGCATAACAGAAGCGGACTTGCATGGTGTTGGTGGACAATCAATAGTGATTATGCAAATGCCTACAGTAAAAATATAACAACAATACAATGTCCTCATGATGAAAGTGCAGGTGCATTAACCTTTACTGGGGATAAGGATGGTAGTAACAACCTTGAGCAGATTAAAACATTCCTTTCTGCTGAAGGTAGTGGGACAACAGACGATACAGGAACCGCTGCGAACTATCCAGCATTTTATTTTGCAAAGAACTATAGTACTACTGCAACTAACCTTGGAACAGCCTATGCAAGCGGCTGGTACTTGCCAAGCATTGCAGAACTTTTCCAAATTTATGCGAACGGAAAGGGAACAAACAAGGTGTTTGACATAGACGCTGCAAGTTATGCTCTAGGCGGAAATAAGTTTGTCTCATGGTACTGGTCGTCGTCCCAGTCTTCCTACTATGATAATGCATGCTTACTCGATTTCAACAGTGGGGACTGGAAGCGCTACGGCAAGAACTTCAACTACGGTTATGTGTGTGCGGTTCGGGCTTTCAACTAGCGGAAGGTAACCAAAAAGCTACAGAAAGCGGTTTTCTAAATGGAAGCCGCTTTTTTTATTTAACTGAAAAGGAACTGCTTAACTTCAGAGACAAGATAGAAAGAGCCTGTTACGAGGAGGATGTTGCCGTTTGCGGCAGACTCTTCGAAGGCTTTTTTTATCATCATTTTATAGTCTGCGTCTGCGGTGAACTTGATTTCTGCGTGGGTGAAGGCTTCAATTTCACCGGCGAGATTTGATTCTTTTTTCTCGCCCGGGCGGGTAACGTAAACGTGCTCAAAACGGTAGCGGAAGAGCATGGAAATATCTTTTACATCTTTGTCTGCGGCGCAGGCAAAAAGCAGGGAAACTTTACGTTCGCCGAAAAGTTTGTTCAGAGTATCAATTGTAAGGCGGATGCTGTTTAAGGTATGGGCACCGTCGAGAATTACAGCCGGGATTTCTGTATAGCCCTTTACCTTTTCAAGGATTTCAAAACGGCCCGGCAGCTTTGCTTTAGCAAGACCGCGTTCAATAATTCCTTCATCAAGATTTGGCAGGAGTTTTTTGATTGCAATTGCAGCCATGGCGGCATTCTGGGCCTGCATTTTTCCCAGCAGCTGCATATTTGTTTCTACTGGGCGGTTAAATAATTCGCTTTCAAAATGCACGGTCATGCGCTTATCAGCTCCATTAAAATGATAAAAGGAGCTGGTAATTAAATCATCTACAAAATAATATGGCGCATGGCGGGTAATTGCCTTTTCCCGCAGTACGATTTTTACAGATTCAGTCTGCTGAGGAGAAAAAATTACCGGCGTACAGTTTTTGATGATTCCTGCCTTTTCTGCGGCGATTTTTTCGAGTGTGTTACCAAGGAACTCTGTGTGCTCAAGCTCAATAGGAGTGATACAGCAAAGTTTTGGACGGATTACGTTTGTAGCGTCTAAGCGGCCGCCGAGTCCTACTTCAAAAACAGACCAGTCTACCTGAGCATTTCGGAAGGTAAGGAAGGCATAAAGGGTAACAAGCTCAAACCAGGTAAGAGGGCGCTCTGCCGGTAGATTTTCCGGAATGATTGAGTCGATATTCGGCATGAGCTCTTTTACGGTTTTTTCGTAAATCTCTTCTGAGAAAAAGCCTGTAGGTGTACAGATGCGCTCACGGAAGTCTGTAATGTGAGGGGAAGTGTAAAGTCCAACCTTGTAACCGGCCTCGTCGAGAATGCAGGAAATGAGGCGGGAAACAGAGCCTTTGCCTTTGGAGCCTGCAACGTGAATACAAGGGGCATAATCCTGCGGGTTATCAAAGCGCTTGCATAGGTAATCGATGGTGTCGAGCCAGAAGATTTCTTTTTTTGGATTATGTTCAAAATTCAGGTAGTCGTTGAGCCAGTCCTGAAAAACGTCTATTGCATTCACGAATTATATTATAGTTATTTTATGGACTTCTGTCATTATAAAAAAAAAGAACACTTTGTTATATAAGGTCTTTATTGATATAAAGAGTGTTTCTCTTTATAATAACTATAAGATTCCCCGGTCAAGACGGGGAATGACAGTTTTGTCATTATTGGGAATGACAGCTTTGTCATTATTGGGAATGACAGCTTTGTCATTATCGGGCTTGACCCGATAATCTAAAAAAAATCGAGGAATAAAAAATGAGTGAAGAAATTCAGTACACAGACATAAATAAGAGCTTTGAAGCTGCTGTTGAGCGCAGCCGCAAAATCGAAGAAGACTTAATCAAAAATCCTAAAAAATATCGCGTACTTACTGGTGACCGTCCTACAGGACTCCTTCATATCGGCCACTATTTTGGCTCATTGCAGAATCGTGTTCGCCTTGCAAATATGGGTGTTCCTACAATGATTCTTATTGCGGACTACCAGGTTCTTACAGACCACGATGCTTTTGATAAAATCAGCCAGAATACAAAGCAGCTGGTAATCGACTATCTTGCTGCCGGAATCAATCCTGAAAAACAGGATGTTATTATTTACCCACACAGCTATGTTCCTGAGTGCAACCAGCTGATGATTCCTTTCCTAACGCTCGTTAGTAACGCAGAACTTAGCCGTAACCCGACTGTAAAAGAAGAAATTGAATCTGCCGGCCTTAAAAATGTAAATGCAGGAATGTATACATATCCTGTTCACCAGGCCTGCGATATTCTTTTCTGCAAGGGAAACGTTGTTCCTGTAGGAAAAGATCAGCTGCCACACCTGGAGATGACACGTACAATCGCAAGCCGCTTCAACAAGAAGTTCTGTACAGATATGGGTAAAGAGCCTGTATTCCCAGAGCCACAGGCATTGCTTTCTAAGACTCCAATGATTCTTGGATTGGACGGCGGACAGAAAATGTCTAAGAGCCGCGGAAATGCAGTAATGCTGAGCGCAACAGAAGACGAAACTGCAAAACTGATTAAAAAGGCAAAGACAGACCAGGACCGCAATATCACTTATGATCCTGTAAACCGTCCGGAGGTTGCAAACCTTCTTATGCTGATTAGCCTTTGTACAGGTGAAGAGCCGTCTGCAATTGCTGCACGTATTGGTGACGGCGGTGGTGGAATGCTCAAGGCAACTCTTACAGAAGCACTCAACGAAAAGCTTCGCCCATTACGCGAAGAGCGTGCCCGCCTCGAAGCATCACCTGACTATATCAGAAAGGTATTGCTGGACGGTGCTGCTAAGGCCCGCGAGATTGGTATTAAGACTTTGAATGAAGTACGTACTGTGATGAATATGGAAATCTAATCTGGACAATGATGGAGATATTCGGTGGTTGAGTGCTTCGCGAAGCGAAGTGTATCGAAACCACCTGATGGGCTGGTGATTGATGGTGATTTCGATACGCCCTTCGGGCTACTCAATCACCGCAAATCGAAGCAATCTATTTTTCTTTAAGCAACTTTTTACGCTTGTACATCTGCCGGTCAGCACGCTCAAAAACGCGCATATAGCTTTTGTCCTTGTTCCGGTGAAGGGTAGAAGAGCCGCTGGCAATAACAAGTCCGTCATGCTTTTTTTCTTCGTCAACCATTTTTGAAAACTCTTCAAGCAGCTGCCTGCGGTTTTCGTAATCTTCACCTTCAAGAATTGCAACAAATTCGTCGCCGCCAATGCGGTAAACAGGACTGTGCTTAAAACGCTCGCAGATAATGTGGCAGGCGGCTTTTATGTATTCGTCTCCTACATCGTGACCTTTCGTATCATTTATTTTTTTCAGGCTGTTCAAATCAAAAACGACAACTCCAATCTTATCCAGCTTTCCTTCGTTAATCTTCTGTTCAATTATGCTGATATCTTCAATGTAGGCAGCCTTATTTTTAATTCCGGTAAGAGAGTCTGTGTAAGCCATGTGACGGGCTGCTCCCAGCTCCTTTTCCTGCAGGTTGCCTTTTTGAATCAGCTCTTCAAGCAGTCGGCGGTGTTCTTCCTTTTCATCCTCAAGAACAAAGGTATGCAGAAGACAGGTTCCAAGCATGAACCCCATTGCATAAAAAGGCAAAAAAGGATACATGGCCTGCAGGGCAATAAAAATAGTCATTGCGAGGCCAAAAAGCCCGATCGTTCTGTATCTGGACTTTACGGGCCTGTCTCTCTTTGTTGAAATATAAATTGTGTAAACTGTCATTATAAAGAAAAGCAGGAGCTGAACGGTCAGATTTATATAGCGGGCAGGGCTTGTGTGATAGTTTCCCTCTTCATCAAAATAAAAAACAATAGGAATAAATAAATTGATTACTAAAACAACAAGAACTAAAATAAAGATGGTCAGACTGGTATAATAAAGAATTCTTGTAAAAAGGTTCTTCTCTTCAAGATAGGCAATTACATAACGGCCCCATAGGAAAACCGAAAGAACCATTACTGCAAAATAAATCTGGGTATCAATGTAGGCAAATGTTTTTATTTTAAAGGAAGCGAGAAAGCCCCATAAAATATCAGTGATATAATATGCCATTACACTGAAGAGGAACTGCCTGTAGAGAATTGCAGGCGATGAAAGGGTATTTTTATTTGATTTTTTCAGAATGTCATAATTTGTAATAAGCAGTATTAATAGTGCCAGTATACCAAAGCTCGAATAATACAAATATAAACTCCTCAATTCTAATAAAAGAATACCTTTATATTATACCATAATATAAAGGGCTTTTGAAAGTAAAAATGTATATAAAAAAAGTTGAAAGATTGTCATTCAGTTTTTATAATCAGATTATGTTCCGCGTTGCAATCTGCGAAGATGAAAAAGTTGTATTGGATTTTGAAGCTTCTCTTGTTAATAAGTGGGCGGCCGGTCGTGGCTGCTTGCTTGAATTGGATGCCTACATTTCTGCCGAGCAGTTTCTTTTTGAGAGTGAAGACAAGGCTCCTTATGATGTTCTGATTTTTGATATTCAGATGAAAAATATGAACGGCATGGAGCTGGCAAAAAAGCTGCGTGCCCGGGGCTATGATGCGGTTATTATTTTTGTGACAGGCGTTCCTGACTATGCAATTGAAGGCTATGAGGTTGGGGCAGTGCGCTATATCTTGAAGCCGGTTAAGGAAGAGGTTCTTGAGGGGCTTTTGGACGGGGCTCTGGCGGAGAGGCAGAAAATGGCTGAGGATTTTTTTGTGCTGGGTCAGGGGGCAGATGTTGAAAAAATCAGCTTTAAGAAAATCCTTTATATTGAGGCGCGCGGGCATTATGTTTTTTTGAAGGGTGTGGATTTTGAGCGCGAGTGGAAGGCGGGATTTGCGGAGACTGCGGCTGCGTTTGATGGGAAGGGATTTTTCTGTCTGAGACGAGGACTTTTAGTAAATCTGGCACATGTTACCCGCATTACCCGCACGGATTGTATACTCGACGGTGGTGAGACACTGCCGGTTGCCCGCGGGGTTTATAAGGATTTGAATGAGGCGTTTATTGAGTTCTTCAGGAAGTAGATTGCCACGTCGCTCCGCTCCTCGCAATGATGGTCTTTTTTTAATGAAATCTTACAATTCTTAGTGTATAATAATTCTTGTGAATAATTTAATAATGTTTTTACTGGTGGCTTTTGGAGCTGCTGTCATTTCTGTAATTCTTACAATTCTTATTCTCAAAAATAAATATGACAAACGACTGTCAGATTTTCAGGATTCAGTTCTTAAAAAGCAGCGTGATGAGGTTCAGAATATATATCAGACAATGAGGGCCTGGCGTCATGATTATCACAATCACATGCAGGCAATAAAGGCTCTTCTTTCCATGGGGAAGAAAGAAGAACTGTCTGAATATTTAGACAATTTGGAAAAAGATCTTGATTCTATTGATATTGCCATAAGAACCGGTAACGTTGGCCTGGATGCAATTTTAAGTTCCAAGGTTAGCATTGCCAGAAAAAATAATATTGAAGTGAACTGTACGGCAAAAGTGCCACAAGACCTGAAAGTGAGCGATGTGCATCTCTGTGCCATCGTGGGAAACCTTTTGGATAACGCTATCGAAGCCTGTGAGAAAATTACTGAGGGAGCGGCTCCAAGATTTATCCGCATTTATATTGGCCTCTTTAAGAGTCAGCTTTACATTTCTGTTTCTAACGCAACTTGCGAAAAGCACCGCCGCCGCTTAAGTGAGCTGGTTACTTCGAAGCTTGGCGAACACGGTTTCGGCCTCCGCCGAATTGATAAGCTGGCAGAAAAGTATGACGGCTACGTGAACCGAAAAAATGAGCCTGGGATTTTCGCGACTGAGGTTATGCTGCCGCTGTGATGTAACGGTGGTTGAGTAGCCCGTAGGGCGTATCGAAACCACATTCTAGAAATGTACCGGTGATTTCGATACGCTTCGCACTCAATCACCGGTACAATTCATGCACCAATTTTTGCATTTCGTGAACTTTTTACTAAAACAATAAAAATTAAATATATAGTCAGGGTATCTTAAAAATTGAGGGGGTCCTCTATGAAAAACGCGAAAAAAGAAAAGAAAAAGCAGAATGGTGTAATCAAAAACATCTGCATCGTTTATTCTGCTATGTTCAAAAGATACCGTTCGGCACCCTGGCTTGTAGCTTTGTACATTGTGGTTTCTGTTGCAATGCCCTTTTTGACAACGCTTACTCCGTCTCTGGCGATCGCTGGAATTTCAAGCGGCAGTATCAAAACCTTTTTGATTTACAGTGCTGCTGCAGTTACTTCCTATTGTGTGCTTACTGCTCTTAAAGGCTTTTGTAACGCAAAGATGATGGCTAAGCATACCTACACCAGAATCGGTTATTTTATGATGAACTTTTTCAAAAAGACAATTCTTACTGATTATCTGAATATTGAGCCTCAGCCGAAACAGAAGCTGATGGGTAAGGCTGTAAATGCTGTAAACTCGGATTGGGAAGGAGCTCAGAATCTTTCCCGTCTTGGTCTTGAGATGATAATCATTCTTTTTGGAATAACTGTTTACGGTACTGCTATTTTTATGCTGGACTGGAAGATTCTTCTGGTTATGGTTTTTATGTTTGCAGGAGATATTCTTTTAAGAAATCATGCGATTAAATTTGGTGATGATCACCGCGAAGATTTTACAGAGGTATACCGTAAAATAAATTATCTTGAAACAAACAGTCTCAGCGTAAGTGCCGGTAAAGATATCAGAATCTATCAGATGAAGGACTGGTTTCATTCCAAGTTTGATTCTCTGATTAAGGCAAGCAAATGCTTCCGCTGGAAGTATCAGCTTAAGTGGTACTGGCCTACAGTTTCTGATACATTCTTTAATTCTCTGCGCGATATTATTGCCTATTCACTTTTGATTCGTCAGGTGCTTGCCGGCCAGATTTCGATTGCGGAGTTTACTCTTTACATTGGAATTGTTTCGGGCTTCAGTGAATGGATTTACAGCGTTTCTGAAAACATGGCTTACCTTAAGGAATCGAGTCACAACTTTAATATGTACAATGAATTTATGGCTCAGAAGGATTTCTTTGAGCATAAGGATGAAGTGGTTTCGATACGTCCTTCGGACTACTCAACCACCGTATGTAAAGATGATGCTCCGGAAATTGAGTTCCGTAATGTCGGCTTTACTTATGAAGGCAGTGACAAGCCTGTTTTGAAAAATCTCAATTTCAAAATAAAGGCGGGAGAAAAAATTGCCCTTGTTGGAAACAATGGGGCGGGTAAAACAACAATCGTTAAGCTTTTATGCGGTCTTTATCCTCCGACAGAAGGCGAAATTCTTGTTGATGGAAAAACAATTGATGAAATTGGTATTGATAAATATCAGGATAAAATCAGCGTATTGTTCCAGGACACAACTCCAATTTCTTTTTCGATTGCAGAAAATGTCTGCGGCTGCGATTTGAATCAGATTGATAAAGCGCGGCTTGACAAGTGCCTTAAGGCTGCAGGTATTTATGACAAAATCCAGACTCTTCCGAAAAAAGAAAAATCTTATATTACCCAGACTCTTGAAGAAGATGGAATTCTTCTTTCTGGTGGTGAAACTCAAAAGCTTCTGCTTGCAAAGGCAATGTATAAGGACGGCTCTTTCCTGATTCTTGATGAACCAACTTCAGCCCTCGATCCGATTGCTGAAAGTAAGATTTATGAAGAATACAACAGCATGGCATCTGACAAAACTTCAGTGTTCATTTCGCACCGTCTTGCAAGTACAAAGTTCTGCGACAAGATTATGTTCCTGGACAATGGTCAGATTGTAGAAAGTGGAAGTCATGACGAGTTGATTAAGAAGGGCGGAAAGTACCGCGAGATTTTCGACATTCAGAGTCACTATTATTCTGAACCGGTGGTTGAGTAGGCGAAGCCGTATCGAAACCACTATCAATGATGGAGAAAAACAATGAAAAATAAAAATGAAAAAGGCACGATTAAAAAGGTTCTGTCACTTGTACATAAACTGGTTCCGGGCTATCTTACACTGCTTATAATTATCCGTGTACTTGCTGCTTCGTTCCCATTTGTCGGAATTATCTTTTCGAGCATAATTCTTGATCAGCTTGTTGCACGTGAAAGCTTTGAAGTAATCATGAAAAATGCTCTTATTATGATTGCAATTGGAAGTTCTCTTGTTCTGATTCGCTGGGGGCTTGAAGCCGCAAACTGGGTAAAGAAGTTTGAACTCTCTCATAAAATCAGTCAGATGATTTGTGATAAAACCTTTGATATTGATTATGACGTACTCGAAAAACACGAAACTCTCGACATGATCAAAAAGGCAAAGGATGGAACAAATTCTTCCGGCGGTATGAGACAGTTCTGCGATAATCTTGCAAGCCTTCTTGAAAAAATCATAAGAATTGTTTATTCAGTTGGAATTCTTGTTTATCTTTTTATTCCAAATCCTAATGCCAGTGGCGAAGGAATTGCCCTGATTCTGAATAAATGGTACAGCCTCTTTATTATGGCCGCCGTTATGATTCTTCATCTTGTAATTTCATTCTTTGTAAATAAAAAATCTGCTGCTCTTCAGATGAAGTTTTTTGAACGCAACGTTTCTTACAACAGATATTTTTCTTACTGGTTTAATCTGGTATTTGATTACTCTATCGGAAAATATATCCGTCTTTACAAAATGCAGAAAGTTGTTCTTTCCCGCGTTCAGCAGACAAACGATACCCTGGAAGAGGAGTTTACCTCTTATCTGAATGACAATCTTAAAATTACCCTGATTCCGGTTTTGACAGAATTTGTACTTCAGCTTACCTGTTATGCTTATGTCGGCTTAAAGGCTGTATGCAATCTGATTAGTGTGGGAAGCTCTTTGAAATACGTTACAGCCTATAAAATTCTCGTGGAGTCTATAACAGGAATTTCTGATACCTTTGTTCAGCTGAATGTTGAGAGTAAATATCTTTCCTTCTTCTATGATTACATGCAGATTGAAAACAAGCGATATGAAGGAACAATTCCAACAGAAAAACGCGATGACAATGTTTTTGAAATTGAGTTCCGTGATGTTTCCTTTAAGTATGCCAATTCAGAAACCTGGGCTTTGCGTCATGTAAATCAGAAAATTACACTGGGAACAAAGAATGCTGTAGTCGGAAAAAATGGTGCGGGGAAAACAACCTTTATAAAACTGCTCTGCCGTCTTTATGAACCTACTGAAGGCCAGATTCTTTTAAATGGTGTTGATATCCGTTATTACGATTACAAGGATTATGCAAAGCTCTTTGCTATTGTATTTCAGGATTTTAATCTCTTCTCATTCCCGTTGGGTGAAAATGTTGCGGCTGGTGCTGAGTATGATAAAAAGCGTGTTCTTGAATGTATTGATAAGGCCGGATTCACAGACCGTCTCAACCGTCTTGAAAAAGGTCTTGAAACAAACCTCTATCAGTACAGTGATGAAAATGGAGTTGAGATTTCCGGTGGTGAGGCACAGAAACTTGCAATTGCCAGAGCTCTTTATAAGGATGCTCCTTTTGTAATTCTTGATGAACCGACCTCTGCGCTTGACCCGGTAGCTGAGTTTGAAATCTATCAGAACTTTGACAACATGGTTAAAGACAAAACTTCAATTTACATCAGCCACCGAATGTCCAGCTGCCGTTTCTGCGATAACATAATTGTATTTGATGAAGGCAAAGTTGTAGAGCAGGGCAGCCACGAAAAACTGATGGAGACAGGCGGACTTTACAGCGAGCTCTGGAATGCCCAGGCCCAGTATTACGCATAAGCTCCGGTGGTTGGAGTAGTACGGTGCTGATGCACCTACCGTATCGAAACCACATTCAGAGTTTCGCGGTGGTTTCGATACGACACTTCGTGTCTACTCAACCACCGGCTTTTGTTAACGGCGCCTTGAAAGACATTTTTCTTGGCGTCGCTACTTTTTCAAACTGCACTGTGTAGGTAGCGGCAGTCTGATCAATTTCAATGATTGTACCGCGGCCAAGAATTTTATGCTCAACAGTGTCGCCCACGGCAAGGTCTGCAAGTTCGGCTTTTTTTGCGAGGATGGAATCTGATTCCTGAATGTATAGCTTGGTTTTTGCGACAAGCTGAGGCGGCAGTTCTACCTCGTAATTAAGAAGGGGCCGGTCGATATCAAAAATAAAACGTGAAGGATAGCGGCCACCTGCGTGCTGGGAAAAGCCTTCGGCTTCGGTAAGGTAAAGCTCTTTCTGGGCACGGGTTACTGCTACAAAGGCAAGGCGGCGCTCTTCTTCCATTGCTTTTAGCGAATCAACTTTTTTGCTGGGGAACATATTCTCGTTCATGCCCGCAATAAAAACTATCGGGAACTCAAGGCCCTTTGCCGTGTGAATTGTCATGAGGCGCACGGCTTTTTTGCTGGATTCAATATCTGCATTTGTATAAAGGGCAGCATGGGCCAGGTAATTTTCCAGTGTACATTCTTCGCCGCAGGAAGTTTCGTATTCGTAAATTGACTGCTTGAGCTCTGCAAGATTATCAAGTCGTTCCTGACTACCTTCCGTTCGTAAGGCAAGCTCGTAGCCGCTTTCGTTCATAAGGTGACTGAAAACTTCGGAAATCTGGCGGCCCGGGTAGGTGGTAGAAAAGCGTTCAATCAGATCAATATATTTTTGCGCAGTTGTGTTTGCAAAAAGCGGATCGTTTACCATAAGTTTAAGGGCCTGGTAAAGAGAACCTCCGTTAGCTTCAACAAACTCTTTGAGGGCCTTTATGCGGCGTTCACCTACGTTGCGCTTTGGCTGATTTACGGTTCGTAAAAATGAAAGGTCGTCTTTGTAGGCTATCATGCGGAGATAGGAAAGAGCGTCTTTAATTTCTGCCCGGTCGAAAAAGGGTACGCCGGAGTTTAATGTGTAAGGGAGTTTTTCCCTCTGGAAGACCTCTTCTATGCTGCGGCTGATGTAGTGGGCCCGGTAAAGTATTGCGATGTCGGAAAGGGCGAACTTTCCGGTGGTTTCGATACGCCCGCTTTGAGGACACTCAACCACCGGAGTTTCCGTAAGCTCGCGGATTTTCTTTAAGATATATTCTGCCTCATCTTCTGCGGATTTGGCGTGATAATATGTCGGTTTAAGATTCATTTAGAAAAAGGTTATCATTCTTTTAACTAATCTTCAAGGTTTAGGATTTTCATGTTCTGCAAAAAGACTTATGGCAGTTTCAAGAAATTGCCGGGTGTTTGGTGAAACTTTAGAAAGATTTAATTCTGTAGGTGAAGGTGAAATTTCCGCAGTGTTCTGTGTATTATTTCTAATACCAGTTACCAAATATTCTACACTTGTATTTAAAGCTTTTGCAATTCTAACTGCAACATCTGCAGGTGGCATAGAGCCTTGTGTGCCTAAATACATATCGAGTGCACGGATCTTTACATCTGCCTTGTAAGCCAATTCCTTTCTGGTTATTCCCAGATATTCAATCTCTTCTCTAAGTCTATCTGCAAAAGTTTCCATACTTTTATAATGTCGTTTTTACGATATAAATTCGGTTGAAACAAACGTAAATACGATATAAAATAACTCTGAAATAGCGTAATTACGATAGGAGTTGTTTTGATCCGGTTTGCCTTTTTGTGCGGCTCTGCACCTGAAAATTTCAATCAAAAAAAATTAGTTGAAATGCATGATTTTCTCATTTCTGAGGCCGGTGGATCCTGGAACGAAAAAGAAATTGCAGAGTTTCCAAACGGAGTCAGTGAATTTTTGCTTGAATGTGCCTTAAACGGTGCTATTGAGATGGGAAGCTGTGAGGGTGAAAAGTCTTCTTGTAGAATATTTCTTTATATCTGCACTGAAAGGCCTGTAAAAGAAAGCAAGCCTACTGTCTGGCTTGGTGGAGAAGAGCTTCAAAAAGAAGTCATCAATCATTTTGTAAATTTAGAAATAGAAGGCATTGACTTTCAGGTTATATATGACGTTTGCGCAGATTATGTAAGCGACGAAGCTCGAGGCTATGAAAAGCCATGAATTACTACTGTGTAATGGTTATGACGGGAGAAGAAAAGCCTTTAGAGATGCAGCTACAGAAGCCTTAAAAGAATATTTTCCTTCTGCCCAGTTTTTTTCTTTTGAACGAAAGCTTTATACAAAACGCAGGGGCTGGTTTGAAGCCCCTCTATTTCCAGGTTATGTTTTCTTTGGTGTTGAAGAATTAAGTGCAGATTTTTTTAAGGCTCTTCGACAGATAAAAGGCTTTTGCCGGATTCTTCGCGATAATAAGAATCCGGAATGTATAATGGGAGAAGCATTAGAAGAACTTCGTATTTTCATTCATAACGGTGAACACTGGGGTATATCAAAAGTTCAATTCCTTCCAGGGCAAAAAATAAAAGCAATTGCAGGTCCTCTTGTAGGCTTGGAAGGTCACATTGTTGCCATAAACAAAAAGAAAAAACAGATTACCGTACAATCGTCACTCACTCTGGACGGAAAGCGCTTTGATTTGCTATATGAAGATGCAGAAGTCGTTTAATAATGTTAAATCTTTATTGTAAGATTGAAAAGTTTATTAAATAGATATATAATAATGTAAAAATCAGTTGCAACTGTTTACGAGGCACGTTTGGTGCATAAATAAGTGCAATGTCTAAATCTCCAGGTTGCAGTGGGGAAAACTGCACCACTATGAGGTCCAAAAACGACCGTCAAAAAGGGAGATGCTATAGACATTGTTGTAAACGGCGGCAGCTTTTTTTATTTTAAAGCAAAAAGATTTTTACTAAACCTTTGTTTTTGTTTTAATCTAGAAATTTGTATTTTCATATTTGATTTAAGAAATATATTAAATACCTTAAATTAATTCCTTTCATACCTCCTTCATATACTTAAGTAACAACTAAATTTGTAAATCTATAACTTTTAAAGTGGTAAAAATGGAACTTTGTAGACTATTAGACTTTAAAGATCTTGGTGATGAGCGTGGAAAACTTGTTGTAATAGAAGGCTCTCGAGATATTCCTTTTGATATAAAACGTGTTTTTTATATCTATGGTTCAGATACAACTGTTATACGCGGACAGCATGCAAATAAAGAGAGTGAGTTTGTTCTTGTAAATGTTGCTGGAAAGTCAAAAGTACGTGTAACTGATGGTGTAGGAGAACATATTGTTGAATTAAATAAACCTATGCAGGCAATTTATATTCCAAAAATGATTTGGAAAGATATGTATGATTTTTCAGAGGATTCAGTTTTACTAGTTATTACAAATACTCATTATGACGGAAAAGAATATATTCGAGACTACGACGAATACTTAAAAGTAATGGGAGTAAAGAAGTAATGAGTGACAATACAACTCCTCTTCTTTCTATCTGTATTCCAACAAACGGGATAATTGAACTTATATTTCCTGTTCTAGACAGTATATATGCTCAAAATGATGTTGAACAGAATCTTTTTGAAGTTGTTGTAATGGATAATGGTGAGAATTCTGAGTTTAAAACTAAGATAAAGGATTTTGCAAATAAACATTCTAACCTTGTTTATAAAGAAACGGATTATAAGGGGTTCTTGAATGAGTCAGAAAGTTATAAAGTTGCTCAGGGAATTTTTATAAAGTTTATAAATCATCGTACAAAATTATTTCCCGGTGCTATTCAATATTTTATCGACTTTATACGCAATAATGAGACTGAAAAACCTTGTGTGTATTTTTCTAATGGAGTAATTAAACAAATAAAAGGTGTCGCTGAATATTCTGATTTTGATTCATATGTAAAAAATCTTCGTGTGTGGTCCAGTTGGTCTACAGGTATGGGGTTTTGGAAAGAAGATTTTGACAGAATCCCAAAAGATGCTGAATTTAATGAACTCTATCCTCATACAACAATTTTATTTAATGAAAAAAAGAAATCAAAATATATAATCGATAACACTGTATTGTTGGATGAAATACCTGTAAGTCATGCTAATAAAGGACGATATAATTTATTTTATGCCTTTGGTATAGAATATCCTGGAATATTGAGTGATCTTCTTCGTTCTAATTCTATATCTAAAAAAACTTTTTTAAGTGTAAAAAAGGAAAATCAAAAATTTCTGATAGGCTTATATCTTGATTTTGTAATTTTAAAGCATCCTTGTTCTTATGATTTATCAGAAAGAAAAGAAAGTCTAAATGTATTTTATAACTACAATAAGATTAAAGCTTTTGCAATTATTCATTTATGTGGTCGAGTCTTAAAATTTCCATTCCGTTGTGTAAAAAGAATAATAAGAAGAGGGTAGAAAAATGAACGTCCCATTTCTTTCATTAAAAGATATAACTGCAAAATATAAAGATGAACTACACGAGGCTGTGATTCGGGTTACAGATAGCGGCTGGTATTTGCAGGGAAACGAAAATAAAGTTTTTGAAGATAATTATGCGAAATATATTGGTACTAAATATTGTGTAGGCGTTGCAAACGGCTTGCAGGCTCTGGAACTGATGATTCGTGCCTGTAAAATGCTGTATGGTTGGAATGATGGTGACGAAATTATTGTCCAGGCAAATACTTACATTGCAACAATTCTTTCTATTTCACAAAATAACTTAAAACCTATATTGCTTGACCCAAATTCTGAAACACTGGAGCTTGAACCAGAAACAATTGAAAAAGCAATTACCGATAAAACTCGTGGCGTAATGCTAGTTCACCTTTACGGGCGCTGTTTGTACAACGAAAAAATTGACGAAATCTGTAACAATCACAATCTTAAGCTTTTTGAAGACAATGCCCAGTCTCATGGCTGTTGTTACAACGGTAACAGAACCGGTTCATTAGGAACTGTTGCCGCTCACAGTTTCTACCCAGGAAAAAATCTTGGAGCATTTGGTGATGCAGGTGCTATTACAACAAATGACAAGGAGATAGCTGATCTTGTTAGAGTCCTAGGTAATTATGGTTCATCTAAGAAATATGTGTTTGACTATATCGGAGAAAATAGCCGTCTTGATGAAATGTCGGCAGCTGTGCTTGATGTAAAACTTCGCCATTTAGAGGATGATAATAACCGTCGTAAGCAGATTGCTAAAATGTATTATAAAGGCATTAAAAATCCTGCAATTAAAATGCCTTCTATTCTTTCAGCTGAGAAAAATGTATTCCATATATTTCCGATTTTTACAAAGAAACGTGATGAATTACAGTCTTATCTAAAAGAAAATGAAATTGGAACAATTATTCATTACCCAATTCCGCCACACAAGCAGGAAGCTTACAAAGAATGGAATAATCTATCTTTCCCTGTGACAGAAAAGATTCATGAACAAGAGCTTAGTTTACCTATGAGTCCAACTTTGTCTGATGAACAAGTTCAGTGGGTAATTGAGTGCTTGAATGAATGGAAATAATTAGGGAAAACTAAATATGAAAGAGATTGGGATTCTTACTTTTTGGAATGTGCCTAATTATGGGACATTTTTACAGGCGTATGCGTTACAGAAAACAATAGCTGCTCTTGATGAAGATTATGATGTAAAACAGATTGCATATCTTGAACCAGTTCATTATCGACAGTACTATGCAATAAATAATATTAAATTTCATTATGGAATTATTGATCCGAGAACATATTTGAATATTGCTAAAAGACTGTTTTCTAGCAAGATTAAAGAGCTTAAGCCGTTCTTAGGTTATTACAAAGATTTCATTCCTTGTACTGAACCACTTACAAAAGCTGATTTGCCAGCTAAGTATTTTGATTCTGTGGTTTTGGGCAGTGATATTATTTGGGATTATTCAATCAGATTCTTTAACAATGATAAGTTCTTATTCGGCGATAATCTAAACTCAAAAAATATTATTTCTTATGCGGCTAGTTTTGGGACTGTAAAGTCAGAAACAGTTTGTCCAGAATATGTGAAAAATAATTTGAAAAAACTTTCTGCAATTTCTGTTCGTGATGAAAACAGCAAAAATCTCGTAAATAAGTATGCGGGAAGAGAATCTACTATTGTTTGCGATCCTACAATATTATGGGATTTTATGAATGACGAGAATATTCCGAATGTAAATGAATCAAAGTATATTATTGTATATGGAAGCGAATTCAAACCTGAATTTATAAAAGGTTGTGTGAATTATGCTAAAAAGAATAATCTGCAAATAATCTGTCTTGATTCTCTTGATGATACCTTTGACTGGTGCGATAAGAATATTAAGCAGAATGAACTGAATCCGTTCCTGTGGCTTGCATATTTTAAATATGCAGAGAGAATTTTTACCTGTACTTATCATGGACTTATGTTTAGCTTGATTTTTAATAAAAAAACAGTTTTCAGCCCAACACATTTTATTATGGACAAAGCTTCTTCTCTTATTGATTATCTAGATTTAAAATCTGTTCTTGTGGATTTCAATACGTTTGAAGAAAAGGCAGATTGGAAATGGGATTATAATAAAATTAATACAAAAATTGATACTTTAAGACAATCATCTTTGCAGTTTTTGAAGGATACCCTTTAATGAGTAATTCTTCTAGAGTAATGAAAAATACACTATCTCTATATGTAAGGATGATTATTCTTACTATAGTTTCTCTCTTCACTGTTCGTGTAAATTTAAGTTCTCTTGGTGCCGCAGATTACGGTCTTTATAATGTAGTTGCCGGTTTTGTTTCGATGTTTAGTTTTCTTTCTGGAACTCTTACGGTGGCATCGCAACGATTTTTTGCAATTGGCATAGGAAGAAACGACTGGAAGGAAGTAAGTAAGTATTTTTCAATTAATTTATTTTTGTATATAGGACTTTGTGGAATTGTAATTCTGTTTGCTGAAAGTGCAGGCCTATGGTTTATAAATAATAAAATGATAATTGATCCTGATCGTTTGTCTGCAGCTGTTATTGTTTATCAGTTTTCAATTCTAAACTTTGTAATAGGTTTAGTTGTATCTCCATTTTTGGCATTGCTTATTGCAGATGAAAACTTGGGAATTTATTCAATTATATCTATTGTAGAAGCTGGGCTAAAACTCCTTGTTGCCTATCTGCTTTATATTACAACTGGTGACAGACTGATTATTTATGGCTTACTACTACTTATAGCTTCTCTCCTAATAAATGGTTTTTATGTTATTTATGGATTAATAAGGTATAAACAACTCAAAATTAAGTTTGTAAAAGACAAGCCTGCTTATCAAGAAGTGTTCGCATTTTTGAACTGGAATATGATTGGTGCTGTTGCAAATGTATGTAAAGCTCAAGGAATAAATATTGTTATTAATCTATTCTTTGGAACTGTTATAAATGCAGCAAGAGGAATAGCCTTTCAAATAAACAGTGTAGTATCTTCATTCTCCTTAAACTTTATGAAAGCAATAGACCCCCAAATTACAAAAAGTTATGCAGCTGGTGATAAGAATAAGTTTTTTGAAATTACTTGCATTGCATCAAAAATTTCTTTTTTTCTACTTTTTATAATTGCAATGCCTTTGATAACAAATATGAAATTTGTTATAGAACTATGGCTCAAAGAAGTTCCGGAATATACTATAATATTTGCAAAATTGGCACTTATAGATGCTCTTATTATGTCTGTAACTGATCCCATTAGTACTGCAGCACAAGCAATTGGCAGATTGAAATGGTATCAAATTGTCGTTGGCGGAATTTTCCTTTTAAATCTTCCATGTGCTTATTTACTTTTGAAAATTGTAGAAAATCCATTAATTCCATTTTTTGTAGGAATAGTGATTTCATTAATTATGTTGTTAGTAAAGATTGTTTTTTTTAAGGTACTGGGACAAGTTTCAATCAAAAAATACATAATCAAAGTCCTGCTGCCTGTTGTCTTAATCGCTAGTGTTGTTTGTGCTTTTGATTATATAGTCTTGAATTGTGCTGATTCATTCTTAAAACTTGTTGTAAACGTACTTATTGAAGTATGTTTCTGTGGTGGTCTTATAGTATTTATTGGGCTGAGTAAAACTGAACGAAAAATATTGTTTTCATGTGTTCCATTCATAAAGAAAGTTACAAGATAATTTATGGATAGCGTATATAAATTACAAGTAAATTGCTGTGGGTGTACAGCTTGCTTAAATGTATGTACAAAGAACGCAATTTTTATGAAGATGAATAATGGATTTAGTTATCCAGTAATTAATTCAGAACTCTGCATAAATTGTGGACTATGTCAGAAAACTTGTCAGTTCGGAAAAACTGTTATTGAAGATTTATATAAAAATGTTAGGTGTTTTGCATTAAAACACAAAGATTTTTCTGTAATCAGTGCAAGCCGTTCTGCAGGTGCTTTTACCGCATTTTCTGATTATATATTGGATAAAGGCGGCGTTGTTTATGGTGCAAAACTTGATTCTGATTTTGTTGTCCGACATCACAAGGCATTGAATAAAAAAGAGAGGGATACTTTCAGAGAATCAAAATATGTTCAATCTGACCTTGATGGAGTATTTAAGAACGTAGCAGAAGACTTGAACGATGGAAAATTTGTTATGTTCACAGGCACTGGTTGTCAGTGTGATGGCTTGAGAGCTTTCTTGAAATACACAAAAATTAGTACTGAAAAACTTATTCTTGCAGATATTGTTTGTCATGGTGTTCCTTCACCAAAAATGTTCAAAGAGTATTTGCAATGGAATGAGAAAAAATATCATGCGGCTGTAAAAGACTTTAAGTTTCGTGATAAGCAGAAATATTCCTGGGAAGAGGGTATTGAAAAACTGACTTTTGCGAATGGGATAGTAAAGTATCAGGATTATTTTACTGGTTCATTGTTTGATTTCTTTATTCGCTCAAGTTGTTATAACTGTAAATATACAACTCCGTACAGAAACAGCGATATAACATTTGCTGATTTTTGGGGAAGTGAAAAAGCTGCTCCGGAATTTACTGATTATAAGCATGGTTGTTCTTTAGTACTATTACATTCAGAAAAAGCAGAAAAGATATTTGATTCTATAAAAGATTTTGTTTTATACAAAGAGGTTCCAGTTGAGGATTGTTTACAACCAAGACTTAAATCTCCAAGAGAGAAAGAGACTTTCATAGATACATATTGGAATGAATATCTTGAATATGGCTTTGAACATATAATGAAAAAATATTTAATAAATTCAGTTATGCTACATAACAAAATAAAACAAATAATTTATAAGTTTTTAAGAAAAATTCTTTCTTTCTCAGTAAAAAAATCTTCTTAATTATATTACTTGGAATTTATAATTATGCAAAAAGAGAATAAATACTTCATCTTTGATAATCCACATAAAATTGGATTAAAAAGGCTTATAAAAGATGTTTTAATTGGACCGGTAAACATCTTTTATAGTCTTAAATTTGCTTTTTGTCATGTTATGCCAGAAGAAAAAAAATATAAAATATCTATCTGCGCAATTTTCAAGAATGAAGCCTTATATCTAAAAGAATGGATAGAATATCATAAGATTGTTGGAGTAGAACACTTTTATCTTTATAACAATAATTCTGAAGATAATTATGAAACTGTACTTGCACCATATATTTCTGATGGTACCGTAACGCTTATACAATGGCCTCAGAATCAGGCTCAAATGCAGTGTTATCATGATGGAATAGAGCGATTCAAGAATGAGACAGAATGGTTGTCTTTTATTGATATTGATGAATTTATTGTTCCCAATTCAACCGACAACATCTATGAATTCCTGAAACCTTTCCAGAAGAAATTCCCAGTTGTAATTGCATATTGGAAAATGTTTGGAACGGGCGGAATGCTTTCCAGAGATACAAATGGCCTTGTTACAAAAGATTTAACTGTCAGTTGGAATAAATATACTGATATTGGTAAAGTATTCTTTAATACAGCTTTTAATTTTAACAAATATGATAAACGAAATGGAATTTTACATCATTACTGTTGGGGAAAAAAAGGAAAGTTAAACTTGCCCCCAGTAAATATATTTGGAAAAATATGTATTTTGGGAAAAAATCCAATTCCACTTGGCACAGATTCTTCAATTTTTCCGCTTCAAATCAATCACTATTTTACAAAAACTTATGACGAATATTTGCAAAAAAAAGCAAAAGGTGATGTTTATTTTAAGATAAATCCACATGACGAAGAATATTTTTACGAACATGAAATGAAAAATCAAAGTGTTGACTATAAGATATATAAATATCTTGTGAAACTGGAACTAGCACTAAAAAAATAAAATTATGTTTCTAATTTCATATCTTAAATTTTATCTATTTCGTAAGAAATACCGGCGAATTAAAAAAACATATGGAGAAATTCATGTAACAGACTGGAGTCCAGCAGACACAAAACTTTACATTGGAAGTTATTGCTCTATTGCACCAAATGTTCGCTTTCTTCTTGGTGGAGAACATCAATTGAATAGTATCAGTACATATCCATTTAAGGTTCAGTTCTTTGGTGAATCACGAGAAGCTGGAAGCAAGGGCGATATAGTTGTAAAAGATGATGTCTGGATTGGCGATGGGGCAATTATATGTAGCGGTGTGAATATAGGGCAGGGAGCAGTTATTGCAGCTGGTGCCGTCATTACGAAAAATGTTGAACCATATGCAATAGTCGGTGGAAATCCTGCACGATTTATCAAATGGCGTTTTGATGAACAAATTCGAAAACAGCTTTGTGAGATAGAGATTGTAAAATTATTCGATAATTTTGTGAGAGAAGATTTACCTTTTATGTATGAAGATTTAACAGAAGATATCTTAATTAAACTTTTGGAGAAATCTAATGGCTAAACCTCGAATACTTGCTTTTTATCTTCCTCAGTTTCATCCCATACCGGAAAATGATGAATGGTGGGGAAAAGGTTTCACTGAATGGACAAATGTCGGAAAGGCGAAAAAATATTATCCTGGTCATTATCAACCTCGTGTGCCAGCTGATTTAGGTTATTATGATTTAAGAGTTCCTGAAACTAGAGAAGCACAGGCAACTTTAGCTAAAGAAGCTGGTATTGAAGGATTTTGTTATTGGCATTATTGGTTTGATAATGATAAGCAACTTTTGGAACGTCCTTTTAATGAAGTTTTATCAACAGGAAAGCCAAGTTTTCCATTCTGTTTAGCATGGGCAAATGAAAGTTGGTATGCAAAACTCTGGGATAAAGATGTAAGAAAAGATAAGCTTTTGATTGAACAAACATACAAAGGGACAGAACAATATACAAAACACTTCTATGATGTTCTTCCAGCATTTAAGGATGAAAGATATATAAAAGTTGACGGAAAACCTGTTTTTGTAATTTATAAGCCATTGGCCTCTCCTGAAATATCTGTATTTATAAGGACTTGGAGAAAATTAGCTGTTGAAAATGACTTAAACGGAATTTTCTTTATTGGACACTGTATAAGTGATAGAAAAAATATCGAAAAATATAAAAAACTTGACTTGGATTCGATAAATACTTGTTGTATTACAGACTTTTTACGAGAAAGATTTTTTATCAATAGACTTCTATCCTACATTTGGGTTCATTTGTTTAAGCGACCATATATTTTTGATTTTTCAAAAGCAAGTAAATTTTTCTTTGATAACAAAATAGATTCTAAAAATGATATTTGTCCATCAATTATAACAGGTTGGGATCATACTCCAAGAAGTGGTAGAAAAGGATTAGTATTAAAGGGAGAAACTCCATTAAAATTCCAGAATTATGCAAGAAGAGTAATTGAAAATACAAAAGGACCTTTTATATTCATCAAAAGTTGGAATGAATGGGCTGAAGGCAATTATATAGAACCAGATTTAAAATATGGAAAAGAATATATAAATGCCCTCAAAGATATTATAAAAAAATAAATGTAGTAGGAAAATATTTTGAAATTTTATCTTATTATCTTTGTATTTTTAATGTTAGCAGCATTAAATGAAAAGAAAAAAAAGATTATAAAGACTTCTTATAAATCATCAATTCTACTAAAAAAGAATATTATTAGTTATTATTTTGTTTTCTTTTTTAGTTTAATAATAATATTAATGGCCGGTATTCGATGGGAAGTGGGGACTGATTGGCCCGCATTTTTAAACGATTTTAATTATTTTAAATCTTCAACATGGAATGAAATTCTACATAGTGTATATGGAGTTACATATGAACGTGGGTATGTGTTTACTGCATTTTTATTCGCAAAATATGTTGGAAATTATTCTGTTTATCTAACATTCCAAATTATCTTTATTGTAATCTGCGTATTTCCTGTTATATATAAATACTCTGAATATCCATTATTTTCCTTCTTAGGCTTTTTTGCCTACAGTTTTTGTTATGCTTTTTCAGTTGCTCGGAGTGGCTTCGCACTGGCATTAAGCTTTAGGGCTTTTGAAGCATTGTTGGAAAAGAAAAATAAGATTTTCTTTTGGTTAGTCCTGCTTGCAACATTATTTCACAACACTGCTATTGTAATTTTATTATTCCCATTATTAAATAAAATAAAACTAACTAATGTAGAATTATTAATTCTAATATGTTGTGCACTTTTCTTTTCATTCTTTACAGAAAAAATACTTCTTGGCATTGCTTCGAATATTCTTCCTGTATCGTATTCTAATCGTATTGTTACATATTTTAATCATAGAAATGAAACGTATGGACTTAATGTAGGAGAATCCGTTCGAATTATTACTAGAGGGTTTGTTGTATTATTAATATTTCTTTGTTTATGGAAAAGAAGAAACAATAATAGAATTAATTTTATAGTTAATATGTATCTATTGTGTATACTTTTATATATTTCATTTTCTAGAATTTCTGTGGCTTTTATACGGCTGTGTTACTATTTTGAAGATGTATCTCAATTTTTGATATTTAGTGAAGTCCTTGTCTATTGCAAAAAAAAATATATTCGAATGTATGTCAAATTAATGATTGTGTTATTTTTTATTGGAAAATTCGTTTCTCGTATTATTGGCGGTAATTTTATTATTCCATACAGAACGATTTTTTAGTTATAAGGAGTTGTTTTTAAATGATTGTGGTCTATGAACCATTTTGTAAAGGTTGGAACCATGTACCTATTAATTCAGATCTTATATTAATTATTTCTGAAAGATTTCCAAATGATGAAATATTCTTTTATGGAGAGCAAGATCATTTAAAACATGTTCGAGATAGGATTAATAATCCTTCTCTTTTAATTAATTATTGTAATATAGATATTGTAAATATTTCACAAGGTAGAATTAATAGTGTTATTAATGAAAGGAAAAACTGTTCGGGTCAGGCGAAAAAAGCCATGTCAGGGTGAAGACATTTTTTTGGACCTAAATTTGTGAGGTACAATATGTCTTCGTTTTCAAATGAACAAATTAAGAATGCTGTGGATTTGTATTTTAAATACAATTCAAAAATCGAAAAAGTCAGACGTGAACTTGGGTATCCAGACCGACATACCTTAAAAAAATGGGTAGATTACTATGAATCTACAGGTGAATATTTCCGACCAAATCGTACTGGAACTTCTCATTATACGAAAACACAGAAACAAATAGCAGTTGATTTTTATATTAAGAATGGAAAGTGTATGAAAGATACAATTAAGTCATTAGGCTATCCTAAAAAGATTCATACACTACATGACTGGATAAAAGAATTAGCTCCATCTGAATTGCGGATAGTAAAGGTCTCTGAAAATATATTAAAATATCCTCAAAAACAAAAAGAACAGGCTATCATTGACTTATTAACAACAGATGATTCTGTTACTGCAGTTGCAAAGAGAAATAAAGTCAACCGAACTAGCCTGTATTATTGGAAGGATAAATTAGTGCATAAAGATTTTGACATATCTGATAAACAAGAGCTCGAAATTGAGGAATTAAGAAGCGAAGCTTCAAAACTCCGCGAAGAAGTTAAAAAACTTCGACTGGAAAGAGATATTCTTGAAAAGGCAGCAGAAATAATAAAAAAAGATCAGGGCATCAAAATAAGTAATCTTTCAAACAAAGAGAAAATGGTGGTAATTGATGCCCTGAGAACTCAGTATCCACTAAAAAAATTATTAATTGCATTAGAAATATCAAAGAGCAGCTATTTTTATCAAGAATCTAAGAAAGGATATGATAAATATAAGACAATACGTCCTCTTATACATAAGATTTTCGAAATAAACCGTTGCTGTTATGGATATCGCAGAATTTATGATTCATTAAAAAAATATGGCATTACACTATCTGAAAAAGTTGTTCTACATTTGATGCATGAAGAACAAATTAAGGTTATACAACCTAGAATGAAAAAATATAGTTCATATGCCGGTGAAATTTCTCCTGCAGTTCCGAATCTTTTGAAACGAAACTTTCATGCTTCTCAACCTAATCAGAAATGGTTAACTGATATTACTGAGTTTATAATACCTTCTGGAAAAGTATATCTATCACCAATTATTGATTGCTTTGATGGAATGGTTGTTTCCTGGACTATAGGCAGGTCACCATCTGCAGAATTGGTCAATACAATGCTTGATATAGCAATTTCTAAGTTGAAGCCAAATGAACGGCCTATCGTTCATTCTGATCGAGGTTCCCATTATAGATGGCCGGGTTGGATAAAAAGAATGAAAAAAGCAAAATTAAGACGGTCTATGTCTAAGAAGGGATATTCTCCTGATAATTCTGCTTGTGAAGGCTTCTTTGGTAGATTAAAAAATGAAATGTTTTATGGACATGATTGGAATCATGTTTCAGTAGATGATTTTGTATATTATCTTGATGACTATATTCATTGGTACAATGAAGTACGTATAAAACATTCTTTAGGAGGAAAGAGTCCTCTGGAATTCAGAAAAGAATTAGGATTTGTTGCTTGATATTGCTTATGAAATTAGCTATAAAAATATAAAATTGAGTGCAGAAAAATGTCGCCACCCCCAAATGGTTGATTTCACCCGGCGCTAACAAAACATAATAAAAATAGTTAAACATAACAAAAACATGAGACTGTTATTTATATTAAATACTTTCCCACATACAATGTTCTTTGTTAAAAAATATACCCCAAAAAAGATTCCTATTATTTTTATGCTGCATGGAAATCTAGAAGAGTTAAGAAAAAAGAAAAAAATATATCATGCTGGTTATTGGATTAAGCCGGCATTTTTTTATAAACGTAAACGTGAAAATCAAAAGTTTCTTGTATTAGGTGAATCTATAAGAACGGAAGTTTTAAAATATATAAATTTTATAAAAAATGACTTGATTTCAATTCCTCATCCATATCAAATGATTTCTACTAAAATTGAAAAAAAATTAAGTCCAAAAATAGTAATGGGAATGATTGGGTCTTTCAGTAATGAAAAACGAAGTGAATTAATTTATGAATTAGAAAATAGAATTAAACAAGAACGAATTCAGAATCTAGAATTATTATTAGTGGGGGCGACTCAAAATAATCTAGAAACCCATGCAGAAACAAATGTGAAAATATGGGGAAATGGTACAAATAAACTGGATGAAAAAGAATATAATTCAGGAATAAAATTATTAGATTACATTTTATTTTTTTGGCCTAATGACAGTTATAAAATGACAGCAAGTGGCGCAGTGTTGGATGCAATCGCACATAGAAAACCAATAATTGCAATAAAAACTTCATATTTACAATGGGTTTTTGAGACTGTAGGAGATATTGGTTTTTTATGTGAGACGTTTGAAGAACTTGTAGATATAGTAATTAGAATATCAAAGAAAGAATTAAAAAATCAATTAGATTTGTTCAGTCAAAACTTTAATAAAGCTCAATTGTTCTTTTCCCGGGAAAATGTGAAAGAGATAATGAATAAAAAAGATGTATGGATGATAAATTCAATGAAATAAATATTTGAAAATTGTCCAAAAAATAGATTTATAAGAGAAGTGTTAATTGTAGATGGAGATTTAAAAATGATTACTGTATTTACACCAACATATAATCGGGCATATACATTACAAAAATTATATGAAAGTCTTTGCAATCAGATTTGCAAAGATTTTGAATGGCTAGTTGTTGATGATGGTAGTACAGATGAAACATCTACTCTTTTTGAGAAATGGAAAACAGAAAATAAAATTAGGATAAATGTTTTATATCGGACAAATGGAGGAAAGTCCACTGCAATAAATCTTGGAGTACAGAATGCCAAAGGAAATCTTTTTTTTATTGTAGATAGCGATGATTTTCTTACTGTAGATGCCGTAGAAAAGCTTGTTTCAGCAGAGAGAAAAAAAAAAATTCAGAATTATTCTTTTCCAGTAGCAGGGTTTTGCTATAGAAGAAAGAATTACCGCACTGGGGAGTTAATTGGATTTTCTCGAAAAACTCTTCCGACTACAGCTTCTTCGTTAGAATTATCATTTAAATATGGATTTGTAGGTGACAAGGCAGAAGTTTTTTATACGGATATTCTAAGACAGTTTCCATTTCCTGATATACCTAATAATAAATTTGTACCAGAAGCACTTGTTTGGTATCATATTGCTGCAAATGGTTATAAGCTAATTATTATAGACGAAGCTATTTATCAATGTGACTATATTGCTGATGGTTATACAAAAAACTTCAAATCTAATCTTAAAAAAAACTGTAGAGGGTTTGCGTTATTTTATAAGGAATGTCTAAAATATCAAGAAATTCCTTTGTTTATTAAAGTAAAATATCTAGTTCGCTTTTTACAGTGTAAATTGTATGAGATGAAAATATGATTCCCAAAATTATTCACTACTGCTGGTTCGGTGGTAATTCATTACCAGAGCTTGCTCAAAAATGTATTGCTTCCTGGAAAGTGTTTCTACCTGATTATGAAATTAAGGAATGGAATGAAAACAATTATGATGTTCACAAGATTCCTTATATATCGCAAGCTTATAATGCAAAAAAATATGCTTTCGTAAGTGATTATGCTCGATTTGATATTCTTTATCAGTATGGAGGAATCTATTTTGATACCGATGTAGAAGTGATAAAATCTCTAGATAAAGTTTTATCTGAAGGTGCTTTTGCTGGACTTGAATCTCCTGGAAAAATAGCAACTGGACTTGGTATAGCAAGTCCAGCGGGGCTCGAAATATATAAAGAAATTCTGGAATCGTATGAAAAATCAGAATTTATTTACAAGAATGGTGTAATGAATCTTACTACTGTAGTGGACCGAGTTACAGGTATTTTTAAAAGACATGGTTTTACAGACAATGATAGTATTCAAAAGTTTAAAGATGTAACGATATATCCTGCTGAATACTTTTGTCCACTTGATCCGAAAACGGGTATATTAAAAATAACAGATAAGTCTTTAACTATTCATCATTACGCTGCAACCTGGACAATTCCTCTTCGTAAAAAATATATGACACTACGAACAAAATTTGCTTCGAAAGTAGGTATTAAATTTGCAAAAATTCTTCTGCTCCCTATGCAAGCAATTTGTATTATTAAAGAAGTAGGACTCAAATCTTTTCTTAAAAAAATCTAAATAAATTCTAAACGAATGCCTTATGAAAAAAATTTTATTTCTCTCAAACACTGCAAATTTTTCGAAATTTAACCGACCTTTTATGCGCTGGTTCAAGGAACAAGGCTGGCAAGTAGATTATTGTTCAGCTGGTGAAGAACAGGTTTTAAACTGTGATAATCAATATTCAATTAGTATTGCTAGAAGCCCCTTCAGTTTAAAAAATATTAAAGCTTTGAAAGAATTAAAAAAACTTCTACAAGAACAGCACTATGATATTCTTCATTGTCATACTCCAATGGGAGGTGTTATTGGAAGAATTGCAGCAAAAAAACTTTGGAAAGAACATAAAATAAAAGTCATTTATACAGCTCATGGATTCCATTTTTATAAAGGGGCTCCACTTTTAAATTGGCTTTTGTATTATCCAATGGAAAAATACCTTGCACGCTTTACAGATGAAATCATTACGATTAATGAGGAAGATTATGAAATTGCAAAAAACAAATTCTAAAATTTACAAAATTGATGGGGTTGGTGTAAATTTTTCGAGTTTTCATGCTGTATCTCAGGAAGAAAAATCAAAGCTTAGAACTGAATTAGGGTATGATAATAAAGATTTTATCATTACTGTAGTAGCAGAATTAAATAAAAACAAAAATCAGCTTATGCTTGTAAAGTGTGTACCGGAATTAAAAAATGTTATACCAAATTTAAAAATTCTTTTAATAGGCAAAGAAACTCTCCCTTTAGTTCGAGATTTTGTTTTAAGTGAAAACTTGAATGATACTGTAAAATTATTAGGATACAGAAATGATGTCAATAAACTTACAATGATAAGTGATCTGGCTTTTTCTGCTAGTTTGCGAGAGGGATTACCGGTAAATATAATTGAAGCTATGGCCTGTGGAATTCCTGTTGTTGCCAGTGATAACCGAGGACATCGTTCTTTAATAAAAAATATGGAAACAGGATTTATATTTAGTCCTAAATCCAAAAAAGAAATGCTTGATGCAATTATCTTACTTTACAAAAATCCTTTATTTCGAAGAGAACTTGGCGCTAGATCTATTGAGGAAGCAAAAAAATATTCCGTAGATATTTCTGTAAACTCAATGGCAGGAATTTATAAAAAGGTTATGTAATTTTTTTACTATAACAAATAATTGTTTACTAAATAAATAAACTAATCACACAAATCCTTGACCTTTGATTCTAACTTATCTATATTTGTATATAGAGGTATCTTTTGGAAATTGATAAATTAATTCAGCTTACAAATTATTTGCTGAAAAAATATGATTTTTCTCTGAATTATACAAAGCTTATAAAAGAGCTTTATCTTGCAGACCGTGAGTGTATAAAAAAAACAGGTTGGAGTATAAGTGATGACTTATATAAAAATCTGCCTTATGGTCCAGTTCTGGTAAACCTTTATTCTTTAATTCAGGGAAAACATCCTGATGTAAGAATGCAATCTAAATGGGATTCAAATTTTCTTACAGATTCAAAAGACCTTAAAGCAAAGGTTTCCATTATACCAGATGGTGAGCTTTCTCAAATGGAAAAAAATATTCTGGATGAAATTGATCAGCAATATCATTCTTATTCATATTCAAAAATGATTGATGTTGTTCATAACAAAAATATTTGTCCTGAATGGAAAGATCCCCATGGTTCTTCTTCTCCATTAACAAAAGAAGATATTATGCGAAGTATAGGCTTTGATGAAGATTCAATAAAACACTTTGCAGAAGAAGAAAGAACCTATAATTATGAAAAGGAACTGCTTGCTCATCTGGAGGATTTTTAGTGGGCAAAGGTCAAACCTTTTTAAGTGAAGAAACTAAAACTAAAACTGGCGATAAACGTCATCTTATGATTGTAGTTGAGGAGAAGGCTGGTGAATATCTTATTGTTCCAGCAACTACATGGAATGAAAAATTACCAGCAGGTATCCAAGATGACAGTTGTATTCTGAATGTCGGTGACCATAGTTTTATTAAACACAAATCCTGGTTAGATTTTCGCTTCGCTCAGGCTAAACCTTCAATTGAAATTTTACAAGGTTTATTAAACGGGTTGTTAATTCGAAAAGAAGATTTACGACCAGACTTACTCGCATATATTCAGGCAAAAACTGAAATCTCAGATCGTTTGCCATCTAAGTATAAATACTTCTTTGAAAAAGATAACTAAATAATTTTACTCATCTTTCTTATTTTTCACTCCTGCCACCAAATTTTTCTTAATCCTATCCTTATTTTTCCCAATTAAACTGTTAGCCACATCCAAAATCTCTGCAGTGCTTCGGTAGTTCTTATTCATCACGATTGTGCGGACACCGGGGAAGTTCTTGTCAAACTCCAGCAGGTAGCGGATATCAGCACCGCGCCAGGTGTAAATGGTCTGGTCAGGATCGCCCACAACAAAAAGATTATTGTGGTAAGGACAGAGGGCTTTCATCACCTCATACTGAATCCAGTCTATATCCTGAAACTCGTCTATCATTATGTATTCAAGCCGCTCCTGCCATTTTAGGCGGATGGCTTCGTTTGTCTGAAAGATGTAGAGAACGAACTTAAGCAGGTCGTTGTAGTCCAGACCGAAGCATTTTTTCTGCTGATAAAGATAGCCGTAAAAGATTATGTCATCGGCACGGGTGGCGGCAAGGTACTTCTGGTGAATCTCGTCCAGGCTCATGCAGATAAGGTCTTCGTAATAATGAGGCTCTTTAAATATTTTGCGGATTTCAATCATGTCGCGGGCATTGCCAAAGGTCATCTGGCGAAGGGTAAGTCCGCGTTCCTCGTAGATAATCTGCAGCATGGCGTTGATGTCGGAATTGTCGAGGACGAGAAAGCTTTTAGGATAGGAGACTGCGTTTGAATCTTCCTGCAGTACACTTACACAAAAACCGTGGAAGGTAGAAATGTAGCCGGTGTCGTTGTCACCGGTGAGGGCACGGATTCGGTTTCGCATTTCGGCTGCGGCTTTGTTGGTAAAGGTAACGCAGAGAATGTGAGAGGGAAGGATTCCAATTTCGTTTACAAGGTAGGCAAAGCGGTAGGTAAGGGCACGTGTTTTACCCGAACCTGCTCCGGCAATTACGCGTACATAGCCTTCGGTTGTAGTAACGGCTTCTCTCTGTTCTTCATTAAGGCTTTCTAAATTAAAAACTTCTCTGGTATAGTCTTTATTTTTGTTTATCATTAAATTCTCCCAAACCCACAAAATAATTATAGGAGATTTATGCAAAATAGACTATAATAGAAGCATGAATCGTAAGGTAAAAATCTTTTTATTTATTTTTATTTCAATCTTTTTGAATCTTGGAACCTCTCTTTTGATTTTTGATGTTCTGCATATTCCTTTATTTCTGGATACAATTTTTACTGTTGCAATTGTATTTTATCTGGGACTTTTCCCGGGCTTAGCAGTTGGCTTTTTTTATAATTTTATTGATGTTCTTTTTAATTATTTAGTCCGTGGTATTTTTTCTCCTACAAACATTTTCTTTTCTCTTTGTGGTGTTGCAATTACTCTGGTAACCTGGGCATTCGCAAGAAGAAAAGAAGAGTTCAAAATAAGTCCTATGGTAACTATTTTGTATTTGCTTTTGATTTCGGTTCTGTCTTCTTTCGTTACAATTTTGATTGGTGGAACTATAGATTTTATCCGCTTTACTTATCTTGATATTCCGGATTCAATGGCTCCAATCAGACAGTTTACAGAAAGCTTTGTTTCCCAGCGTTTCAGTCTTTTTGCTTCCTGCATTCTGGGCCAGATTCCTATTTCCATTACAGACCGTCTCATTGCAACCTTTGCCGGTTTTGGCGTTTATAAATTATTAGTTAAGTTTTTTGGACCAGCCGAGGAATTGTAAAAATGAATTCTAACACACAGGAAATTGAAAGGCTGCAGAGTATAATTCATCAATACACAACCTTTTTTATAATTTTTGATATTGTATTTTTTATTGCAATTGTTTTTATAATTCTTTTTGCAATTCAGGTTCTAAAGTCCAAAAAGCAGCTGAGAAATTCAAACAGGTATCTGCGTTTTACAATCAAGGGTCAGGAAGAAGAAAGAGCAAGAATTGCACGAGAGCTCCACGATACTATTGCCCAGGATCTCCGCTATTGCAGAAACCTTTCAGATAAAATTGAAAATGGTTATGGCCCACAGATTTCTGAACTGCTTGAAAAATCTCTTTCCCATGTAAGAAATATGAGCTATAACCTGGCTCCTCCTGATGTAATAAGAAATGATATTACTGCCAATCTCCTGAACCTGGCTCAGAATTTTAAGGAACACTCAAATATTGAATTCCGTCTTACAATGCCGGATATTCTTGATTCTAACTTTTTAACAGAAGAAGACAATCTTAATTTATACAGAATTGTTCAGGAGTCTTTAACAAACATCATAAAACACGCAGAGGCTTCTGAAGTAACTCTGCTTGTAAGAAATGCAAACGGAGATGAACCTGAAGGTCTTTATATTTTTATTTGTGATGATGGAAAGGGCTTTGATATAAATGAAAAGATAAATACCAGAGGCACGGACGGAAAGCATCTTGGTATTGTAGGTATGTATGAGCGAGCTGATTTTATCGGGGCAAAACTGGAATTTGATTCTCATCCTGATGAAGGTACGCAGATTACTATCATTAAGTTAAAAAATAAATGATGGGATAAAACAGAAGAAAAAATACTTGTGAAAAAATCACAAATATTTGTGTACTTTTACAGACTACAAAAGTTATTGAGTTTGCTAGAATGTGCATAAGGTGAATAAATGAAAAATGTAAAATTTTTTGTGGTAGAAGATCATTCTCTGACAAACCTTGGAATACGTCAATTTTTTACAGAAAAACCTGAATATGAATGCTGTGGCTTTGCTTCGGAAAAAGACGAAGCTTTAGAAAAACTTGCTGAGCTTGATTTTAAAAACAGCCTGCCGGATATTCTCATTCTTGATATGAATCTTGGCCAGTATTCAGGCCTTGATGTACTTAAGGTTGTAAAGGAAAAGTATTCTTCAATCAAAGTTGTTGTTTATTCAATGTATACAAATCCTGGTATTTTAAGCCTTGCCCTGGATAATGGTGCTTTAGGCTTTGTTTCTAAAGACAGTATGGAAGGGGAGCTTTTACGAGCGGTAACGGAAGTTGTTCACGGTGGCAGTTATGTTCAGCAGACTCTGGTTACTTCGCTTTTTACATACAGAAGTCTTTTAGACAGTCTTACTAAACAGGAACAGAATATCTTAAAAAAGATTATTGAACGAAAACAGAACGATCAGATTGCTTCTGAATTAAATCTTACAATCAGAAGTGTGGAAAATTATCTTTCCCGCATATACGGTAAAACAGGCTGTCGTGGTCACGAAGAATTAATTGCTAAGTTCGGCTGATTTTTAATGTCATTGTCGGGCTTGACTTTTTTGTCATTGTCGGGCTTGACCCGACAATCTAGCTGCAACTTCTAAAAGCCGTGACTTTTCATTCATCTGTGGATCTTCAATAACGCAATCCAAAAGTTCATTCAAAATACGGCCCAGCTCTTTGCCTGCCGGAATTCCCAGAGCCATAAGGTCGCGGCCGTTTACAGCCAGAGACTTGAGTGACAAGGCAGTTTTCTTTTCAAGCTCTTTTGCAACACGTTCCTTCAGCTCCAGAAGCAGGGCTACACTTGCACTATAACGTACATCAACCGGCTCATTATACATTCCATACATGTCGGCAAGACGCAGGTCGTAAAGATCTTCAAGACATTCTGCCTTTACCCTCATAATAAAACGACGTACTGCCGTATCGCTCCAGCTGCTTTCATAATGGAACATATGTTCTTTTACAAGGTGGCACACGCTGTCTGTCATGTCGTTTGAAAACTTAAGGCGGATCATAAGCTGGCGGGTAATTTTTTCGCCAAGAGCTTCGTGATTATAAAAAGTGATTGTTTCAATTTCTTTTGTGCTGCCATCATTTTTGTCACCGTCAAGTACAGTCTCTGTCATGATTTTTTTTGCAGCAGGTTTGCCTATATCGTGAAAGAGGGCTGCAAGGCGAACATTCAGCTTTGCAGCCGGGGCACCATCGCAGGCATATAAAAGATGATCCATTACATCAAACTTATGGAAAGCCCTGTAGTCGCTCTGAACGCAGCCACGGCAAACTCCAAACTCGGGAATAAAAATAGAAAGCAGTCCGGTTTCTTCAAGCAGCTTCATTCCAACAGAAGGCTTTGGCGAGGCCATGATTTTTTCAAATTCATCGCGGAAGCGCTCAATAGAAATCGAAACAACTTTTTCCTGAATTTCTTTCTTGAAGATTTCTGAATATGTATCTTTTTCTATACTAAAACCAAGCTTTGAAGCAAATCGAAGGGCACGTACAGGCCTTAGACCATCTTCCATAAAGCGTTCGTGTGGTAGGCCGACAGTCCGAATCACTTTGTTTTTAATATCTTCCTGTCCACCATAAGGGTCTACAATAAGGCCGTCTTCCAGAGAGGCGGCAATTGCGTTCATTGTAAAATCGCGGCGGGCCAGATCTTCTTCAATTGTGGCAGCATAATTTACACTGTCAGGATGGCGGCCGTCTGAATAGCCTGTTTCGGTGCGGAAGGTTGTTACTTCAATTTCAACGCCCTTATAGTGAACGGTTACGGTTCCGTGTTCAATTCCTGTCGGCACAACAAACTTAAAAAGCTTTATTACATCCTGGGGACTTGCGTTTGTAGCGACATCCCAGTCATGGGCAGGCTTTTTCATAAACATATCGCGAACCGCGCCGCCAACAAGATAAGCCTTAAAGCCGGCACTTGAGAAAATTTTTCCAAAGTCAATTAAAAGGGGAGGAAGCTTAATTTTTTTATCACTCATTTTATTCCTCCTGAAATATAGCTGATTATATTGGATGTACCCGTGCAGAAAATGCAGAATACGGCAGAGGCAATCAGTCCAATCAGATTTATAAGGTTTTTGATTTTCTGTTTTTCGGTAAAAATTTTGATTGCTGTTTCAACTGCAAGCACGATGGAAAAAAGACTGTTGAAAATAGCAGCGTAGGAAAGTAATGTAAGAAGCCACTGCTGGTTTTCATCCTGAAAATTCTGATAATTACCAATAATATAAAGAGTTATAAGAATTATACAGAAAACAGTTATTGCAAGATTCAGAGTAATGGAAACGTTATAGGTTAGCGTATTTGAGAAGAGTTTTTTTGAATATTTGAAACCTATTTTATTTTTCATGTGATATTGATATACTAAACGGAATATGAAGAAATTTCTAGCATGCCTTTTCATTCTCGCTGTATTTACAGGTGCTGTTTTTTATATAGGCTGGACTCAGTTTCGCGTTAAGCCTGACACAATGGGTGTCGTAGTTTCTAAAACCAGCGGAGTAGACAGCAAGCCTGTTTTAAACGGAGTGTTTGCCTGGCACTGGCAGTTTCTCCTTCCTACAAATGCTACCCTTAAAATCTTTCAGATTAAGCCGGTAAGCCTGCAGAAAACTGTGAATGGCACACTTCCTTCCGGCGAAGCCTATGCTTCAATTTATGGAGCCCAGGGGCTTTTTGATTATTCCTTTACTTTTGATATTTTGCTTACCCTTTCTCCCGAAGCTGTAGTAGAACTTATGCAACAGAATAAGGTAACTGATGATAAAGACCTTACAGAATATCTTGAGGGGGCTGCAGCTACTCTTGCACAAAAAGCCGCAAATTATATTTTAAGCCGGGCAGAGGGAAATTCTTCTTTCAGACCAGAATCCCTGAAACGCGAAGAAATCCTCCGCGGCATTCAGATTTATAAAGATTTTCCAGAGATTGATGTTTCTGTTTTTGCAATTACATCTTCAAAACTACCTGATTACAATATGTATAAAAAGATTTCAAATATGCAGCCGGATGAGTTGAATCCTTCTTACAAGTATGGAAGTGAAGCACTCCAGGCAGAACAGGAAGAGGCAGAAATGCCGGAGGTATTATAAATGAGCCAGAATAATAGACTTGCAGCCTTCCGAGGTGCAGTTTGTGTAGAAAATACTGCAGAAAGTATTACAGAAAATGTATGCCTTATGTGCCGCGAACTTTTTTCGCGCAACAATATTAAAGCCGAAGATATAGTTTCCCTTCAGTTTACAATTACAGATGATATTACAGTATTAAATCCGGCAACGGCCCTGCGCAAGGGAAATCCGGGGCTGGATGTAAGTGCAGTGCCACTTTTCTGCTCCCAGGAAGCAAAAATTGAGGGCGGAATGCCTCTTGTGGTGCGCGCCCTGCTTACTGCTTATGTTGATGCCGGCACTCAGCGTCACAATGTCTACCTGAACGGTGCAGAAAAATTAAGGCCGGACGTTTTTCTCAAATCTAAAAAAACTAGACTTAACCGCTTTTTCGGGGGATAATATTTAATTATGAAGATTTGGATTGTCAGCATGGAATGTGCCGGAATTGCAGAAGCCGGCGGTGTCAAGAATGTATCTTTTTCCCTTTGTAAGGAATTTTCAGACTTAAAACACAAAGTCACTCTTTTTATTCCGGTGTATAAATGTACCTGTCTGGATTCACTTTTTGAATTCAATACAGTAGAAACTGCTGCAGAAGTAGAGCTTTGCGGCAGAAAAGAAAAAATCACCTATACAACCGCAAAAAGCACTTCAAATTTTGATGTTGTGCTTATAAATCATCCGCTTTTTGCAGAAAAAGAAGCCGTTTATACTTACACAGAAAACGAAGAAAAACAGAATCCTAATCATAAAAAAGGCTGCGGTCATCTGGATGGACTTTTCCTTGATGTACTTTTCCAGAAGGCAGTCTGCGCTTATGGTTCATTAATTCCACGTTCTGATATTCCGGAAATCCTTCACTGTCAGGATGCATCAACTGCAATGCTGCCGGCCTTTATTGCAAACTCTAAAAACTTCAAGAAAACTAACTCTGTAGTTACAATCCATAATGCGGGACCTTTCTATCACCACAGCTTTACAAGTATTGGTGAGGCTGCATGGTATACAGGGCTTTCAACTCCTGTTCTGGAAAAATCTATGAATGGTAGAGCCGTAGAGCCATTCCTGATTGCTGCTAATTCCGGCGCATACCTTACAACAGTTTCAGAAGATTATGCCCGCGAACTTACAGATCCTGCAAATGCAGAAGCAACAGAAGGTCTTGCCCCGATTTTTGCAGCCCGCCATATAGAAATAAAGGGAATTACAAACGGCTTTGATTTTGACCGTTATAATCCGACCTCAAAAGACGCTTCAAAACTGCCATTTGAGTTTGAGCCTGAAAAAAATGACCTTGAAGGAAAACTCAAGTGCCGCAAGTTCTTTATTCAGAATATTGTAAATACAGATAACTTTAAGGCAGAAGGAATCAAAAAATACGGCAAGCTTGAATGCTCAAGTGAGTATACAAAAGAAATATTTTTTGCTTACCATGGCCGCATAACAACTCAGAAGGGGCTCGCTGTTCTTACAGCCGCAGTTCCTGCAATCCTCGAAAACTACCCGGATGCCCGTTTTATTTTTGCAGGGCAGGGTGAACCTCGACTTGAAATTGATATTGTCCGCCTCTGCGAAAAGTATCCTGGACGGGTTTGTTTTATGAACGGCTATAATCAGACAGTTGTTCGTCTTGCAACTGCTGTAGCAGACTTTATTGTTCTTCCAAGCTATTTTGAACCATGCGGACTCGAAGACTTTATTGCCCAGGTTTACGGTACAGTTCCAATCGCTCACAGAACCGGCGGTCTCAATAAAATTGATGATGGACGTACAGGCTTCCTTTATGACAGTAATACTGCAGGAGTGCTTATTGCAAAACTTTCAGAAATCATAATGCTCAAAACCCTGCGCCCAAGCCAGATTGCACGTATGGTAAAGAGTGGTGCTTACAGCGTTCACCATGAATACCTTTGGAAGACTGTAATCCAGAAAAAATATCTTCCATTTTTTAAAGAAATTTTAAAAAATAGTAAGGAATGATATTGACTAAAATGTCATAAATCTATAATATAAGACTCACGTTCGACGCACAACGTTGAACACCTAAATATGCTGCTTTAGCTCAGCTGGTAGAGCACGTGATTTGTAATCTCGGGGTCGTGGGTCCAAATCCTACAAGCAGCTTTAAATGGGGAGTTCGCATAGCGGCAATTGCAAGGGACTGTAAATCCCTCGACTAACGTCTCCAGAGGTTCGAGTCCTCTACTCCCCAGTTTCTTATTGAGTTCTCCAAGTGGAGGACTTTTTTATTTAACTATAACTGTCATCCTCGGGCTTGACCCGGGGATCCAGAAAACACCGTAATGTCTAGATTCCCTGGTCAAGCCAGGGAATGACAATTATTTTTTTAAATTCCCCCTATAATCTTTGACAAAAAATCCCTTTATGGAGTAAAATTAAATAATATTTACAAAATGGTAAGAGGGGGAAAAGTGAATATCCATTTCTGGGGTGTAAGGGGATCTGTTCCTACACCAATATCACCGCAGCAGGTTCAGTCAAAAATCATGGCAGCAATTCAGCGTGCTAAGCCGGAAGATTTACTCAATGCGGAAACCAGAGCAAAGTTTGTTTCATCACTCCCTTCATGGATTTTTGGTACTGCAGGTGGTAATACAGCCTGCGTTGAACTCGTAAATAATAATACACATGTAATTCTTGATGCAGGAACAGGAATTCGGGCCTTGGGAAAAGCTCGTGCCTGTCCGGATAAGTATTATCTTTTCTTTTCACATTTTCACTGGGATCATATTCAGGGCTTTCCATTTTTTGATCATGCCTATAATCCTAACTGCCGTTTCGAGGTTTATTCACATTATGATGATGCAGAAAAATATTTCTGGGATCAGGTAGCAGAGCCTTATAGTCCTCCTTCTGTAGGAAAAACAATTGCCAAAAATATAAACTTCAACCGCATTTATGAAGATGAAGAATTTATGCTTGATGACATGAAAATCAATTCACATAAAATGCGGCACCCCGGCGATTCATATGCCTTTTCTTTTGAATATGAAGGAAAAAAGTTTGTTTACGCCACAGATGTAGAATTAAAAACAACAGATTATATCGGAGACTTTGCCGGCGAAGGTGTTTTCCGGAATGCTGATATTCTGGTAATTGATTCTCAATATACTGTTGAAGAAGTTTACCGTAAAGAAAACTGGGGACATTCTTCTTTCTGTTATGCAATTGATTTTGCTGTTTACTGGAATATTAAAAAGGTATATCTTTTCCATCACGAGCCAGTTTATGATGACAAAAAGCTTAACTCAATTCTTGAGGCAGCAAGATGGTATGCCCAGTATATAAATCATTCTGATATTGAGATTTATCTGGCAAAGGAATCACAAGAGATTATTTTATGATAGTTGATAATGAAGATATAAGCATTTTGGAATATAACTTTTCCAAAAAGGAACTTTTTCTTCTCGCAAAATATCTGCGTAGTAAACAGGAAGAGCTTCCAGAAGGGCTTGAAATTTTTTATAAAACACTCGAAGATTCCATCTACAATTGTCTTTCACTGGAAGAGGTTAAAAGATTTTACTCATGAAAAAAATACTGATTATTCTTTTGATTTTTTTACTTTTGATAGCAGGTGGAGCCCTTGCTGCATTTTGCCTTGTAAAAAATATGGCTTCCCCGGTTTCTGCAGAAGATGATGGTACAAAAGTAAGAATTGAAATTCCAAGCGGAATGTCTGTAAATGGGGCGGCAAGCCTTCTTGCAGAAAATCAGCTTATCCGAAATGAAAAGATATTTTATTATGCGGCCCGTTATCCTCAGCTTAAAGGCTTTCTTTATGGAAAGGAAGCAGGCCAGTCTGCCTTTGTTTTAAGAAGCGGAATTTATTATGTGAGTCCTGCTATGAATATAGCAGAAATTCAAGAGCTGCTTTCTTCCGGCCAGCAGGAATATATAAAGGTTTCTTTACCGGAAGGCCTTACAATTTCAAAGATTGCTGCAGAACTCGAAGAAAACCGTATCTGTAATGCAGCTGATTTTATAAAGGTTTGTAAAAGCCCTGACTTTGCTGCAAAAAATAATATTTCGGGCGAAAGTGCAGAAGGTTTTCTTTTTCCGGATACTTATTTCCTTACTGCCGGTATGGAGGCCCAGACTGTAGCCCAGCTTATGGTTGATAACTTTTTTGCAAAAATTAAAGAGATACCGGCTCTGGCGCAAATGAATAGTGCAGACCTTTTTCAGACAGTAACTCTTGCTTCAATCGTTGAACGTGAATACCGTGTAGAAGATGAAGCCCCGCTTATTGCAAGTGTTTTCAAAAATCGTCTTCGCCGCAATATCGGGCTTTATTCCTGTGCTACTGTAGAATATATCCTCACAGAAATTGAAGGTCGTCCTCATCCGGACAGAATCCTTATCGAAGATACAAAAATTGATAATCCCTATAATACCTATAAATGGGCAGGTCTTCCTCCGGGACCAATTTCTAATCCAGGCTTAGTTGCACTTCGTGCTTCTGCTGATACTCCTAAAACAAATTATTATTTCTTCCAGGTTGTAGATCCTGCAGCCGGCCGTCATGTCTTTACTACAAATTTTGAAGAACATATTGAAAGCCACAGTCTTTATACAAAAAAATCCGGGAAGTAGGAGAAGAGTGTGGCTGGCGGATTTATTTCTAATGAAACAATAGACGCAATCCTCAATACAACTGATATCGTTGCTACTATAGGCGAATATACCAAGCTTGAACGTCGTGGAGCAAATGACTGGTGGGGTTGTTGTCCTTTTCATGGAGAAAAAACAGCTTCCTTTCATGTAGACGCAGATAAAAAGTTTTACCATTGCTTTGGCTGTCACAAAGGCGGAAATGTAGTCAATTTTATAATGGAAATGGAAAAGCTTTCCTATCCGGATACACTTGAAGCTCTGGCAAAAAAAGCAGGTATTCCAATAAAATATCAGGATGGATATAAGCCGGACCCAAACCGCCAGAAAAATAACGAAGCAGAACAGTATATAGAGCTTTATGAAAGAACAGCTTCAATGTTTCATTATTTTCTCATGGAAACTCCACAGGGGCAGAAGGCTCTTGAATATGTTACAAAACGAGGCCTGACAAAGGAAACTCTGGAGAAATTTCGTCTGGGCTATGCACCTGCGGACCGTAAATGGCTTCATAAATTTCTTTTAGGCAAGAACTTCAGTAAAGAATTTTTAGCAAAGTCCGGTCTTTTCAGCCAGAAATATCCTGATTTTTCATTTTTCTCAGACCGCCTCATGTTCCCGATTTTTAACCGCAGGGGGCAGGTGGTTGCCTTTGGCGGCCGTGTAATTCCTCCGGCAGATGAGTCTCAGAGAAAGTATTTGAACTCGGGTGATCTTCCTCAGTTTAAAAAGCGTGAAACTTTATTTGGCTTCAGCTTTGCAAAGAACTCTATCCGCGAAAAAAAGTCTATAATTTTCTGCGAAGGAAATATGGATGTAATTGCCTATCATCAATGCGGGCTTGATTACGCTGTTGCAACCCTTGGAACAGCCCTTACCGAAGAGCATATTAAAATGATTTCGGGTTTTGTTGCGGGTGGAACTGTATATCTTTCCTTTGATTCGGATGGTGCAGGTGAGAATGCTACCTGGAAGGCTATAAAGCTTTGCCGCGAGCACGATCTTACTGTAAAAATCATCAGATTGAAGGGTGGAAAAGACCCTGCAGAAATTATGCTTAAATTCGGTGCTGAAAACTTGACGGCACAGGTTAAAAATGCTATATTAGATAGTGATTATTTGATATTTAGACTAGGTGAAAAATACCCTGTGGACACTCCTGAGGGTAAAACAAAGGCTGCTCTGGAATATTTTCAGTATGTAGACTCGCTTCAGTCTGATATTCAAAAAGAATCATGCCTCGAACAGTTATGTCAGGCATTTAATCTCAAACCGGAGGCTGTAAAAAGGGATTTTAATAATCGTAGTCAGGCCCGCGAACGCGCGAATATCCGGCAAAATAATAATCAAACAGAAGAAGGAACACAAGTTAAGCTCGATGCTGAATTGAGAGGGTTAATTGCTGTTACCGCCGACTTGAACCAATTCGAGGTTCTTCGCACTAAGCTCACCGAACAAGATTTTACAAATCCGGCAGCCAGAAAGTTGTACAAGGTACTGGAAGAATGCTTTGTTGAGAAAATCTTTACTATAAGGGATATCCTTGGTCGTTGTGATGATGAAAAGCTGGTTCAGCTGATTACTGGATCAATTTCGTCTGGAGTCTATCAGAGTGAAAAAGTAAGTGTCATAGTTCAGGACACGGTAAATTTAATTAAAAGAAATAAACTTGATGCCCAGCGAAATAAATTATTACAAAGAATCCGAGAATATACTGTAGTTACTCAAGAAGATCAGAATCAATTAAATGCGCTTCTGGCCGAAAAACTGGAACTTGATAAGCAAGTGCAAAGCTTAGGGAAAAAGTAGTGAATACTTCTATGGACGAAAAAAGCAGTGAAGCTCTTGTAATGAGCAACCCTGCAATAGCTAAACTGGTTGAGTTTGCAAAATCAAAACGGTTCATTACATGGGATGATGTAATTGAATATCTTGGACAGGAATTTGTTAATTCAGATGAATTAATGGAGCCGGTCCTTAAACAGTTAAAAGACATAAACCGTGAGCCTGTCGAAACAGACATCATTGGAACAGACGATGTTCCGGAAGATGAACTGGTAGACGATGATGAAGACGACGGAATCATGCTCGATGATGAGGATGATGAAGTTGGCGGCGACGACGAAACTGCCGAAATTGAACAGGCAGAGAAAAAGCTTGCAGCATCTAAAAACCGTCTCGTAAATTCCGACAAGGACTCAAGTGTAGACGATCCTATCCGCCTTTATCTCCGTGAAATTGGTAAAGAAAACCTTCTTACTGCAGAGCAGGAAGTTGAGCTTTCTAAGACAATGGAGCAGGGCAACAATATTATAAAAGATGTAATCAAAAACTCAGGAATTATGATTCCAGAGTTCTTTGCAATTGCACAGAAAGCCTTTACAAGAATTGATATTCATGAGCCTGGAAAAACCCGTAAGGAAATCAACGAGGAAATGGCAGACAAGCGCCGCCTCAAGAGCTTCTACGGCGAACATATTAAGCCTGTTCTTCCTGAAATGAAGCAGTACATGGCTCTCAAAAAGCAGCTTTTTGAAGCAGATCAGTCCTCTGCAATTTTTGATAACCCTCAGCTTGTTGAACTCCGCAAAAAAATCATACCTGAACTTCAGAAAGTAGATATTCAGACAGAAGAGCTTGAAAAGTTCACTCAGAAATATCGTGAAGCTACAATTAAGATTGAAGAATATCATCAGAAGCAGGAAAAGAAGATGAAGGAGCTTAGAATTTCTAACCCTTCAGAGCTTCGAAGTCTTGGTCGTAAGATTTCAATCCGCTCACAGGCTGCAAAGCTTGAGCAGGAACTCAATATGAGTGCTGATGAAATCCGCGAGATTTACACTCAGATTCAGAAAATCGAACGTAAGCTTCACCGCCTGGAATACGAGTTCGAAAACGACGTTGAGCAGATTCTAAAAATGGCTAAAGACATTGAGTACGGCCGCCTGATGATGGAAAAGGCAAAGAACCGCCTTATCAACGCAAACCTTCGTCTTGTAGTTTCTATTGCTAAAAAATATACAAACCGTGGTCTTCACTTCTTTGACCTTGTTCAGGAAGGAAACATCGGTCTTATTAAGGCTGTAGAAAAGTTTGAATACCGCAAGGGCTTTAAGTTCTCTACATATGCTACCTGGTGGATTCGTCAGGCAATCACACGTTCTATCTCTGATCAGGCTCGTACAATCCGCGTTCCTGTTCATATGATTGAGCAGATTAACAAGGTTGTACGCGAAAGCCGTCAGCTTATGCAGAAGCTTGGCCGTGAACCAACCGATGACGAGATTGCACAGCAGCTTGGCTGGCCATTAGCCCGTGTAAAGCAGGTTAAGAATGTTGCCCGCGAGCCTATTTCTCTTGAAACTCCAATCGGTGAGGAAGAAGATTCAATCCTTGGAGACTTCATTGAAGATAAGGAAGTGGAGAATCCAGCAACACAGACTGCCTTTACTTTACTTCAGGAGCAGCTGCGCACAGTTTTGAACACTCTGCCACCACGTGAGCAGGAGGTGCTTAAGATGCGCTTTGGCCTGGAAGACGGTTATTCACTTACCCTCGAAGAGGTTGGTCTTTACTTTGACGTAACTCGTGAACGTATCCGTCAGATTGAAGCAAAGGCTTTGCGTCGTCTACGTCACCCACGCCGTGCTAATGGTCTGCGTGATTATATTGAAACTTAACAAAAATTGTTATAATATAACTAGATATTTTTTATTGAGGAACCATAATGGTAACAACAGAAGTTTTTGAGAATCTTAAATCTTTGCAGGAGATTCTCGTACAGAAATACGAGCTGGAAGGAAAAAAGAGCGATGCTCCAAAACAGCTCAGCAATCAGGAAGATCTGCTTGCTAAAACTCAGAAAGAATTCATTGAGCAGAAGTCTAACTACGATGCAACTCAGGAAAAGGTAACACAGCTTAAGGCTCAGCTTGAAGAGGCAGTAAAGTCTCGCGAAGAAGGTGAAAAGGGAGTTGCAAATTCAACAACTCACCGCGAGTACGAAGCTCTCGAAAAACAGATTACAGAAGCAAAAACTCTTGAAGAGCAGGTTCGTAAAGATCTTCAGCACGAAGAAAAAGACCTTGCAGAACTCAACGAGCGTCTTAAGAATTCAGAAGAGCTTATTAAATTTCAGGAAAGCGAGCTTAACTCTAGCCGCGAATCACTCAATAAAGAGCTTTCTTCTTATGACAACAAGCTTGCAAAACTTAAAGTTGAAGAAGATAAAGTAACAAAAAATATCAATATGATTTATGCTGGTGAAGAGAATGCAGAGCTTAAGGCTCAGGAAATTCTTTTCAAGTTCCAGAGAATCATTCAGCGCAATTCTGAAGGTATTGTATCTGTAAGAAACGGAGTTTGTTCAGGTTGTCACATGATTCTTCCTGCAAACTTTGCTAATGAAGTTCGCGAAGGTGAAGACATCAACTTCTGTCCATACTGCAGCCGCATTCTTTACTACGAAGAAGTAAGCGAAGATCAGGCAGAAGATTACTTTGACATTGGTGCTGCCGGAAGTCTTGCTGGTCTCGACGATGAATTCGAAGACGAAGATTCAGAATACGGTGACGACGAAGAAAAAGAGGAAAGATCAGAATTCGATGATGAAGAAGAATTTGACGAAGAGTCAGAAGATTCTGAAGACGAAGATGAAGATTCTGATGATGACTCTGACGAAGACGAGGACGAAGAGTAATCTGTCTTCTTTAATTTGTTTATAATTTCAGATGGAATATAACCGTGCGGCCGCCTGCTGATGATAGCGGACGGCTGTGAGCGAAAGTCCGGGCTCCACCGGAAAGAATGCCGGGTAATAACCGGGCACAAACTGGCAGCTGCAGTTCTTACTTATTGTAGTTCTGCAAAGCCCAGTGAGTGACAGAGAGTGCAACAGAAAATGTACCGCCTGATTTTGCTTTATTGTACGATCAGGTAAGGGTGAAAAGGCAGTGTAAGAGACTACCGCAGTTCTGGTAACAGGGCTGGCTTGTAAACCTCATTCGGAGCAAGATTAAGCAGCAGTTATGTTTTCCGGGCAATACTGCGGGTAAATCGCTGGAGCTGAATGGCAACATTCAGTGCGGATAGATGGTTATGCCTGCTTTTCTGTTTTTACAGGAAAGTGGTGAGCAGAACCCGGCTTACTGTTCCATCTGTTTTTTTTTATAAAGTATTGTAAAAGTGGTGGGGAATTGAAGACTAATTACAATATTGAAAACAGCAGTTTCGCAAAAAAGAAGAGCCATCTGCTGCGTAATCTGATACGTCTTGCAGTTGTGCTTGTATTAGTATCTGCTGCTGCATTCTCCACATATTTCGGAATCAGAAAATATCAGTCTGGAAGAATTTCAATCAAAACAATAAAAGAAGCCTGGGCAGTTTACGACTATCAGAAGGTTTATGAGCTTTGTAAAGTTTTTCTTCAGGACAATACCTATAATAATACAGCCCTAACATATTACAGTTACGCCTGTTTTTTTCTTGCACAGGCACAGACAGATACCCAGCAGGCTCAATCTTATCTTGATGAATGCATAAATAATATTCGTGTAGCTCTTTATGAGGCTGATAAATCTCTTGTCCCTCAGCTTCAATATATGCTTGGCCGGGCATACTTTTCTAAAAATACAATTACAACACATTACTACGCAGATCTGGCTATAAAGTATCTTCTTCTTGCAAAAGAAAATGGTTACAAAGCAGATGATATAGCAGAGTATCTTGGTCTTAGTTATGCTTCCCTGGGAATGACAATGGAAAGCATTGCTGCTTTTACAGAAGCTTTGCTGGTTAGAGAGTCAGATTCATTACTGCTTGCAATTGCTGAACAATATTATAAAGCAAATGAATTGAATGCTTCTGAACAATATCTATTCAGAATCATAAAAAACAGCGATAATGAAGATATAGTATTAAAAAGTGAAAATCTTCTTGGAAATATCTATATTGATAAAGAAGATTATGATGCTGCGCTGGAAGAATTTGATAATGTTTTGAAAAAAAACGAAAATTCTGCTGACGCACATTATGGAATTGGTGTAATATATGAGAAGCAGGGTAATATAGTGAAGGCTCGTTCTGAGTGGCGTAAGGCACTTAAGATTCAGGTTAATCACCCTGGAGCCCTGCAGAAAATGTCAGAAAATTAATTTGTAAAAAAGAGATCCGGGAGGAAATAGATGGGTTTTTTTGATAGTTTTTCAACAGATATTGGTATTGATTTAGGAACTTGTAATACCTTAATTTATGTACGCGACAAGGGAATCGTAATCGACGAGCCTTCTGTAATCGCTGTTGAAAAGGGAACAAAAAGAATTGTTGCTGTAGGTGCCGAAGCTAAAAGAATGCTCGACAAAACTCCTGGAAACATTATGGCTATCCGTCCTCTTGCTGACGGTGTTATTGCTGATATTGATTCTACTGAAAAGATGATTAAATACTTCATCTCAAAAATCATTCCACGCCATCAGATTTTTAAATCAGTAAGAATGAAGATTGGTATTCCTTCCTGTGTAACTGATGTAGAGCGCCGCGCAGTTATTGAAGCGGCAATGAAGGCCGGTGCAAAGGAAGTTGAAGTTATTGAGGAAAGCCGCGCCGCTGCTATTGGTGCCGACATTCCTATTTTCGAACCTGCCGGACATATGATCTGCGATATTGGTGGTGGTACTGCTGAAATTTCTGTAATTTCCCTCGGCGGTATGGTTGTAACTCACTCAATCCGCGTTGGTGGCGACAAGTTCGATGAAGCAATTGTAAAGCACGTAAAGTCTGTTCATAACCTGATTATCGGTCAGCCGGCTGCTGAACGTCTTAAGATTCAGATTGGTAATGCCGCTCCGGAAAAGACAATCGAAAAGATGGAGCTTAAGGGAACTGACGCCATCACAGGTCTTCCTCGCCGCCTTGAAATTGACAGCGTAGAGGTACGTGAAGCCCTCAAAGAGCCTGTAACAAAAATCGTTGAAGAAATAAAATCTGTACTTTCAGAAACTCCTCCGGAGCTTGCTTCAGACATCATTGAACGTGGTATTGTAATGACCGGTGGTGGTTCTATGCTTCGTGAGCTTCCAAAGCTTGTTTCAAAGGAAACAGGTGTTCCTGTTATCCTCGTAGAAAAGCCTCTTGAGTGTGTTGCTCTTGGAGCCGGAAAGGCCTTTGGTCTCTTTAAGGATATGTACTCAGAAAGAACAATTTACGACAGTCTGAACGACTAAATAAAGCTTTCTCCGGGTGGGTGCATATGCGAAGAAAGCCTAATTTTTCTTTCAGAATAAAATTTGCAGAATTCCTTCTCGTTATTTATCTTCTTGCCGGAGGTATATCTCTGGCATTTCATACAGGTGGCTTTGTTGTAAATTTTAAGCAGATTGGTTTTTCTCTATTTTCATCGCTGGATAAGGGTGTTCATTTTATTGTAGATGGAATTGCAGATACCTTTAATGCAGTCGGTGAACTTCGAAAACTTAAAAAAGACTACAATGATCTTGTAATTAAACTGGAAAATTACGAGGAAATGCAGCGCTCAAATGCTGATATCAGAAAGGAAAATGCCCGTCTTAAAGAGCAGCTTGATTTTGCAATTTCACTTGATGAAAAAAATATTCCTGCCCAGATCATTGCCAGAGATCTCGATAACGCCTTTACCTATCTTACAATCAACAAGGGAAGTGTAAACGGAATCAGAAAAAACATGCCGGTTATTGCTTTCCAGAATGGTAATCAGGGACTTGTTGGTAAGGTAGTTCAGGTAGGAACCTTTACCAGCCAGATTATGCCGATTTATAACATTAATAACATGGTTTCTGCCCGTATACAGAATTCCCGTGATTTAGGTCTTGTAAACGGCTTAGGAAGTCAGGATCAGCCGCTTTTAATGCAGTACATCCGAAAGTCTGTTGTAGACGAACTCAGTTACGGAGATATAGTTGTTACCTCCGGAGAAAATGATAATTACATGCGTGATATAGCAATCGGCTCAATTTCAAAAATTACAACACTTGATTATAACTCTTCCCTCAATATAGAGCTTATACCGATTATTGACTTTGCAAGACTCGAAAATGTTGTTGTTGTAAATCAGAAAGAACTGAACGACCGAAAGGCAGACAAGGAGTAGGGGAAATGGCAAAATCAATTCTTGTAAGTACTTTTATTCTTTTGTGTGCTGTAATTCTGGAATCTTCCATACTTTCCAATATCAGTGTAATTTATATTGTTCCTGATTTAGTTTTAATCTGTTCAATTTATTTTTCTCTCCTCAATGGAAAAATTGTTGGTGAAACAACAGGTTTTATTTCTGGAATCCTTCTCGATTTTATAACAGGTATTCCTTTTGGTTTTAATTGCCTTTTCAGAACTATTATAGGATACGTTGCAGGAATTTTTGCAAAAAACGTAATTATTTCCGGCTTTATTCTTCCTATGCTTTGTGTCGGAATCGGAACTATTGCAAAAACTCTTATGGTAGAACTTCTGGGCCTGCTCTTCCCGAATGTACATATTTATATTGCAGGTATAATTTCTTATGATTTTCTTTTTGAATTCATAGAGAATGTTTTACTTGCTCCATTTGTTTTCAAGTTTTTGAGCTTCTTCAGAAAATCTCTTGCTGTACGCTCAGTAAAGGATAGCATAGATAATGATTAATTCAGAAGACAGGCTGACCAAAGGTGCAAAAATCTTCATTCTCCTCATAGTGCTTGTTCTTTTTTTCATCTTTTATGCCTATCGTCTCTTTTCAATGCAGATTGTTCAGGGAGAGCACTACCGTTCACAGTCACAGCGTATTTCAAGTCAGATTACTGTCATTTCTGCTCAGCGTGGTGAAATTTTTGACCGGAATGCCCTTCTGCCAATTGTAATTAATACAGACTCTTTTGCGGTAGACGTTACGCCTGGTGAAATTCCGAAAGACCGTTATGATACTGTTATGCTTAAGCTTGCCCAGTATCTGGGAATCAGTAAAACAGAAATAGACAGAAAGATTCCTAAGAATATGCGCCGTTCTTATTCAACCGTTCAGATAAAATCAAACGTGCCTTTTACCGTAATTTCAAATATTGCGGAAAATAAAATAGATCTCCCTGGTGTTTCCTGGGTTTCAAAGCCAATAAGAAACTATCAGCATACTGGTTCAATGTCGCATATCGTAGGTTATGTAGGTGATATTAACCAGGACGAAATGACGGTTCTTTATAATCAGGGATATAAAAAAACAAGTATTGTCGGTAAAACCGGAATTGAAAAACAGTACGATTCTCTGCTTCAGGGTAAAGAAGGTCGAGAAATGTCTACAGTTGATGTACACGGCCGAATCATTTCAGATACTCCGATTGTTGAGCCTCCTGAGATGGGAAAGAGTCTTGTTCTTACAATTGATTCTGATATCCAGAAGCTGGTAGAAGAAGCATTGGGAAATAGAGTAGGCGCTTCTGTAGTTTTAAAGCCTGCTACCGGCGAAGTACTTGCAATGGTTTCTTACCCTTATTTTGATTCAAATATTTTCAGTTCAGATGATGCAGGAATTGAATATTCAAAACTTGTAAATGATAAATCAAAACCTCTTTTGAATCGTGCGGTACAGGTTTCTTATCCTCCGGCATCGACTTTCAAAATCATTATGTCTGCTGCCATGCTTCAGGAAAATGCCTTCCCGGCAAGCAAAAAAATTGAGTGTAAGGGTGTAATGATTTATGGTGGCCGCCGCTTCCATTGTCACGTTCATGAACCTGGACACGGCTGGCTTGACCTTAAAAATGCTATGGCTCAATCCTGCGACGTTTATTACTGGACTGTAGGACGTGATTCTCTTGGTATTGAAAAAATTGCATCTTATGCCCGTGAGTTTGGCTTTGGTAAGAGCGCACAAATAGACCTTCCAAGCCAGGTTGCTGGTCTTGTACCAACTGCAGAATGGAAGGAAAAGAAGTATCATGAAAAGTGGCTTGGTGGAGATACAATGTCATGTTCTATCGGTCAGGGCTATATGGAAGCAACTCCTCTGCAGCTTGCTAATATGGTTGCCATGGTTTCTAATGAAGGAGTAATTTATAAACCTCATATCTTAAAAGAAGTAAGGGATCCTGTTACAGGAGAAGTTATTGATTCAGTAAAACCACAGGTGCTTACAGAATCTACAATCGATAAAGATGTATGGAAACAGATTCAGGAAGCAATGCGTTATACAGTTACAGACGGTACACCTCAGTATCCGATGCATAATAAGATTGTACAGATTGCCTGTAAAACTGGTACTGCCGAAGTTGAGCCTTACAGTAATCCTAACAGAAAAGATGAACAGAGCTGGCACTCCTGGCTTGTTGCTTATGCTCCTTATGATGCACCACCGGAAGACCGTGTCTGCGTCGCAACAATCGTAGAAGCCTGCAATAAATGGGAATGGTGGGCTCCTTACTGTACCAATATTATTATTCAGGGAATATTTGCAAACCAGACCTGTGAAGAAGCAACAAAGGCTCTCGGTTTCTCATATCTTACACAGAACCGCGGAAGGCAGGAATAGGAGAGGGGAGTATGAAGAATAAATTCTTTTCAATGTTCGATTATCTTCTGATTCTTGTTGTACTCACTCTGGTTTCTCTTGGAGTAATGTTTATTTATTCTTCAAGCATCAACTCAGAAGGTGTTCGTGTTACAAATGAATATATAAAACAGATAATCTGGGCTTCAATAGGTTTTGTAATCATGATTGCAATTACAATTTATGATTACAGACGAACAGAATCTCTTTCAATTTATGGATTCATAGGTCTGCTTCTGCTTTTAGTTTACACACGTATTTTCGGACGTTATGTAAACGGTGCAAAAAGCTGGATCGGAATAGGTGAGTTCGGTATTCAGCCTTCGGAGTTTGGAAAAGTTTTTTATATTCTTTATCTTGCAAGAATACTTGATAATACTGCAAATGGAGATCAGCTTCGCCGCTTCTTCCTTGCAACCGGAGTATTGCTGCTTCCAATGGGACTAATTCTTTTACAACCGGACCTGGGAACTGCTTCTGTATACCTTCCTATTTACTTTATCATGTGTTTTATTGCAGGTGTACCAATTCGCTATATTGGTTATGTATTCCTCTTTGGTGTCTTTACAATTTTCTTTGCCATTCTTCCGGTATGGAATGCAGAAATTGCTGTGACTCCCCTTGCCGTAATTTCCATTTTAACCAATATGCGTCTCCGCATGATTTTGATTTTTGCCTTTTTAATTATTACTCTTCTGGGCTGGGTAATCCGCCGATATCTGCATGGCCCACGCTATATCCACTGGATTATCTATTTTACATCAATTATCGGGCTTGCTTTAATTTTTTCACTTATACTTGGTAAGGTACTTAAAGATTATCAGATTAAACGTCTCATTATCTTTATGAATCCAAATAAAGACCCTCTGGGAGCCGGATGGAATATCATTCAGTCTAAGGTTGCAATTGGTGCCGGCGGTCTTATCGGACAAGGTTATCTGATGGGAACCCAGAGTCATTACCGCTTTTTGCCTCAGCAGAGTACAGACTTTATCTTCAGTATCTTATCTGAGGAATTCGGTTTCCTGGGTGGTATACTTGTATTCTCTCTGTATTTAATTATTCTTCTTAAGATTCTTTATATAATCCGTAAATGCGTAAACAGATATGGTTCATATATCTGTGCAGGAATATTCGGAATGTTCTCATTTCATTTCTTTATTAATGTTGGAATGGTTATGGGTATAATGCCTATTACAGGTATTCCTTTGCAGTTCCTGTCTTACGGCGGTTCATCACTGCTTACTGCAATGATGTGTATAGGCCTTGTAATGAATGTTAATTACCGTAAAGCAGAATTGAAGTAGGGATAGAAATCATATATTAAAAAGATAGTTAATGGTAGACAGAATATACATTATAGTAAGTTGCAAAAGCAGAAATATAAATCCCGAAACAAGTTCGGGATGACCAATAATTGTGACCCGTGCTGACGTCTCTGTCATGCTGAACTTGTTTCAGCATCTCTATGCCAGCTGGCTGAGTTTTTCGCGTATGAACTCTGACTTTTCTTTTAAGCCGATTTTTCCAAGTTTGATATAGATGTAATTAGGAAGCTTTGCATTGAGCCGTACAGTTCCAGGGTTGTCTTTAATGAGTTTAAGGATTTTATCAATTGAGATATTTGATACCTGATTAAACTCAACCGCAACTTCTCCCTGTCTTTCCTTGATAGATTTTATTGAGAGTTTACGACAGATAATACGGATTTCGGCAAGAGCCAGTAAGCTTGAAACTTCTTCCGGAATCGGTCCAAAGCGGTCGGCAAGCTCTGCAAGAACTGCATCGAATTCTGCATCGTCTGTAACGGCTGCAATCTTTTTGTAGATTTCCATCTTAATCTGAGGATTGATGATATAGGTATCCGGAATAAAGCCTGTGTATTCCATTTCCATAAGAACTTCGGATTCTTCCTTGTAGTCCTTCTGCAATGCTAGTCTGTTTACAGCATCGTTCAAAAGCCTTACGTACATATCAAAGCCGACTGAGTAAACATCACCACTCTGGTCCCGGCCAAGCAGGTTTCCAGCCCCTCGGATTTCCATATCCTTCATGGCAATCTTAAAGCCCGAACCAAGCTCTGTAAAGTCGCTGATTACCTGCAGACGCTTCATGGCAACTTCAGAAAGTGCCTTATTCTCCGGATACAAAAGATATGCGTAAGCCTGACGGTCGCTTCGTCCAACGCGGCCACGCAGCTGGTAAAGCTGTGAGACGCCGTACATGTCGGCTCGGTCAATAATGATTGTATTTACGTTTGGAATATCAATTCCATTTTCAATGATAGTCGTCGCAATCAGAACGTGGAAGCCGCCCATCTTAAAACGGTGGAAAATCTCTTCCAGCTGGGTAGATGTCATCTGACCATGTGCTACATCAACTAAAACTTCAGGTACCAGAGTTTCAATCTTGCGCTGAATTTCCTGAAGAGACTCTACCCTGTTATGCAGATAGAAAACCTGGCCGCCCCGCTCTATTTCCCGCCTTATTGCCTGGGCAACACGCTCGTCTGTAAACTCATCAACTACAGTTTCAATAGCCTGGCGGTTCTGCGGTGGCGTTGTTAAAAGGCTCATATCACGGATTTTCAGGAGGCTCATATGAAGTGTTCTTGGAATCGGCGTTGCAGACATAGTAAGACAGTCGATGTTGTTTTTCATCACCTTGAGTTTTTCCTTGTCCTTTACACCAAAACGCTGCTCTTCATCAATAATCATAAGCCCAAGCTTTTTGAAGCTTACATCCTTCTGAATGATTCTGTGAGTTCCAACGAGAATATCAACATCACCGCTTGCAACCCTGGCCAGAATCTTTTTCTGCTCAGCAGGTGCTACAAAGCGAGAAAGTCTTTCTATTTTTACCGGGAAGTTTTTAAAACGGCCCTTGCAGGTTTCATAATGCTGTTCAGCTAAGATTGTAGTTGGTGCCAGAAAGGCAACCTGTTTTCCACCCATAACAGCCTTAAAGGCTGCTCGCATGGCAATCTCTGTCTTTCCATAACCAACGTCGCCGCAAATCAGGCGGTCCATCGGAACCGGCTTTTCCATATCAGCTTTTATTTCTTCGGTTACTGTAATCTGATCCGGAGTATCTTCGTAAGGGAAAGCGGCCTCAAAAGCAGCCTGCCATTCAGTTTCTTTTGGGAAAGCAAAGCCCACAGAAGCCTGACGTCTTGAATACAAATCGATGAGCTTCTGGGCAATATCTTCTACGGCCTGCTTTACCTTGTTCTTTCGGCTTTCCCAGGACTTACTTCCAATGCGGTCCAGGCGGGGCTTGTCACCCTCGTTTCCAATATAACGCTGAACAAGGTTTACCTGTTCAATTGGTACAAAGGCAATTTCGTTATCTGCATATTCAAGCTTGATATAATCGCGCTCGTTTCCCATTGCCTTTACACGTTCAATTCCGTGAAAGAGCCCTATTCCCCAGTTTACGTGAACAACATAATCACCCGGATTAAGCTCTACAAAGGTGTCTATAGCCTTAGATTTTGCCTTGTTTACAGACTTTGCAACATACTGGCGGCGGCCAAAAATCTCGTTTTCCTGAATAACTAAAAGCTTTGCATCCGGCAGTCTGAAGCCGGCAGAAATGGCCTTTGGAATCAGAATTACCGGATGAACTGAGCCATCATCTGCAATATCAGTAAAATCCTTAAAAATCTCGTGAATACGGAGCTGCTGGTTTTCATTATCAGTGAAAATAAAGATATTCCAGCCGGCATTCTGAAGCTGAGTCAGCTCCTCCTTCATAAAGTTGATGTTTCCGAAGAAAGAACGAGCCGGTTCAGCTCCTATCTGATAATGGTAGACAGAATTATCCCCATCTTCTTTGTTAAGTGTTCTAAAAAGTATACATCTTGAGATGTTTTCTAGCAGTTTTTCATAATCAGAAAGCACCATATCAGGTGGTAAAACCGGATATTCTTCTCTTGAGGTTCGGTAAAGCTTGTTATACTCACGGTTTATTGTAAGTCTGGCGTTTTCCTGTTTGTCGTAATTGTAAAAAAGAACAAAGGTGTTTTCGTCAATATAATCCAGTAAAGTATAGGTTTTATCGTAAATCAGCTGATATAAAAACTCTTCTCCCTCGGCTTCTTTGCTTACAGAAAGGCCTGTAAGGAGATTATCAAGGTATTTTTGAGCGGTTTCTGTAAGTGGCAGGTGTACGGAAAAGTCGGAGATTGCGGCGTTTAAGGTGTTTGTGGCATTTTCTGCAGTGCCTGCCCCATCCTCTTTAATCGCAGTTTCCTGGTATTCAGCCATGCGGACTCGGGCTTTTTCAATCAATTCATCAGTCCAAAGTACTTCTTTTGTAGGATAAATCAGAAGGTCCTGCTTTGTGCCTATGGTTGTCTGAGTATCAGTTTCAAATTCCTTGAAGGATTCAATTTCATCAAAATCAAAAATAACACGGCTGGCATGTTCATCGCATGGTAAAAAGATATCCAGTACTTCACCACGAAGGCTGAATTCTCCGCGGACATTTACCTTTGGAACCCGGGTATAGCCCATATTACTGAGCTTTTGAGCAATGCCGGTAGTATCCAGTTTATCTCCTTTGTTGAGCTTAAAAGAATTGCTTTTAAGATAATCTGGAGCTGGCAGCGGAGACATAAAGGCCCGCTGGGTGAAAATGAAAATACGCGGAGTTGAATTAAAGGTTATTGTTTCCTTTTTAGAAATCAACTTAGAAAGAACACCTGCCCTTTTACCAAAGGTTACTGAGCCTCGGGCTGCAGGACGGTAAGGAACTGTTCCCCAGTCCGGGAAAACATGAACTTCTGCTTCTTCAAAAATGGCGGCCAGGTCTTCTTCTATGTCACGGGCATCGGCTTCGGTTGGAACAACAATAATGAGATCTGAAGAAAAGTATTTATATGCAGGAGTACTCTTGCTTGAATTGGAATACTGCATTGCCTGAACGGTTTTTAAATGATTAGAACGGCAAATTTCTGCTGTAAGATAGCTGAAAAGTGAACCGTGAAGGCCTTCGATATTAAGCGGAAATTTTGAATTTTCGTCGAAAAAAGCAGCGCTTGTATCGCGGATTTTGCTTTGTTTATGTAATATTTCGTCTATAGAAGTTAATGATTTCATTTATTATTCCGATTATTATATATAGTAAAAGATTATTAATAGGAGAATACGTTGAAAATTCGTAAACTGCTTTCAATTATATCAGTTCTTTTTGTTTTTGGACAGATGGCAATCTTTGCTGAGGATCAGTCTTCTGTACCTGATTACTCTAATGCTTCTGTGGCAATTAAATATTATAACAGGTCTGTTTATTATCCGGGAAGTGCAGATGAATCACCTGTTTTTGTTCATATTACAATCAAGAATAATGGTGCAGAAACATTACGTTTTAAGCTGGCAGATGATCGTTCCTTCAGTATGGACTTTAATGCTTATACTGTAAAAAATAGTCGTCTTGAACAGACTGCAAATATAATTGAAAAGCGAACTACAAATCAGACTGTATATTTCAGAGAGCTTGCTCTTGAACAGGGAGAAGAATATTCCTTTGTTGAAAATGTAAAGGACTTCCTTAAGATTGAAGAACCTTCTGTTTATTATCTTGAACTTTTCTTTTACCCTGAACTTTATAAATCAAAATATCTTACTTTGAAATCAAACAGACTTACACTCGAAGTTCGCCCTTCTCCATCTGCAGCTTCTTCTAACTTCGTTCCTGTTAAAAATGAATCAGTTGAACTTTTGAAGCCACAGGATATCTCTCCTGATAAGGTTGTTGAACAGACAATCATTGCAAGACAGAAATCTCTCTGGGATCAGTACTTCCTCTACATGGATGTTGAATCTTTGATTCAGAGAAATCCTTCTCTTAAGAAAAAATATATTACTGTTTCTGCAGAAGAACGTACAAGAATGATTCAGTCTTTCAAGGGCGATTTGATGCAGGCAAGAATTGAAAATGATATTGTTGCAGTTCCGGAAAGCTTCCAGATTGAAAAAACAACTTATTCTCCAACAGAAGGAAGCGTTACTGTAATTGAATGGTTTAAATATCCTAACTTCAGTGAAAAGAAACGCTATACATACAAGGTATGGCAGCGCGAAGGAATCTGGAAGATTTACGATTATACTGTAGTTAATCTTGGAACTGAGTAACAGGCGGCCACTTAAATGAAAGCACTTGTTATTTCAGAAAGATCAGAAATTGTTGATTTTGTTACTCCACGCCTGAAAGAACTTGGTTTTGATATTATTCATTATAAATGGATTATCAAAGCCCTGGACAATATTGAAGAGATTCAGCCTGATGTAATTGTGCTTAGTGCCGTCGAATATCCAAGACACTGGAAAACTCTGGCTGGTTTTGTGCAAAGCGGTATCGGTGGAAATAATGTCGGGGTTTACCTTTATGAAACTATCCCTCTTTCTGATGAAGAAAATAAAAAAGCCCTTGGACTTGGTGTACATCAGTTTACTGAATATTATGAGCAGAATAAAAAAGCAGCTGAACCTGAATATACCAGTGTTGAAGTCATTTATAATGAAGCTTTAGGCTTAATCCATTTTTCTTCAGGTAAATATTTTGAAGAAAAGAAATTAATTGAGCTTAATGAAGAAATAACTAACGTTAGTTATTTAAAATATGTAAGCATTTATGATGGTAATAATTCAAAATCATTTTCTGCTTCTGTAGAAAATGTTTCTGATGGAATTACATGTCTGCAGATTGAATAGTTATGAAAAAAAAATCTAAATCAAAAGAAGCAAAATTTTTCTGTGAAAGCTGCGGTTCGGAAGTACCAAGAAACTCAAAAACATGTCCGACTTGTGGAAAATTTTTTGCCTCTGTACGCTGTCCTCAATGTGGAAGAATCGGAAGTAACGATGATTTTAAAAACGGCTGTCCAACCTGCGGTTACGCGGTAAATCCTGATGACGGTTTTGGTCATGGTTCTTCAGGCGGATTTATGGGAGCTGCAGCTGGTCGTGGTAGAAATGGCAGATATGGCAGCAGAAAACTGCTTGGATTAGGAAGGAATAAATCTGCATCAGTAAAGGGCGGATATGTAGAATCAAGTTTACCATGGTGGGTTTATCTTGTTTCGATTGTAATTTTAGTTGTTTTAGTGATTGGGCTTTATAGTTGTCTATAAAGGATTCCACAAGACCTTTCCAATCCGTGTGGTTATCTTGACTAAGAACCCTTATTTCATTATTATTAATTAATCATTTGCCCGGGTGGCGGAATTGGTAGACGCGCTTGGTTCAGGTCCAAGTGTCCTTACGGTCATAGGAGTTCAAGTCTCCTCTCGGGTACTCAAAAGAAATTTTTGTAGCAGAGAACATAAGGTTTTCTGCTTTTTTTATGTCCTGAGAATTATATAGTAAGTCTCCTCTAACAGGAAGACCAGCCCAGGCTAAATGACAGCGTACCTGATGACGGTAACCTTCTGTAATGCGGCATTCAACTTTTGCTGTAGCGGAACTTTTATCTTCACTTAGAATTGTAATTTCTGTTGTATAAAGCTTTTGTTTACCAATCTTATTAAGGGCGGCTTTTCCGGATTCTTCTGTTACCGGGCGTACTTCCTTTCTGCCTTCGCCGTAAGGACGAAAGAAGGAGCTTAGAGTGATGGATTGCTTCGTCGCTTGTGTGCCTCGCAATGACGGCGTGCCTTGAGCTTCTGAGGGAAGCGGTGGAAAGCCTCCAAGCTGCTTTGCATTGTCTGGAATAAGATCACACCGGGCAGTATAAGTTTTTATAAAGCGCCCTTCTCTCTGTTCATTACATAAAAAGTCATAAGCTTCCTGTGTGGCAGCAATAACCATAAGACCATCTGTAGCTGTGTCCAGACGGTGTAATAAGCCGTATTCAATTTCTTTTTTTCCCTTTACCTTTCTAAGTTCTGGAAAAGCTTCCATGGCTTGATAAAGTGCATTATCTTTATCGTCTGTAGTAAGAGGAGCAGATGCAAGTTCCTTAGGCTTGTAAATGACGAGAAAGGGTTTTGCTGCTGTAGGCTCTTTTATAATTTCAATATTGATTGCCACGTCGCTTCGCTCCTCGCAATGACGATTACTTTACCTGAATCTGAGGCGGTATTTCGCGTGTAAATTTTGCACGTAGTTTTTTTTCAATTTTCTGGAAACGGCCTGGTACACGGGTACGGAAGGTTTTGTAATCTCCGGCTCCAGGGAGTTTTATTTTCAACTGAACGGAATGAAGCATCAGACTGGCATCAGGAAAATTTGAATCAGGCTTGTTGTAAGTCTGGTCTCCAAGAATAGGGCAGCCAAGATATTTCATGTGCACACGAATCTGATGTGTTCGGCCGGTTTTAAGGCGTACACGAATCAGCGAATAGTTTCCGTAAGTTGCAATGCAGTGATAAAGTGTACGGGCAAACTTACCATCGTCGGTATCGGTTACGGCCTTAAAACGATGGCGGTTTTTAGGGTCGCGGATTATCTGAGTTCTAATATCACCTGTACGCTGCTTTGGTTTTCCGCAGCAGATACAGATATATTCTTTCTGCAGGGACTTATCTTTAAACTGTTTTTGTAAGAATTCTTCAGCATCACGGTTTTTTGCAGTGATAATAATGCCCGAGGTTTCTTTATCCAGGCGGTGAACAATACCAGGTCTCCGTCTCTCAAGAATTTCTGCAGCACTTCCATCTTTTATCTGTTCCACTGACTGTCTGCCCCAGTGATACAAAAGAGCATTTACGAGAGTTCCTGTCCAGTTTCCGCATGCAGGATGTGTTACCATTCCCTGCTGCTTGTTTACAACTGTAACATTGTCATCCTCATAAATTATATCGAGAGGAATGTTTTCCGGATCTATGTTATCAGGAATATTGTCTTCCCATTGAATGTCTATCTGATCTCCGGCCTTCACTTTTTGAGAAAGCTTTACCTTTTTTCCGTTTACAAGAATTTCATTTACGCCGCTTTTAAGCTTTGAACGGTTCATTCCGTTTGGGAGAGATGCAATAAACTTGTCGAGGCGCTGCTGGTCAGGAAAATCAGCAGGAACCTTTGCACTGAAAAAAGGCATTATTCTTCAATCTCCTGAACTTCAGTACTGTTTGAATCAGATCCTTCTTCTTCCGGTAATCGAATTTGACTTGCATCCTGATCTTCTGAAATCGGAATTACGGCAATATCATCATAATTAATCTGAGGACGTCTTTTTTTAGAAGAACGCTTTACAAGCTGCACTATCAGATCTGTGATACCGATTCCAATACAGATTCCTACAGATGTAAGAATTATTCCTTTCTGTTCATCCTGGGTAAATGAGGAAGATGAAAAAATGTCAGGCTTATAGGCAGAATCAAAATCATTTTTTGCGTATCTGTAAGTTGAATAAGCAAGTGTTGTATCAAGAGTTACAAAAGGTAAAGCACCGATTGTAATTATTTCAAAGCGGCGGATATCTTTTAATGTCTGAGGAAATTCATCATCATCGTAAGGCTTTGGACTAGTGTCCTCTGAAAATGCCGGTAAAGAAAAGTTTATGAATAAAGAAAGCAGAAGGATTTTTGCAATGATTCTTTTTTTCATTTTGTGTAATCCCTCTCTCCAAAAATTGCAGTTCCAACACGAACAAGACTTGAGCCCTCTTCAATTGCTATTTCAAAATCTCCGGACATGCCCATTGAAAGTTCTGTAAGAGGAAGGTCTGGGAATTGTGGCTTAAGTTTTTCGGAAAGCTCTCGTAATGTTATAAATGATTTGCGGATTAATTTTTCGTCATTTGTAAAAGGTGCCATTGTCATAAAGCCGCAGGGAATTATGTGAGGAAAAGAACCTTCTGCACACTCTTCAAGAGATTTTATAAGTTCGACTTCTGATGTATACCCGGACTTTGAATCTTCGCCCGTATGATATTCAAATAAAACTTTTATACTGCGGTTAAGTTTTGAACACTGTTTTTCAATTTCCTGAAGAAGCTCAAGGCGGTCTACAGACTGAATGCAGGAAGCAAAAGTAACAGCCTTCTTTACTTTATTTGATTGCAGCTGACCAATCATGTGAACTTCAATTTCTGGAGCTTCTGCGATAAGCGGCGGAAACTTTTCTGAAGCTTCCTGGACACGGTTTTCACCAAAGAGTAACTGACCTGCTTCGAAAGCCTGGCTTACAGCCTCAGCCGGATGAAACTTACTAACGGCCATTAGTTTAACAGAGCCCTGTGGGCGGCCAGATTTTTTTTCAGCTGCAGCAATTCTGCTTTTTATTCTTTCAAGGTTATTTTTTATACTGATGTCTACGCTCATTTTGAATCCTCAATTACATCAGAAAGTTTCAGGAGTTCTGGTAAGGTAAGAACTTCTGCCCTTTTCATAATATCAATTCCTGCCTTTTCGAGACAGGCAACGGCAAGGTCGTTGTTTTTAAGATACTGTGAAAGATTATTACGTACAGTTTTACGGCGGGAACTGAATAAAGCTCTCTGTACTTTTACAAAGGTAGCAGGATTTTTACAGCATGGGAAATCAGCTTTCTTTGTAAATACAACAGCTCGTGAATCTACATTTGGCTTTGGCCAGAAGTTTCCACCGGCTAAATCAAGCAGAGGCTTAACATCATAAGCCCACTGACAGAGAGCCGAAAAAGAAGAATAGTCTGAAGTACCTGGCTTTGCGCACATACGCTGGGCAACTTCTTTTTGAACTGTAAAGACGCATTTATCAAAGCGAACGTTGTTTTCGATTGTGTCTGCAATTATGGTTGCGGCAATGTTATAAGGGAGATTTCCGAAGAAACGGTCTGGCTGGCCTGCTTCTTTAAAGTGACCTTTCCAGGTTTTCATTACATCGCCTTCTATAATCCGGAAACTGCCCTTTTTATTATAGTCTTCAAAAAACTCACTGATTAAAGAGGCAAAGCCGCGGTCAATTTCAAAAACAGTAAGATCTGCACCGCGCTCCAGAATTGTGTTTGTCATGGCACCAAGACCGGGACCTACTTCCCAAACCTTCATGCCTTCTGTAAGTTCAAGAGCATCTACAAGACGGCGGCGGGCATCTTCGTTAATGAGAAAGTTCTGACCGAATTTTTTCTGCATTGAAAAGCCTTTTGCGTCTAATACCTGTTTGAGTTCTGCAGGAGAATTATAGTCTGGATGCTTCAATTTTGACTCCATAATTTATAAATGCCAGTTTGGTACAAGTGAGAAAAAACTCACGATGTAAGTAATTACAGTATACTGCAAATTGATAAAAATTCCACTAGGTTTGGCCAGGAATGGAAATATAAGGCTGAGGAGAATCAGAAATAAGCCGCTGTAGATAAATACCGTCACAAACGGAGAAACTATGGTAGAAGAAACAATTCCAATAGGGCTGAAAGACCCGAAGATTTTGAGGGAAATTGGTGCTGTTACTGTCTGGGCTCCTGTGGCCGCAGAAAGCGAAGAAGCAATCATTCTCGGTGAAAACTTTGAATAAAATATATTGAAAAAGCGGCTGGTAAGCAAAATGCCTGCAAGTGCTCCGTAAGAAAGAATAAAAGCTACGCTGTGTATGTCCTGAGGGCAGATTGCGCTTTGCAGTAAAAATGAAAAGCCCAGAATAGAAAGCATGTCTGGCTTACGGGCCCCCGCTATGGCAGCGGCTATCATAAGCATGGCACAGATAAAGGCTCGGGTCAATGACGGCGAAAAACCTGCAAACCATACAAAAGCAAACAATGTAACTATGCGGAGGATAAAAGTGAGCTTTTTGATTCCGGCTCTTTTGCCAAAAAACATTGCAATTGCGGAAAACATTGAAAGATGCATGCCGGAAAGTGCTAAGATGTGTGAGAGGCCGGCGCGGCGGAAAGAGTCCTGGGTGGCGGCCTCTGTGTATTCGCGGGCCCCGCAGAGAAGCGCCAGGAGGAGGCCGCCTCCACTGCCCCAGCTGTACATAAGTCTTTTGAAGTGTAAGCGGCATAGAGCGCGCAGGTGTGCGAGGCGGCCCCGGCACGTTGGAGGCCACCAGGCCGCGCTGCATTCGCGGACGTAAAAGCCGCTTTGGGAAAGGCGGCCCTTGAAGGTACAGTGACCGCCCGATTCATAGAGGAAGGCATTTTGTTTAGAAGATGAATAGAGTTTACCCGGTGAATAGGCTTCTGCAAGACCTGAGGGAATCATTACTTTAACCCTGCCCTTTGCAGTTGAGTTTACGTTGCGGGTATCGGCAGCAGAATCGAGTGAAAAAGTGGCTGTGTAGTAGGAGCCATTGCCTGTTCTTGCAGGAGATGAAATCAGCTTGCCGGAAATAGTGGTAATATCCTGCGGATTTAAAAGACTATGCGGTCTTGTTCTATCAGGGATTGTAAAAAATCCTGAATAAAATACGAAAATGCAGATTAAGCTTGAAAGAAAAACTGGTTTTAAAAAATCTTTTACTGCCATCTGAGTCCTGACAGTGCATCTCGGGCAGCAGTCAGAACCGATTCCTCGTAGTTAAGATAAGTCACAGCAAGCAGTGAGTCAAAGGCAGCTTTGTCGCCGATAGCACCTAAAGTATTGATTACGGCCAGCGTAATTTCGGAAGACACTCTGCTTCCTTTTTCTGTGCGGTCGTTCAATTCTTCCAGGACACTTATAAGCGGAGCTACAGCATCAAGTGGCGCAATGTTTCTGAGTGCGATGATTACAGTCTTAAACTGCTCTTCGTTCATGGCCTTTTTTTCATACAGCTTTTTTGAAAGATCAAAGTATGAAAGAGCAACAGCTGATGCCCGGGTCCAGTTGTTTTCACTCAGAATAGAAAGTACATCAATCTGAAACTTAATATTCTCTGCAGAAATGCCTGTAGAATTGTCTACTAATAATATAGACTCACTTAGCATGTTTTCGGCAATTTCACAGAGATTTTTTTTCGAAATTTGTGAATTTTTTTGCATTAAAGCAAAAATGGAAGAAATTTTCTTAAAATCAGCACCTTTTATAAGAGTAATTACTTCATTCATTGCATTCGGAATAAGTGCTATTGTGGTTGCTTCAATTTCTTTTTTATAAGAAGAATAGGAATTATCATTTAAAAATCCATATAAAATTGTAAATGATTCTTCATTACCAATTGCTTCAAGGGCACTCACGCTGGCCTTGAATACTCCACTATCTGTTGCTTTTACATCCTGGGTTTTAAGGTAGCTGTTTAATAAGGCTGTAAAAGGTGCGTTTGAAATTGTGTCCTTTAAGGCAAGTGCTTTCGAAATAACTGCAATTTGAACTGTGCTGCTCTTATTGAATTGAGTAAATAAAGCAATAAGATTTTCCGTCAGTTTTTGCTTTTGTGAATCACTAAATTTTCTTACGTTTTCTGGAGAATAAGAAAGAATTGCGGCTACTGCAAGTCCATCCAGTTCACGGTCATTTCCAAGGGCTTCTTTATTTTCGAGACAAAAAGCAACTGCCTGTTCAGAGATCCACTGAGAATCTGAATTTTCAGCTTCACGTACGGCAGCAGTTTTATCAGCTAAATTTCCCTTTATGAATTTGATTTTACTTGTTTGAGAAAAGGCCAGAAATGCCATTGAAAATACAAAAATAAGGTTAAGTGTTTTCTTCATAATCATTACCTCATTAAGTCCTTAAAAAACATTTATTTCATCTGCTTTGTTTGGTATGTTATCATTTGAATCTGTAATTTTTCCTGAAGTATTTTCAGAAGATGCGGCTGGAGATTCTGTTGCAGCATTATCTTTGCCGTTTGCAGCGGAAATATCCTGTGCAATTGCATCTCCTTCTGATTTTTCACTTTTATCAGTCCCTGCAGATTCTGAATTATTTCCGTCAGCTTCTTTAGCAGCCTCTCCATTTGCATCTGTTACAGCCTCTTCTGCCTTTTCATCATCTTCTGTCTGCTCAAGTGCTTCAAGAACTTCCTTCTCATTTTCAGGCATCATATTATAAACAAATTTAAGCACCTCATTTCGCATTGGTGTTTCAATATGTGTACATTCAAAATGTAAGAGTGACTGGTTCTTTTCCTCATTGTATTCAACTGTTCTTACTACTCCAACCATAAGAATCAACTTGTTATGAATATTAAACTGAAGCTTAAGCTTTACATTTTGAACACCCTTGCCTCCAATCCGGATAAGTGCTCCAGATTCAGAGATGTCTTCAATTAAACAACGGAAACCGTTCTGGGTTTCAATTGCATTTACATCAATTTTATCTTTTTTAATAATATAAAGCATTCCATAAATTTCGCATTTTACGCGAACTGATTTTCTTTTCTGAGTTCTTACAAGGTTTGAAGAATGCTTAAGGAACAAAGAAGACTTTCCAAGGAAAAGTCCGCTTTGAGTTACTGTGGTATCAAAAACGTAGCGGGCATCACCCTTTTTCCAAAGGTATACACTTATTACTTTTCCTACCCAGTCTTCTCCTGAATATGGAATAAGATTTTTCTGGCGCGGTACATTAATTACAAGAAAGTTTCCGTTACCGACAATTTCCGAAGTAAAAACTCCCTTACCCGGTAAAATGATTCGGAGAGTCTGGCCCTTATCCAGAGAATGGGTGGTTGTCATGCCCTTTTTATCATCTGCTTCATTCTGAATTTTTGTGCGGTAGTTAAAAAGCTTTGTCATGATAAGCTGATTTTTATCTGAGCTGTCTGCGCTTGTCATGTTTGAAATTTGAGTCATGCATTTTGTAAGGGCCGGAAGAGAATAAAAGAGAGCTGTCGGCTGTTCAAGACTGCATAGTTCTGCGGCTGTCCATAAAAGGGAAATTTCTGCAAATGAAAAGCCTGAATCAAGCCCTGTTATAAAGAAATTTATTCTGGGCTTAAAGGCTGTATAGACAGCACCCATTACAGCAAGAATAACTAATATAATGATTATAAAAGTAACTGTGTACAAGATTCCCTCTTTTTGTTTATAATATTATAACACATTTAGAATGAAAAAGCATACTTTATTATCGGATTTAGCAGTATTTTTGCTTATTATTTTCTTATTTATAGTACCTCCTTTCTTTTCTTCTGTGCCTCTTGACGGAAGTTCACTTTTTGCAGACTGGTCTTTTCCATGGCGTCCTCTTGTTCTTGCACTTCTTTCATTTGCTCTTTTATTTTTTTATTATGATTTTCGGAGTGTCGAAAAAAATGATGTAAAAGAGTCTGCTCAAGGGATGTTTGCTTTATGGTCTAAACTAAAAGTTTTCCCCGTGATTTTTACTTTTGGGATGCTTTTTTCAGGTTCTCTTTTTATCCAGTACTTTGGCCTTGCCTTTGGGCTTGTTTCTGATGGTGTGTCTTTTAATCATCCCCAGGGAGCCTTGCAGTGGCTTTTTTGCCTTTTGAATTTTGTATGTGCCGCCTTTTATGAAGAGGTTTTATATCGTTTTTACTTTACTGATGAATTAAAGCATCTGCTTGATCATCTGCCCGCTTCTGGATTTAAGGATAAAAGTGGTAAGTGGCTGGGCCTGCTTTGCGAGCTTCTTGGTCTCCTGTGCTTTTCTTTTGCTCATCTGTATCTGGGCTGGCTTTCGGTAATTAATGCGGCTTATGCCCATATTTTTCTCAGGCTCTGCTATAAAAAAACCGGTAAGATATGGCCGGGCTTTACTGCTCATTTTATTTACAATGTATTTTCTTTGATTTTGTTATAAGTCCAGCTGCTGATTTTTGATGCTGATGTGAAAACTGGTCTTGTGTCTTTTTGGCTTTTGTATTCTGTCAGAACAATAAAGTCATTTTCATTTTTTGATTTATAGAGCTGAATTTCAATTTCGTTTTTATTTCCTAACTCCAGATTGATTGTGATCTGAGGCTTTTCTGATGTAACTTCATTTAGTTCATCAGGGGTAAAATCCGGATAGCCCCCGTGTCTCAAATCTAAAAGCTTCTGCGGGTCTGATATAGAACTGATATGATTTTCTTCATGGTTTATGACTTGTGTACGCTGAATGTCATCTGCTTTAATTTTCCCGAGAACAACCTGGGAGATGATAAAAGGCTCTGCCCAGCTTTGTAGAGATGTTGAAAGATATTTATCAAGTGTATTATCTATTTCGTAAACCTGTGTATTTTTCTCTGTCATAAGATATCTGGATGAAAGAGAAAAATCCTGATTACCAAAAATCAGCTCGTGAAAAGAATCTTCTGTGTTATACCTCAGATGGAATTCTGTGCCGTTTGTAAGGCCAAAGGTTGATTTTTGGCTTATTTTGTCTGAAATTTTATACAAGTTACGAATTGTTGTCAGGTCTTCAAGAAGATTTTGAATACGCTCTGGCGATGCGGGAAGACTTCCTGCTGTCCAGAATTGTCCATTATTATTTATCGTAAGTGTGCCTGCTGAATCTTCTAATTCAAAGCTTGTAATTGAATCTTTGTATTTAGGATTTACAAGTGAAGTTTTTAACCTTTCCCGACTGTCTTTTGAAGTACAGCTTTTTGTAAATGACATCAGATACAGGAGGCTTAAAAATGCTGTAAGTCCGATGAGTATTTTAGTATTTTTAGTGAAATTTGAGCTATTTTTCGCGTTTAACATTCAAAATTACCCCTATAGCGATGAGTAAAAGCGGTAAAATTACAAATAGTATAATAAAGGTAACCAGACGTAATGTATTGAACTGGAGTACATCTGTAACCTTATAAAGGCTTGTGTCACGGCTTGCCCGGCTCTGCAAGGCAGCCAGCTCTTCTTCTCCATTAAGTTTTAAGAGTGCATTTGTAAGGAACTCAAAGTTGCGGTAATCTCCTGTATCACCACCTATATAGCCGTTCATAAGGGTGCTTACAAAATACTGGTCTGGAATAACGATTATGTGTGAGTATTCAGAAGAGGCTGCATTGTACAGACCTGGGAGAGAGCCCCTGATTTCTGCACCGATAATTTTTGTTGAATATTCAGAGCTGGTCTTTTTACCCTGCTGCTGGCTCAAGAGAAACGGATTTGTTTCAAAAAGCTTTTCTGGACTAGCCTTATCTTCGTCTATTGAATAGGCGGCTGGAGAAGTCAGTAAATATGGAGTTATTGTAAAAGGCTTGGAATCATCAGAATTGATTTCCAGAGGGCTTGCCCAGAAAAGTGTCATTCCCAGAGGAGCATTCTGCTGGGCCATAAGGCTTGGCCAGAGAGGATAATTTAAAAGCTGAGTTTCATTATTATCATCTGCATACATTGTAATTCGGGCGCAGGAAAGATCGCCTGTAATTTGAGGCAGGAATCTGATGTCCCAGTTCTCTGCCATTTCAATAAGGTTTGTATGGGGAGCTGCTGTAATGTACCAGGAGTTTTCAATGTCTGTTGTATAAGGGCTGATAGCAAGAAGAGAACCACCCCGCCCGCTTAAAATATATGCTTCAATGGCAATAGCCTGTTCAATATTGATTTCGCTGTCACCCAGGACCAGAAGCGGTCCCTGTGAATTATCGAGTTCTTCTGCAAAGGCCGGATCCTCAGTATAAAGAGGATTACAGATAAAGCCCTGGGACTGCAGCCAGGGAATTACGTAGCTGTAGTCATCTGCAAGACTGAGGCCATTTCCAACAATGATATTTACAGTGCGTGCCTGTCCTGAAAGCAGATGGTGCAGGCGACCATCAAGGTCGTATTCGAGAGTATTTGCCGCCATGGTAAAAGGAATTGTTTCTGTGTTTCCTTCCTGTTCAATTACGATTGCAGAATAAACCGTGAGGAACTCTGTGCTTGTGCCTGAAACAGTGCGTAGCTGCTGGCTTGCAATTCCGTAATTTTCGAGCATTGTACGTACGCCGGCGTCTTTATCCGGGTCTTTAATAATAAGGCTGATTTTGCGGCTCTGGTCAACATACTCTGTAAGGAAATCTGCTACATCCCGAATCTGAGGATAAAGCTTTGCAATGGCTGACGAACGGTAGTAAGTTATTTTTACAGGGCTTTCAATCCGGCTGATCAGAGCTTTTGTATATTTTGAGATTGAATATGTTTTGTTTTTTGAAAAATCTAAGCGGGTATACCAGCGGCTTCCGTTCAGCATAATTAGCAGACTGATTACAGGAAGAAGAATATGGCGCAGTTTCAGATTCTTGTTTAACCTTCTGCCCTTTTTTATCTGAATAAGAGTATCGCTCAAAAAGAGGAAGAAGGCTGCTGAACCTGCCAGCCAGAGAAGGTCCCGTGTATCTAAAATGCCTTTTCCAGCCGCATCAAAATGCCAGGCAAAACTCAAGCTCCTGGCAAGGCTGGTAAGAAAGTCCGGGAGATTCACGTAGACTGCAAAAAGATGGGCACTGTTGAAAATGCCAAGTATAAGGGCGCTGATTATCAGGCTTGAAACCTTGTTTGAAATTGCATTCTGAATAAAGCCGCAAAGTGAGATAACTGCCGCTCCATAAAAAAGCAGGCAGATAAGGCTTGAAAAAATCTGTCCGCCATCTGTTGTTCCAAAAAGATTTACCAGAAGAATAGCAGGCAGAAGAAGGATTATCTGAATGCAGTATAAAATCAGTCTTGTAAGGAAAACTGCTGTTTCCCGCTTGAGACTCGAAAGCGGAATAAAATCATCATATATACTAAAGTTCTGCTTATAACAAAGAGCCGGAATATTGATTATGCAGATATATGGAACTGCAGAGAAAAAAAGAATGAGGTCTGTTGTGCCACTTCCGGTAAAAAACTGCTGGCGAATAAAAAAGTTTATGGCGACGAAGACTTCATAAAGAATGGAAATGATAATAAAGGAAGGAGTTCTGAGACTGTTTTTCAGATTATGAATGAGAAAATTTTTCATTCAGAAACTCCTTGTGTCAATTTTATAAATGCCTCTTCCAGAGACTTACTTCCAGCCTGCTTTGTAATCTCCTCTTCACTACCGCTGGCAGTAATCTTTCCATTGCTCATAATATAAAGCGAATCGCAAAGTGAGCGAACTTCCTGCAGAATATGAGTAGACATTAACACTGCCTTTGTTTTTGAAAGCTTTTTGATTAAATCTCGCATCTGCAAAATCTGTGCCGGGTCAAGCCCGCTTACAGGCTCATCCAGAATCAGATTAGGTGGATTATGTATGATTGCCTGAGCAAAGCTTACACGCTGCTGCTGACCTTTTGAAAGAGTTTTGATTTTTTTAGAAAGCAGTTTTTCTATTGAGCATTCTTTGATTACAAGTTCGCAGGCTTCTTCTCTTTTCTCTTTTGAGATTCCGTGAGTATCTGCCGCATAACGCAGAAAATCAAGAACCCTCATATCCTTTGGAAGCAGCGGGATTTCCGGCACGTAGCCGATATATTTCATGCAGAGTTCGGGATTTTCGTCTGTTGTAAAAGAGTTGCCATCCGGCAGGCTGATTGTAATACTGCCTGAGGTCGGAAAATGGAAACCGCAGATAGCCTTCATGATTGTTGTTTTGCCGGATCCGTTTGGGCCGAGCAGCCCGGTGATGGAGCCGTCTGAGATTGTGAGAGATACGTCGGCTGCGGCCGGGGCAGATTTTGAGGTGTAAGATTTTGAAAAATTACTTAATTCAATCATAAAAGCTCAATAAGCATGTCATGCTGAACTTGTTTCAGCATCTATTGTAAAAGATTCCGAAACAAGTTCGGAATGACACCTTTCACCCGTTAATCAACGAACGGAATCTCTATATGCATTCTGTCCTTGGAAAGCTCGGCCTTTGGCCACACTTCCCTTGCCTCGTCTAAAAGCTTCTGCAGCTCTTTGTCGGTGTAGCGAGGGCTGTAGTGAATCATGCACATACGGCGAACGTTTGCATCGCGGGCAATTGTTGCGGCCTGAACGGCTGTCATGTGCTTTTTTTCTTTTGCCTGATCTTCGAGTTCTTTTTCAAACATTCCCTCGCAAATCAAAAGGTCAGAACCGCGAACTTCATCAATAATAGAAGGCTTAAAAAGCGTATCGGTTACAAAAGAAAACTTTCGTCCGCTGCGTTTTTCGCCCATAACATCTTCAGGCTTAACAACCTTGCCGTCCGGGGTTGTTACTTCAAAGCCCTTCTGCAAATCAGACCAGAGAGGTCCGCAGGGAACACCAAGCTCTCGCGCCTTATCCGGATGAAACTCACCTGGGCGGTCTGCTTCCTCAAGAGTATAACCTACGCAAACCTTAGTGTGATCCAGCGGAAAGGCGCGGATGTAAAAATCCTTTCCGGAATGAACGATGCAAGGCGCGGTGATTTCCTTTACGACAATCGGATAGTTTATATACATGTCGAGCACTTTGCGGCTGGTTTCGATGTATTCCTTGATTTTCGGTGGACCGTAAATGTAAAGAGGCTCAGTTCTGTCTACCTGGCTGGAAAGCATAAGAATGCCCGGAAGCCCGGTTACGTGATCTGCGTGTGTATGAGAAACAAAAATTGCGTCGATTTTTTTCCATTTGAGATTCAGCCTCTTAAGGCTAACCTGTGTGCCCTCGCCGCCATCAAAAAGAAAAAGGTCACCCTCGCGTCGCAGCAAAACAGATGTCAAATGTCTATATGGTAAAGGCTGCATTCCCCCGCAACCCAGAATAAAAGCTTCCATGTTCATGAGGGTATAATAGCAGAAATCGTGGAAAAATAAAACTAGTTTGAAATTTTCCTCATATACTTATTATAAAATACCACATTTGCCGCAAAGGTCAGTATCCAGCTGATTGGGTATGACAGGAAGATTGTTGCCGGTGTGTGGAACTGTGGAATCAGGAAAATTGTAAAGAGCCAGATGATGCGGAAGATGCAGGCACCGATTAGTGAAGAAATTACAGGCATAAGTGAGTGGCCGATTCCGCGGATGGAGTTTGCCATTCCGTCCATCATGCCGCAGAGGTAATAGGTTGTAAAAATTATCCAGAGGCGGCCCATACCCGCTTTTATAACTTCAGGATTTGGAGAGAAGATTCCTAAAAGCTCGTCTCCAAAGTAAAGGAAGATTGCTCCGAGAATTCCGCCAATTACGATTATGCAGCCTTGTGAAATCCAGACTATTTTTTTAATTCGGTCGGTGCGGCCGGCTCCCATGTTCTGGGAACAGAAGGTAAGACTGCCCTGGGAAAAGCCGTTCATTGCGGTATAGATAAAAGATTCAAGGTTTACTGCGGCGGCGTTTCCGGCAATTAAGGTGGCGCCAAAGCCGTTTACTGAGCTCTGAATGATTACGTTTGAAAAGCTGAACATGATTCCCTGAAAGCCCGCTGGAAGGCCGATTTTTACGATTTTTGTGAAAATCATGCGGTTTATGTGAAGTTTTCTAAGATTCAGCTTAAAATCATCCTTTTCTCTAATCAAAATGATTAGAACGGCAACTGCGGAAATGACCTGAGAAATAACTGTTGCAAGCCCTACTCCTGCTACATCCATCTTAAAGCAGATTACGAAAATCAGATTCAAAATCAGATTGATGATTCCGGCGGCAAGCAAAATGTAAAGTGGACGACGGGTGTCGCCTTTTGCGCGGAGCAAGGCGGAACCAAAATTATAAACCATTGTGGCTGTAATTCCGCCAAAGTAAATGCGAAGATAAAGAGCTGCCAGGTTCAAAACCTCTGCCGGGGACTGCATGAATGTGAGAATCGGCTTTGCACCCAGGACACCTACAACCGTAAGAATAAGGCCGCTGTAAACCGAAACCAGAATTGCCGTATGAACTGTATCCTGGAGCTCCTGAAATTTTTTAGCTCCAAAATAGTTTGCGGCAACTACGTTAGTTCCGACAGAAAGGCCCATAAAAAGATTAATCAAAAGATTTACAAGAGAGCCTGTTGAGCCTACGGCAGCCAGTGAATTGTCTCCGGCAAAGCGGCCGACTACGACAACATCAGCCGCATTAAAAAGCAGCTGCAGTACACTCGAAAGAATAAGAGGAATTGAAAATTTGAGGAGCTTTGAAAAAATAGGCCCCTCGGTCATGTTTATTTGATTTGAACGGGTCATTAAAAGATATCCAGCATGTCCTTAAAGAAATGATTTTCAATTTTTGCTTTGTTGAGAAACTCGCCTACTGAGTCATATTTCTGCTTGTCTGCAATGTCGCCAAAGACAATCCATTTACGTCCATCCGGGCTTTTGTCATAAGTTATGGTATAGGTTTTACCCTTATAGAGAAAGTCGTGAATAGTCTCGGTTTCTACAAGAAACAGGAAATCATCTTTAGTCATTGAGTGTATTTTATTGAAAATTCTAATGAGTCGCAATATAAAATGGATTGCGGCTTGATAATACCAAATCAAGTCGCAAAACGAATGAGTCAAGGCTTTAAGCGATAGCGTGCCTTGACCATTCGGATTGCCACGTCGCTACGCTCCTCGCAATGACGTGACAATACCGTCATTGCGAGCGCAGCGAAGCAATCCATTTTCAATGACAACTGATATTTAATATGCTATACTTTGATTATGACAAAAATACAAGAAACAGCAGATAAAATCAAAAACGAAGTTTGTCAGGTTTTCAAAGGGAATACTGACGTTGTAGATATGGTGCTTGCCTGCCTTTTTGCGGGCGGTCACGTTCTTTTGGAAGATGTTCCGGGTACAGGTAAAACAGTTCTCGCAAAAGCAGTTGCAAAGGCTTCCGGTCTTGCCTTCAGCCGTATTCAGTGTACACCGGATCTTATGCCTTCGGATGTTACGGGATCTTCTGTCTGGCTGCCGGATGCCAAGGTCTTTGAATTCCGGGCCGGCCCTGTGATGGCAAGTATTGTTCTTGTAGATGAGCTTAACCGTGCAACTCCCCGCACCCAGTCTGCCCTGCTTGAATGTATGGCCGAAGGTCAGGTCAGTGTGGACGGTAGCCGCCACGAACTGGAAAAGCCTTTCTTTGTGCTTGCTACGGAAAACCCTGTGGAATCAGAAGGAACCTTCCCTCTGCCGGAAGCTCAAAAAGACCGCTTTATGATGACTCTTTCTATGGGCTATCCAAATGAAGTTCAGGAAGCAGAAATCATTACTGCCCAGCGTTCACTTGTTCATCCGGTAGAAAAGGTAAAAGCGGTTGTTGAAAAAGATGATATTCTGGACGCCATGAAGGAAGCTGTAGAAATCCATGTAGATGAAGCTGTTCTTGCCTATCTGATTGCTCTTTCCCGTGCATCCCGCAACGATCTTAGAATTGCAGCCGGTATTTCTCCTCGCGGTTCTATTGCACTCTACAAGGTCTGCCAGGCTTATGCCGCTGTTCAGGGACGAACTTTTATCACTCCAGAAGATGTAAAACTGCTTGCCCTGCCTGTTTTCAGAAAGCGAATTATACTTACAAGTGATTCATTATTAAAAGGCTACAACGCAGAATCTATAATCAAAGATTTAATTGAACAGGTTCCGCTCCCGGCTTTTAAGGCCCACCTTTAATTACAGGGCGACAGTTATTTATGAAAGTTTCGTCCCTGGTATATGTTTCAACTGCAATAAGCCTCATCTTTTTTCTGGTAAGTCCGTATAAATTGCTGCAGTTTATATGCCTTGGAATACTTTTTGTCTTTTTGATTTCTTTTTTCTATGCCCTGATACTTAAAAACAGTATTAAGGTTGAAAGAAATACACAAAAACTTAAACTTGCCTGTAAAGAGCACTCAGAAATATCGTTTACAATCAAAAACTTTTCGCCTCTTACAGCTCATGTCTGCTATTTTTTTGATGAAGTGCCCTATTTTCAGATTTTTAATGATGGTAACAGGGGAATTACCAGGCTCAGGCCTCATGAAATCAAAAAAATTACTTACGAGGTAACTTCGCGTGACAGGGGGCTTTTTCATGCAGGACCTGTGCGTTTCAGGACTAGTGACCCGCTTGGACTTTTTTTAATTGATATGGAAGTTCCTGCTCCCCTGGAAATCACTGTGCGTCCTGCCCGAATAAAGCTGATTACTGAGGCTGTTCCGGGCTTTCCTCAGGGCAACATCAAAATCAATAACCCCTGCTACGAAGATATCACCATGCGCCGTTCTATCCGTGAGTATATGAATGGCGACGAACAGAAGCGGATTAACTGGCGGGCAAGCGCTAAGTTTGATGCTCTTTTTACAAATCAATATGAAGCTTCTTTTGACGCACCCTTTTTTGTCTTTTTGAATCTTGCTCTGGAGGATTACGACCTGCACACCCGAACCTTTCATATGGAAAAAGCCATCGAAATAGCGGCAAATATTGTTGAAAAGTCTCGTTTCCTCAGACAGCGCTGTGGATTTGCGGCTTATGCCGAAGGTTTTCCATACCTTCCGCCACATCAAAATCAGGCAGATTCAATTCTGGATATATTATCTGTCATAAAAAGTGCACAAGGTAAGATAAATTATAACCCAAGAACCCGTTTTAAAAATCAGCTGCCACATGGAACCCTCTTTTTTGAAATAGGTCCTGAAGAAGTTGATAAGTATTTTGCAAAGGTAGAAGCCAATAAGCAGGATATTAATACTCAGAATGTAGGAATAATGAAGAATTATGCAGGGAAACTTTGAGAGAATCTTTGAACGGATTTTAGTTTTTACAACTTCCTCTTCTCTTATGCTGGCTGCAGCCGGAATCTTTTCTACAGTGCTTAATAATTACGAAGTTGATAAAGTTTTTGTTGATTTATTTGTCTACATTGTTCTTGGTGCTTCGGGCCTGATATTTTCTCTTGTACTTCAGATTTTTGCCATTGAAAAAATAAAGTCCGCAATGCATGTTGTTTTCATAGTTTTTTATGAGATTGCAGTTCTTGTGCTTGCGGCACTTTTGGGCGAAGGTTATGCTCCTTATATATTGATTCCGGCTCTTTTAGTTGAATATTTTATCGGCGTTGGAATTAATGACATGTTTATTTATCATGACAGGTTTATATATGAATGCGAAGGCTTTGAAGGGAAAGAACTGGAAACTTATCTTTTTCATAATAACCTCGTCGCAATCGATTTGACAGAAAAAACAAAAGGCCAGCAGGCAGTTTTATTCGGACTTTCTGTTGTAATGTTTATAATTCTTGTTTTTGGAAAGCTTTCTCAAGGTTATTTTAACCAGATTATTACTATGCTGGTTATTGTATTTTACCTGAGTATTATGCTTTGTTATTATACTTTAGGCTTATTTAAGAATGATGTTTTTTATGCCTTCCTTGGCTTTAAGAATTACATCGCGGACAAAAAGAAGATTTTACGTTCTGTATTTTTGATTATACTGCTTGCTTCTGTATTTGCGGCTCTGCTTTCATCAAATAAGGCTCTTATCAAAATCAATTATTTTTTGAGTGAATATGACGAACAGTTGAATGATAATATGCCTGTTCACGAAGATGATTTTGGTTATATTCCGCTTCCGGAATTAAATATGGGAGATGATTTTGGACCAGAAGTAAGACCAAATCTTATTCTTGAAATAATTTTTGAATTCATTAAATATGCTGCAATTGTGGCTATTGCCGGCGCGGTTCTCTACTTTTTCATAAAGCCTTTTTTTACCAGACACTGGAGAGTATTCTGGAGCGAAGGAAAACTAATCAGATTCCTGCGGGATGTCTGGTCTGATATTAAAAGCTTTTTCAGATTTATTTTTTCAAAGGATGATTCCAGCCAGGCCTACTCTACGGTTCAGGCAAAAAGCTTTCAGGATTCAATGCTGGACTTTTTGAAAAAGGCAAAACGCAGTAAGGAAAAGACTGCTGAAATTGACCGTCTCACAAAGCAGTTTATGCGTCTTATTGACTGGGGAGAGACTCATAAAATCCATTACCGTGCAAACCTGGCACCGGCGGAATATACAAAGCTCATTGAACAATATTTTCAAACTGAAGATAATAAAGAAGCTGCCTCAAATGCAGGACAGCTTTTTGAAAAAGCACTGTATGATAAAGAAGTTCTTACGGCGGAAGAAGAAAAGCTTTTTATTGAATCAATTAAAAAGGTTTTGCAATGCGAATAGTTTTTTACTCTACTAATTCAAATGTTTTTGATGAGAATACTTTCAAGATTTCTGTGATGCCGCGGAATGAGGTGTCTTTTGGGGATTTTTGTGCAGCTCATCCCGAGTATGAGTTTTTCTGTCTGACGCAAAAGCCGGGTATGTTTATGCCTGAGCAATTTGAGAACTCACAGGGGGCTTCAGAAGAAAACTCAAAAACTTCAGGCTCACACGGGGTGGCATCTTTGCACTCCAATATCCGATATCTTCCACTAGAGACTGACAGTCAGACTTTTACCGATGCTCTTTTAGAACTAAAGCCAGATCTTGCAATTGCCATGACCTTCTGGATTGAGCCCTACGACTGGCTGCCTGTTAGTGATGCACTTGTGGGTGAAAAATTGAAGGCTGCCGGGGTTCGGACAATCTGTCATCCGGTACAGACTGCGCTGATCTGCTTTGATAAATGGCGGACCCATAACCAGCTGGCGCGGCTGGGCTTTGAAGTGGCGGCGGGAGTTTTCTGCGATCATGATTTATATTTTTGCGCAGGAAGCAATAAAGAAGTATTACGCAATGTTTATAAGGAAAGTGTGCTGGCTCAGATTCGGAGGCTGCAGTTACCTGTTATCATAAAAGATACAACAGGCTTGAGTTCTTATGGAATGACGGTTGCCCATACCTACGGCGAGGTTGCAGGTTATCTTAATTCTAAAAGAAATAATTCAAACAGATTGATAGAAGAGTTTATAAAGGGCCGTCAGTTCGGTTTGGAGATTTACGGTGCGCCTGGGGCTTACACTGTGCTGCCGCCTTTTGAATTCAGTGTAAATCAGTATGGAATTACCAGTCCTAAACAGAGTGTGAAATACGGGCCTTGTGAACTACCTGAGGTTTTGCGGGAGATGATGTTGAAGCTTGCCCATGGGCTTGGGCTTTGCGGGGCTGCTCAGGTTGATTTGATTTTAGATGATGATGGTAAATGGCACATTATTGAAATAAACCCACGCCTTAGCGGAATGACTTATACCTATGCGGCTGCATGCGGGCTTTCTGTTTTTGAGATGATGTATAAGGCGGTGATTGAGCCTGTCGAAATCACCGCAGGATTCAAACCTTTTGTTTTAAGCCTCAAGCTTCCTTTGATGTCAGAAAAACAAATGGAAGAAATCCTGCTACTTGAAGGTGTCAAACTCTTAAATCAAACTAACGACCTTGCTGCAAAACAGGAACGTGAAAAAGGATTCTGCGAGTGTATAATTGCTGCAGATGAAAAATCAATTCTACAGAATGCAGTCGCCAGGTTCGAAGAACTCTTTCCCGGCGATGCAATTATTCTTCAGGCTATGAAGATTATTGAATCAGAAGACTTTTGCATTAGTTAGGTTTAACGCAAAGCCTTTCTATCCGCTTCAAAAATCCCGTGGCGGTTGCAGTAGGCGTAAAGCTTGCGTACCCGGTTGATTTTGAAGCGTGCTTCTGCATTACCTTCCGGGTAAAGTTTTACCAGCTGCACTCCCTGATCAGAAATAGCCGCAATAAAGGAAATATAATGTTCCTTTGTCATCGGATGATTGAGAGTCACAAAATATTCGTCTTCGACAATCTTGACTTTCAGAGAATGTTCCTCGTCCGGGCTTTCGGCTTCCAGTGGCGGCAAGGTAATTCCACAGCAGGAAATTACAGCCTCGCCGGTAGTCTGAATCACATTTCCGCAAACCGGGCAGACATAAAATTTTCCCTTTGCCATATTGCAGGCTTTATTCAGATTTGTAATATCCTCGCCGGAAAGAAGTTCAATCACAGAAACATCCAGTGCCTTTCCAAGAGCTTCAAGCAGTCCCACATCCGGAAATCCTTTTCCTGTTTCCCATTTACTCACGGCCTTGCTTGTTACAAAAATCTTCTGGGCAAGTTCTTCCTGAGTCATCTTCTTGTTTTCGCGGAGTCTTTTAATTACCGCTCCTGTTACATAGTTGTCCATAAAAATCTCCTTAAAAAACTGCCGGCCAACAGATTAAATTGTGATTTTAGATTAGCACAGCAAAGTCTTGGATACAACCTACGCTTCGTGGAACAGAAAGAAATTAATAGACTTGACGTAATTAAACTTTTTCTGTATGTTGGCTTTATGATGTTCAATTTTATGACTCAGGATACACGTTCTCTTACCACAACCACCACAAATGATGATGGCGAGATTAGCGTATGCCCGGGGTACAAAGTGCGATAGTTCGATAGATTGAACATTTTTTAATCTGGATAATCGGCCACTTGCCTTCGGGTAAGTGGCTTTTTTTTGCTCGCAGGGCCCGCAGCAAAATGCAAAAGGAGGTTTTATATGGACTTACACGATTTTAAGGATGTAGCTGAAAACTACGACAGGTATCTTGAGGTTATGTACAGAGATTTTGACGCTCATGAAGGCTTTCAGAATTTTTATCTGGAGCTTGCAAAAAAGTATGGCAAAAATGGTGTGATTGATGTGGCTTGTGGTACCGGCGCGGTTCTGCTCTATCTTGCTGAGCATGGTGTAATTGCTGACGGCACTGATTTGTCTGAGGAAATGTGCCGTGTCTGTTCAGAAAAGGCTGCAGCTAAAAATCTGGACTTGAGAATCTTTCCTGGTAACATGACTGATTTTGATACGGGCAGAAAATATTCACTTGTCATAATTGCAAGAAGCGGTTTTATGCATTTGCCGGACCAGAAGTCTCAGATTGCGGCTTTGAAAAATCTTGGTCGGCATCTTGTTCCTGGCGGCATTCTTACACTTAATACTTTTGACCCCTGGCCGGCCGTACAGGCTCAGCAGATGAATACAAAGCCGGATGATTACTCTTTCCGTCTGGAATATGTAAATAGCCAGGGGCAGCGCGAAAAAATCTACAATGCGATTTCCTATAATCCCTGGACACAGATTATGAGCGGCAACTGGAAGTTTGAAACTTATGATGAAGACGGCAAAGTGATTGGAGAGCGGATTCGCCCACTCAAAATGCGTCAGACTTACCGCTGGGAAATCTTTCTTCTTGCAGAGCTCTGCGGCTTTGAAGTTGTGGATATCTACCGGGGCTACAAGGGCGACAAGGAAGATTTGAATGATCCTATGAGCGCCGCAAAAAATCAGAGTAATCTGATCTGGATTTTAAGAAAAAAATAAAAGGACTGAACATGGAAAAACATAAAATCGTATTACCGGATTATAAAAACTGTATTGCAAACCTACCTAACTCAATTTTGAAAAAATTGGGGCTGACGACCAATGGAGATACCCTTCCTCTTCTGGATAAATATCTTCAAAAGGATTACAAGAACATAGTTGTAATCCTTCTGGACGGAATGGGAAAAGCAATTCTTGAGCGGCATCTTAAAGCTGAGGGAAGTTTCAGGACTCATCTTGCGGGAATCTATTCTTCTACTTTTCTTTCAACTACGGTTGCGGCGACAACTTCTGTTATGTCAGGCTTACAGCCTTGCCAGCATGCCTGGCTTGGCTGGGACTGTTATTATCCTCAGGTAGGTGAAAACGTAACTGTTTTTCTCAATAAGATTCAGGGAACAGAAAAGCCTGCTGCAGATTACAATGTTGCCTGGACTTTGACTCCATACGAGAATGTAACCGAAAAAATCAAAAAAGCTGGAAAAGAAGCTTATCTCCTTGCTCCCTTTCTTGATTCTGAAATCGACAGCTTTGATAAGATTTGCCAACATATAAAAAATATATGTAGATTGGAAGCTGAGGGAACTGGCGTATCGGATAGCCCAAGATACATTTACGCTTACTGGAATCAGCCGGACGGACTTTTGCACACCTATGGCTGCGGGTCTAAAGAGGCGCATGAGTGTATTGTTACTCTTGAGAAAGATGTTGCGGAGCTCGCAGCAGAACTTGAAGATAGTCTTATCGTCGTAACCGCAGACCATGGACACATCGATACAAATTATGTTTATATTCAGGATTACCCGAAGCTTTTTGATTGCCTTGTTCGTAAGCCTTCACTTGAGCCTCGTGTTTTAAATCTCTTTATTAAAGATGGTAAAAAGGAGTTTTTCGAAAAGGAATTCAATCGCCTCTTTGGTGAAAAATTCATTCTGATGCCGGTTGAAGAAGTGATTGCAAAAAATCTGATGGGGACTGGTAAACATCATAAAACTTTCCGCTCGATGCTGGGAGATTATATTGCGATTGCTACCAGTGACCTTTCAATTTATGCAAATGGACAAAAGTTTGTGTCGCTGCACGGAAGCCTTACTCCGGATGAAATGGAGATTCCTCTGATTGTGTATCCTTAGCGCAGTGACGTCAGCGATTTACATTTCTACAGTCTGAACTAAGGCAGAAATTGAGCGGTCTGAAAAGTCGCCTTTTTCTGCCATTTTTTTGATTTCTTCCGGCTTGTACTTTGATTCAGGGTAAACTACTACTACAGCCTTGTCGCCGTTCTGAAGGAAGTTTGATTCGCCCCAGGCTGTGTAGCGTGTTGCTCCGATTGAAACTAGTATGCGTGACGGGCGGCCTGCGGCTACAAGGTAGCTGTGAATGTCTTCTGCGGGACCTTCGTTGAGCTGGTGGTTGAATTTGTCCAGCATCCAGTCAGTCAGTTTTTTGTAGATGTAGCTGTAGTCGCGGACTGCGGAGTTTTCGCCGTAGTCGTGAACTTCACCATTACGGATAAGGAAGCTCGCAATGCGGTAGTCGTTGAGATTGCTCTTTTCTGTAAAACTTTCTGAGTCGAAGGCTATCTGATTTTCTGAAAAGCCTTTTGTGCAAGCACCCCAGTTTTTCTTTTCGCTGATTTTCTTTGCGCCCTGTTTTCTGATTGAGCAGTCGTTTGAGGCGCCAAAGCTTACAGGCCTGAGTTTTACTAACTGGTCGCCTTGCCAGCTTGCATCAAAAATGATTGCACATTCCGGCTCTATCTGAAGTTTTTCTTCGCCCTTTGGGAAAATTATGCGTTTAGGGTCAAAGGGGAAGATTGTAAGAAAATCCGGAATTACTGAAGCGTCTGAGGCCGAATTTGCCTCTTTTTTGGGTAAAAAGGTTGGAAAAATGGCCTTTGGGGCGTTTTGCTCGAGCGTCTTAACGTTTTTAAAGTCAGAAGCTTCTCCTGCCTGCTCCAGGTGTCCTGTAAAATTTCCAGCCACACCGAAGCATGGAATATCATTTGTGTCGTAAAAGTTCATTATCTACCCTTCAACTTCTTGATTACTTTTTTATGCCAGAAGGCACGGAGTTTTTCTGCGGCGCTGTATGGGCGGTAAATTGCCTTGAGCGGAATGTCCCAGCTTCCTGTGCGATGGATATTCTTTCCGCCGAAGTTTGCCTTGAACATATAAAGGCCGTGCATAGGATGATTTTCATCCTTGCCTTCCGGAGGCATTCCGTACATATCATAATACTTACTGCCGTATGCCTTAGCATCCTTTATGGCTGTCCATTGCAAAAGATGATTTGGCATAAGGTTGCGCTTGTTATTGCTGCTGGCTCCGTAAAGATAGATTGCTTCGTCATGGCTGAAAAGTGTCATGATTGAAGCAATTTCCTCACCTTCGTGTTCTGCAATATAAAGACTGATTACAGGAACATCGCGGCCCTTGCTGATTTTCTCTGCAGAGGATTTTATGAGATCCGCATAATATGCCTTTGCGTGGCTTGCATTTCCGTCGCGGGCATTTGTAATCTTTGTAAGCTCATAAAACTTGTCTATTTTTTCAGACAAGTTAATATCATTTCCTAGGTAACGGTGAATGGTAACGCCCTTTCTTTCGCTAAGGCGGATATTATAGCGCCACTTAGAATGCATCTTATCAAGGATTTCTTCTTCTGTATCTGTGAGGTCTACAAGAGTGCTGTCCGGGGGCTGGATGTCTACCGAGTTCTTACGGAGTTTAAGACGGTCCGCATAAGACACCATTTTCATTCCGTAATTAAAGAGGTCGCGATCTTCTGGTGTGCTGAAGCTTACATCCGGGTCAAAGCGGATTGCGATTGTATTTGATGGAAGCTCTGGTTTGAGGGCTGTTGCAAGCTCGCTTAAAAAGTGTGCGAACTCGATTGTCTGAGTTTCAGGGGTTATGATTTCCTGACCTGCGAGAGCTGATGCATCCCCTTCATCATCAAAAGCCTTATCCAGTAATTCTTCCGGTGTGCACTCATAAGGCAGTTTTGGAAACAGAGGAATATATGCAATTGAAAATATTCCTTTTGCAAAGCTACGGTTGAGAACTGCGACTTCACTACATACGGTGGTTGAGCCTGTCGAAACCACCGCAGATTTCGATTTATCACACCCTTCTTCTGCATTCAAGGGCGGCAAGTTATACTCAATTTCAAAACGGCGGTAAGTCCATCCGTGGCGGGCTTTGAACTCGCACCAGAAGGGAGTCTGTAAAAAAGTTCCGTCGTTTTCGTGAGAAGATTTTTCTATTTTGCGGATTTGAATATTAAACATAAGTTCCTTATATTAGATTCCCCGGTCAAGCCGGGGAATGACACATTTGTATTTATTTTCTTATCGACGGCAGGAAGCATGGAAGATTCAACAGCTTCTTCTTAAAAGCCATTCCGTCAATTCTTTTTTTGATAGTTTCAACTTTTGCAGTGTCCATGCCATCTGTTTTGCTTTCTGCTACTGCACGCAAATCAGCATAAGTAAAGCCAAGATTGTCTTCATCAGTCTTACCTGACATACCGTCGCTTGGAGCCTTATCACAAAGCTCTGCTGGGAGGCCAAGCGATTTTCCAAGCTCCACTACTTCATCAACATAAAGATTTGCAAGGGCTGCAAAGTCTCCTGCTCCGTCTCCCCACAAGGTAAAGTAGCCTGCAAGGCGTTCACTCAGGTTTCCGTTATTTGAAACACGGGCATTTCCTTCCAGGGCCGCAATTCCGTAGAGAGTTGCCATGCGGAGGCGTGCCGGGGTGTTTGTTTTATACTGAGGAGGAACTTCATCAGCTCCGACAGAATCTTTTATAGCGCGGGTAAGTCCGTTATAGGCGTCGGCAATGTTTACAGTGTAATTTTTGATTCCAAGGTGAGCACAGAGCTTTTTAGAATCTTCAATATCAGACTGAACGCCGTTTGGCATCATCACGCCGATAACGCGGTCTTTGCCAAGGGCGGCGCAACAGAGAGCGGCAACTGTAGATGAGTCCTTACCACCCGAGATTCCGATTACGGCCTTGGTTTGAGAATTGCCGTTCTTTTCAAAATAGTCGCGTACCCATGCAATTGCTTCGTCTTTAATGCTCATATTTGTCCTCTGCGGTGGTTTCGATACGGCTTCGCCTACTCAACCACCGTACTTTTAGCCTATCTCCGAATTAAGTGCTTTCTCTGTTTTAATTTCTTTTCCGTCAGCGAGGAGCTTCTTTCCGGCAATCTGAACAAGGCCGTCTTTTGCGGCAATCTGAACTGCAAAGAACTCATCACCTGTAATCTGCTCCTTCTTTGCGGCATTTACATCAGCGCCTTCGAGAACTACTTTTGTACCAGGTGCAGCCCAGCCTGCATCAAGAACTTCAACGCAGTCCTTGCCATCAGCATCTTTATAGTCTCCGGCAAGAAGCATACCGCGGCTTTCAACACCACGCATTGTGCGAGGTGCGAGATTGCTTGCGATAATTACATGCTTTCCAAGCAGGTCACTCTCTTTCAGGTACATGCGGAGGCCGCTCTGAATTGTACGAGGTGTACCGCTTCCGTCATCAAGAGTTTCGATATAAAGTTTTTCTCCTTCAGGATTTGGCTTTACGTCAACAATCTTTGCTACAGTGAGTTCGATATTTTTGTTGAAGAAATCAGCCTGCTGGTCTACTGGCAATACAGTTGGCTCGGCCTTTTTCTTATCAGCTTTCTTTTCTTTCTTTTCAGCCTTCTGCTGCTTACCTGCAAATTTCTCGCGGAAGGCAAGCATAGTCTTCTGATCCATTGGCTTGAAGTAAACTTCTGTTGGTCCGACAGTTGTAAGGCCTTCGAGCTTGCCAAGGTCTTCCCAGGTATAACCAGGCTGAGTTTCCATTCCAACCTTCTTCACCTGAATAGACTTTCCAAAGTAGCTCATAATTTTTTGAGTATACTGTGGCATATAAGGATTCATCATAATCATCAAATCCTTAATTACATAGCAGAGATTGTGAATCAGGCTTTCTGCTACTGCAGGATTTTCTGTACGTGCCTTCCAAGGCTCAGTTGCCTGGAACTTCTTATTACAGATATCAGAAATTTCAAACATTGTGTGGAAAGCATCCTTCAAATCAGCCCATTCAAGGCTAGCAGTTGCCTTAGCTTCAAGCTCGCGAACCTTTGTCCAGAGCTCTTCATCAACTGGTGCGTCAGGAATCTTTCCTTCATAATATTTATTTACAAACAAGAGTGTGCGGTTTACAAGATTTCCGAGGTTACCAATCAGCTCGCCGTTAAGTTTTTCCATAAAGTCTTTCCATGTAAACTGATAGTCCTGCTTTTCCGGGCGGTTATAGAAGATATAGAAACGCCATGCATCAGCTGGGATTCCGCTCTCAATTGCGTCGCTTCCAAACACACCGATTCCAAGACTCTTAGAGAACTTTCCATCCTCATAATTAAGGAACTCAGTAGAAGACATGTGATGAAGTTTTGTCCACTCGTGAGGTGAGCCTAACAATGTTGAAGGGAAAATTACAGTATGGAAAGGAATGTTGTCTTTTCCGATAAACTGGAAGAGATCTACCTTAGGCTTATTCTTACCTTCTTCTGATTCACTTGGAATCCACCAGCTCTTCCAGTCAAAACTCTGCTTGCCGGCCTTTACAAGCTCATCAGCCAACTGCTTTGTGATAGAAATATATCCGATTGGTGCATTGAACCAAACGTAGAATACTTTGTTTTCATAACCAGGCTTTGGAACAGGAATACCCCACTTAAGGTCGCGGGTAATTGCACGTTCCTGAAGACCATCACGGATCCAGGCCTTAGTCATGTTGATGGCATTGTCTGCCCAACGTCCCTCTACACTAGCCTTTTCCATCCATTCGTTGAGCTTGCCGCTCATTGCAGGAAGGTCAATGTACAAGTGTTTTGTTTCGCGAACTTCTGGAGTTCCGCCGCAGGTATGACAGCGAGGCTCTTTAAGTTCAGTCGGGTCAAGGAGCGAACCACACTTATCGCACTGGTCACCGCGGGCCTTTTCGTAACCGCACTTAGGACAAGTTCCGTCAACATAGCGGTCTGCAAGGAACATATTACAGTGAGGACAGAAAAGCTGCTTGTTTACATGCTCGTGAATGAGGCCAGCCTTGTCCAAATCATTGAAAAGCGACTGTGTAATTTCTGTACACTGCTCGTTAGAAGTGCGGCCGAATTTATCAAAATCAATTTTAAACCATTCATAGATTTTTGTGTGCTCACCATAGTAGTGGTCGCAGAGTGCACGAGGCTCAGTCTTTTCTTCAAGAGCCTTAGTTTCGGTTGCAGTACCGTATTCATCAACACCACAAACATAAAGAGTGTCGTAACCACGGCTGCGGCAGAAGCGCGCAAAAACATCGCCCGAAAGCGACTGAATTATATTTCCCAAATGCGGAATGTTATTAACGTAGGGTAAAGCTGCTGTGATAAGTCGTCTGTTCATTTTTTCCTCAAAATCATTAAAAAATAATTACAATATTATAGTGTTTTTTGAGAATATATTCCATCACCGTTTTGCTTTTTCAATAATCTCCTCAAAAAAATCCCTGTATTCTTCTTCCTTCATCTGTACGTAGCCAGCCCTGTTGTCTGAGCCAACCTTTTTCAGAATTTCTTCTTTGATTTGATTATACTTGTCTCGTGCTTCATCATGACTTCTCAAATAATCGCGGAATAAAATATGGCGCTTGTATTCTTCGTTATCAAAGGAACACACATAAAGATGATGATCAATCGAATCAAGAATTTCGTTATGCACCGGGCCATTTCTTCCAAATGCCTCCCGCCCTTTGATTCCCCTATCGCCTTCATGATCATAACCGATTGACGCAAGCGACTTTTTTACCGTTTCAAAATCAGCCCAATTATCCAGTCCCACATCAATATCAATAATCGGTTTTGCTTTCATTCCGGGAATTGAAGTGCTGCCGACATGCTGTACCTGGCAGGGCATTATAAGCACCTTCTGCAACTGGCCTTTTATCTTCAAAAAATCATCCGGCCACTTTTTATCATATTCAACTACAACAATACTCATATTTTTATTATTTCATATAAATTACAAATAAACAATTTCCCTATAAAAAAAAACTTGACATATATATCACACTGCGATATATTATATCTAACTTCGCTATAGCGAGGTGCGATATATCGAAATGCAATACTAAAAGCGGACTTCGGCCTGCCCGCTTACTAAGGAGTTGAAATGGATGCAAAAATAAAGCGTGTTTATGTTCCAATGACAGAAACAGGCTTTTACATTCTCTTTTGCCTTCAGGAAGAAATGCATGGCTACAATATAACTCAAAAGGTAAAAGAGATGACTGAGGGTCAAGTCGAAATTGGTCCGGGTACAATGTACGGTTCTTTGGGAAAAATGGAAAAAGATGGTTTGATTGAGTTTGTTCGCGAGGAAGAAAAACGAAAGCTTTATAAAATCACACCTCTTGGCCAGGAAATTCTGCAGTTAGAGATTGCAAGAATCAAAAGACTTTATAGAAATATCGAGGGAAAATAAATATGAAAAATACGAAAACACTTTTTAGATTTTTTACACTTTTTGAATATGAGGAAGAAGAAGCTTTTCTTGAGAAGCAGCATAAAAATGGCTGGAAGGTTACCGGCTTTAAACTCCCAGGCTTTTACAAATTTGAAAAATGCGAACCTGAGGATATGACTTACAGAATTGATTTTACAAACGAAAACGGAGCAAAGAATGCTGAATACCAGCAAATCTTTGCAGACAATGGCTGGGAGTTCCTCTGGTCTGTAAACGGTTTTTCAATCTTTAGAAAAGAAGGTTTTTCTGCCAGTGAGGGCAATAACGAAATCTTTACTGACAATGCATCAAAGCTTCAGATGCTTCAGAAAATCCAGCAGCGCAGACTCCTGCCTCTTATTACAATTTTCCTTTGTGCAATTCTTCCAAACTTTGTTAAAGGAATCGGCGGGGAATTTGGTAATACAATCGGTGACATTGTAATTACAGTTTTCTTTGGAATTATGTTTATTCTTTACACTTATGTTTTCATAAAGAGTTTTATAAAGATAAAAAAGCTTAAAGAGAAGTTGCAGTAAGTTATAATATGTAAAAATACGAGGCTTTGGCTTTTATTAATATTTCTGCTTTGATAGTAATCTGCTTGAAAAATGAAATATTCCAAAGCCTCCGAAAACTGCAATTGCCTTATCAATAAGATTTACAGGCAGTCTTGCAAGAAAGGCACTCAACTGCACACTAAGATTCTGCATAATCAGAGTATAGGTTAGAAACATAATTGTTGTATTTTCATTATCTCCTACTTTTTCTGCAAAGAAAACTGAATAAATAATAGAACCTTCAAAGCTTATAATAACGGTTGAAAGAAAGAATAAAATAGATAGCCGAATCCAGGAAAAATCTTCATGTCGTGTTACGAGAGCTTTTGTCAGCAAAGTGCCTGTTATGCAACAGATTCCGTAGAAAATGTATAGAAAATTATGATGATAAAAAATGGTCCAGAATGAATGTCCAAGTCCAACAATAAGACCACAAGGAATTCCAAAAAAACTTCCAACATACACAAAAATCATATCCATAAAAAAAGGCCACTGAAAACTTTGTGCCACATATGCAACAAGAATATTACATACAGTAAAAATGAGTCCAAGAATAATTTGTGTTTTTATTGAATATTTTTGAAAGGTCATTGTATATATTATAAATAAAAAAGAGGGGGAAGTCTCCCCCTGCGCTCGCACTTCGTTGCTCGCTACCCTCTCGCCTAGGGGCTTTAGCAGCCCCTAAAACCCTGCTTTATTATTCCTTTACAAAAACAAAAACGCCAGCACCCCACTTAAAATACGCCAGAGTTACATCTTTATCTCCAAGATGAACTTTACCTTCCCAACCGTATGTTAGCCAAGGATAACAATGGAAAGAACCATCATTACCAATTGTTTTACAACGAATCTGAATTTCCGGATTATAAATTACAGACCCATCAAGTTTCTTTACATAATTTGCAGGATCCTGAGTTGCTCCTATAAGGAATCTATTTCCATTCCAATCAAAAATATATACAGGTTCATCTTCTGTCACATTTTCAAAAAGAGCTTTATTTGAGTCATCCTTAAACAGATATCTATTAACAGGTTCAAAGCCTGGCTTATAAACTCCAGCTCTAATATCAACCATATCATAGTATTCGATTCCAAAATTATCATTTTCAAACAATGCAGTTTCTTCGTTTGGACCGGTTTTAATGAAAGCTCTATAATCTCCCTTACCTGCATTCAAACAGACAAATGTTAAATCATATTTATTCTTGTTAATACTTACTTCTACCTCTGCTTGCATTCCAATACGATTTTTTTCACTTGCACTTGAAAGATCAAATCTGTTGTTAGTCGTATAACTCAAACTTTTTATATTTTCACTCTTTGGTATTATCTGCCAGCCTTTTTCTGGATTGTAAAAAATCGAAATTTTATAATTATCAATGTCAAAAATACCTGTCTTGCAGGAAAGTTCTACTTCTCCTTTTTCTTTCATATTAACGGTAAATGAAACATCTTCACTTCCGTTTTGTGGAATATTTTTATAGTTTGATTTATAAATTCCTTTGGAAATATCTGAGTCTGAATAAATTCTTCTGTAGTTTTCATAATCTCTGGTAAAAGCCGCAGATTTTCCTGATTTCTTTGTTTTTTCAGTTTTTTTTGCTTTTGTTTTTGAATTTGCCTTACTAGATTTTTCATTCTGAATTACAGGATAATTGCTTGTATCTTTAACCCAGACTCTTTTAGCTCCATCATACTGAGAAAAAACAATTCTGACTTTATTATTTCCAAGCTGAATATCTGCTTCAACACCAACTCCAAGTCTGCCACTAGGTTTTCCATTAGCTTCTGTATACATATAAAAAACAGAAACTATGTTTAAAGGTATAAGGCTTCCGTCTGTATTTTGTAGCCATTTGCTGCCATCATTACTATTTCCATTAAAAATAAAATCTGTACCTTTGTAAGAATATTTATAGATAAAACCTGCATTTTCAGGTCTTTCTATTACTTCTCCCCAAAGTCTTGTATAGCCTGGCTTAAAAATTCCTTCGCAAATGTCAGCAGCATCATAACAAACAGCTTTGTCAATAGTTTTTGATGCAGCAGAATCCTTTGGAGCTTCATTTTCCACCCACATTCTAAAGCCGTCATAATCAGAATATATTCCTGCCTTATTACTGCTTATTCCTGCAATTACTAATGTGTATTTTTTGCCTTTAAGTTCTATCTGAGTGATAACTCCGCCAGAGCCACCGCCCTGATACTTAAAATAAGATTCTTCCCTTTCCCTGTAGGACTCTTTACTAATCCACATTTTGCCATTTTCATCGCAAAGCTGCAGGGCTCCACTACCATCTTCACTATAACCTACAAAAAGAGTATTGCCTTCCAGTTCAAAAACTCCAATCTTTCTTTCAAAACCATCTTTATAATTCAACATACGGTTTTGTGGAATTGAAACAAAATTGCTTCTGTAGTTACCATTAAGATATTCCGCATTTTCATAGAAACGAGCACCATAATTGTAATCTCTAATAAATTTTGCTTCTTCCGCAAAAATACTGGTAGTTGTCATAAATGCCAGAACTGCAATAATCGTTAAAAAAGATTTTTTCATTTTTTCCTCCAAAGGGAATTATAAAACAAAAGAAAAATTTTGTAGTGAGAGAGTTTTCATTAAAAATTGATGAAAAAAATCATCATTTAAAAATCTTCAATTATATAAGTCTTTTATAGATCACCAAATTTGTTAATCAATTCTTTCTTACTGCTTACTGCAAGCTTTGAAAGAATACGTGTCATATAATTATCTACAGCGCGTGTTGTAATTCCCATCTGCTTTGCAATTTCTTCTTCATTTTTATTCTGGAAAAATAAGCCTGCAAGTTCTTTTTCGCGTTTTGTGAGACTTTGAAAAAGATTTGTGTAAATTACATAATCTGATGTTAGGCTTTCTTCCATAAAGAAAGTGCCAGTACTAGCCTTTTCCATCGCCTGCAGCAGAACTTCTAAATCTGCATTTTTAGAAACATAACCAACAGCACCTGCCCTTACCGCCTGCTCAACAATTCCGGCTCCTTTGAACATTGAATAGCAGATGCAGTAAATATTCTTATAATTTTCTTTAATAAAGCGGATAAGTGAAAGTCCGTCTTCATCTCCAAGGTTGATATCGACAATGCAGATAAGAGGCTGGTATTCAGTTTTGCAGTAATCAGAAAGAAAAGTCTTTGTGTCGCTAACACTTGCAAAAGTTCCCACACAATGAAAATCACTTTTTTCTTCGATAATTTTACTTACACCCTGTCGCACAAGATTGTGGTCTTCAATCATTATATAATTCATTTTTTCACCATTATTTCCCAATTTTGATTTGAACTTCAGTACCCTCTCCAGGTTCGGAAAGATATTTTATACTTCCTCCAATTTCGTTCAGACGAAGTTTAATATTCTGCAAGCCGAAATGAAGATTTTTTATACTTGTGATTTTTGTAGAGTTCATCTGTTCGAGCAGCTTTGAATCAAGACCTTTTCCATCATCAGAAATAAAAATCAAAAGTCCGCCTTTAAGTTTGTCACTATTAGAAGGACCTCGAATTAAAACCGTTACTTCACCTGCTCCGCTGTGTTTTTCAATATTTGTAAGCAGCTCCATAATTATTCTAAAAAGATGATGGAAGGTTATCTGCGGCAGCGAATCAAAATCTGCATCTGGAGTAATTACAAGGGAAGTTTCAATTCCGGTTCGCTTCTGGTAATTGTCTATAGCATTTTTTAAAGCCTGTGGAAAATTGCCCTTATCCATATTTATTGATGAAAGTGTGTAACAGGTGTTGCGGATATTTTCTATGCATTCGGTCTGGTTTGTTTTAATCTCTTTTGCAAGTTCAGTATCCGAAACTTTTTCTGCAAGAATTGAAACATAACGCATCTGTTGGGCAACAGAATCATGGAGCTCAAGTGCAATGCGGCGGCGTTCTTCTTCCTGTCCTTTGTTTGTTGCCTTAAGAATTTTTTCAACTTCAATTCTTCTTGCATAAGTAAACTGATAGAAAAACAAGAGAGCCATTACTAAAAGAATCAAAACTCCCATCAAAATAATCAGCTGCATAAAAACTGTTCCGCTTTTTTGATAAATCAAACCTTTAGAAATATAAAAGGCTGTTACAAGGCGGGATAGTTCTTGTGCATCGCGGTTTTTACAGGCTTCTTCCATATCGGAAATCTGATTATGTACTCCAAACATTGAGTTTGCAATTTTATAGGTTTTGAGGCCCTTTTCTCTTTCAAGTTCATTTAAGAAATCTTTTTGTGCAGCAGCTATTATTTTCTGATCTGCATCACTTGAGAGAACCTGATCAAGGCGGAGCCAGGCATTATAAAGTGCAAAATCAAGACTTTCTGTTATATACATCTGTTCGAGAAAAATTGAATCTGTTGTACCGAGTTCTGTGATTTTATTAGAAGAAGTCTGATTGTTACTGGATGAAGAATTCTTGCTGCAGGACGAAAAAATAAATAAGGGTAAAAGTAAAAATATAAGTTCAGCACGACGATATTTTTTTTTCATATCGTTTAATTATATCATGGAATTTTACAGATTGCCATTACGAAAAACGGTGAATAAATTCATCAAAATTTGATTATTTTGTTCTCACTACAAATCAATTAATTTGAAGTAAAATTAGTCAACTAAAATTAAGGAGAAATTTAATGAAAAAACTATTATTTACAATTGTGCTGTTTTCTTCGTTAGCTGTACTTAGTTTCGCTGCACCAAAGAAAGAAAAAGCTGATGAGAAAAAAACAAACTATGTCAAACTGGATCCAAAAAAGAAGTTTGCCATTGAAGGCGTGGAGCTGGGAAGTCTTGAATGGTGTCAGGATGATGCAAAGCTTACCGCTAAAGGGGAACTTATCTGGAATAAGGATAAAAGTGACGATTGGCTTCATTTTGGATGGGATCTTCGCGGTACTGATTTGAGTCAGTATGGTGCACTCCGCATTGAAATTGCATCATTTACTGATAGAGAAGATTTACGTGTAGAAATGGCAAATCCTGCAAGTTTAGGCGACGCTACATTTGCATTTGAAAAAGACGGTATCTGTTATGTTTTCTTTGATGGTTCTGGCAGATGGTATGGAGATATGAAAAATCCGGATCCTGAAGAAGGATACGAGATTAGATTTTTAGCAAAAAAAGCAAATATGCCAAAAACAGTCATTAAAAGTATTGAACTTATAAATAAAGAAGATATTCCTGATGCTTCAGATCTTGAATTGATGGGTGTTCCATTTGGAAGTCAATCCTGGCAAACTCATATTATGGGAAAAGAAATAACCTGGTTAAAGGGTGAAATTGATGGTAATGCCGGTTGGAATTTTACAGAAGTTGACCTTTCTGAATATGACAGAATCCGTGTTGAACTAGAAAGTAATGACGCAACTAACATTGAACTCTCACTTAATAGTAAAGACTGGAAAAATTACCATACCTTCTATGAGCTGGAGCAAAATGTTCTTGAAGCTGATTTAACAGGTGAAGGTGCCGGATATAAAAATGATGATTCACTTCCTTTGGATAAATCTGATGGACTGTATGTATATATTCATCAATATAATGGTGGAAAACCAAGAACAAAGGATATGCATACTGTTGTAAAAAGCGTTCAGCTTTTGAAAGGTAAAAGACAGATTAATGAAAATCTGAAATTGCTTGGTTCTGATTTCGGATCAAGTCGTGGAAGTGCTTATATTTCTGATGGTGGTAAGGTTGAATGGATTTTACCAAAGAAAGACTGGGATGCATGTGCCGGCTGGAATGTTAGAGGTATAGACTTTACTGGTTACGAAAAGATTCGAATTGAATTAGATCCTGAATCAGCAAAGCTTCCTTATGAAATCAGAATGACACAGGATGATTGTCATATTGGATATAATTTTACATCTCCAACTGTTATTGAAGCTAATCTTGATGGAAGCGGATACAGCTGGTCCTGGCCAGATGGAGCAAAATGGGATTCATCAAAAGGTATTAATGAAATTCAAATCCGCTTGTGGTGGCAGAAATCTGGTGTTGAAAATCAGAAATCTATTGTAAAATCTGTTACTTTAGTAAAAGCTGGAGAAGGACCACAGTTGCCGGATAGACTTCTTTTGAATGGTGCAAAGCTTGGTTCAAGGAAATGGCCTTCTACTTCATGGCTTGATGATGATTATGCAATTAACTGGGCAAAAGAAAAGTATGAAGAATTTGGCTGGAGAGTTGAAAAACTTGAAGGGGATATTCTCGAAGTAAAAGTAACATCAACAGATGTTCCTTTAAATCTGAAAATACGTGATAACAAGAAAAATGAGGCAGAATGGACTGATGATGGTTCTCATATCTTCCGCATTGATTTGAAAACAAAGAAAATGCTACGCGCTAATGGCAGTAAAAAAGAGCCAAACTGGACAAGTCAGACCAAAAAATTTGATTTCTCAGAAGGTGGTGAAGTTTTACTTCTTCCTACAAACGGAGTTTTCAAAGAAGGCAAGAAAACTGTTATTGAGTATGTTAAAGTAGAGTAAGCCATGGATTGCCACGTCGCTGCGCTCCTCGCAATGACGTGGTCATAACCGTCATTGCGAGCCGAAGGCGAAGCAATCCACTAGCCTTTCAGGCCGCCCGTACTTACGCCGTTTACAATGTATTTTCTTGTAAGAATAAAAAGAATAATCATTGGCAGAACGACTATGGTTGAGGCGGCCATTAAATATTCTGAATAACTTGCGGCTTCGGTTGTAAAAACCTGAAGTCCGTAAGGCAGCGTGCGGCTCTTTGCATCAGATGTTACGTAAAGAGGCCACATAAAGCTGTTCCATGAAGAAAGTGCATTCAAAAGAATAATTGTAAAAATCGAAGGCTTTGCAATCGGCACCATAATGCGCCACAAATAGATCCAGTTGCTTGCCCCGTCTATGCGGGCTGAATAATAAAGACTGTCAGAAATCGTATCAAAGAAATTCTTCAAAATATAAGTGTAAAAGATGCTCGAAATAAAAGGCATTACAAGAGCCGGAATTGTGTTGTAGAGCTTTATCTTTACGATTGTGGTATAGTTAGTGATGATTAACATTTCAAAAGGAATCATCATCAGACTGAGCAGAATTGAAAAGATAAGGCTGCGGCCCGGGAACTTCATTTTTGAAAAGGCAAAGGCTGCAAGAATTGTTGTGGTGGTTGTTGTGAGAACAGAAAGCACCATTACAATTACAGAGTTAATAAAATATTTTCCAAAGGGAGCCATAGAAAAGGCTTCGCGGTAATTTACAAAAGAAAAGCTTGCAGGCCAGAATTTCGGCGGAAACATTATTGCTTCGGCGTGAGTTTTGAAGGATGTGAGAATCATCCAGATGAAGGGGAAAATCATTAAGAGGGAGCCGAGGATGAGGAAGAGATAGACTGGTGTTTTTCGAAGGACTTCGCGCCAGTCAGGTTTTGTTCCAGAAGTGATTTTTTTCATTTGAGCCCCTTCCTTCCCATCCGCTTTTTGAGATACAATTCAAGCAGAGTAACTACAAAAATACAGAGGAAAAGAATAACGGCAGCGGCGGCGGCATAACCGTACTTTCGTTTTTCCATCATTGCGTATCTGATGTAATAAACAACGGTATAGAGATTATAGTAAGGTCCAGGCTTTCCGTAGAAGAGCGGATAAAGCTCGCTGAAAACCTTAAAGCAGCTGATGGTGTTTACAATGCAGACTAAGAAGATTGTAGGCGAAAGGAGCGGAACTGTAATGCGGAAAAAAATACGCACAGGCTTTGCACCGTCCACGCGGGCTACTGTATAATAAGTTTCGTTGATATTCTGCATGTCCGAGAGCAGAATGATAATTGTAAAAGGAAGAATATTCCAGGTACCGAATATGATAAGAGCTAAAAGTGACCAGCGTGATTCAGTCACCCAGCCGATTTTTTCAATTCCAAATTTAGAAAGCAGCCAGTTGATAATTCCGTACTGCTGGTTATACATAAGGCGCCAGATAAGACCAACGGCAGTTACAGAAGTTACCATTGGTAAGAAGAAAGCTGTCTGAAAAATAGCGGAGCCCCTCACCTTTTTGTTCAAAAGATTTGCAAAGAAAAGTGCGATTGCGGTACTGACAGGAACAACGAATAAAACGTAAAGAGCTGTATTTTTTAAGCCTGATGTAAACTTATCATCTGTTAAAACATATTTATAATTCTCAAAATTACAAGCTTTGAAGGTGCCTCGAAGATAGCTGTAGTTTTCCTTAAAAGAAATTGTAAAAACATTGATTACAGGATAAAGGGTAAAAATGATTATGAAAATTAAAAAGGGAGAAAGATAAAGCCAGGGCTCTATTTTGGAAAATAACTCACGACGTTTTGGTGAAAAACTCAAGACAATCTCCTGCCTTCTTTATCAAAAGTGAAGACGCCTTTTTTCTTTAGGCTAACCTTTATTTTTGAACCGGTGGCCAGGGCAGAATCTTCCAGATTCAAAATAGCGCGCACGGTATTTCCAAGATATGTCATTGTAACAATCTGGTCTTTTCCCATTTCGCTGATGAATTGGATTTCTGCTTCGATTCCGTTTGGATCAAGAGTAAAAGCTTCCGGGCGGATGGCGACGGTAGTTGCGGTGGTTTCGATACGCTCGCTTTGCTCGCACTCAACCACCGAGGCCGGAAGTTTGTTTGCCGGAGGATTACCCAAAAACTCTGCTACAAAAAGGCAGTTAGGATTAACATACAATTCCTGACAAAGGCCGCTCTGAATCAAAAGTCCGTCCTTCATCAAAAGAATTGAATCAGAAATAGACATTGCCTCTTCCTGATCGTGAGTTACAAAAACAGTAGTAACGCCAGTCTCTTTCTGAATGCGGCGGATTTCTTCGCGCATTTCGAGGCGGAGTCTGGCGTCAAGATTTGAAAGCGGCTCGTCCATCAAAAGCAGCTGAGGCTTTTTTACCATTGCACGGGCAATTGCAACTCTCTGCTGCTGGCCACCGCTGAGTTCGGAAGGATAACGTCGCAAAAGATTATCAACATGAACAAGCTTTGCAATTTCCTCTACCCTTGCCTTACGCTCATCCTTTTTCACTTTTAAAACTTCCAGTGGAAAAGCAATGTTTTCGGCAACCGTCATATGAGGATAAAGTGCATAGTTCTGAAATACCATGCCGATATTTCTCTGGTCAGGAGGAAGCTTTGTTACATTCTTGTCATCAAAAAAAATCTGACCTTGAGTAACCGGAATAATTCCGCAAAGCATATTGAGCAAAGTTGATTTTCCGCAGCCTGAAGGTCCGAGCAGACAAATCAAATGCCCGTCTTCAAGCTCTGCGGAAAAGTTACTAACCGCTGTGGTGTGACCAAAAGTTTTTGTTACGTTATCGATTCGAACGCGCATTATCTACCATTCAAAGCGTCGTTACACTGCTTTTCAATTGCAGCAACGGCTTCCTTAGCTGACATCTTACCATCAACTACATAGTTCAAGTATTCTTCAAGAATCTTACGAACAGCAGCAGAACCGGTTACGTTAGGGAAAGAACCTGATACCGGCATGTTAGCCTGAACATAAGGAAGAGCGGAAGTTGCAGGAAGATTCTTAAGATAAGCAACATATTCAGGATAATCAGCTGATGTACCATAAGGACAAAGTGCAGAGTTTGCAATAGCCCACTTAGCGGCATTTTCACGGTTGAGGAAGAACTTAACAAATTCATAAGCACCTTCATCTACAGCATCATTTCTGTGAAGGAAGATAGGACCACGGTTCCATGCAGTATAGAAATCACCTGCAATCCACTTAGCCATGCCTAACTCACCCTTACCTTCAACCATCTGAATGTACTGATCGTTTACACAAGAACCAGAGAAGGAAGCAATATCACCATTTGCCAAATCCTCAGAAGAATAGCGGCCGATTGTGTTGAAAGAGAAATAACCTTTTTTACAGTTATCAGCATACCACTGGTAGATTTCTTCGAGCTTTGGACCACAGAAGTTTACACGCTTGTTAGCAACATCAATATAGCCAAGGCCGTTATGCATAATCAGCTCCTGAATGTTGTCTACAAGACCGTCTGAATGGAAGCCTGGAATACCCTTCTTCTCTTTGATTGTCTTTGAAACTGCAACAAGTTCATCCCAGTTAGTTGGTGGATTAAGACCAAGTTCCTTAAAGATTGTTTTATTATAGAAAAAAACAGGACCAGTTGTACAACCAGGAAGATAATAGATTCCACCATCTTCAAAGCCGAGAACATCAGTTTTCATTGCTTCTGGCAATGAGTCGATGATGTTCTGCATTGTCTTATCGCCTTTCTTAAGATCCTTTTTGATATACTTGCGGATATCGATTGCAAGACCTTCGTTAGCATAATCTACGGCTGTAGTTCCATAATTGAAAATGATACTAGGGCCAATTCCGTTTGCAACAGCATTGTAAACTGTGTCAGCAAAGCCTGCATAATCCTGATTCTTTACTTCTACCTTGTATTTTGTCTGGCTTACATTAAAGCGGTCTGCAGCGTCATTGAGGGCTGCTGCCTGCTTACCATTGTAAGTGTGCCAGATTTCAACAGTTGTAATTTTGTTTTTTGATTTTTTAGCACCGGCTGCGAATACAAGGCCAGATACCATTACCATTGAAAGTAAGAGAGTTGTAATTTTTTTCATTGAGATACTCCTGAGTCCGCGTTTTGCGGAAATAATGTCATCCTCGGGCTTGACCCGGGGATCTGATTCGCGTTGCCGTCGTGAGGCAGGGAAAGTGATGTGGAGTTCATCACTGCGGGATGGCTCATATTAGCATTAATCGTTTAATTATTCAATTAATTGAAGCAATCCATATCAACCTATTACACAATTGTATTTTACAAAATCAAAAATAATTATTATATTATAAACATGAAAACAAGAATTAAACTTATAACTTTTCTATCAATTTTATTAATTTTATCTTCCTGTGCATCAACTAATCTCAAAAAAACTAATCCAACCGGATTAAAAGAACAGACCAGAACAGAAGTAATCACCGTTACTGGTGGTGATGTTCGCGGAATTGTTAATAAAGATGGTACTGTAGAAATATTTGCCGGACTTCCTTTTGCTGCCCCTCCTGTAGGAGACCTGCGCTGGAAAGAACCTCAAGATGTAATTCCATGGAAAGGCATTCTTGAAGCAGATCATTTTGCTCCTATGGCAATGCAATTGGAAAACGGACCTGTTTATAATTTTCTTTTCAATGCATATACTCATTCTAAAAAAAGCCGAACCTATGGCGGCCCTATGAGCGAAGACTGCCTTTACCTTAATGTATGGCGACCTGTCGGAAAGGCTCCCCAAGGCGGCTGGCCTGTACTTGTATATGTTCATGGCGGTACCCTTCTTACCGGACAAAGCTGGTATGAAAAATACGACGGAGAAAATCTTGCTGCCAATGGAATTATTGTTGTTAATATAGCATATCGCGTTGGTGTATTTGGTTACTTTGCAGATGCAGAGCTTGCCAAAGAATCCCCAAACGGAACAACCGGCAACTACGGACTTTTGGATCAGATAAAGGCTCTTGAATGGGTTCACAATAATATTGCAGCCTTTGGCGGAGATGCAGGAAATGTTACAATCGCCGGTGAATCAGCTGGTTCTTCTTCTGTAAACGCACTTTGTGCCAGCCCTCTTACAAAAGGCTTTTTCCGCCGTGCAATCGGTGAAAGTTCATCAGTAATTCAGCAGACTCCTCCTCATACCTTCCGTACAATGGAAGCCGCTTTAAAAATGGGAGATGATATTAAAAAGGAATTTGGCTGTAAAAATATGGAAGAACTCCGTACTCTTCCTGCCGCAAAACTCATCAAAACAAAATATAAAAACTCTTCTATGACAGTAGACGGCTATGCCCTGCCTGAAACTCCTTATGAGATTTATCAGAAAGGCCTGAATCATGAAGAAGCTTTGATGAACGGTTTTAATAAACGCGAAGCATTTGGTTTTACTTTCTTTACAAAAGTAGATAAAAAAAATATTGCATCCCTTCTTGAACCTAGTATGAAGGATAAGTCTGCTGCCTTCCTCGAAAAATATGGCAGTAAAAATAAAAAAGAGCTGAAGTCATTGTATAACGATGTCTTCTCTGCAGTATGCTTTACCTACCCTCATGACCAGTGGACAAAAACACTGCAGGCCCAGGGCAAGCCTGTTTATGAATATTACTTCAGCCGCGAAAATGGAGAAATTGGAACCAATCATTCCGGCGAAATGATTTATGCTTACAGGAATGTGCCGCATACAAAAAATTACAAGGCCCGCGATTACGAACTTGAAGAAATCATGAGCTCTTACTGGCTGAACTTTGTAAAATACGGAAATCCGAATGGTAAGGACACTGCCGGCAAAGAGCTTCCACTCTGGCAGACAAGTAAAGAAAGTGGCGGCCTTCTCATGGAATTCGGCGACAGCTGCAGTATGGTAGAAGATCCATTTGCTTATATTTATGATTATTTGAATTAATGGATTGCCACGTCGCCTCCGGCTCCTCGCAATGACGGTACGCTTGCTTACGGCTCCTCGCAATAACGGGGAGCTTTTTTTTTAAATTTTACAAATCCAAAATACTGATGGATAATATAAGAATATAACAAACTATTAGTATTTTGGAGATTTATATGTCAGGATTAAATAATTTTGGCAAAATGCTTAAGCAGAAAAAGGCTAAGAAACTTTTCTGGGGAATGCTTGGACCTCTTTTAATTGTAACGATTTCAGCCTGCTCCTTTTTCTACTATGTTTCAGATGCTATTCTGAAAGAATATATGAAAAGCCAGCTTGAACTGTCTGTAGAAAAGCTCAATACAAATGTTTCAGACAGCATGGAGCCAATAATCATTAATGTAGATAACTTTGTTACTTTTTCTGCAGATTATAATGATGAAGAAATACTTACCCTGCTGCTTAATGCTTTTTCAAGCAAACTGGATGACTATGCTTCAATGCTTTATTTTGCTCCGGTAAAAAAACTTTCTGAAGGCGGAAAATTCCTGAATAATATTGGTTGGGTTCCACCAGAAGGCTTTGAGCCGACAGAAAGAGTATGGTTTAAAGAAGCTGTAAAAAATCAGGGAAAAACAACCTTCTCTACTCCATATGTTGATGTAAATACAGGTAAGCTCTGTGTTGCAGTTTCCCAGGCAGTTTATAATTCTCAGGGACAATTAAATGGTGTTATAGGCTGCGATATTCTTCTTGATCATCTTGTTGCATCAATAAAAGAAATTAAGATTTCCAAAAACTCAAGACTTAATCTTATTACACAAGACGGATACTTCCTCACACATGAAGACCCGGAACAGGTAATGAAGTTAAACTGGTTTGATGTAACTTCTTACAGCGGTGATAAAAATGAATGGTTGAATGGAGAAACTAAAAACTATCTTGATAAGAAAAATTATTATGCAGTTTGTAAAATTGGAAACGCTCCATGGTACATTGTTGTAGAAGGACCAATGATGGATTTTAAAGGAACTCTATCTAATGTAATTATAACCTTTGAAATCCTTTTAATAATCTTCAGTATAATTGTTTCTATTATCAATATAAATGTAATACGTAAAATGCGTAAAGATGAACAGAAGCTTGCAAATCAGCTTTTCGAAGATGCTCAGAGTCTTGTAGTATCATCAAAAGAAAATGCCGCAACTGCTCAAGACCAGAGTGCTGCTGTTAAAGAAATTGTTGCCACAATGGAAGATAACACTGCTCTTGGAGAAGATATTTCCCAAAGAATTCAAGATGTTTCTAGCGTAGCTGTAAAAACAAATAACATAGTTGCCGAAGGAGTTTCATTTATTGAAGCAAATATGAAGCAGCTTGAAGAAATTGCAAATACCAATCTGAACACAATAAAGGGCATTAAGTCTTTGGGCGAAAAAATTGAAAACATCTGGTCTATCGTTTCCCTGATTAATTCTGTTGCAGACCAGGCAAAAATCATCGCCTTTAATGCCGAACTTGAGGCTAACAATACAAACTCCAGCGGAAAGAACTTCCATATAGTTGCAAATGAAATCCGCCGCCTTGCAGACGGTATCATTGAAAGTACAAAAGAGATTAAAACCCGCATTACAGAAATTCAGGAATCTTCGGATGACCTTATTCTCACCAGTGAAAACGGAACCGAGAAAATTCAGTCTGGCGTTGAAAATGCAAAAAATCTTGAAACACGCTTTGAAAGCATAAAAAATGCTTCTGAGATTACTGCAGAAAGTGCAGAAAAAATTACTACAATCATTCAGCAGCAGACAATTGCTGGTGAACAGATTCTTATCACCCTTAAACAAATTTCTGCAGGTGTTTCAAACTTCTCTATGGCAACTGAATATATTTCTCAGGCTTCTGAAAATCTTAAAACTGTTGCGACCGAACTCAGCGGTTCAAAAGATGATACAGACGAAAGTGATGATGAAGATTCTGATGATACAAAATCTGAAACAACTGCTGACAAAGCCGATTCAGAATAAGGGAGTCTGGTTATGAATGAAGAAATTATTGAAGATATTGAATCAAAGAAAGAAATTACAAATGTCACTTTAGAAGATAAAGCAATGACAACCTGGCTTATTTTTTTAATTTCAGAAAAAAAATACGCCGTAAAGTCCAGCGATGTTGTAGAAATTATCAGTGACCTTTCTGTATACCACATTCCTTTTATGCCAAAATATATTGAAGGAATATTGAACCGTCGCGGAGAGCCTTTTACTGTTGTAAATCCAAATTCTATTTTTGCTGATGACCCCAACTCTCCTCCTCCGGATAAATCTCTCTTTATGATTTTTAAAAGAGATGATGATCAGCTTTCTCTTCATATTTCGGATATTCTTTTATTTACAAAAATTGAAGATACAGAACTAAAACTGATTCCAGATGCTACTGAAGAAAGTTTCTTTCTTGGTACGGTAACCTATGATGGGGAAGAAATTCCGGTTTTAAATCCTAATGCTTTTGAAGTTCTTATAAGGAAAGATTGTGGAAACAGCTAATCATTTTACCTGCTTATCTTACGATACAATTGATTTCCTCATTTTAAGTAAATATGTTCTTTTCGGAATTTACATTGGAAGTTCCGATGACGGAAAAAGAATTGACTTTGAAAATGAAGTATTACCAAAGTTGAGTATTGGAAGCTTTCTGGAAAAAGAATTCAATTGCAAGCATACAGAAGACTGTAATGTAATGCTTGTAATGAATAAGTCTGAATTTGATGAAGACCTGCAGTCCAAAATTGTAAACTATACAGGTACAGCTTTTCCGGTCTCTGGAAATTTTGCCTTATCTGTAAATACTTCGGTTACAAGCAGAATTGTTGATATTTCTTTTTTACGAGTAATACCATCCGGGATAAGAAAAAGATTAAATGCCTGCGGTATAAGTGCCATAGGTTTTAACAAAAAAAGACAGATCCTTCTTTCTCCTGATAATATAATACGCAGTTTCTTACGAGGCCTTTTATGAGAATAATGATAGCTGATGACTCCGCAGTAGTACGAACAATAATTACTCAGGGCTTTGCAAAAAATAAAGATTTAAATATTATTGCTTCAGTTTCAACCTGTCAGAAATTATTGAATAATATTACGGTCGAAAATCCGGATGTAATTATCTGTGGAAATGAAACTTCTGATGAAACTGAAAAAGAAGCCCTGGATACAATTGTTAATAAGTTTAATATTCCAGTTTTATTACTTGAAAGCTCTGCAGAAAATCCGGGGCCCTTTATAGGAAAGCTTACAGAAAAAATTCAAAAACCAAAATTAAGAGAATATAATCATGATTTTTTTGAGAGACTGACACAAAAGCTTAATTCTCTGCTTGAATTAAAGCCTCTTTCAAATTCAAAGAATAAAAATGCTGATAAGATTTTTAGGCTTCTTTGTATTGGTGCTTCTACAGGAGGTCCAACTGCAGTTTCAGAAGTTCTTTCCGGTCTTGGTAATAATTTCCCTCTTCCTATTCTTTATACCCAGCATATTGAAATTGGAAAAGACCAGGCTCTTGTAGACTGGCTGAATCAAGTTTGCAGAAACGTAAAAATAAAACTTGCAGAAGATGGAGAAGAAGCAAAGGCAGGCGTCGTTTATATGGCACCGGCAGACAGACATCTTGTGATAAGTCATGAAAGTAATTTTGGAAAACCTGTTCTTAAAATATCAGATGAAGAGCCGGAAAGATATTTGCGTCCTGCTGTAAATAAATTATTTAACTCTGCTGCAAAAATCTATAAGGATAATGTTCTTGCTGTTCTGCTTACAGGAATGGGAGCAGATGGTGCAAATGGCTGTAAAAAAATATGTGAAAATGGCGGCTGGACCATTGTAGAAGATAAATCTACCTGTGCCGTATTCGGCATGCCGGCTGCTGCAATTGACCTGGGCGCCGCAAAAGAAGTTCTGCCCCGCCCTGAAATTTCTAAAAGAATACTGGAATTGGTAAAGAGATAATGGAGAGCTGATGGCAGAAAAGATTGTACTGAAAGAAGATATCCTCGACTCTTTTATAAGTATTCTTACGACTTTAACAGGTATAATACCGCGGGCAAGTCATAGAGACGGAATCAAATATTTTATCGAAAAGAAAATTGCTGAAAATAATTATTCAATTGATGAATACAGAAAACTTCTTTTTACAGATAAAAATCTTATTTCTGAATTTGTAAACGAATGCACTGTAAACGAAACTTATTTTTTCCGTGAAGAAAAACAGTTTGCCTTACTTAAAAATAAAATCTTTCCAAACTGGCGTTACAAGTCTCCTGAAAAAGAAATTAAAATCTGGTCTGCCGCCTGTTCATATGGCGAAGAGGCATACTCTCTTGCAGTTATGGCCTTACTCTGCGGCCTGAATCCTATGGTTACAGCAAGTGATATTAATTCTGAAGTAATTGAACATTGTAAAGATGGTGTATTCCTTAGTACATCTTTGCGTTCTGTAGACGGGGTTTCTTATCAGAAGCTGGTTCTTCCATACCAGAGAGAAGACAGAAAAATCGCATTCCCGCAAGATATAAAGAATCATATCACCACTATGCAGATGAATCTGGCAGAACTGGATTCTCCCAAGAACATTCTTATATTGCCAAAAAATCAGAATATAATTTTTATTCGAAATGTTTTTATATATTTTTCAATCGAATTACGAAAACAAATACTTAAGATAATTACAGATAATTGTCTTGCAGATGACGGATATCTTTTTGTTTCAATGAATGAAATTGCGCAATTAGATTCTACGATTGTACCTAAATCTCTTGAAAAACTTTCTGATGGAAATGTTTTTTATTTTCATAAAATAAGTGATGCCACTCGTGCTGGTGATAAAAAGGAGGTTTTATAAATGCCCCAGGTCTCTAATGATATTACAGAAAGCTACGTTTCCGAAGTAAAAGAACTGCTGGAATCAGCACAAAAGGATATTATTTCTCTAAAATCTAATGAAGATGATTCTGAAACTCTTAACCGCCTTTTGCGAAATCTTCATACCATAAAAGGTAATTCGAGAATGCTGGGCTATACAACAGTTGAAAAACTTGCCCACGCAATTGAAGATATTTATAAGAGCGTAAAAGATAAGAAAATCAAAAATACAGACCGTCTCATAAAACTGGTCTTCGCCGTAACAGAAAAAATTCACGGTTGTGTGTCCTGCATTAGCCGCCGTGGTACAGACAAGCAGGATGTTGAACTTTACCTTCAGTACTGCGACAAGCTTGCGGCCGGAGAACTCATAGACGTAGATGCCTTCATCAAAGAAATCAATAAGAAAAATGGAATTTTGATGGAAGAAGATGATGAGGACTTAGACGAAAACATCAGCGATATCCAGTCCATCAGAATTAAGCTTTCAAGGGTAAACGAAATTATTTCTGATTTTGATACTATGATTACCCGCGAGTTCCATTTAAAATCTCAGCTTGATGAACTTAAAAAACTGGAAGAAAAACTCGGCAGCCGCGAGCTTGCAAAAATCAGGAAGTCCTTTGAAAATGATATTTATTCACTTGAAACTTCAATCTTTAGCGTTCAGGAAAAAGCCTTTGATTTGAGAATGCTTCCTATAAGCATTGTACTCAGACCACTTGAAAATACAATTGCCCTCGAAGCAATGAATCTGAATAAAAAAGTAAAATGCGAAATTCCGGATACTGACATTGCTCTTGATAAAGTAATTCTTGAAGAGCTTGGCGACATTCTTATGCATATAATAAGAAATGCCCTGGACCACGGAATTGAAAGTCCTGCCGAAAGAAAGAAGGCAAAAAAAAGTGAAGAAGGAACAATCAGCATAACCTGTGTCCGCGAAGCCCGCTACATTGAACTTAAGATTAGCGATGACGGCCGAGGCCTTGATTATGATAAAATCAGGGAAAAAGCAATTTCACTTTATCCCGAGCGTACAGAAGAAATAAAAGGAATGAGCGACCGTGAACTTTCCCAGTTCCTTTTCCAGTCCGGCTTTTCTACAAAAGAAAATGTTACAGCTCTCTCTGGTCGTGGAGTTGGTCTTGATGTTGTATGGTCCAACGTTGAAAAAATTAAAGGCCGTATAAAAATAGAAAGCGAAGCCGGTAAGGGAACTTCTTTCATCCTTCACTTCCCTCTTTCACTTTCGACCTTGCAAGGCTTGTTTGTCTACTCTAACAAGGAAAAATATCTGATTCCGGCACAGCACATTGTCGATATCATCTATCGCAAAAAATCTGATTACATAACATTACAGAATCAGAACTATATAAGATTTGAAGATCAGCTTGTACCCTGCTTCCCTCTTTCTACTTTGTTCGAAGACAGAAAGTCAGGGCTCGCCCAGGATGAAGAACCAATTCTTATTGCCGAGTATATGGAACAGAGAATCGGAATTATTGTTGAACAGGTGGAACAGTACGTTTCGCTGGTTGTAAAACCAATGCCGGAAGGAATCAGAAACTGTTCTATTCTTCAGGGAATTGTTTTTGATGAGCATTATGATATTGTGCCTATTCTACATGTTCCTGATATCTTGCAGCGCTTTAAATCACTGCGCGGCTACGACATTAAAAAGTTTGAAGCTGCAACACAGAAAAAGAATATCAGAATTCTTATCGTAGATGATTCTTCGACTACCCGAGAAATTGAAAGATCTATTCTTGAAGGTGCAGGTTATGTTGTTGAAGATGCTTTTGATGGTCTTGATGGTCTTGAAAAAGCAAAGGAAAAATATTACGACCTGATTTTAGCAGATCAGGAAATGCCCCGTATGACAGGCCTTGTTCTTCTGGATAACCTGCGCCGTCTGGACCAGTATAAAGAAACTCCGGTAATCGTTGTTTCCACTGATCAAAGCCGGCAGACAATAGAAGAGTTCCAGCGTCTTAAAGCCGGAGCAATAATTGCTAAGAGTGAGTTCAAGCGGGGAAATCTGCTTGAAGCAATTAAAGAACTTTTGGGAGATGAATAATGGCAAAAAAAATACTTATACTTGAATCTTCCGCGACTATGCAGAAGCTCTTTAAAAGTACACTGGATTCAAAACAGTATTCCATAGTTTTTGAATCTGAAGCAAAAGAGATTTTCAACAGTCTTTATGAAAGTTCACCTGACCTATTTCTTTTGAATTGCAGCATTACAGAGCCCGGTGCTTTTGAAATTGTTAAACTTGTCAGGACTCTACCGGACTTTAAGGAACTGCCTGTTGCCCTCTATTCAAATCTTCCAACATCTCTTGATGAAGAGTTTGCAAAAGAATGTGGAGCTACATCTTTTATTAGGCTTGATGCAGAAAGCCTTGTTCAAAATATTGACCAGCTTGCAGAAGTAGAAAGCGATAATCCTGGAAAATCAAAAAGCGCAAAAAGTAAAAAACTTGATAAAGCCCTTCTATTTTCAAGTGCTGTAAAACTGCTAAGCCAAAAGTCCTTTAATTCTATTATGACTTCTAAAATTGCAGACCTCATTGGACAGATTGATGATCTTGAAGAAATGATAAAATCATACCTGCTTATGATTGCACAGGTATGTGAGGTTCCTCTGGCTGCAATGTATATTCTGGAAAATGACGGACCTCATGGTTATTACCTGTCTGCTAAAGAAGTTCCACAAAAAGATATTTCGGACTTTTTAAATGTCTGCGAAAAAGACTTCGACAAAAATATGTCTGGTGGTATAAGTGCAAAAAACTCTGCAAAAGAAATAGATTCTGAAAATAATCTTGAAAGATTTTTCAGCAGTGAGATTCAGCTTTCAAGTTATGAATACAGAGTTTTAAAAACAGATGCTTCGGTTCTTGCTACAGTTCATATTGTTGCCCAGGGAAATATAATAAGTGACAAATTAAATTACCTTGATTTCTGCATTAATAATGCAGTTGAAGTTTTTGATAAAGCCCTGATTGTTGAAAAGAAAATCTATTTTGAAAAACGAATCCGCAGGGCCTTTAGCCGCTTTGTTCCGGAACAGATTATCGACAGTCTTGTAAAACAGGCTGATGATACTAACCAGAAAGTTGGTGTTGGAGAAACCCGTTCGGTTGCAATACTTTTCAGCGACATCCGTTCCTTTACAAATATCAGTGAAAAAAACAGAGCCGATGTACTTGTTGCCTTTTTGAACAGATATTTTTCTACGATGGTAGAAATTATCAAAAAGCATGGTGGTACAATCGACAAGTTTATTGGCGATGCAATTATGGCAGAGTTTGGAACACCGGTCAGTTATGAGGACAACTGCCGCAGAGCAGTTATGGCTGCTTATGAAATGCGAGATGCCCTTCCGACCGTTGAAATGGGAGATCTGGTAATGCCGGACGGAATGGTCTTCAACATCGGAATCGGCATTCACTATGGCGAGGTAATTGTAGGTTCAATCGGTTCTAAAGATAAAACTGACTACTCTGTAATCGGAGATAACGTAAATCTTGCTTCCCGTCTGGAAGGCCTTACAAAAACTTACGGCAGCCAGATTCTTGTAAGTGAAAGTGTTAGAGCCGATGCGGGAGAAGATTCTTTCTGCTTCCGCCATCTTGATGATGTTCGTGTAAAGGGAAAGAAAAATGCGGTCCCGATTTATGCCGTTGACCGCAGCCCTGATGAATTCCCGGCAGAATACAAAAATGCCTACATAAAAGGCATGGAGCTTTATAAGCAGGGAATCTGGAATCTTGCAAAAGATTATTTTGTAAAAGCACTTGAGGCAGTGGAAAATGATAAGGCCGCAAAGCTTATGCTGGACCGCTGCGAAGAGTTTATTAAAAATCCGCCTGAAAACTGGGATGGCGCGATTGCATTTATGACTAAGTAATAAGAGACAAAGTTTCATACGAGGAGGATGACATGAAAACTTTTTACAAATATTTTTGTACAATTTTTGCTTCAACTTACATAGGAGTATTTTTTCTTAGAATTTATCACTACGGATTTATTTATGAAAATCCTGGAAAAATTATTAAAGGCTGTCTTCCTACAGTTTTAATTACTCTGGGACTTATTTTAATCTGCTCTATTTTTCAATGGCCTCTTCTTAATGGTTTTGATGAAATCATTGAAAAAGGTAAAAAGAATAAGGATTCAATTACCAAAAAAGATATTGCCAGATTAAACATAATCTACCGTAATTATGACATCATAATAATTATTGCACATATAATCGGCTTTCTGGTTGGTGCTGGTTCAACAGCCCTGCTCGAAGCTAAAAAAAGTGGTCAGGCGGTAAATCCATATACCTTTACTTTAATTGAAATGCAGTCTCTTGCAACAGGCTTTATGTGCTACACCATAAACTATGTTCTTGTAAAAAGAATCCATATGGCAGGCCTTATGAGGGAAGTCGGAATGAAGATGAGTGAAAATCTATTCCGAGTACAGAATGTTGCAATGTGGGCTTCTGTAGATGCTTCCATAATAAATATGATGACAGTGCCTTATGGCATTATCGTTAATTCAAAATTACCTGGTTCACATTTTGACCACTTTATCACCTACAGTTTAATCGGCTGGTTTACCAGTCTTGTGGAATTCTTTATTGTATTTAAGGTAATTACAAAGCGTATTCAGAGGACCCAGAAAACAGTCAGCAATAATCTGCTTGCAGAATCTACAAACCTGGCAGAAGCAACCAGAGTCTCTGCTGCAAACAGCCAGAATCAGTCTGCTGCCGTAAAGGAAATTGTTTCTACCATGCACGATTCTACTGAGCTTGCAAACAACATTGGAGAAAAAATTAAGGAAGTAACTGCCCTCGCAGAACAGTCCCGCGACGCTGTAATTTCCGGTAACAATGCCCTGCAGAATAATGTTAATGAGCTCATGAATATCAAGAATACCAACATGCTCACTATCGATGGTATTAAGGAACTGAACTCTAAGATTAACGGTATCTGGGATATTGTAAGCATTATCAATAATGTAGCCGATAAAACTAAAATCATTGCCTTTAATGCTGAGCTTGAAGCTTCTAACTCAGGAGAAGCCGGAAAGAACTTCCATGTAGTTGCTACAGAAATCCGCCGCCTTTCGGATAACATCATTGATAGTATTAAAGAAATCAGGGAAATTATAACTGATATTCAGAAGGCATCTGATACTCTTATTCAGGATAGTGAAAAAGGAACTGCTCAGATTGATAACGGCTGTGAAAGTGCTAAATCTCTGGAAAAGGAATTTGAGAGCATCATGCAGTCATCTCAGACAACTGCAGACAGCTCTAATCAGATTCTGACTAATGTTGAACAGTTAACCGGTGCCAGCGAGCAGATTTTCGTTGCCCTGCAGGAAATTGCAAAGGGCATTGAAAGCTTCTCACAGAATATTACCAGTGTTTCTACTGCGTCGGAATCTGTGAAGGATATTGCGAGTTTGCTTTAAAATGTCATTGTCGGGCTTGACCCGACAATCTTGACATCACTGTAATTTCTAGATTCCCCGGTCAAGCCGGGGAATGACACTATTAATCTATTTAATATCTTTACGCATAATTTTACCGCTGATTGTCTTAGGCAGACTGTCTCTGAACTCAACGATTCTCGGGTATTTATATGGTGCAGTTGTTTTCTTTACAAAGTTCTGGATGTCTTTTACAAGCTCGTCGCTCGGCTGGTAGCCCTTAGCAAGAACGATAGTTGCCTTTACAACCTGACCACGTACAGGGTCCGGTGCAGCTGTTACGGCACATTCTACAACTGCAGGATGCTGCATAAGAACTGATTCAACTTCGAAAGTACCAATGCGGTAACCGGAACATTTGATTACGTCGTCATTACGTCCTGTAAACCAGAAGTAGCCGTCTTCATCACGCCAGGCGTTATCAGATGTGTGATAATAGCCGTCGTGCATTACAGACTTTGTTTTTACAGGATCGCCAAAGTATTCCATGAAGAGGCCCGGGAAGTTTCCGTTTTTCATATCAACTACGATTTCGCCAACCTCACCGTCTTCTACTTCGTTGCCTTCTTCGTCAATCAAAGTAACGTTGTAATATGGAGCAGGCTTTCCAAGACTGCCCGGCTTAATGCGTTCGTTGCCATAATTAAAGAGGCTGAGCGTTGTTTCTGTCTGGCCAAAACCTTCGCGGATTTCTTTTCCTGTGATTTCTTTCCACTTGTTGAAAACTTCTTCTGAAAGTGGCTCACCGGCTGTCGACCAATGTAGACAAGATGAGAAATCATATTTGCTCAAATCTTCCTGAATCAGGAAGCGGTAGATTGTTGGTGGCGCACAGAATGATGTAATGTGATGTTTTTCAATCTGCTTGATCAAATCAATTGGCTTAAACTTATCATGATAGTCATAGATAAATACACAGCATTCAGCAATCCACTGACCGTAAAGCTTACCCCACACTGCCTTACCCCAGCCGGTATCAGCTACAGTAAGATGGAGACCGCCCTTCTGAACCTGCTGCCAGTAGCTTGCGGTAACAATGTGTCCAAGAGGATAAAGGTAGTTATGTGAAACTAACTTTGGATGGCTTGTAGTTCCGGATGTAAAGTAAGCAAGAAGAATATCGTCATTCTTGCTGATTTCTTCACGCTTGAGGGCGTAGAAATCTTTAAGAGCTGCTTCGCTTACATTGAGATAACCTTCTGTAAAGTCCAGCCAGCCAGGATGCTTTGCCTTAAACTCGGCGCTCATACCCTGGTCAATTCCAAATGGTGGAACAGCAACAAGAGTGGTAAGTGAAGGACATTCCTTTTGGGCTTCTTCGATGTAAGTAAAGAGTTCGCGGTGGTCAACTGCCACTACAGCCTTAATATAAGCGGCGTTACAACGGAATACGATATCTTCTTTTGTAAGCATGTGAGTTGCAGGAATAACAGCTGCACCAATTTTGTGCAAAGCTACAATAGAAAGCCAGAACTCGTAGCGGCGCTGGAGAATCAGCATAACAAAGTCGCCGCGTTTAATACCGATACTGCGGAAATAAGCGGCTGCTTTATCAGTGCGTTCTTTAAGCTGGCCAAAAGTCATAACAAGCTCTTCGCCGTTATCGTTGCACCATACAAAGGCCTTGGCATCTGGTGTGCGCTGGGCAAGAACATCAACTACGTCGTAACCAAAGTTGAAATTTGCCGGTACCTTTATTTTATAGTTCTCAAAAAAATCTTTATAATCTTTAAACTCAGTTCTTTCTAGAAAATCTTCAAGCATATATGTTCCTTTTGATTTCCGGTGGTTGAGTGCATGCAAAGCATGCGTATCGAAACCACGTTTGTCTTTTTGTAAAGGTGGTTTCGATACGGCTACGCCTACTCAACCACCGTCGATACGGCTTCGCCTACTCAACCACCATGAATATCTTATATAATAATAGCCAAGAATTTAGCTTTCTTATCATTCAGTGCCTGCATTCCGTGCTGCTTAGTTGCGTCAAAGTATACAGAATCACCTTCTTCCAAAGTCATTTCCTTTCCGTCTACAACCAGCTTCATTGAGCCTTCAATCATATATTCAAACTCATGACCTGGATGTGCGTTGAAATGAATTTCGCGGGTTTCTTCCGGGGTAATAGTTACGATAAATGGATCTGCCTTGCGATTCTGAAAGCCGGCTGCAAGAGCCTGATATTTATAGTCACTACGTCGGTCTACCGAAAGTCCTTTGTCTTTTTTAGTAAGACAATAAGAATGCATGTGAGGTTCCTTTCCGGAAATAAGAGTTCCAAGGTCAATGCCGTATTTTTTTGACATTGACTGAAGGATTCCCACAGGAATATCAACCGTACCGGTTTCATATTTCTTATACTGTTCAATAGAGATTCCACAGACCCCCGCTGCTTCTTCAACTGAAACGTCCATAATTTCACGCAGACCGATTAAACGGTCTGCTACTGCTTTAATCTCCTCGTTCATATTGCACCTCATTTAATAGATTTCCGAACCTAGTCCGGAAATGACAGGGCCTGTCATCGTCGGGCTTACCTCGACAATTCTATAATACAAAACTTCGATTTAATAATCAATAGAAAAATTAAAAAATATTAAAAAACTTTAGTATAATTAAATGTTATAATATGTAGACACTGACTATAGAATTAAAAAGAAAATAACTTTCTTACAAATTAATCAGGAGATTATAAGCTTCGTCTGCAGTTTTTGCCACTAAGCCAGGGTTATGTTCTTCCAGAGACTCATAAGAATTAAGTCCCCATGGAACTGAAACGATAGGAATATCATTTTTTCTGCAGGCTTCTATATCGCGCAGTTCATCACCAATATAAACGATTTTTTTGTTAATGACTTTTTTGGCCTTTGCAAGAGCCTTCTTTTTACCGAATAAAGAAACATCAGTTCTTAAAAATGAGAAGAAAGAATCGAGTTGGTATTTTTTTAGAAAAGATTTTACAGTTTTTAAGGAATTAGATGTAAGAATACCAAGTTCATAGCCTTCATTACTTAACTTTTTGATTAATTCTGGAGCTTCTGGCAGAACCTTTAATTCATCAGATCTTTCTGAAAGCTTTTTCTTCAGCTGATAAATAAGATATGGAAGCTTCCATAATTTTACTTCTGCCATTTTTACTAACTGCAATGCAGAAAAATGAGTGTTAATATCACCATCGAGCTTTTTATAGCCGTATTTTTCTGCATGAGAGTTAATTATTTCAAGACCTGCAGAAATTGTATCTGCAATAGTGCCGTCAAAATCAAAAAGAATAAATGAATTCATATATACTATATATAGTAACTCATTAATCTTCTACTTTCAACACTTCTCTGCGGTATTTTGTTCCAATTTCTGTAAGCTTAAATTTCTGAATTTTTCCGGAACCGGTCATAGGGAACTCGTCCATAAACATAACCAGCTGAGGCCACTTAAACTTAGAAAGCTTGTCGCGGCAGAATTCAATTACATCCTGTTCTGTAAGCTTTTTACCTTCGTGCAGAATAATGAAGGCACCTGTGATTTCGCCGTAGCGTTCACTCTTAACAGCTGCAACCTGAATGTCTTTAATTTCCGGCATCTGAATAAGGAACTCTTCAATTTCACGAGGATAAATATTTTCACCACCACGGATAATCATATCTTTGATACGTCCGGTAATGCGGAAATTTCCGTTTTCGTCTTTTACACCAAGGTCACCGGAATGAAGGTATCCGTTTTTATCAATTGTTTCTGCGGTTGCTTCCGGCATCTTATAGTAGCCCTTCATAACGTTCCAGCCCTTACAGCACATTTCACCCTGCACTCCAACCGGACATTCTTTTCCTGTTTCCGGATCAAGAACTTTTACATCAATTCCTTCAAAAGCATCGCCTACAGTTGTGGCCTTTACTTCAACAGAATCATTCCAGTGACTCTGAGTCATTCCAGGGCTGGATTCTGTAAGGCCGTAAACAGAAGTAATTTCCGGCATGTGCATTTTTTCAATTACAGTCTTCATCAGTTCAACTGGAACTCCGGAACCTGCCATAATACCAGTACGGAGTGAAGACAAATCAAACATGCTGAACATAGGATGATTAAGCTCTGCAATGAACATTGTTGGAACACCGTAAAGCGAAGTACACTTCTCTTTCTGAATTGAAGCAAGGGCTACAAGAGGATCAAAGCTTTCGAGCAATACATGGGTACCGCCGTGAGTCAAAACTGCCATAACACCAAGTACAATTCCAAAACAGTGGAAAAGAGGTACCAGGAGACAGAGCTTATCATTTTCTGTATAACGCATACGCTCGCCGATAATAAAACCATCATTAATAATATTGCGGCTTGTAAGCATAACGCCCTTAGGGAAGCCTGTAGTTCCAGAAGTATACTGCATGTTTACAACATCTTCAGGTGTAACTTCGCTTTCTATTTTATGGATGATTTCGATATCAACATGCTGTCCCAAAAGCAGAAGCTCTGGTGTAGAATAAAGTCCGCGGTATTTTTCCGGACCCATAAACACAACATTTTTGAGGCATGGGAAGCGTGCAGACTTAAGACAACCGCGCTCATATTCATCAAGCTCAGGAACAAGTTCCTTAATCATCTGAACATAGTTAGAATCCTTTACACCATCTGTAAGACAGAGTGTTGTTAAATCAGACTGCTTAACAAGATATTCAAGTTCGTGGAGTTTATAAGATGTATTTACAGTTACACCTACTGCGCCAAGACGGGCACATGCAAACATATATGTAAGCCAGTCAGGTACATTAGTTGCCCAGATACCAACGTTGTCTCCCTTTCGTACGCCAATTGCATATAGTCCGCAGGCAAGGTCGTCTACTCGTTTATCAAACTGAGCGTAAGTAAAGCGAAGGTCGCGGTCTGCGTATACCATAAATTCGTGGCTTGGGTTAGCCTTAGTTTTTTCTCTTAAAAGCTGGCTTAATGTTAATTCAATCATGTAATACTCCACCTTTATAATATAGAAAACAGGCTTCTTATTCAAGAGAAAAATTTAATTATAATAAAATATTTAAGTATAATTAAATATTTTATTACGCTCTATCCTACCCTTACCCCTCTCATACCCTCCCTTTGTAAAGTGATTTTAACTTGATTTTTGGTTAACTTGTGAGATAATTAACTTTATGAAACATAAGAAATTTTTCAAAAAATCTAATGTTATCTGTTTCGTAGTTATCAACCTGGTAATAGTAATTGCTATAATTGCTTATGGAATGGTTGCGAAACAACAGGCAGAGCAGAGAGTTTCTCAGAAATTGAGAGAGGAAATTTCCCAGAAGGGAATTTTGATGGAAGATTATTTACAGCCGGAAATTGCACTTACGAAAAAGCTTGCAACTTCCCCAAGTGTAATTGAATTCTTTGAAGATATTGAAGACGAAAGACTTCGCAAACATGCATGGGAGGAATTCGAAAGTTTTAGAGACGCCTTTTCTTCTCACATTATCTTTTGGGCTAACGATGCTGATAAAGATTTCTATAACGCAATGGAATATTCTTATACTATAAATCCAGATAATCCTGCAGACTACTGGTATAAGATGACTCTTTATGAGACCGACCTTTATAACTTCAATATCAATTATAATGCCGACCTTGACATGACCTGTCTCTGGCTTAATGCAGTTATCCGCAATTCAAAAATGAAGCCAATTGGAATATGTGGAACTGGTATTGAGCTGGATGGCTTTATCAATAAGTGTTATGAAAGTCTGAGCGACACTATTGATATGTACTTCTTTAATGATTCAAAAGAAATTACTGGTGCTAAAGATAAACAGATTCTTGTAGACAAAAAACATATTGATAGTTTTTACGAAAATCTGAATTTTGAAAATCTGATGAAGAAGGCAAAGGAAGGCGGAGCAAGTGGTAATCTTGTTGAGTTCGAAGTAAGTCCTCTGGAACGTGGTATTATCCGCTATCTTCCAAGCTACGGCTGGTACCTTATTGCTGTTTCACCAGACAATTCCGGTCGCGCAGAGGGTATAGATATAATCCTCATAGTTTTCATTGTAATCGTTATAATCATTTCTACATTTGTTATTATTACAGCAAAATTCCAGGATTTTGTAACAAGATTAAAAAAATCTCAGGAGCACGAAAAAGAAGTTCAGATTAAAGAACGAAAGCTTGGTGAACGACTTTTCGAAGAAGCCCAGAATCTTGTTGTCGCCACAAAAGAGACTGCAGCTACCAGTCAGGACTCTTCTGCTGCCGTAAAAGAAATTGTTGCGACAATGGAAGACTCCAACGTTCTTTCCGAAAATATCTCTACAAAAATTAAAGATGTTTCAAGCATTGCAAATCAGACTTCTTCTGATGTAACAGAAGGCGTTGCTCAGATTGAACAGAACGTTGCCCAGCTCCACGAAATATTTGATGCTAACCAGCAGACAATTGATGGAATCAAAATCCTCAGTGAAAAAATAGAAAGCATCTGGGATATTGTAACGCTCATCAACAACGTTGCAGACCAGGCTAAGATTATTGCATTCAATGCCGAACTTGAAGCATCTACTGCCGGAGAAGCCGGTAAGTCCTTCCGTATTGTTGCTAATGAAATCCGCCGCCTTTCAGATGGTATTATTGACGGTACCCGTGAAATTAAGGAAAAGATTAATGAGATTCAGCATTCTTCTGACTCTCTTATTCTTGCTTCCGAAAGTGGTACAGAAAAGATTAATGCCGGTTATGAAAATGCCCGTGGTCTCGAAGCAAAGTTCGCAAATATCCGAAGCTCTGCAGAAATTACCGCAACAAGTGCCGATGGTATTGCAGAAATAATCCGCCAGCAGGCAAGCGCAAGTGAACAGATTCTCATTGCCCTCAAGGAGATTTCTGCCGGTGTTGAAAACTTTACTGTAGCTACGGATAACATTTCCCTTGCATCGGAAAATGTTCGCAAGATTTCTGAGGACTTGAACAATGCAAGCAGAAGCGAATGATTCTTATCTGATATTTACAATTCATAAACGCCTCTATGCAATAAAGAACACAAATGTTCAGGAAATCATGCATTCGGCAAAAATTCACCCTCTTCCTTTTGTACCGGACTATATAGAAGGAATGGTGAATTGCCGTGGTCTGCCCTACACTGTTGTTAATCTTCTCAAAATTGAAAAAGAAGAAAACAGTGAAATTTCTGAGCCAACAGTTCTTGTCTTTCGCCGGGACGACGATCAGTTTGCCCTTCACATCTCAGGCATTGAATTGTTCTTTGAGCCGGAAGAAGAAGATATTACAAGTGAAGGGATTAAATATAAATCACGCATAATTCCATTTTTTGATATTGATGCTATTGAAACAACTCTGTGTCAGGATTTGAGGGAGGAAGAATTATGAGCGATTTGCTGAAGGTTCTCATAGTTGATGATTCTGCAATTACAAGAGGACTCTTTGAAAAAGCATTTGTACGCAATAATTTTGAAATTGCCGCTTCGGTTTCAAATGGACGTAAGGCTGTAGATTTCTGCCGGGATCATAATGTTGATGTTGTAGTAAGCGATTACAATATGCCGGAAATGGACGGTATAGAAGCCGCAAAGCTTTTAATAGGAGAACTTGGAATTCCGGTTTTAATCTATTCGGAAGACCCGGCAATAAAAACAGATGTTCTTGCAACAGGTGCTGCTTTTGAAAAGAAACCTTCCCTTCAGTCTTTTGATGAAATAGTATTCCGGGACTTTACAATTAAAGTAAGAAAAGCTGTTGATAAAGCAAAAAGCGAAGGTCTTAGTTCTCATGTAAATCGTTCAGAAAGAAATGTTGAATCAGATACAGATATTGATTCTCTGCTGGGCGAAAGAGCTTCCTTTAAAGTTCTTTGTATTGGAGCTTCCACAGGTGGTCCTACAGCAGTTCAGGAAGTGCTTACAGGACTTGGAAATAATTTTCCTCTTCCGGTTTTATACACTCAACATATCGATATTGGTGCAGATGAAAAAATGGTGAGATGGTTTAATCAGGTTTGTCCAAACATTCCTATGAGCCTTGCCCGCGACGGCGAAATTGCTAAAAAGGGACATGTTTATATGGCTCCTGCAGATAAACATCTTGTAATAGACTATGTAAAAAATGATCTTCCGGTTCTTAAACTTTCGGATGAACCTCCGGAGCGCTTTTTAAGACCGGCTGTAAATAAGCTTTTCCGTTCAGCAGCAAGGATTTATAAAAATACCTGTATTGCCCTGCTGCTTACCGGTATGGGCCAGGACGGAGCAGAAGGCTGCAAAGAAATAATTAAAGCAGGTGGTTTTACAATTTGTGAAGACGAATCAACCTGTACGGTTTTTGGAATGCCCCAGGCCGCAATTGAAATGAAGGCAGCGAGCCGTGTCTTACCCCGAGACTGCATTGCCAGAGCCGTGGTTAAAATGACCAGATAAAAATTTAAGGGCGAGTTTATGGAAGATAAAGAGTTTACAGATATTATTTCGCTTATTACAAAGCAGACTGGTATAATCCCCAGGGAAAGCCACAAAAGCGGAATAAAAAATTTTATTGACAAGCGCAAAAAAGAAATAAAACTTAACGGACTTGATTATTATAATTATGTATGTCTCAACAAAGCAGAAATGGACATTCTTTTAAACCATGCTACTGTAAATGAAACATATTTTTTCCGTGAAGAATCACAGTTTAATTTCTTAAAGAATAAAGTTTTACCGGAACTGCATTCAAGTCTTGGATTAAATCCTGTAAGAATCTGGAGTGCAGCTGCTTCGAGTGGAGAAGAAATTTATTCACTCTACCTGCTTGCCCTTTCCCTCGGAATAAAAACTGAATGCTTAGCAACAGACATTAATACCACAGTTCTCCAGAAAGGTGCAGAAGGAAAATATAAATCAAATTCTGTAAAAGCAGTTGATGGTGCAAAGTTTCATTATCTTCTTACACCATATATGAATCAGGATAAAGAAGTAAACCTTCCGCCAGAAATTACTTCTAAAATAGACAGAAGACAGATGAATCTTACAAAAGCAGATTCAATCTTTCCAAGAAACATTCACATAGTTTTTATAAGAAATGTATTTGTTTATTTTACGGTAGAAATGAGAAGAAGCATTTTGCAAAAAATCGTAGATTTTTCTCTGGCTCCGGGCGGATATATTTTTCTTTCAATGAATGAAATCGCTACGATCGATTATACAATTCTGCCTAAAGGTGTTGAAAAATGCTCTGAAGGCAATGTGTTTTATTTTCATAAAAAGGGATGAGAGAGTTGGGTATAATTTCAAAGATTTCAAATGAAAACAATATAAATCAGGAATTCTCAAATAGCCAGAATCAGAATAACGAGCAGGAATTAACTAAGATAGTAAATGATCTTCCTACCACTTCTGAAAATGGCAACGTAATAAAAAATTATCTTGCAGAAACAAGATGGCTGGCTCATACACTTAAAACACAGCCGGAAATGACTCAGGAAATTCTACGTGTATTAAGTATTACCCGAGACTCTTCCCTGCTTCTTGGTTTTACTCCAGTATACAGGCTTTATAAAGCAACAGAAGATTTATATAAAGCAATTATTGACGGTAAAGCTGTTTTTTCAGATAACCTTTATTTTTTGATTAATGAAACTGCAGATAAGCTTTCTGAAATGTGCGATATGATTGAAGATGGCCGAATGGAAGAGCTCTTTGCAGAAAATGTAAAACCTTATCTTTTGTATCTGGACAAGGCTGTTGCCGGTGAATTGTTTAATGCAATGAGCCTGGCAGCAGGCAGTCATGAACAGACCCTCTTATTGCAGCAGCAGATGGAAGATGAAGACCGTGAAGCCGAAGCAAGAAGAAAAGAAAAAGAAAAGGTTCCTGAAAAAATTACACTCGAATCTTCAAAAATTTCAGAGCTGGTAAACCAGCATCAGGAAATGATTGCCCGTTCCTATATAATTATTAATCAGATAGAAACACTTAAAGAAGCAATTTTCGAAGACAATAAAAAACTTATACGCGATACTTCAAAGCAGCTGGCCGCAGATGCCCAGAACCTTCAGGCAAATCTTCTTCTTTCTCATGAACAGATATTATCTTTCGTTCATGAAGATTCCTTTATTGAAAAGCATCAGGATTTCCATGGCTTCTTTGTATTTGCTAATAACCGCAAATACATGATTCCTTCTGAATTTGTAATAGATGTCATTTCAGAAAGCCCGTCAAATTATGTAGAAAAACAAAATCAGAAGTTTGTAGTTTATGTTCAGGAAAACGAAATGGGTAACGAAAAGAACCGTGAAGAAATTCCGGTCTACTCTCTTTCTTCTCTTTTGCCAGGAACTCCAATTACAGAACTCCCAGTTATGGATACCATTCTGCTTGTAAACTTTCAGTCTCAAAAGGTTGGAATTATTGTAGATGAAATGCAGAAGTTCGTTTCTGTAATAAAAATGCCTATGCCCCACAGCTTTAAGTATTTTCCAATTTTAAAAGGCCTGGCTTTTGATGAAAAATACGACATGATTCCAATTTTGTATTTACCAATGATTATTAAAAAATTCCGTTCAATGCGTGGATACGATGTCAAAAAATTTGAAGCTTCAACCAGAAAGCATATTAATCATGCTCTTGTAGTTGATGATTCAGAAACAACCCGGCTTATTGAACACACAATTTTAAAGGGCTATGGTTTTTATGTAGAAGAAGCCTTTGACGGAATTGATGCAATGGACAAAATTAAAGGAAATCAAATTGATTTGATTATCTGCGATGATAAAATGCCTAGAATGAATGGAGAGATTTTTCTGGATAATGTCCGCCGTTTAGAAAACTATAAGAAAGTTCCGGTAATTGCACTTTCAAACTCTCCTATTCCAAAAGCTGATATTTATATTTCAAAATCAGATTTTAAGAGAGATATTTTAATTCAAAAAATCAAGGAGCTTTTAAATGAGTAAACGAATTATAGTGCTTGAACCTTCAGTTACAATTCAGTCCATTTTCAGAGAACTCACCCGTCAGTCAGATCTGGAACTTTCATTTGAAAGAAACGGTATTAAGTTCCTTGTTGCCTTATATAATCTTTTACCGGATGCTGTTTTAATTAACGCTAGAAATATGAATCCTTCCTGCATTGAGCTTGTTCGTTTTATAAAATCAGTTGCTCGTTTTAAATCAATATCTGTTGGTATTTTTGCAACAAGCGATTTTCTTTTTCATGATGAGTTTAAAATTAATTGTGGTGCAGATTTATTTTTTACCTTTGATCAGAACACAATTATTTCAGACCTGGAAAATCTTCTTGCAAAAAAAGAAGGCGAACTTTCACGACCTGAAAAAAATGATATTGTAAAAACCGGAATTCTTGAAAAAATATATTCAATGATAGACAGAATAGATTCTCTTCCTGAAATTGCAAGGTCTTTCCTCAGCCTGCTTGCAGAAGTTGGAGAACTGCCTGCGGCTTCTATTTTTGTAAAAACGGAAGACGGTCTGGAAAGTTTTTATATCTGCGGAGACAATTTTACAGAAGAAGAAACTTCAGATTTTCTCCGTGTCTGTATGACAGATTTTGAAAACCTTTTCCCTAATCAGAATATGATAAATGTTATTCCTCAAAAGCTTGAAGCAACATTTCCTCTGGAAGAATTTCATAGTGAAGAATTACCTCTTTCTGCTTATCAGACCTTCACTCTTAAAAATGAATTTGAGAATCTTTATGGAACAGTCCACATTGTACGTGAAGGCGCCTTTACCACTAAACAGATAGACCTTTTTACTTTTGCTGTAAACGAAGTTACCCGCATTATGGAAAGTACCATAAGAATGCAGGGAAAAATGAAGTTCGAAAGAAATATACGTAAGGCCTTCAGCCGTTTTGTTCCTGAACAGATTATTGACGAGCTTGTTGATGGTGCAGAAACAGAAGCAAAGGTTGGTATAGGTGAAAAACGAGACGTTGCAATTATGTTCTGCGACATTCGTTCTTTTACAAACATAAGTGAATGTAATAAACCAGAAACTGTAGTCGCCTTTTTAAACAAGTATTTTACTGCCATGTGTACAATAATAAAAAAATATGGCGGTACTGTAGACAAGTTTATGGGCGATGCAATTATGGCCCTGTTTGGTGCTCCTGTAAGCTACGAGGATAACTGCCGGCGTGCGGTAGCCGCTGCTCAGGAAATGCGGGATGCGGTAGAAACAATAGAACTTGATGATTTAATTCTTCCTCCGGGAATGAAATTTAATGTTGGAATCGGCATCCATTACGGCGATGTAATTGTAGGTTCTATAGGTTCGGCAGATAAAACCGACTATTCTGTAATCGGAGATAATGTAAACCTTGCAAGCCGTTTGGAAGGACTAACAAAAACTTACGGAACGATGATTCTTGTAAGTCAGGCTGTAAAAGATGATATTAATTCTGATGAATATGTTTACAGGCATCTTGATAATGTAAAGGTAAAAGGAAAAGAGCATCCTGTTCCGATTTATGCAGTAGATAAAAGTCTTGAAGATTTCAGTAAAAAATATCGTGAATATTATGATAAGGCTTTTGCACTCTACCAGAAAGGTGTCTGGAATCTTGCAAGAGAATATTATCAGAAAGCCCTTGATGAATGTGAAAACGATAAAGCCGCTGCCCTCATGGTAGAACGCTGTGATAATTTTATTGTCCGTCCGCCGGAGAACTGGGATGGTGCAATAGCTTATAACACAAAATAGTTTACATAAAGGTAACGTGTGAACCAGTTACCTTTTTACTCTCGTAAACACCTTTATCAATAAGCTTATAGTTATCTCCAAAATCAGCAGTTTCTCCCTGAGGAATAATTATAGCACCAATACTTGCTGTTACAGCTTTATCTTCGAGCTCTGGAATAACAATAGTCTTAAGATTTTCTATAAAGCGGTTAATAATTGAGTTTGCAATTTTTTTATCATGAACTTCAGCTGCATAAGCAGAAAATTCATCTCCCCCTAGACGGAATACAATATCATGTTCACGGAAGGCAGACTTTAGGCAGTTAGCAACACTTATAATAACTTTATCGCCTACATCATGACCATAAGTATCGTTAAAGCTCTTAAAATGGTCAATATCAAGAAGTATGAATAATCCACCCTTTCCATTCTTAAGGCTTTCTTCCACCTTTAATTCTCCGCTCATTCGGTTCAAAAGTCCGGTCATCTGGTCGGTCTCAGAAAGTACAATAAGCTTTTGCTTTTCCTTTGCATCATTTACGATTTTATCAATATTCATAATACCGACAATAATCGTATCTGAATTCAATTTCATATATTTGAATTCATAAAAATGTAGTTCTCCGTTTTCTTCAATACGATAACTTGATGAATATTCATCCGATTCATTCAGCTTTTGTATAATTGTATCAAGGGCAATTGCTTCATTCATAAAGGCTTTGTCTTCTGTATAAACACGATGTTCAATATATTCTGTAAAGAAGGTATCGTAAGAAGAATCTGCAGAATAATTTTCCATAAAGGATTCAGGAATATAACCGCCAAGCTTAATAGGTTTTATAGTTCTTGTTGTAAGATTAATTGTCAGAATATTTGCAAAGTCACGGCTGAGAGCATTTACGATATTAAACTGCTCCATGAGGTTGATTTCGTTTTTTTTATTTTCATCAATATCAGTAAAGAGTCCAACATAAGTTTGTGGCTTACCATCTGCATTACGAATAATATTTCCCGCCGCATGATACCATTTCCAGCCATCATTTTTTGTCAAAAGACGATATTCAACATCATAAACTGTCTGGCCGCTGGTATCATTTACAGTATCCCAGAAGGCTTTGAGTACTGAATTTTTATCATCCCTGTGAAGTCTGTCAGACCAAGCCTCAAGCGTATTCGGAAACTCCTTTTCAGATTTAAAACCAAGTAATTTACGGAAAGTATCCGACCAGTTGCATTTTACAATATTACCATTTTCATCAAATTCAATTGTCCAAGGTCCTGAATCCAGAACCGAGTGAATAATCTGCATTGCATTTGTTTCTTTATTAAGTTTCTCATAGGCCTGCTGAGTTCTTTGACTGATTATCTTTTCCTGCTCAAGCTTAAAATGAGAAGCATTTCGGATAATCAAAATTAATCCGATAAAAAGTAATACAATTAAAGCAAAGGTAAAGAAAATATGAATTCTTGTTTGATGCATAAGAGAAGCAATACTTGTACTTACCTGCTCATTAATAACAGTTTCGTAAACAAGAATTGTCATAATCCAGCCAGTGTTTTTTACAGGAATATAAAAGAGATGAGCCTTTTCGTTATCATAATTAACTTCTATTAAACCTGAGCCACCTGAAGAAAAATCATTTACAACTTTTCTTATTTTTTTGGAATCCTTTTCGCTCTCAGAAATTGCTGAAAGAAGATTTAAACCTGCAGGCAGCTTTCCAAAATCCGTATTTGTAAGACTTTCTCCATTTTTGTAATAGAGATTAAAGTAGGTTTCCATATTTTCATAACGATAGGCCATAGACCTCATCATCTGATTAATATCAATTTCGACAAAACAGGCTGTGATTTTTGAATTATTAAAATAAATTCCTGAAACCGGAACTGCAAGAAAAAGCTGTTTGTCGCCACCATAATTTAAAACTGTAGAATAAATTGGTTCTGTAATTGCTTTAGCAAGGAAAGGATATCTGGTTTTACCGGAACAGGTTGAGTGCGATGTATAAACAAGACCATTTTCATCAACGAGGGCAAAGGTGTCCATGTTATAAAGCTTACGCATTTTACCAAGAAAACTTCTAAGCGCTTTAGGGGATTCCAGGTCATTTTGTGTAATAATATCAAGTGCATTATTTACATACTTATATTTTTTATCAAGTTCGTTAGAAATGAGAGAAGTGCGGCTTTTTGCAATTTCTTCTATATAAAAATGACTAATCTTATCAATTGCTTTATCTGTAACTTCTTGTGTAGTATCTGCAGTTTTTAATGACATAATTAATAAAAGAATTGTCATTATTGTCAAACTTGAAGCTGTAAATATATGAATAATACGTTTAGTAAGTTTTTTCATAGCTGCCTCTCCTATTCCATTACACCATAAAGTGAATGTAGCAGAAGAGCCGCATCCTTTTGATAAAATACAGTTGTTATTTCTTCTGTTTTTTCAGGATATAAAGTTCCCGGGCTTATACCATCAGCAATTTTTACTGCAGTGGTAATTGTATCAAAACCAATTGAATAACAGTCCTGAATTGCAAGGGCATAAATAATTCCATCGCGAAGATATTTTATTGCCCGCTCATCATGGTCCATTCCAACAATAATTACCTTGCCTGCTTTTCCCGCTTCCTCAACAGCTCGTCCTGCCCCTACCGGATTACTCATATTGCAGCAGATGATTCCATCCAGATCCGGATATTTTTCCAGAAATTCTTTTGTAAGATTATAGGCATTTACATCGCTGTCTTCATCATATTTTACATCAATAAGATTTATTCCTTCATATTTATCAAAAACGGATTTAGCTCCACTTGCACGCTCTTCATGACAAGGAGCCCCCACATTACCAACGAGCATTGCAACCTGGCCATTATATTTCAAATAAGAACAAAGAGCTTCTGCAAGGTCCTGTCCGTCTTTATAGTTATGAGTATTTCCTACATAGGCAATTCTGTTACAACCATTTTCTTTTCCAGAATCAGAGCTTGAAAAAGTCATAACCTTATGTCCCTCAGAAATAATCTGATTTATAACCGGGGTAACAATATCTATATCTGCAACATCAACACCAATTACATCATATTCATTGAGGGCTGCTGCTTTTTTGATTCGCTGAACCTGATCGTAGGCTGACATTGCATCCGGAGCCCGGTAGTCATAGGTTATATTGATTCCCTTTTCTTCGTACTGGCGGACTGCATCTTCCATGCCAAGAGCTACGGCATCCCACCAGGCATGGACTATTTTATAGGTAAAATAAAAATTATATTCACGATTTTTAGGGTTATAAACATCAAGGACTTTTTCTTTTATAACACTTGAATCATTAAAACCGTCTTGCGAGTGAGTATTATGAGAAGATACATTGTTATTTTGATTTTTGTTATTACGTTTTTTTAATGCTTCAGATGAACAGCCTGACATTACAAGCACAAAGGCAAGGATGGTCAAGCTGAGAAAAAATTGAATAAATCTCTTATTTCTCATATCTTGAATTCCAATAAGCAATTATAATTTATATTTTAAATCTAAAAGTATGAAAAAACAAGTAAAAATAACAAATAATTTTATTTACATTAATAATTTTATTGAAAAGATTTATTATTAAAAAAAATATCGCAAACTGAACCGAATCGATATATAATGTAATATATGGAAGATTTATTTGAGAGAACTATTCTTATTGTAGATGATGAAGCAATTAACCGCGAAATTCTTGGTAATATTATTCAGTCTGAATACAAAGTTATTTACGCAGAAAATGGAAAAGAAGCTTTAGAAAAAATACAATCTGAGGGCATTTCAATTTCTCTGGTGTTGCTTGACTTACTTATGCCTGTTATGGACGGCAATGAACTTTTAAAGGCTATGAATGAAGAAGGCCTGATTACAGAAATTCCAGTAATTGTCCTTACGTCAGAAAAATCATCAGAAATTGAAAGCCTTAAACTTGGGGCTGCAGACTTCCTTACAAAGCCTTATGACAGGCCGGAGGTTATTCTTGCCCGGGTACGTCATTCCATTGAGCTTTTTGAGAATGCAAAAATCATTCATGCAACAGAGTTTGATAAGCTTACCCTGCTCTACAGCCAGGATTTTTTCTTTGAATACGCTTCCCAGTTTGACCAGCGTTATCCCTTGCAGAAAATGGATGCAGTAGTAATTAACTTTACCCGTTTTCATCTTTTGAATGAGCTGAAAGGACGTATGTTTGGAGACCAGATACTTTCGGCAATGGCAGACGGAATCCGCAGTACGCTTTTAAAAACAGGTGGTATTGCAGGCCGCAAGGATGCAGACACCTTCTTTGCATATATTCCTCATATTGATGACTATAAAATCTTTATTGAAAAAATAAACGAAAAGCTTTCTTCCCTGCTCAAGGCTTCGGAAACAAGACTGCGCCTTGGAGTTTATACGGATGCGGAAAAATCACTTCCGATTCTCCTCCGCTTTGATCATGCCATTCAGGCCTGCAATTCTATCCGCAATAAGGCCGGAGAAGAAATCTGCATTTATGACAATCAGATGGCAGAGCGCGAAGTATTCAACGCCCACCTGCTGGAAGATTTTGAAGCCGCCATTGAAAACAGGCAGTTTAAAGTTCAGTATCAGCCAAAGTTCAACATCACAGGCGACACCCCAAGGTTATGCTCGGCAGAAGCCCTTGTCCGCTGGATTCACCCGGAGCTTGGCTTTGTACGTCCTGACCTCTTTATTCCGCTATTTGAAGAGAACGGCCTTGTTACCAAGCTTGACCGCTACGTCTGGGAAGAAGCCGCAAAACAGATTGCCCTCTGGAAAAAAGAGCTTGGCATGACCATTCCTGTTTCCGTAAATGTTTCACGAGTGGATATTGCCGCTCCCGACATGACCGACTTTATCACAAAGATTGTAAAGGAAAACGGACTGGAAGCAAAGGACTACATGCTGGAAATTACGGAGTCTGCTTACACTTCAGATTCAAAACATATTATTGAGGTTGTAGAAAAGCTCCGCTCCCTTGGACACAAAATAGAAATGGATGATTTTGGCTCTGGCTACTCTTCCCTCAACATGCTCACATCCATGCCGATTGACGCCCTGAAATTGGACAAGGCCTTTATCCGCAATATTCAGCCGGGCAATAAGGAAATGGAGCTGGTAAATCTGGTATTGAAAATCGCCCAGACTCTTGGAGTTCCTGTAATTGCAGAAGGCGTGGAAACCGAGGAAGAATGCAGGCTTTTGAAGGAAGCCGGCTGCGACATAATTCAGGGCTATTATTTTGCTAAGCCCCTGCCGCCGGAGGATTTTTCAAAATATGCCGGCAATGACAAGGGAGATGCAAAATGATGACTATAGAATCCCTTAAAGCTGCCGGAGCAAATGTAGAGGAAGGACTGGCCCGCTGCCTGAACAAGGAAGACTTTTACCTTAAAATGGTAAACATGGGCCTGACAAATCAGAATTTTCAGCTGCTGGGCCCTGCCCTGGAAGCAAAGGATTTTGACAGGGCTTTTGAACTCTGCCACTCACTTAAAGGCGTAATAGGAAACCTGAGCCTTACTCCCCTTTATGATTTAATCTGCCAGCTTACAGAAATGCTTCGCTCCAAAACCGATACAGACTGCACAGGTCTTTACAGTCAGATTATGACGATGCAGGAAAAACTTCTCGCCCTGTAAGGGGTAATCTTTCATGCTGGAGTTGTAATGAGAAAAGTTCCAATATTCATAGCAAATATCCTGATTATTTTCTTTATAATGGTTTTTGTTTCCCTTTATGTAAGGCAGCAGGGAAAAATTCAGTCTGCGGCAAATACAGAAAATTTTGTAAACATGAGCATTGGCCTTGAGCGTGTAACGACTTATTATCTTGAAGGTGAGCAGCGTCTTTGTAATTCCTGGGCAAGATACATCAGCCCCAACCGTCTTACCATGAATGAAGCTATTGACTACTTAACGCAGGTTCAGGTAGTAAAAACAAATTCTTCCCATGTAATTTATCTGGACAGCCTTACAGGCCTTTCCAACAGAGCCAGAGCCGACAACCCGGACGACAATACGGTTTCCTATCAGAATATAGATATTCTTTCTTCCCTGAAAAATATAAGTTCAGAGCTGCAGCCGGAGCACCGCACATATTTGTATACAGATAATTTTGATGCCGTGCACGTTACCCGCTCTTATACAAATCCTATGAATGGAGTTCAATCAATTGCCTTTTGTGATGTAGTTAATCTTACAGATTCCGCCGGCTCCTTAAAAAAAGCCCTTTTGATGAGGGTTGTTCCCCTTGAAAACATTTCCGGAAAATGGTCTTTCCCTACAGAACGCTTTGAAAATGCACAAATTTCCATGATTGATTCTGACGGCAACTATATCATAAAGGGAAAGTCATTTAAAAACTCCAACTTTTTTGAATTTTATAAATCCTATAATCCTGCAGATTTCAGCAGGATTGAAGAGTTAAAAAGCAGGGTTCATACAGTCGGAAGCTTTAAAATGAAAAATTCAAAGGGAGAAGACTGCCTTATTGTTCATGTTCCTGTAAATTCTGCGTCTGACTGGTCAATCATTTCTTATATCCCTACAAAATATTTTGAGGAAAATAAGATAGACTGGATTCTAATCAGCGTAATTGCTTTTGGGCTACTTCTGCTTCTGATAATTGATTTGATTGTCTTTATGAGGTTCAATGTCAAGCTTACAATTGCGGCGGCCGCAGCGGAATCTGCAAGCAAGGCCAAGACAGACTTCCTTTCTACAATGTCTCACGATATCCGTACTCCTATGAATGCAATTATCGGCCTTACGACGATTGCAGAAAAAAACGCAAGGGATCCATTTTCCGTTACAGACAACCTCAAGAAAATCCGCCTTGCCAGCAATCATCTTTTAACCCTTATCAATGATATTCTTGACATATCTAAAGTTGAAAGCGGCAAGCTGAATCTTTCGCCTGTAACATTTTCAATTGTCGATTCAGCAGAAAATCTTGTAAATCTTTCCCAGACCATGGTTCGCGAGAAAAACATAGATTTCCGCTTCCGCTGTAAAAACATTAAGCATGAGTACCTTTATGCCGACCAGCTTAGAATCAATCAGATTTTCATAAACATTCTTTCCAATGCCCTGAAGTATACGCCCGAAGGAAACAGCGTTTATGTAGATATGTGGGAAGAGGAAAGCCAAAGTCCAGGCTTTATAAAGCTTTTCTATAAGGTGGAAGATACAGGAATTGGAATATCAGCAGAATATATGAAAGAAATGTATTCGCCTTTTACCCGCCAGACCGACAGCCGCATCAATAAAATTCAGGGAACAGGACTTGGCCTTGCCATCACAAAAAGAATGGCAGACCTTATGGGCGGTACAATTGAATGTCAGAGTACGGAAGGTAAAGGAACAACATTTACTGTAATTCTGGAATTAAGCATAAGCGACAGGACGGAAGAAGAAATGAATCTGCCGCCTCTTGACGTTCTTGTGGTTGATGATGACGAAGTTCTTCTTGAAACTGCCAGCGATACCCTTTCAGCACTCGGAGCAAAGGCAGAGCTTGCAGATTCCGGAAATACAGCCCTTGCCAAAATAAGTGAAAAAAAAGATAAAGGCAGGCTTTATGATGTAATCATTCTTGACTGGAAAATGCCTGGAATTTCGGGCCTTGAGCTCACAAAAAAAATTCACGAAATTGCAGGAAAAGACATACCCATTCTTCTTGTTTCTGCCTACGACTGGACTCAAATAGAAGATGATGCAAGAAATGCCGGTGTGAGCGGCTTTATAAGCAAGCCCCTCTTCCGTTCTTCCCTCTACAAAAAGATTTCTGAGGTTCTTGGAATAGAAAAAGATGCAGCTGACCAGGAGGAAAATAATTCAGAGCTTGCAGGAATGAATGTACTTGTTGCAGAAGACATGGACGTAAACTGGGAAATAATTCATACCTTGCTTGAGATGTACGGCATTAACAGCGACCGTGCCGAAAACGGAAAGGTTGCTGTAGAAAAGCTCCGCGACATAGGGCCAAGTCAGTATGATGCTGTATTTATGGATATTCAGATGCCTCAGCTGAACGGTCTGGACGCAACCCGCCAGATCCGTATGCTTGAAAATCCTTATGCTGCCGGAATCCCGATTATTGCAATGACAGCCGACGCCTTTTCCGAAAACGTAGCAGAATGTCTTGAAGCCGGAATGAACGGCCACATTGCAAAGCCAATTGACATAAAGCAGGTAATCAAAGAGCTCAAGAAAATACACGAGGCCAAGCCTGATTTTTATAAGGATGAATAAATGAAAAAGACAACACTTCCTATTTTAGCATTATCATTGTTTACCGGTCTCTTTTTTTCCTGCACTAAAAAATCTGCCGCAGAAAAAGCCTTTAAGCCCCGCCTTGCCACAGATACAAAGTGCCAGATAAACATTGCAGGAAACTACAAGAATTTTGAGGCTCTGGAAGCAGAGTTTGACCGCTTTAATGAATTTTACCCGGATGTTGAGTTAAGCTTTTCATTTCTGGACAGCTACAATTCTACAATAAAATCGGCACTGGCAGGAGAATCTGCTCCCGATATTTACATGACCTTTCAGTGGATGCTGGACAGACCAGAGTACAAGGAGCTTTTCGCCTCTGCCCAGGATATGTCCGATGAAAAAGCCCTGGGCTTTAATCTTTCCACAATCAGAAGTGAGCTTATTGAGCACACGGCAGACGGCAGAACCCCCATGGTTCCTGTTCTTTCCGGTTCATACGGAATGATGGTAAACGAAGATATTTTCAAAAAAGAAGGACTTAAAATTCCAGAAAGCTATACAGAACTTGTAGATTGCTGCAACAAACTGAAAGCTGCCGGTTACAAAAGTCCCATTATGGTTTATGCAGACAATTTTATGGGGCTTCCTCTGATTTATTCTTATTTCTGTAAATCACTTGAGAATAAGGCTGAGGCTGTTGCAATGCTCAATCAGCTTAATCCTGCTGCAGGAGAATATTTAAGACCAACGCTGGAATGGGCAAAAAACTTTATGGAAGAGGGACTTATTGATCTTGACCAGTGCCGTACCCTTAAAGATAAATACAATAAAGTAATCATGGCTTTTTTTGAAGGAAACATTCCAATAATGCTCTGTGATACAGACATAGTTTCGGGAACCTTAAAAAGGGAAGCTCAGTCACAGGCTTTTGTAAATAATCCTTTTAAATACAGCTTTCGCATTTTTCCTGCCACGGATCAGAACAGTTATTTTGTAAACAACGTTTCTGTAGGATTTTCCGTAAACAAAAATTCTAAAAATCTTGATATGGCGGATGAATTCATGCGTTTTCTTGTAAGAACAGAGGAACTCAACAATCTTGCAAAAATCAAGCGTCTTATTACTGTTTCAAAAGATTATTCCTTTGACGAAGTTTTTGCCCCACTGAGTAAGTCTACCCCAATATATCTTGGAGAGCTGGGACTTATTGACAGTGCAATTGCCCAGATGCGCACCGCCGTTCAGCAGGTTTTGATTGGAAACATGACTGTTGAGCAGGCAGTGGATAATTACGGCAGCTTCAAGTAGAAAAGAAAATGCCGTCTAGTCGGATTTTTTTTCCAGCAGCATTTCAGCATCTGCCCTGCCCTGGCGGGCTTCGAGTGTAGAATATGAATTAACTCCGTCTACGGCGTTATGCTGTGGCGGAGTTTTTTTTGTGGATTTTTTCTTTAGAGCCTGCTGAAGAGCCCAGGAAGAAGAACGATTCATCAGACTATAGTATTCTTTGTCGTCCATGTTTTAAAATGGTGATTTCGATACGCCCTTTGGGCTACTCAATCACCGTAGATTTTTTCCGGTGGTTGAGTGATGCGAAGCATAGTATCGAAACCACTATAGTGTTCACCGGTGGTTGAGTAGCCGCAGCGCGGCGTATCGAAACCACATCACGCAGGAGTATAAACTACCGCAAGAATCTTAGCCTTGTTCTCTCCATGTGAATGTACATGGTGCGCAACAATCGACTCATAATAAATCGAATCGCCCTGCTTGAGTTCGTACTTGTCCTTGCCGTAGATGATTTCTACTTCACCTTCGAGAACGTAGATGAACTCTTCACCTTCGTGAGTTGAAGTTTTGATTTCTTCTTCAGAAGATGGGAAGATATCAATGATGAAAGGATCCATGTGGCGGCCGGCCTTGTTCTGAGCCAGAGTATAGAAGTCCAGGTCAGAATTAACTGCGTTTCCGCGGTCACTGAAGCGGGTTACTTCCTTCTTGTCCTGAGCACGGGTTACTACAGGTCCCAGGTTTTCATCATCGTCCATAAAGGTTCCAAGGCGAACGCCAAGAACACGGGCAATCTTAATAAGCGGTGTGAGGTTTGGAACAAGCGAACCGTCTTCAATGCTTGCAATCTGTTCAACGCTGAGGTTTGTGCGCTCAGAAACATCTTCGATAGAAAGCTTGCGGTTTTCGCGAACCAGTTTTACCTTTGCACCTATTTTATTTTTTTCACTCATATTTTATCCTTTAATATCGTAATCCTTGTTGTATGCCGCTTCGATTGTAGCAATATTTATCGGATTGAACTTCTTGTTGCGGGCCGAAATTGCTTCATCCAAAGCGTACTCAAAAGGCTTAACTCCGCTAATCATACCAGGGCAAACCTTTGCAAGACAGCCAAGAACAACCATGTTTGCACCGCGGGCGTTGTTAGTCTCTGCGGTTATATCATTAGCAGGCAAAGCAAGAGTACGAATATCCTTGCGGCTTGGTTCAATATCAATCAAAGAAGAATTGTAAATCAAAAGTCCGCCCGGCTTAAGCCACTTTTCAAACTTAGTCATAGAAGGCTTGTTGAGAGCAACGACTACATCCGGCTTTTCAATAACAGGGGATGCAACTTCTTCATCACTAACGATTACAGAACAGTTAGCAGTACCACCGCGCATCTCAGCACCGTATGAAGGAATGTGTGAAACGTATTTGTCTTCGCTCATTCCGGCAAGTGTAAGGATTTTTCCGGCAAGGATAACACCCTGACCACCGAATCCGGCAAAAATAATTTCTGTTGTCATATCTTATCCTCCCCTACCTTACTTTGTAACAACGCCGGCTTTTGGTGTTGCGGCTTCCGGAGTAACTCCGCCTGGAACGTCGCGGAAAACTCCCAGAGGATAATAAGGCTCCATCTGATCCTTTACCCAGTCAGCAGCAACAGTTGGAGCAACACCCCAGTTTGTAGGACACATAGAAAGAACCTCGACAAAGCTGTAGCCCTTTCCTTCCTTCTGATATGTCAAAGCCTTTTTGATGGCTGCCTTAGTTTTGTTGATGTGAGGAACATCATAAACGGCACAGCGCTCAATATACTTTGGTTCAACAAGAGTATTCAAAAGCTCGCAGGCACGAATCGGGTAACCAACTTCATCAGCATTACGTCCGAAAGGAGTTGTCTTTGTAACCTGACCAACAAGAGAAGTTGGAGCCATCTGACCACCAGTCATTCCGTAAATTGCATTGTTGATAAAAATTACAGTGATGTTTTCACCGCGGTTTGCAGCGTGAACAGTTTCACCTGTACCAATGGCAAGCAGGTCTCCATCACCCTGATAGCTGATAACAAGCTTATCTGGATGAACGCGCTTCATACCAGTTGCAACTGCAGGAGCACGACCATGAGCGGCCTCGCAGGAATCAACATTAATATAGTTATAGGCATAAACTGCACAACCAACAGGAGCAACAAGAAGTACATCCTGCTGAATATTCATTTCATCAATAACCTGTGCAATCAACTTGTGAACGATTCCATGACCACAGCCACCACAGTAGTGTGTAGGCACGTCATTCATTGATTTTGGAAATTCATATTTCTTACTCATAGCTCTTTACCTTCTCAATAACAGCATCAACTGAAGGAATGATTCCACCAGGCTCGCCATAGAAATCAACATCCTTTACACTTCTTCCGCAGTTAAGCTTAACATCCTGAACCATCTGACCCATAGACATTTCTACAGTCAAAATCTTCTTGGCATTCTTGCAGGCAGCTTCAAGCTCTTTTGCAGGGAATGGCCAGAGAGTAATCGGACGGAAAAGACCAGCCTTAATACCCTGCTCGCGGAGCAGCTTTACAGCCTTCTTGCAGACACGGGCACAAGTTCCGTAGCCGGTAAGAATGTAATCAGCATCGTCACACATAAAAGTTTCAGACATTGTTTCATTGTCCTGAATCTTCTGATAGTTTTCAAAAAGAGCCTTTGTGTGAGCGTTCAATTCGCCGTCAATTCCGGAAAGCTTGAGAGACATAATCTTGTTCTGCTTGCGGTCCGGAGTTTTTCCTGTAAGAGCCCAAGGCTTTGCAGGGAACTCTTTTACAAAGTCAGGAAGAACACAAGGCTCAGACATCTGTCCAAGATAACCGTCACCAAGAATCATACACATAACGCGGTACTTGTCGGCAATCTCAAATGCCTTGAGAGTACAGTCAGCCATTTCCTGAACAGTACCCGGAGCAATAACTACCACATGGTAGTCACCGTTTCCACCACCGCGGGTTGCCTGAAAGTAGTCACCCTGAGCACCGGAAATGTTTCCAAGACCAGGACCACCGCGCATCATGTTTACAACAACGGCAGGAAGCTGAGCTCCGGAGATATAAGAAATTCCTTCCTGTTTCAAAGAGATTCCAGGAGAAGAAGAAGAAGTCATACAGCGAGATCCGGCAGCTGAAGCCCCCATTACCATGTTAATGGCAGCTAACTCAGATTCAGCCTGAAGGAAGGTTCCACCTACTTCTGGAAGACGCTTAGCCATATAAGCCGGAATTTCATTCTGCGGTGTGATTGGATATGCAAAGTAGAAACGACAGCCGGCACGAACCGCAGCCTCGGCAATTGCTTCGTTTCCTTTCATCAAAACTTTTTCTGCCATTATTCAGCCTCAATTTCAATTACGCAGTCCGGGCACATAGTTGCACACATACTGCAGGCAATACAGCTTGCCTCATCAATACAAACAGGGAAAGAAACTCCCTGACCATTGGTTTCTTTAGACATTTCAAGAATCTTCTTAGGGCAAACGCGGATACAAAGTCCACAGCCCTTACAGCGTTCCTTGTTGATTAAAGGTCGTCCTTTAGCCATATACCTCACCTTTGAACAGCCGCCGTCCCAAAGTCCGCCGACCATACTCTTATAATAATGATATATGCTGATATAATATAGAAAAGTGCCGCTTTATACAATACAGTTTTACTAAAAAAATGAAATATTATTAAAGTTTTGCAGTGGGAGTAAAATAAAAGTATTTAGGAGGGGGAAGTCTCCCCCTGGCTCCAACCGCCTGTCGGCGTTTTCCGCCACCCTCTCCAGCGGGGGACACCCCCGCAACGCCCAACATCATCAACTTAAGACTAAAAAGACGGTTTTAGATTACAGCCGAATTTATTAGCTTTATTAAACTGTCTTTTTTTAGACTTTGATTTCCGGACAGGCAGAGTGTACTTTGAAATCTCTGCCTGAATTCTTTTCAGTTTACGTACCCTGATCCTGTCATTTTCCTCAAGAGCCATATCAAGAAGTTCATCTTTGAATATACCTATAGCAACATTCTGATTGATTCTCTGAGGATACATATATTTATCAGGTTTCTTCTGAAGTTTTTCTTCTGCAGTATGTCTCACATCTTCCATCATGTTATATACATAAACCTGCGCAAGAAAATCCTGCTCTACATAAATACTTGCATTTCCTGTTACGCTTTCGAATCTCATCTTATTTTTTATTGTGTTATAAGCATCTTCTATTTTCCATCTCAGAAAATATGCACTTATAATTTCTTCGCTTTTTATATCATCAGGAAGACTCGTCAAAATTGCAAATTCATCTCCTGCTGGAGTTTTGTCACGGATTAGTCTTGTGGCTGTGAATTCATTGTCTTTAATTTTTTCATACAGATCTTCATTCTTAGCTTTCAATTTCATCAGCTTTGTTTTTGTATTCAATATTTTTACAACAGAGTCATTGCTTTCTGTCTGCTGTCTCTCATTTTTACAGAAGGTTGAAGAAATTCTCACTATATAAGCTATTTTCTGTTCATCAAGATAATTTAAAAGTTCTAATGAAGGATAACCTCTGTCAAAAATTATGATAATCTTTTGTTTTAGTCCTATTCTCTCTATCGCATTGATGTTTTCTTTTGCAGCTTCAAGTTCATTCACATTTACATTGCATATCTGAAGATCTATGAAAAAATCATTGAGGACATCAAAAAGGCCGCTTATTAAAGCCCGGGCAGGTCCTTCGCAATATATATTCCCCTGAGTTCCATATGTTTTTCTATTTTCTTCAGAGTTTGGAATTTCTGCTTTACTGCCGTCTATCGCAAGTACAAGATAACCATTCCATAGCTTTACTTCATCCTCTGATTCATAAAAGGATTTTATATATTCGTCATTGGCATATCTGAATACTTCTGGATTTAGGTTTTGTCTCGCCTTGAGCCAGGCTTGTTTTGATATTTCGTCTTTTCCGCTTTTCTTGGAATAATTTCTAATTTCCATTGCTGCCGTAAGTCCTTTGCGTGCTATGATGCTTGTCATTATATCATAGACGCTCATTTTTCGTACCCTCACGAAAACATTTTTACGGCTTCCTCTGGCTATTTCTCTAATCTTTTTAGATTTCCATAAAGAGACAGTTCTGTTAAATCTTGTTATACTTTTTCCACCCATACAGAAATTCTAATAGATTTTAGAATTTTTAAATAGTAGGTTCCTTAAGTTGATGATGTTG
>NZ_ATWV01000010.1 GCF_000421345.1 Treponema bryantii NK4A124
CCGACAGCGGGTCAAGCCCGCTGCGGTACAACCAGTTGTTATGCTGACAGGCACACTGGCCTGCCTTTTTTTTAGAAATAAAAGTAAGGCGTTGGTTCATGTAAAAAACTTTCGCACGTGCATTCGCACTGTCTCAAGCTTTTTGCATGAAGAAATAAATATTTTAGAATTTTATTTTTCGTGGACATTCAAAATTTCCGAAGTCTACGAGAAAATAAAAAAAATAGTTTGCAGTTAGTTATCTTAATTTACGCGCCCTCCGGCGCTAAAAGATATCTAGTAGCATAACAAAGGTTCGTAGCCGACAGCGGGTCAGGCCCGCTGCGGTACAACCAGTTGTTATGCTGACACCCGCACTGGGGTGCTAGGAGAGAAAAATGAAAAAAGTATTTATTGTTGTATCAATATTTTTTTTCTGTATAAATTTATTCTGTACAGAAATATCAAAAAAAGAATTAATTGGAAAAGATAATCAATTTCAAATAAATGAAACTTTTTATTTTATTGAATTCTTAAATGAATCAGAATTTACTTTCCATTATCCTTATGGAGGATATAGTGGAAAAAATCTTAAATATACTTTAGAAAATAATCAACTTACATTAATTAGTGAAAACGGCAAACCATTTTATGATGACAAAATGAATAAACTTTTGTTTCCAAAAGGGAATAAAACCATTCTTTTTTACGAAGATAATTCAGATGATTTTTGGTGCAAAGAATTATTCAAAAATAAAAATGTTTGTTTAAGAAATTTTAAAAATCAAACAGAAATTGGCAAGGAATGCTCAATAGATGGAGTAAAGGTTATCAAACACAGTGGTAAAGAATTTGTTTTAGCAAAAGAAAATTTAAGATTACGTGAAAAACCAGATTTACAGGCCTCTACAGTAGGATTCAATTATCAGTCATATTTCGGTACGGCAGAATCTTTTCGAACTGGCCGCTATACATATAAAGGATATAAAGTAAATTCATTTACTGATTATCCATTATTATTGAAAGGTATGACAGTACAATATGAAGCTGTTACAGTAAATCAACAAACAATAGATGGAATCAAAGCACCATGGTATAGAATCATACTGAAAGACAATAGTGAGGAAGGTGCATGGCCACAGAGATTTTGGGTTTTTGGTGGATATTTATCAGAAATCGAAAATCCTAAAAATCCTGAATATGAAGAACAATTAATCCAAAGTGCAATTGAAAAAGACATTTTGGAAAAAGAATAAATAAAAGCATAACAAAGGTTCGTAGCCGACAGCGGGTCGAGCCCGCTGCGGTACAACCAGTAGTTATGGCGACAGGCTGATGGCCTGCCGGGTTTTAAAAATTTTAGGGCGAAGCACGGTAGCGGTTTTATCCAGGCTCGCACGTTAGATTTTTTTAGGTTCTTTGTTTTCCGTTTCCTACCCGTTTTATTGAAATCGCAAAATGTAAAATCAATCTGAAAATCTCAGAAGCAAAAATAATTCGGGCTCGCAGGCAGGTTTATATTCGGGCAAGGCGAAGAAGCGGTTGTAAATATGAGCTCGCACGGAAGCAGAAAAAAAAATTATCATCGTTTTATTTCAGTTATATCGAAATCGCAATCACAGATAAGACTAATTTAAAATTCAAAGTAGCAAATAATTATTGAGCTCGCAGGTTAGAGAAATCCTGTGTTATTTTGGAAGTTCAGCTTAATCGCAAATACTTTCTGTCTTTATAAAAGCAGAAGAAGCAATTTTGTTCGGGTTCGCAGTCTTTTTTGTTTTCCGGGAAAGATATAATAATTCTGAAATCGCAAGTATAAAATCGTCTACAGGAATTTTCAGAAGCAAAAAAAGTTAGGGAAAAACGAAGAAGCGGTTGTAGCTCAGGCTCGCAGGCGGGCAATAAAATTCGGGCAAAGCAGGAAGCGAAAAAAATAATAATCGTGAAAACTTAGACTAGAAAGGAAATCTGTTTTATTGATAGAATATGCTATAACAAAGGTTCGTAGCCGACAGGCAGTCAAGCTGCCTGCGGTTTAAAATATTGTTAGACTGACACGCCACTGGCGTGAAAATACAAAAAAAAGGAGATTTTAAAATGGAAAATGTTTTAAGTGATGTAAACAAACCATCAAGTCAAGAAGTATTGAATGTGAAAGGCTTTGATAAAGATTTTTTGTCTTTAATTAAAGAAATGAGTTCTTTAACAAATAAAATACTGAATCATCCTACAACAAAAGAAAAGGTGTTTCCCGCAAATTTTGTAATTGACAAAAATAATCTTTCTGACTTATTTCAAACGATTGAGACAAAAATTCGTGATTATAAATCGGATGAAAAAAGTTTCGAAATTTCTGTATTGTATAATGATGGTTCATATACGAAGTTTCCATCATTTGATGAATTTCTTAATGACAATGAAGTAAAACCAATATGTGCAAAAAATATCAGTTTATCATGGGAAATGAAAATATTTTTTGAAGGGAGAAATCCTTTAATTTCAAAAATTGGTGAACAGCATTCTATAAATGTTACTATTTCAGTACCCCCAGAAAATTTTTCGGATAAAGCCTTTTATATGTTTAATGGATATCCTGTTGATAGTAATGGCATAATACAAGTTTCTGTTAATCACAGTAATAAAGTATTTGCAGATGAAATTATACAACATGTCAGTGATTATGTTGATAGAATTAGTGGAACATCAAAAAATAATGAAAGTTTCTTTAAAAAAATAGAAGAAGACTTGGAATGTTAATTGAAATATTACTAAAAATTAGTGCTATAATTCCAATTACATTTATATTTTTTAATACGAATGATTACAATTATATCATTAAATTGTTTTCAATATCATTTATACTTTTTTTATTTACACAAATTTTTGCAGAATTTATTGGAAAAAGTTTATTTAATTTATTAGGTAAATCAAATAATACTTCTTGGATAATTTTAAATGATTATACGAAGAAAAAGTTCGATGAAAACAAATCAAAAAGCCATTTAGGTATAACTTTTTTTGTATATTTACTTCTTCCATTGATTATCAATATTTTTGCAGCTTGGTTGTGTAATAAACTTGGTTTATAACAAAGACAGTCTAACAAAGGTTCGTAGCCGACAGCGGGTCAGGCCCGCTGCGGTACAACCAGTTGTTAGGCGGACACCCACACTGGGGTGCTTGGAGAGAAAATGAAAAAAGTATTTATATTATTATTTTTGATAAGCCTTTGTTTCCCATTATTTTCAGAAAAAAAGGAATCCATTACAGATTATTATAATTATTCTTTAAATGAATTAATTCCAAATACAGCAAAAAAAATTATTCTGGGAAACATTGATTTATTCTCAGAATATATAAGTGACTTTGATTTAGCCGTCTTAAATAATTCAGATTTAAGAATATTAAGAAATATGATTTATGCTAAACACGGAAATATTTTTTCTTCTTCAGATCTTACAAATTATTATTCTAATTTTAATTGGTATAAACCTGCAAAGAAAGTTAAAGACTCTGATTTAACAGAAGAAGAATTAAAACTGATAGAAAGAATAAAATTATTTGAAACAAGAGATGAAATAAAAAAGAATGTAATTCTAAAAAATATGGAAGGCGTATGGCAGGATTATTTTATTATGGCTGCCGGCTGGTCAAATAGATTTGTATTTTATGAAAATAAAAATGCAGAATTTATTTTCAGTCAGATGCGTTATATTCCATTGGCTCAAGAAATGCACGGAACTTACGAAGTAAAGGGAAATGTATTAATTCTTAAAATAAAAGAAATAATTTATAATTCTTATATACCCGAATATGACAAAATAAATATGTATGAACTTGATTACATACCAAATAACAGAAATACTATAACATTTAAAAATCCAATAGAATTTAAATTCCCAATCAAAAATTTTGAATTGAATAAAACCTGGAAGCAAAGAAATTATTCGACAAATGAAGATGTCGAATTTACAAAAGATTATATAGAGCTCGGATCATTTAGTTATTATAAAATGTCTGAAGATCCAAATGATAAATATTAAAGCATAACAAAGGTTCGTAGCCGACAGCGGGTCAAGCCCGCTGCGGAACAATCAATTGTTCCGCAGCCTTTATTTCGATGAGTCTGAAAAATGCTTTCGCATTTTTCTTAACGGCTCTTCGATTGTAGGCAGGTACAACCAGTTGTTATGCTCACACGCCACTGGCGTGGTATAGGAAATAAAAAAGTAATTATGGTAGATAAAATTCAAATGATTGGTACGGCTTTTTTGCCAATAGATAAATCCAACAAAAAAATTTTAGTTTCAAAAAGAAGCATGAATAAAAAATATTTTCCGGGCTATTGGGAAGTAATTGGCGGAAATCTTGAATTTGGGGAAGATTTTACAGACTGTGTAATCCGAGAAGTGAAAGAAGAAATCAACTGCAATATAAAAAATCTGACACATTTACATTCACGAACAATGTATCTTAATGATTTGATGTATATTACAGTTGCTTATTATGGCGAAATATTAGAAGAACCTGTTTTCAATAAAAATGAAATTTCTGAAATCAAATGGATTACTGAAAACGAAATAGACGATTTTGAATTTTGTCCTGGTGATGTTGAATTATTGAAAATAGGTTTTAAGAGTATAAAGTAGCTGATCAGGCAATATGCGCCAAAGGATCTTCTACATCAATTCCTTTTTCGTAAATTGTATAAGGATCAATATCGATACAATTGTATTTATCGTATTTACCATCCAATGTCCATGCAAGAGTTCCGTTCAGTACAGTACAGTTATTCATGTAAAAATCTAAATTATTTAGTTTAGAAAAAACGCCTTTGCCTACTAAATGAGATACATCATATTTTTTTATCTTTCCGTCTACAAAGTAAACGAAAACATTGTAATTGTCTTTAGGCAAAACCTGTACAATTTCCATTTGTATCTCCTTATTTTAGTGGATCTATTTTCATGAAAATGAGGTGGTAAATGATCATCAAAATAAAGGCATCTATTCCTTCAAATTCACTAACAACAAGCATTGCCTGATCCCAAAATTAATATATCAAAAAAAATCAATATCAACTATAATAAAAAGCATAACAAAGGTTCGTAGCCGACAGCGGGTCGAGTCCGCCATTATTTGTGTTGACAAATATTCACTTTAGTTCATATAATAAAATCATGTGGAATGTTGATTCATCCGATGAATATGATGCCTGGTTTCTAACTTTGGACGAAGAAAGTAAGGAAGCTGTATTACAAAGAGTTCTTTTACTCCGACAGTATGGCCCACAACTTCCCCGCCCATATTCAGATACTCTTCATGGTTCTAAAAAATACACGAATCTGAAGGAATTAAGAAATCAGACAGAAAAACATGTTCTGAGAGTTGCCTATTACTTTGATAGAAAAAGACATGCATTTCTGCTTACCGGCGGAGATAAGAAAGGAAAAGATCAGAAGAAATTTTACAAAGATTTAATTACTGAATCTGAAGTAATCATAGAGAAACATGAAAAGGAGTTGGAAAATGAAAGATGCAATCAAAATGATGGAAAGTAATATGTCTCCCGAAGCTGTAAGAAGAGCTCACATAAAAGCCGAGCAGGATATTATGTCTATCCGCCTTGCACAGCTCCGAGAAGAAAAAAATATAAAACAATCAGAAATGGCAAATTTCACACAGTCGTCAGTTTCAAAAATAGAAAAAAGAAAGGATATGAAAATATCTACTTTAATAGATTATCTCGACAGTCTTGGAATGGGCTTGGAAATAATTACATACCCGAAACTTGCTGTTTCAAAGAAACAGGAAAAAGTACTGTTAAAAGTGTAGCAAAACCTAACAAAGATTCGTAGCCGACAGCGGGTCAAGCCCGCTGCGGAACAGCCAGTTGTTAGGTTGATGGCGCACTGCGCCACTGGAGTAAAAATGGCTAAAATTAATAGAATAGAAATTGATGAATTCTGGGCTGACGCAACTATAGTAGAAGCTGGAGATTATATTTATACAAGTTATTGCATGAAAAATGAAGGTCAGCCTATTGAAAACCAAATAAACGGTGCTTTTGATATTCTTGAAGAAAGATTACAAAAAATTGGATTAACATTGGACTCCGTTATACAAATGGATTGTCTTTTTGCTAATATACAAGATTTGAACTTTTTACCTGCAGTAATAAAACAAAGATTTACTAACGGAAAGTATCCGGCACGAAAAGCATATGAAACAAAATTTATAAGAGAAGGAATTCTTTTTCAAATTGATGCAGTTGCATTCAGAGAAAAGTAACCGAATACATAACATGAAAAATGGATACGGTGACATGGTTATAATGAGCATGGAAACTTACGAAAAGGCAAATTTCTTCAATAATTTATATGAAAAACTTGCACTTGCTGAGGCAGATTTAAAAGCCGGCAGAGTTTCTGATGTTGATGATGCAGTGAATGACATAAGGAAAAAATATGGCTTATAAAGTCAGAATTACTGATTCATAAGTCTCCAAAATAAAGGATATCACAGATTTATCTTCAAACAAAATTATATTGCTTTATATCTTATTGAAGACGAAGAAAATAAAAAGGTTGTCACAATAATGCATATATTCAATGCAAAACGTGATTATGAAAAACTTGTATAGAATGCAACCTAAAAGGTTTCGACCTTCGGTCGTTTGCATTTAAGGAAATTATTATCTATTGCGCTTGCGCGCACGATGCATCATAGCCGACAGTAAAAAAAAAGGAGTTAAAAATGGAAAGAAAGTATTTTATCGACAATCTCAGGATTCTTTGTATCCTGCTGCTTTTCCCATTTCATGTGGGAATGTTTTACAATGATTTCGGGGAACGATTTTATGTTCATATTGCAGACTGTATTCCAGCCTCATTATTGAATATCAGCACATTCCCCTGGTGGATGCCGCTTTTATTTGTCCTAGCCGGAGCTTCAACCTTTTATGCTTTTGGAAAGCGGACAGCAAAGCAGTACATTATAGAACGGATTCTAAAGCTTTATATTCCCCTTACAGCAGCTCTTATTTTTGTAATTCCTGTTCAGCCTTATCTGGCAGATATTTATTTCAATAATTATTCCGGTAACTATTTTGAACACTTTAAGGAATTTCTTGTTTTTACAGATTTTACCGGTTATGATGGCCATTTTACTCCTGCTCATACCTGGTTTATTTTGTATCTTTTCCTGATTTCTCTTATTACCCTGCCCCTATTAAAACTGGCCTATAATAAAAATTTTGATTTAAAGCTTTCCCGCTTTCTTATTCTTAAACTCCTTTTAATCGCGGTAATACCTTACATTATTAAACCAATTGCTAATCTGGGTGGAAAAAGCATTGCAGAATTTATGGCCTGGTTTTTAATAGGCTTCTTTGTTTTCTCAAATGAAGCTTTCCAGGAAAAAACTGCTTCCTGGTCTTTAGTAACATTTCCAATCTTTGCAATTCTTTTAATTACCCGATGCGTAATGTATAAAATACAGGTTTTTGGACCTTATTGGGATTTATTAACATATATTTTTACCTGGAGTGGAATACTTTCATTATTTGGTCTTGGAAAAAGATTTTTGAACTTTAACAGCGCTTTTACAAAATATTTTTCACAGGCGTCTTATCCTCTTTATATTCTTCATCAATCAGTAATAGTAATTTTAGGATTCTTTGCTGCAAAATACGTAATGATTCCTTATGTTCTTCAGTATATATTATTAGTTCTTGTTTCCTTTGTTATTACCCTTGGCCTTTATGAAATTTTCCGAAGAAACAAAGTAACAAGTTTTCTTTTGGGAATAAAAAGGCTGAAAAAAATCGAAGCACAGCAATCGAATCCCGCCTAAAAAAAACAGGCTTCCCCCGCGACGCGAGAGAAGCCCGAAAAAAATCTGGAGTAAACCAAAAGGAGATTTTTTCTATAATTTTATGTTAACGTACACTAAATAGCAGGTCACCGTAGCTTGGGAATGGCCAGAGCTCTTTTGGTGTAATTGTTTCAAGCTCATCAACACAGGCTCTCAGTTCGTTCATAGCGGCAAATACATGCTCGCGATAGAAGAAAGCTGTCTTACTAGAATCACCTGCTTCTGCAGTTTTCTTTGCTTCAAGAACTTCGCTTTCGAGTTTTTCAGTTTTGCTGTAAATGCAGCTTGTAAGGCAGCTAACTTTTTTCAGCATTGAACTTTCGTAAGTTGCATCGCACTCGCCGCAGGCAGCTTTTTTCAAACCGATAGTCTCAGCTAACTTATTAGCGTATTTGCTTGCAGCAGGAAGTATAAACTTGTTTGCCATCTCTAACATAGTTTCAGCTTCGATGTTGATAATCTTTGAGTAGTTTTCGTTGTGAATCTCAAATCGGCTTGTTAGTTCAACCTTACTATAGACTCCAAACTTTTCAAAAACCTTTACATTCTTTTCGTCGAGGATGTGAGGGAGTGCTTCCGGTGTAGACTTAAGGTTGTAAAGTCCGCGCTTCTCAGCTTCTTTAACCCATGAATCATCATATCCGTTTCCGTTGAAAATGATTCTCTTGTGCTCTTTGATTGTCTTAAGAATCAGGTCGTGAAGGTCACTCTTGAAGTTTACAGATTTTTCGAGAATGTCTGCAAACTGTGAAAGTTCCTCAGCAACAACAGTGTTCAAGAATACGTTTGCGCAGGCAATTGACTCGTTAGAACCAAGCATACGGAACTCAAACTTGTTGCCGGTAAAGGCAAATGGCGAAGTTCTGTTTCGGTCTGTTGTATCTTTATTGAAGTCAGGCAGAACAGTAACACCAATCTGCATTTTTTCTTTTTCGTGTTTTCCGTATGGAACGCCCTTCTCTATCGAATCCAGAATTGCGGAAAGTTCATCACCCAGGAAGATAGAAATAATTGCCGGAGGCGCCTCATTAGCTCCAAGACGGTGGTCGTTACCAGCCGATGCTACAGAGATACGGAGCAAGTCCTGATACTCATCCACAGCCTTGATGATTGCGCAGAGGAAGAGGAGGAACTGCGCATTCTGATCAGGTGTGGCACCAGGGTCAAGCAGGTTCTTACCGGTGTTAGTGCTGATTGACCAGTTGTTATGTTTACCACTTCCGTTTACACCAGCAAATGGTTTTTCGTGCAAAAGACAAACCATACCATGGCGGGCTGCTACCTTTCGCATCATTTCCATAGTGAGCTGGTTGTGGTCGCAGGCCATGTTGGTTGTAGAGAAGATTGGTGCAAGCTCGTGCTGAGCAGGCGCAACCTCGTTATGTTCAGTTTTAGCAAGAATACCAAGCTTCCAGAGTTCGCGGTTCAAATCCTTCATGAACTCTTGAACGCGAGGCTTAATCATACCAAAGTAATGGTCCTCAAGCTCCTGACCTTTTGGAGCTTTTGCACCGAAGAGAGTTCTGCCAGTGTAGATGAGGTCTTCACGCTTATCGTAAACGCTCTTATCTACGAGGAAGTATTCCTGTTCAGGACCGACTGTAGTTTTTACAGAAGTAACAGCTTCGTTGCCTTCAAAAAGTTTGAGTACGCGCACAGCCTGCTTGCTGATTGCCTGCATAGAGCGAAGAAGCGGAGTCTTTTTATCAAGAGCTTCTCCTGTGTAAGAACAGAAAGCGGTTGGAATGCAGAGAGTTCCGTCTTTAATAAATGCGTAGCTGGTAGGATCCCAGGCAGTGTAACCGCGGGCCTCAAAAGTCGCACGGATTCCTCCGCTCGGGAAGCTGGAAGCGTCAGGCTCACCCTGCACAAGCTCCTTGCCGCTGAACTCCATAATAACTTTTCCGTCGCTTGTTGGAGTAATAAAGCTGTCGTGCTTTTCCGCAGTAATTCCGGTAAGCGGCTGGAACCAGTGAGTAAAATGAGTAGCTCCCTTTTCAATCGCCCAGTCTTTCATCGCATTCGCAACAACAGTGGCAACTGAAGCGTCCAGTTTTTCGCCGCCCTCAATAGTCTTCATCAGCTGCTTGTAAGTTTCCTTTGGCAGCCGAGCCTTCATAACAGTTTCATTAAAAACGTTCTCGCCAAAAATAGGTGTTACTTCGTCCATTAAAATTCTCCTATATAAAAAAACGCCGCACTTTCATTCTGTGTAGGTCAAAATGAAAACGCAGCGTCTTTGCCGATTGATTTTTCTCCGGACATGCCAACGGCAGCCGAAATGTTTTAAAACAAAAAAGGTCGCAGAAATACCATTTCTGCGACCTCATTGTCGTTTGATAATTCTTTTATACTCTTCTTGAAAAAAAATGTCAATAAGTTTTTTTATTCTTAACTATTTTTTTCCAAAAGCTTTCTTAATTCTCTCTACAGCTTCAATGGTTCTTTCGCGGCTACCGAAGCCTGTTAGTCGCAGATAACCTTCCCCCATCTTGCCAAAGCCGCTTCCCGGAGTTCCGACTACGTTGCACTTTTCCAGAAGCTCGTCGAAGAAGGTCCAGCTTGTAAAGCCCTGAGGAATCTGCAGCCAGACGTATGGAGAATATTGGCCGCCAAATGCTTTGAAGCCTGCCGCAGTTACGCCTTCAAAAATGATGCGAGCGTTTTCACGATAGAAAGAAAGATTTTCCTGAATCTCTTTCTGGCCTTCCTCTGAATAAACTGCCTCAGCTGCGCGCTGAGTAACGTATGAAACGCCGTTGAACTTTGTAGACTGGCGGCGGAACCACAAGGTATTGAGCTCTGTGCCGTCGAAAACAAGGTCATGAGGAACAACTGTGTAGCCGCAGCGAAGACCTGTAAAGCCCGCAGTCTTTGAGAAGGAACGGAGTTCAATTGCACAAGACTTTGCTCCTTCAATCTCATAAATTGATTTTGGATATTTTCCATCAGTTATAAATGCTTCGTAGACTGAATCAAAAAGAATCAGGCTGTGGTGTGCATTTGCATAATCAACCCATTTTTTAAGATATTCTTTTGACGCAACAGTTCCAGTCGGATTGTTTGGGAAACAGAGATAGATGATATCAGGTACCGAATCGCCAGCTCCCGGAATGGCTGGCAAGAAGTTAGTCTCCGCGCTGCAAGGCAAAATGATGATTTTATCCTTACGACCGTTCATGATGTTTGTGTCGATGTAAACCGGATAAACAGGATCGCAGATTGCAACAGTATTGTCGGTCGCAAAAATGTCACCGATGTTTCCACAATCAGATTTTGCACCGTCCGACAAAAAGATTTCATCAAGCTGAAGATTGATTCCTCGCTTTGTGTAATCCCATTCGAGAATCTTTTCGCGGATAAAGTCATAGCCCTGCTCAGGCGGATAGCCGCGGAAGGTTTTCTCATCGGCCATTTCATCAACTGCCTTATGCATTGCCTCAATTACGGCAGGACAGAGAGGCTTTGTTACATCACCAATCGAAAGCTTGATTACGTCTGCTTCCGGATGAGCCGCAATAAACTCGCGGGTCTTTTTGTTTACGGTTGAAAAGAGGTAGCTGGCCTCAAGGTCTAAAAAGTTCTTGTTAATTTTCATATTTCGAAATCTCCATTAAATACAGTTTCAGCAGGACCGGTCATGAAAACACTGTCGTTCTCATCACCACTCCACTCAATCACCAGGTCGCCGCCCAGCAGGTGCACAGTGATTTTCTCACCCGCATCAACCAGGCCGTTCAAAATTGCAGCCACTACTGTTGCACAGGTTCCGGTTCCGCAGGCAAGAGTCTCTCCGGTTCCGCGTTCCCAAACCCGCATCCAGATTGTGCGGCGGTCTTCTACGTATGCAAACTCAGTATTTGTTCGCTCCGGGAAAAACTCATTGTTTTCAAAAAGAGGGCCCACCTCGCACACAGGAAACTCAGCAGGCTTTTTATCAATAAACACAACCGCATGTGGATTTCCCATAGACACGCAGGTGGTTTTATATTCCACACTGCCGATTGTAAGAGGATAAGATATTACGGTGGTTGAGTAGACTGAAGGTCGTATCGAAACCACCTCAGAGTCACCAGTGGTTTCGATACACTCGCTTCGCGAGCACTCAACCACCGACACAGGAATCTTCCCTGCTTCCAGAATCGGCTTACCCATATCAACAGAAAGCTTAGCAACCTTGTCGCCCCGCTCTCCTTCAACTACAGTCAAAACCTTAACGGCCCCCATAGATTCAACGGTAAACTCGCGGCCCTTAGTGTAGCCCGCATCGTAAACAAGTTTACCAACACAGCGCACACCGTTACCACACATCTGACTTCGGCTTCCGTCGGCATTGTACATAACCATTTCAAAATCAGCTTTAGTTCCTCTTTTAATGAGAATGATTCCATCACCACCGATTCCAAAATGTCGGTCTGACAACTTTATCGCTGCCTGCTTTTCGCCCTGGACCCCGCCCGGGAAATCAACCTTTGTACAGTCAAAATAAACATAGTCGTTTCCGCAGCCATGCATTTTTGTAAACTTCATACAACCTCCTGCCCCGGCTGTAAAAGCGGAGCAAAAAAAGAGGCCGTAGACATAAAACCCTACGCACCCTCGTTTTCACGTTTCTGCGTATGGAGATTTATATCTACGACCTCTTTGTCGTTAAGTACGTTGTAGCCACTTTATTCAAAAGTGTCAATAGTGGTTCTATTTAATACTACTATTTAAGTTAAAACTCTTGACCACAATTTGTAAACACTGTATAACTAATAAGAACAAAGACGTTCATTCGATTTGAGGAATTATTGTCCCCAAATGGAATGAACGTCTTTTTTTTTGTTCATGCTGACAACAGTCAATCTGCTGCAGTATAACACAATCATATAAGGATGCATTCGCACCTTATAAATCAGCTTCAGGCCGACAATCTTTGATTGCGGCCTAACCCATAGAGGAAGTCAATTTATGCAAACTGCATATCTTATTCTGGCAGATGGCACATTATTCGAAGGAAGCTCAATCGGAGCAACCGGCTCCACAATCGGCGAAACAGTCTTTACCACAGGAATGACCGGCTACATCGAAACACTCACTGACCCAAGCTACTACGGCCAGATAGTTACACAGACATTCCCCCTCATCGGAAATTATGGCGTAATGCCTGCAGACTTCGAAAGCGCAAAATCCTGGGTACGCGGCTATGTAGTCCGCGAGCTCTGCGATCAGCCTTCAAACTTCCGCTGCGAAAGAGACCTCAACAGCTTCCTTAAAAAACAGGGCATCATCGGCATCTGCGGCATCGACACCCGCGCCCTCACAAAGCGTCTTCGCGAAGCCGGCGTAATGAACGGCATGATTGTAAGCGGCAAAAGCGCAGAAAACTTCAACCCTGAAGATCTCCTGACAAAGATCAAAGATTATCAGATAACCAACGCCGTGCAGATGGTACAAACAAATAAGGAGGGGGAAGCCTCCCCCTGCGCTCCAGCCTCCTCGGCTGCGCCTGCGGTGGCTTACGCTACCCTCTCTGCGGGGGAGCACCCCCGCAACGCCCCCCACGTCGTTCTCTTCGACTTTGGTGCCAAACTCAACATTCAGCGCGAGTTGGAAAGACGTGGCTGTAAAGTCACAGTCGTTCCATATAACACTACTGCAAAAGAAGTAATCAAAATGTCACCAGATGGCATCATGCTCAGTAACGGTCCTGGTGACCCGGCAGAAAATACTGGGGTTATTGAAGAAATCCGTAAACTGTGTGAATACAACAAGCAGGTGGTTTCGATACGGCCTTCGGCCTACTCAACCACCGCTGACGACTCAACCACCAGAGTTATCCCAATCTTCGGCATATGCCTTGGCCACCAGATGCTGGCCCTGGCCCGTGGAGCAAAAACCTGCAAACTCAAATACGGACACCGTGGCGGCAATCACCCTTGTAAAGACACCGAAACTGGCCGCGTCTACATCACCAGCCAGAACCACGGCTACGCTGTAGAAAATGCATCTCTACCGTCTTATGCAAAAATGTCTTTCTTCAACGTAAACGATGGAACAGTTGAAGGCATCACCTACACAGACATTCCGGTCTTCAGCGTTCAGTTCCACCCGGAAGCCTGCGGCGGCCCTCACGACACAAACTTTTTGTTCGACAGATTCTTGAAAATGATAGTAGATTCTGAAACAAGTTCAGAATGACAAGGAGAAATAAACTGCTATGCCACTAAATAAAAATATCCACAAAGTAATGGTAATCGGCTCTGGTCCAATCATCATCGGACAGGCGGCAGAATTTGACTATGCCGGAAACCAGGCCTGCAAAGCACTTAAATCTCTTGGTCTTGAGGTTTGCCTCGTAAACTCAAACCCTGCAACTCTGATGACAGACCATTACATGGCAGATGAAATCTACCTTGAACCACTTACCCTTAAAACTCTTGAGCGAATAATCGAAAAAGAAAAACCGGATAGCCTGCTTTCCACTCTCGGTGGCCAGACAGGTCTTACCCTCAGTATGGAGCTGGCAAAGTCCGGCTTTCTTGCAAGCCACAATGTTCAGCTGCTGGGTGCCCGCCCTGCCACAATCGACAAAGCCGAAGATCGCCAGATGTTCAAGGATACAATGGAAGCAATCGGCGAACCCTGCATTCCAAGCAAGGTAGTTACAACTTACGAGGACGCCGCAGACTTCGTTCACAACGTAATCGGCTTTCCTGCAATTATCCGCCCGGCCTTTACCCTTGGCGGTACCGGCGGTGGAATTGTAACTAACGAACGGGAGTTAGACGAGATTGCCCACAACGGACTTCACCGCTCGCCTATCCATCAGATTCTTGTAGAAAAATGTATTTCCGGCTGGAAGGAAGTTGAGTTCGAAGTAATGCGCGACAGCACCGGAAACGTAATCACCGTCTGTTCAATGGAAAACTTTGACCCGGTTGGAGTTCATACCGGAGACTCAATCGTAATTGCACCAACCGTAACTCTTGCAGATAAAGAATATCAGATGCTGCGCTCGGCAGCCCTCAACATTATCAGCGCCCTCGAAATTGAAGGCGGCTGTAACTGCCAGTTTGCCCTCAATCCGGACAGCTTTGAATATGCGGTTATAGAAGTAAACCCTCGTGTTTCCCGCTCATCTGCTCTGGCATCAAAAGCAACCGGCTACCCTATCGCAAAGGTAGCAGCCCTCATAGCAGTAGGCTTTACTCTGGATGAAATTCCAAACTTCGTAACAAAGAAAACAAAAGCCTGCTTTGAACCTGTCCTCGACTACGTAGTTGTAAAAATGCCGAAATTCCCTTTCGACAAATTTGTGTACGCAGCCCGCAAGCTTGGAACCCAGATGAAGGCAACCGGCGAAGTTATGGCAATAGGCCAGAACTTTGAAGAAGCAATCTTAAAGGCAGCCCGCGGAGCTGAAATCGGCGTAAAGGATTTGAACCTGCCTGCCTTTGAAAAAGAAAGCGATGCAAAAATCCGCGAGCGGGTTGGTCAGTGCACAGACCAGAGAATCTTCGCAATCTATCAGGCACTTAAGCGCGGCCTTATGACTGTTGAAGAAATTCACAATATTACAAAGATTGATGAATGGTTCTTAAATAAACTTGTAAATATCGTACTACTAGAAAAAGGGGAACCACACGGATTCGAAACGTCTAACGACGTTTCCAAAAATAAAAATGATTTTGCGTTAGCAAAATCCAATCCGTGTGGCGAAAACCTCTTGTACCCACCACGCTCCTTCAAAATAGTAGACACCTGTGCCAGCGAGTTCGATGCAGAAACCCCATACTTTTATTCGACCACCGGCGGCGACAACGAAGCCGAAGCCTTCCTCAAAGAACGCCACACTTCAAGCAAAGGCACAATCGTGGTTCTCGGCTCTGGTCCAATCCGCATTGGTCAGGGAATTGAGTTTGACTACTCTTCGGTTCAGTGTATCCGCGCCCTAAAAAAACTGGGCTACGAGGTTGCAATCATCAACAACAATCCGGAGACTGTCAGCACAGACTTTGATACTGCAGACCGACTCTATTTTGAACCGCTCACACCTGCCGACGTTATGAACGTACTTGCCGTTGAAAAACCGCTTGGCGTTGTGGTTGCCTTTGGAGGCGGAACAGCAATTAAACTTGCTAAGTTTCTGGACTCACAGGGAGTTCGTATTTTCGGAACATCTGCTGATGCCATTGACCTGGCCGAAGACCGCGAACGCTTTGAAGAGCTTTGCGAAAATCTTCACGTAAACCGCCCACGCGGACTCACCGTTTTTACAGAAGTTGAAGCTCTGGAAAGCGCAGAAAAAATCGGCTATCCGGTACTTATGCGCCCAAGCTACGTTCTTGGCGGACAGAACATGATCATTGCCCGCAACAGTGCAGACGTAAAAGAATATATGGCAATCATTCTGAGACAGGGAATTGAAAACCCGGTTCTCATCGACAAATATATGGAAGGAACAGAGCTCGAGATAGACTGTATCTGCGATGGCCAAGATGTTCTTATTCCTGGAATTATGCAGCACATAGAGAGAACCGGTATTCACTCGGGCGACTCAATTGCTGTTTATCCTGCCTGGAGCTTTACTCCGGAAATGGAAAAAGAGGTTGTAGAAAAATCTACCTCTATGGCTCTTGCCCTTGGAACAAAAGGAATCGTAAATATTCAGTGGCTATTCTACAAGGGCCAGCTGAACATTATTGAGGCTAACCCTCGTTCCAGCCGAACTGTTCCTTACCTTAGTAAAGTGAGCGGGGTTCCAATGATTGAACTTGCTACCCGTGCCATGCTGGGAGAAAAAGTCCGTGACCTTGGTTACGGAACCGGTCTTTACCGCAAGCCAGATTACTTTGCCGTAAAAGTTCCGGTTTTCAGTTTTGAAAAACTGATGGATGTTGACACGCATCTGGGACCGGAAATGAAGTCTACCGGTGAAGTTCTTGGAATTGCCAGTACCCGTGAAGAAGCCTTGTATAAGGGCATGGTCGCCGCCGGCTGGAAGATGATTAAGCCAGAGGGGGAAGGCCTTCCCCACGCTCCAGCCTCCTCGGCTTCGCCTGCGGTGGCTTCCGCTACCCCTTCTCCTAGGGGCGACGCCCCTAAGACCCCACAAAGTTCCCCGCGAGTTTGCGAAGCAAACTCGATAGTGAGCGAAAGCGAACGTACAACGCACCCCGGAGTCCTCTTCTCTGTACGCCAGTCTGACCTACCGGAGCTTCCTGCCCTGGCCCGCAAGTTTGCAGACCTTGGCTTCACCCTCTACGCAACAACCGGCAACGCCGCCACAATCGAACGCAGCGGCATGGAAGTAACTCACGTGGCCAAGGTTCACGAAGATTACAATAACAACGTAATGACACTCCTCGAAAGTGGAAAAGTAGCCTATGTTATTTCAACCTCGGCAAAAGGCCGCGACCCGGTAGCCGAAAGCGTAAAGCTCCGCCGCCTGGCCGTAGAACGCGACATAGACTGCCTCACCGCGTTAGACACCGCTAACGTACTTGCTGATTGTCTTGCCAGTGACTATACGCTGGACAACTTAAGTCTTGTAGATATCAATTCAGATTTTATGGGAGAAAGATATGAGTAAATTTATTTTTGTAACCGGAGGAGTTGTCTCTGGACTTGGAAAAGGAATTACCGCTGCCTCACTTGGACGTCTTTTAAAATGCCGCGGACTCAAAATTGCCAGCCAGAAGCTTGACCCTTACATGAACGTAGACCCTGGTACAATGAGCCCCTTCCAGCATGGTGAAGTTTTTGTAACAGAAGACGGTGCCGAAACAGACCTGGATCTTGGTCACTACGAGCGCTTTATCGACGAAAATCTTACAAAGTATTCCAACATGACAAGCGGCCGCGTTTACTGGAACGTTCTTAACAAGGAGCGCCAGGGTGAATATCTTGGTCAAACAGTTCAGATTATTCCTCATGTTACTAACGAAATCAAAGATTTTATTTTAAAAAATGCCGAGGTTAGCGGTGCGGATGTAAGCATCGTAGAAGTTGGCGGTACAATCGGTGATATCGAAAGTCAGCCCTTCCTCGAAGCAATCCGACAGCTGGCTCTGGAAGTAGGCCGCCGCAACTGTCTTTTTATTCACGTTTGTCTTGTGCCATACATCTCCGGTTCAGATGAGTTTAAATCAAAACCAACCCAGCACTCAGTTAAGGAGCTCATGGCCGTTGGTATTCATCCGGATATTATCGTTGCCCGCTGCGACGAAGAAATCCCTCTAGATATCCGCAGAAAAATCAGCCTCTTCTGTAACGTTGGAGAAGATTGTGTAATCAATAATACAACCTGTAAGAGCCTTTACGAAGTGCCTCTCATGCTTCATGCCCAGAATATGGACGATGTAGTTTGCCGAGACCTTGGCCTTGACTGTGCCGGCGGCGACCAGCATTACCCTGAGCTTGCGGCCTGGTCAAAAATGGTAGAAACAATTCATGCCCGCAAGGGTGAGATTCAGGTTGCTCTTGTTGGCAAATACGTAAAGCTTCACGACTCATATTTGAGCATTGTAGAATCGCTCAACCACGCAAGTTTTGTGGTAGGTAAAAATATCAAAATTAAATGGGTAGATTCCGACAGCGTAACTGATGAAACTGCCCCTGAGGTTTTTGCAGACTGCCAGGGAATTATTTTACCGGGCGGCTTTGGTCACCGCGGAGTTGAAGGAATGGTTTCTGCCTGCCGCTATGCCCGCACTCACAAGCTGCCATACTTTGGAATCTGTCTTGGAATGCAGATTGCAGTAATTGAGTTTGCCCGCTCTGTACTTGGTTACGCAGATGCCAACAGCCGCGAGTTCGACGAAATGTGCGAGCACCCTGTAATAGACCTGATGAAAAATCAGGAAGGTGTAATCAAGGGCGGCACAATGCGTTTGGGAAGCTACCCTTGTAAAGTGACTCCGGGAAGTATTCTTGAAAAGGCTTATGGCACACAAAACATCAACGAGCGTCACCGCCACCGCTACGAGTTCAATAACGACTACCGCACAAAAATGCAGGAGGCCGGCCTTACAATCAGCGGAACCAGTCCGGACGGCACTCTTGTAGAAGCCGTAGAGGTTGCCGGCCAGTTCCATGTCGGTGTTCAGTTCCATCCGGAATTTAAGAGCCGCCCAAACAATGCAGGTCCACTCTTTGTGGAATTCTTGCGTGCATGTGATGCCTAAGCTATAATAAAAAACAGGAGATTTAAATGTATACAAAAGACGAAGTTATAGATTTTATTGAAGAAGAGGATGTAAAGTTCATTCGCCTTGCTTTTTTTGATTTAAAAGGAAAACAAAAAAATATTTCGATTATGCCGACCGAACTGGGACGTGCCTTTGAAGGCGGCATTCCTTTCGACGCCTCTGCCATAGAAGGCTTTGAAAATCCACAGAAGTCTGAGCTCTATCTTAAGCCTGATCCTTCTACACTGGCAATCATTCCATGGCGACCTGCTACCGGAAAGGTTGTCCGAATGTTCTGTAATATCCTCACTCCTGATGGAAAACCTTACCTCAAAGACAGCCGCACAATCTTGCAGAATGCCTGCCAGCGTCTAAAAGACGAGTGCGGAATTGAAATGATGATTGGAACAGAAGTTGAGTTCTACCTCTTCAAGCTCGACGAAAATGGACAGCCAACCAGCGAGACCTTCGACAAGGCCGGCTACATGGACATTGCTCCTGAAGACCACGGGGAAAATATCCGCCGTGAAATCTGTTTCACACTTGAACAGATGGGAATGTCACCGGAAGCAAGCCACCACGAAGAAGGTCCGGGTCAGAACGAAATCGACTTCCATTATTCAGATGCGCTTACTGCCGCAGACAATGTTGCAACCTTCAAATGGATTGTAAATACAAAGGCTGCAAGCAATGGCCTTTATGCAGATTTTTCTCCAAAGCCAATTGCAGGCCAGGCAGGCAACGGAATGCACATAAACATTTCATATCGTCCTGCTGCAGGAAATACCGGAAAAGATGCAGAAAATCTTCTTCCAAATATTCTTGGCGGTATCCTTAAGCATATCGAAGAAATCACATACTTTTTGAATCCTGCAGATAATTCTTACAACCGTCTTGGTGCAAGCAAGGCACCGGAATATATTTCATGGGGTAAAGAAAACCGCTCTACCCTTATCCGAGTTCCTTCAAGCACAAGTGCAAAACGCCTCGAACTGCGTTCTCCAGATCCACTTTGCAATACATACCTTGTACTCTCCCTTCTTATTGAAGCAGCAATTGATGGAATCAAAAACAAAATTCAGCCACCTGCAGAAACTGTAGAAAATCTTTTTGATGAAGAAATAGCAAAAAAAGCTTCTCTCAAAGCTCTGCCAAAATCTCTGGCAGAAGCAAAACGTCTTGCAGAAAACAGCGACTTTGTAAAAAAGGTTTTAGGGGACTTAATTGCATAAAAAAGAAGTCATCCTGAACTTGTTTCAGGATCTCAGTAATAGATTCCGAAACAAGTTCGGAATGACAGGTGTTTTATAAATGGAAGCAGAAAGCCACAGCGTACTTTTAGTTTCGCGCGACAGTAAAATAGTTTCTCAAATCTCCGCTTTTCTTGTGCCTCCCCTCTTCGAGCTCACAACAACCAGCGACTTTAACGAAGCCCGCCGCCTCGCAACCGAGCGCAGCTTCAACATAATTATTGCAGACTCCGGCGACGGCTACGATACAGACTTTGCCATCAACCTTGCCGATTCTTACTCGACCATTTTGTTACTCGTGCCTAACGAGCATTTTGATGAAATCTCTTACCGGGTAGAAGGCTACGGAATCCTCACAATCACAAAACCTTTTGAACCTTTTTATCTTTACAATATGATGAAGATTGCAATTGCCGTTCAGTACAAGGTACAGGTGCTTTCAAGCCAGACGACAAAGCTCAAGGTAAAGATGGAAGAAATAAAACAGGTAAACCGCGCAAAAATGCTTTTGATGCAGAATATGAAAATGACAGAGCAGGAAGCCCACCGTTACATAGAAAAAGAAGCAATGGACCGCGGCATGAAGAAAACGGCTATTTCCGAAGAAATAATAAAGACCTACGGCTAATAACTGTCATCCCGAACTTGTTTCGGGATCTTTTATTGGATGCTGAAACAAGTTCAGCATGACATGACAGCCTACACCGGATACTCTCCGCTGAAACATCCCTTACAAAATCCATCAGCTTCAGGCTTACAGCTTCGCAGCGCTTCAATCATTCCATCAAGACTAATAAAGGCCAGCGAGTCTGCACCAATTTCCTTACGGATTTCTTCGAGTTCATGAGTACTGGAAATCAATTCATTTTTACTTGGGGTATCAATTCCGAGGTAGCATGGAAATTTTACCGGAGGAGAACTTACGCGGAAGTGAACTTCTTTCGCACCGGCACGTCTTAAAATCTGAACCAGGCGGCGGCTTGTAGTTCCACGCACAATCGAATCATCAATTACAATAACACGCTTTCCTTCCAGGTCGCTTCTTATGGCATTTAATTTTACAAAAACCATATTCTCGCGTTCCTTCTGAGTCGGCGCAATAAAAGTTCTGCCTATATATTTGTTTTTGATAATTCCCATTCCATAAGGAACTCCGCTTGCCCTTGCATAACCCTGGGCAGCACCAAGTCCCGAATCCGGAACACCGATTACAATATCAGCATCTACAGGAGATTCCTTGGCCAGAACTTCTCCCATTTTATAACGAGCTTCCTGAACAGCTATTCCGTCTATCACACTGTCGGGTCGGGCAAAGTAAACGTATTCGAAAATACAGGTCTGCTTTGAAGAGCAGCTGGCACAATGCTCTTTTGAGTTTTCCGAACTACCGTTAGTTAGTATACTCTTAAGACCGTCTTTGTTTATTACAACAATCTCGCCAGGTTTTACATCTCTAACAAAATGCCCATTCACAGAGTCTATCGCACAGGACTCAGAAGCAAGGATTATATTGCCACACGGTAATTGTCCAATACACAGCGGACGTATTCCATTCGGATCTCTTACTCCAATCAGCATATTTTCGGTCATGATACAAAGAGCAAAAGATCCCTTTATTTCTTTTACTGCCTGAACTACTGCAGTTACAAAGAGGTTGCTGTCATGCTGGCTAGACAAGTCATGCTGGCTAGACAAGTCATGCTGAACTTGTTTCAGCATCTCTTCGCGGGTGTGTCCAAGCTTTCCGCCATTTTCAACAAACTTTCTTACAATCAGCTTGAGAATAACTTCTGTATCGCTGGAGCTGGAAAAGGTGCTTCCACCATCTTCCAGGCTTTCGCGCAGCTCTTCATAATTTACAAGCTGGCCGTTATGAGCAAGTGCAATCGAACCCATCTTAAAGGAGTTCATAAATGGCTGGGCATTTTCAATTGTGCGTCCACCTGCAGTTGCATAGCGCACATGTCCTACAGCAATATTGCCTTCAAGCTTTTCAAAATGATCCTGCTCAAAAACATCACTTACAAGGCCTATGTCTTTGCGCAGTTTAATTCTTGAACCGTCGCTTACTGCAATTCCTGCAGATTCCTGTCCACGGTGCTGTAAGGCAGTAAGGGCAAAATATGAAAGTCCGGCTGCATTTTCTGCACCGAAAATTCCAACTACACCACATTCATCATGTAAGCCCATTTTTATTTCTCCAGTAAAAAGCTGTCTATCTGGCGGGCACACTCGCGGCCTTCGGCAATTGCCCAGACAACGAGTGACTGGCCACGGTGCATGTCGCCGGCTGTAAAGATTTTTTTAACACTGGTGGCATAACCGTTAGGGCTTGCACTGTAATCCGCGGTGGTTGAGTAGCCCGAAGGGCGTATCGAAACCACTTCTGGTGTAAGAACTGTTCCACGAGGTCCTAGTTCTGTACCGAAAGCCTGGGCTGTGTATTCTTCGCATCCAACAAAACCTGCGGCAACAAGAAGAAGATCGCAAGGTAAGGTCTTTTCTGTGCCCGCTTTTTCTACCAGCTGACGCTTTCCGTCAACTGTCTGGAATTCTACTTCAACAGTACGAACCGCAGTAATGTGGCCATTTTCGCTGATTACTTCTTTTACAGTAGTTTCATAAACGCGTGGGTCGTGTCCAAACTTTGCAATTGATTCTTCTGCACCGTAATCAACCTTTAGTGTTTTAGGCCACTGAGGCCATGGATTATTTGCGGCACGTTCTACAGGAGGACAAGGCATCATTTCAATCTGAGTTACAGATTTGCAGCCCAGACGGATTGCAGAACCACAGCAGTCATTTCCTGTATCTCCACCGCCGACAATTACTACATCCTTTCCTTCAACTTCAATTCCAAAATCCTGGACCAGCATCTGACTGATTTGTTTATTGGCAGGTTCAATTCCGATTTTTTCCAAAGCACCGCTGGTTGCAATTACACTTTTTGTTACAGCCTTGAGGAAGTCTACGGCGAACATAACACCCTTTGTGTCTACACCGGCAGCCGCAAGCGCACGGGCTTTTTTCGCACCGCAGCAGAGGGCAATTGCATCAAAGTCCTGCATAATCTGGCTGGCAGAATAGCTGCGGCCAACATCTGCATTAAAGATAAACTCCACACCTTCTGCCTTCATCAGCTCAATACGACGGTCAACGATTTTCTTATCCAGCTTCATGTTAGGAATGCCATACATCAAAAGGCCACCAGCCTTGTCTTCACGCTCAAAAACTGTAACATTGTGGCCGCGACGATTGAGCCAGTCGGCGGCAGCAAGTCCTGCAGGACCTGCACCAATTACGGCAACCTTTTTTCCGCTTCGGTGAGCAGGAACCTCGGGTTTCATATAACCAGTTTCAAAGGCTTTTTCAATTATGTAAAGCTCGTTGTCGTGAACGGTTACAGGACCGTTAAAGGTGGTTTCGATACACCCGCTTTGCGGGCACTCAACCACCGGATTACCTAGATTGCAGGCTTTTTCGCAGAGAGCTGGACAAACGCGACCAGTAAACTCCGGGAAGCTGGAAGTCTTCAAAAGACGCCAGGCAGCCATATCATATTGTCCGTTGAAAAGAGCGTCGTTCCATTCCGGAATATAGTTGTGGAGCGGACAGCCCGTTACCATTCCGGCAAGCTTAATGGCACTCTGACACATAGGCACACCGCAGTTCATACAACGGGCTGCCTGCTCGCGTCGAGCCTTCTCATCCAGCTTGGGGTGAAACTCCTTAAAGTTACATATTCGCTCCAGCGGAGGAACGTTTCCATTTTCAACTCTTTTATAATCCATAAATCCTGTTGGTTTTGCCATTTTTATCTCCTTAGAAGGGGGAGGTCTCCCCCTCGCCCGCACGTTGTTGCGGGCTACCCTCTCTCCTAGGTAGGGAGCGCCCCTGCGAAGCAGGGGAAAAACAGTCCGGTGGACTGTTTTTAGCGAGTCTCCGAGCAGCTATGCTGCGAAGGCGCTTTGCCCCTTACCCCCTTTCATTTTATGCACTACATTTTCTAAACGCTTCGAGTACAGCTTCTTCATGACCTAAGCCTGTTTTTTCCTGAACAGTAATCTCGGTCATAATTCTCAAATAATCATTTGGAATAATCTTCTTAAAGTTGTGCTTGTAAGAATCCCAGTCAGTAAGAATTGCTTTTGCGCGCTCGCTGCCAGTCTCCTTTGCGTGCTGCTCGATAAGAGCATGAAGTCTTTCTTCATCTGTAGTGTCACGCAGAGTACTTGTTTCATCATCAAGGGCATACATTTTTACAAGCTCATGATTGAGGCGTTTATAGAGGTCATGATTTTCGTCGAGTACATAAGCCACACCGCCACTCATTCCGGCACAAAGGTTCTTACCAGTGCCGCCGAGAATTACTGCTGTACCGCCTGTCATGTATTCAAGTCCGTGGTCGCCGCAGCCTTCTGCTACAACAGTTGCACCAGAATTACGAACACAGAAGCGCTCGCCGGCAACACCGTTGATAAAGGCTGTACCGCTTGTTGCTCCAAATAGGGCTACGTTTCCAACAATGATATTGCTGTCGGCAGCGCCTTCGAAGCTGGCAGGCTTTTTGATTACAAGCTTACCGCCGCTAAGTCCTTTTCCGAAAGCGTCGTTGGCATCGCCGGTAAGGCGGAGAGTAAGTCCGCGTGGAATAAAGGCTCCAAAGCTCTGACCTGCGCCGCCTTCGAAATTAACAACAAAGGTGTCGTCGGCAAGAGTATTGCCGTAACGCTTCTGAATCTCGCTTCCCAAAATTGTTCCTACCGTTCGGTCGGTTGACTGAATAGGAATAGATGCTGAAACAAGTTCAGCATGACTAGATAGCCATGGCAACAAAGTCTTTTCATCAATTGTATTTTCAAGCTTGAAGTCGAAGAGGGAGCGGTCTTCTTTCCAGGCATCGAGGGCGGCGGTGGTTTCGATACGCTCGCTTCGCTCGCACTCAACCACCGAAGCCAGAACACGGCTCATATCAACCAGACCGGCCCGTTTGAAGCCCTGCTTGTCTTTGAGCTTGAGCAAATCAGTTCGGCCGCAAAGCTCTTCAACAGAGTGAACTCCAAGCTTTGCCATAAGCTCTCTCATTTCCTGAGCAATGAACCTCATAAAGTTTTTTACATACTCAGGCTTTCCAGGGAACTTAGCACGAAGTTTTTCATTCTGAGTTGCTACACCAAACGGACAGGTATCCAGCTGGCAGACACGCATCATAGAACAGCCCATTGCAATAAGAGGAGCGGTTGCAAAACCAAACTCTTCTGCACCAAGAAGGGCAGCAATTGTAACGTCCCTACCGCTCATTAGTTTACCATCGGTTTCAATTACTACGCGGCCACGAAGTCCGTTCTGAATCAGAGTCTGGTGAGTCTCGGCCAATCCAAGCTCCCAAGGAAGTCCGGCATGGTGAATTGAGCTTATAGGTGCTGCACCGGTACCACCGTCGTGGCCGGAAATCAAAATTACCTGAGCGCCGGCCTTTGCAACACCGGCCGCAATCGTACCGACTCCTGCTTCGCTTACAAGCTTTACGCTGATTCGGGCAGCGCGGTTTGCATTTTTCAAATCATAAATCAGCTGGGCCAGATCTTCGATTGAATAAATATCGTGATGTGGTGGTGGCGAAATAAGGGCTACACCAGGAGTTGCGTAGCGAGTTTTTGCAATCCATGGGTAAACCTTTTTGCCTGGTAAGTGTCCGCCTTCGCCAGGCTTTGCTCCCTGGGCCATCTTAATCTGGATTTCTTTGGCGCTGAGCAGGTACTCTTCTGTAACACCAAAACGGCCGCTGGCAACCTGTTTGATTGCGGAGTTGTATTCTGTTCCCAGACGTTCAGGCTTTTCACCACCTTCACCGGAGTTTGATTTTCCGTGCAGATGATTCATTGCGGCTGCCATGCACTTGTGGGCTTCTTCGGAAATTGAACCGTAAGACATGGCACCAGTTTTGAAGCGCTGAACAATTTTTTCAACCGGCTCAACTTCGTCAATGCTGATTCCCCCGTCTGCAGGGAAGTTGAAGTCCAGCATAGCGCGGAGGGTATGTGGGTGACTGTTATCATCAACTAAGGCTGTATATTCCTTGAAACGTGAATAGTCGCCGTTACGGGTTGCCTGCTGAAGAGCCACAATTGTTTCTGGATTATAAAGGTGGCTTTCTGCCTGAGGTCCACGGCGGAACTTGTGCTTACCAAAGGAATCGAGGTGCTGGTTTACAGTGAGGCCAGCCGGGTCAAAGCCCTGGTCGTGATGGTAGCGCACATCCTCTTCAATTTCCTTGAGGCCGATACCGCCAACACGGCTTACTGTATTTGTAAAATATTTTTCGATTACATCGCCCGCAATTCCGACTGCTTCGAAAATCTGAGCAGACTGATAAGACTGAATTGTAGAGATTCCCATCTTTGCGGCAATCTTTACAATGCCATTGATTACCGCCTTGTTGTAATCGTCGATTGCTGTGTGATAATCCTTATCCAGAATCTTCTGGTCTATGAGCTCTGCAATTGCTTCGTGAGCAAGGTAAGGATTGATTGCGCGGGCTCCGTAGCCAAGACACATTGCAGCCTGATGAACGTCGCGGACTTCGGCGGTTTCCAAAATGATAGAAACGGCGGTGCGCTTTTTAGTACGGATCAGGTACTGCTCAACGGCAGAGGTTGCGAGAATGGCAGGAATGGCTGCGTGATTTTCATCTACGCCGCGGTCGCTCAGGATGATGATGTTGTAGCCTTCGACGTAGGCAGCATCGATTTGAGCGAAGAGGTTGTCGAGGGCAGCGGCCAGATTCTGTTCAAACAAAATCGAAATCGTCTTTGCCTTAAGCCCCGGCTGATTCAAAGCAGCAATCTTAATCAAATCAGTTCCGGTCAAAATCGGATTGTTGATTTCGAGGACACGGCAGTTGCCGGCTGCGGGCTTAAGAAGATTTCCATCTCGCCCAACATAAACTGTTGTGTCTGTAACAATTTTTTCGCGAAGGCTGTCGATAGGCGGATTTGTAACCTGAGCAAAGAGCTGCTTGAAGTAAGAGAAAAGGCTCGGATGCTTTTCGCTCATAACGGCAAGCGGAGTATCAACACCCATAGATGCTGTAGGCTCAACACCGTTGCGGGCCATAGGAAGAATCATCTCGTTTACATCTTCGTAGTTCCAGCCAAAGGCACGGTAAAGCATGTTACGTTCCTCGAGAGTGTGAACAGGAATTTTCTTATTAGGTATTTTCAAATCTGCAAGGTGAACCAGGTTCATATCCAGCCACTCTCCATAAGGATAAAGCGAAGCATACTGTGCCTTGCATTCTTCATCAGAAATGATTTTTTTCTGAATAGTATCAACCAGGAGAATACGTCCCGGCTGCAAGCGGGATTTGATTTTAATATTTTCTTCAGGAATGTCGATAACTCCAACCTCGCTGGACAAAATCAGCATACCGTCCTTTGTGATGTAGTAACGGCTCGGGCGAAGACCATTGCGGTCCAGAGTTGCACCAAGAAGATCACCGTCGCTGAAAAGAATTGCGGCAGGTCCATCCCAGCTTTCCATCATTGTTGCCCAATAGTGATAGAAGTCCTTTTTCTTCTGGCTCATGTTTTCGTCGTGTTTCCATGGTTCAGGAATACAGGTCATAACAGCGAGAGGAAGTGGCATACCGTTCATCAAAAGGAACTCGAGAGTGTTATCCAGCATTGCAGAATCGGAACCGCTTGTATCTACGGCCGGCAGAATTTTCTGCATCTGAACTTTGTCGAGTTTGCTTGAACTAACTGTTTCTTCACGGGCCAGCATGCGGTCGACGTTTCCGCGGATTGTATTGATTTCGCCGTTGTGGGCTATGAAGCGGTTCGGGTGAGCACGCTGCCAGCTTGGCTGAGTGTTAGTAGAAAAGCGCGAGTGCACAATTGCAAGTGCCGACTGGTATTCCGGCGACTGCAGGTCATCGTAGAAGGTACGCAGTTCGTGAACCAGGAACATTCCTTTGTAAACGATGGTGCGGCTGCTGAGGGAGCAAACGTAGGTACTCGCAGTGGTTTCGATACACTCGCTTCGCGAGCACTCAACCACCTTATCCTCTTCTGTACCGGTGGTTGAGTAGTCCGAAGGACGTATCGAAACCACTTTCTCAAACTCACGTCTCAAAATATAGAGTTTTCTGTCAAAATCAATTCCCTTCTCACAGTCAACAGGCTTTTCCACAAAGCCCTGCCAGATTTGCGGCATACAGTCGCGGGCCTTTTTGCCAAGTACGTCGGTATTCACAGGAACCCTACGCCAGCCCAGAAAATGAAGACCTTCGGCTTTTACGCAGGCTTCGAACCGGGCTTTCTCAGAATCGCAGGTGGTTTCGATACGCTCGCTTTGCTCGCACTCAACCACCGGTGAAGTACCTGGAAAAAAGAACTGGCCTATTCCGTATTCACGCTCACCAAGCCCGCCAATCAATTCACCTGCTGCCTTCTTAAAAAACTCGTGACTGATTTGAACAAGAATACCAACACCGTCACCAGTTTCACCGCTGGCATCTTTTCCGGCACGGTGCTCAAGTTTTTCAACAATGCTAAGCGCATTATCAACAATTTTATGTGATTTGCTTCCATCAATATTTACAACTGCTCCAATTCCACAGTTATCATGTTCAAAACTTGGTTCGTATAATGTCTTCATTTTCAACCTCGAAAAAAAAAGAGGTCGTAGACAAAATTTCGCCTTGAACGAAACTTTATCTACGACCTCTTTGCCGTTTTTAGTTCTTTAATAATAATGAATTTTTGTAAAAATAGTCAAGTAGTTCTAAAAGGAACTACTATTTTATTTTTGATAATTAGTAAGCCTTGTCGTGAACTCCAGCAATTGCTCTACCGCTTGGTTCATCCATGTTCTTCCAGGCTGCATCCCACTCAAGAGCCTTTGCAGTAGAGCAGGCAACTCCGGCTTCATGAGGAACTGCACGTGCTGCACTGTCGCTTGGGAAAAGTCTGCTGTAGATTTCGCGGTAGTAGTATTCCTCTTTTGTTTTTGGAGGATTTACCGGGAATCGGTTTTCTCGGCGGGCAAACTCTGCATCGCTTACCTTTTCTTCTGTCATCTTTTTAAGGGTATCAATCCAGTTGTAGCCTACACCGTCTGAGAACTGTTCCTTCTGGCGCCATGCAATACTTTCCGGAAGCAGGTCTTCAAAGGCCTTACGGAGAATCCACTTTTCAATACGCTGATGGTTGAGCTTGTCGAAACCACATTGTTCTACCGGCTCAGTAACCTTTATGCTCATCTTATCGCTCGGGTTCAGCCCCATCGCAATATCAATAAAATCTTTATCGAGGAAAGGAACGCGGCCTTCTACACCCCAGGCCATAAGACTTTTGTTTGCGCGGAGACAATCGTAAAGATGAAGCTTGCTCATTTTTCGAACCAGCTCCTCGTGGAACTCCTGAGCATTAGGAGCCTTGTGGAAGTAAAGATAACCGCCGAAAAGCTCATCGCTTCCTTCGCCGCTTAAAACCATCTTAATTCCCATAGATTTAATTACGCGGGCCAGCAGGTACATTGGAGTGCTGGCACGAACGGTTGTAATGTCATAAGTTTCAATATGATAAATTACATCAGGAAGAGCATCTAAGGCCTCCTGAATTGTAAAGTGAACTTCGTGGTGAACAGTGCCAATGTAGTCTGCAGCTTTCTGGGCTGCAATGAGATCCGGAGAACCTTCGAGACCAACTGCAAAAGAGTGGAGCTGAGGCCACCAGGCAGATTCTTTACTATCTGTTTCAACACGTTTCTTGCTGTATTTCTGAGTTATGGCAGCAATGATTGAAGAATCCAGACCACCGCTGAGCAACACTCCGTAAGGAACATCAGACATAAGCTGGGCTTTTACAGCACTCTCAAGTCCATTACGAACCTTTTCAATTACTCCCGGATTTATGATTTCGCCCTTGTCGTCTGTAGCACGAGGCGCAGATTTTACCGCATCATAAGCTTCCCAGTCGCGGTGATACCATTTAATTGGTTTTAAATAAGCACCGTCACCCCGAACTTGTTTCGGGGTCTCATCTTTAGATGCTGAAACAAGTTCAGCATGACTTTGTTTTCCTGAGTACAAGTAACTTCCGTTCGGAAATTCTTCTATTGTTACACAGTCGCCTTCCAGAGCCTTAAGTTCACTTGCAACGTAGTAGCGGCCGGCTTTGTCCCAGCCCTGATATAACGGAATAACGCCAATTTCATCACGGGCAATCAGGTAAACATCGTGCTCGCTGTCGTAAAGAGCAAAGGCGAAGATTCCAGAGAGCTCTTCAATCATTTTGCAAAAGTCACCTGTCTCCCGATATTTTTTATAAAGCGGAATAATAACTTCGCAGTCACTTCCTGTGCGGAACTTGTAAGAATCCTGGAATTCAGCACGAATTGATTTATGATTATAGATTTCACCATTAGCGGCAAGAATGATTTTTTCATCATCACTTACAAGAGGCTGCTTACCGGAAAGCGGGTCTACAATTGAGAGACGTTCATGACTCAAAATAGCATTATCGCCAGTATAAACCCCGCTCCAGTCTGGCCCACGATGACGGATTCTTTTAGACATCTCCAGAACCTGAGCGCGCAATTCTTCTTTCAAACCCTCTGCAATCGGGGCACTTCCACTGTTTAAGTCAAAACAACCTACAAAACCGCACATACTCTTATCGAAGAAACCGTTAAAAAATTGCTGAACCGCTGTGAAGCAATTTTAAGTTTCAACCAGAAAATGTTCATGCGGTCTATCGAAGATTCGTTAAAAAAAGTTGCGAAAACTTGGAGCAACTTTTTAGAATCTTCCAAATTAATTTTGGACGGTCCTTTTCCTCCTTTCTGAAAATAAAAAAAGAGGTCGTAGACAGAACCCCTGATAAACAAGGATTATATCTACGACCTCTTTGTCGTTAAAATATTTATACTTCAAATCTTGTCACAATGTCAAGAATAGCAGCGTCTCACTGTTCATCTCGGTTATTTATTTAGCAATGTTAGACAGAATATTTTCATAATTTTTTCCAAAAATTTTGTCAAAAATGAATAAGTTAAGACAATTATATATGTAAGAACTAACACACCAAACAATTTGACAATACGTAATATATTATGTATCCTAAAAGGAGGAAGGATGGTATATTCTTCGAAACAAATCATTAAACTGCTTGAAAAAGATGGCTGGTATGAGGTTTCTTGCGTTGGTAGTCATCATCAATTCAAGCATCCTGTAAAGCCAGGACGAGTAACAGTTCCACATCCAAAACGTAATATTCCTATTGGAACTGCTAGAAACATTTTTAATCAAGCGGGAATAAATCCCAAGGAGTCAAAATAATGAAAAATGAATATGCATTTATTGCACTTTTTGAATATGCTGAAGATGGTATTAATATCAGTTTTCCTGATCTTCCTGGCTGCCTCTCTTGTGCTGAAGTGGATAATACAGAAGAAGCTCTTAAAAATGCTAAAGAAGCACTCGGTTTATATTTATTCGGTATGGAGCAGGATTCTGAAACAATTCCAGAAGCGACATCTCTAAATAAAATCCAAATTAAGAAAAACTGTGTTCCTGTTGTAATTGATGTTTTTATGCCATCAGTTCGAGCTGCTGTAAAAACTTCTTTTGTAAAGAAAACTCTTTCTCTTCCAGCATGGCTGGCAGCACTCGCAGATGAAAAGAACGTAAACTGCTCAAAAATCTTCCAGGATGCACTTAAAAACTTCCTTGGGGTTGAAGAACCACGAACATTTTCTGCTGTTGGAATTGCATAAAAAATTATTGAAAATACTGTTTTTTTTTATAGTATTCTATAATAGTATAAATAACTATTGGAGGTTTACTATGGAAACTATAAAAAAATTATCAGTAATGCTTATGGGACTTAGTTTAGCAGTAACTTTGTTTTTTAGTTGCAGCAACTCTTCTTCTCCTGAAGAGACTTCCACAACTACAACCGAAGAAACTACTGTGACTTCGGATTCGGATACTACTAATAATACAAGCGAAGAAGCAAGCACAAATTCTGGTACAAATGGAATAACAGTTTCTTCAACATATACAGAACCAAGGTTACCAGACAATGTAGGAGAAGATCCATTTAATGGAAAGACTTATAAACTTTCTTCAACTAGCAGAAGCGGATATGCATTTGAAAGTCATGCTGATGGAACTCCAGGAGTTCTTACATATACACATGGAGATCCAGGAAATGACAAGAAATATCAATACACCTACAACGAAACTACTAAAGAACTTAGTTTAAAACTAACTCATATGTCCAGCAGAAACGAGAATCGTGAATGGTCCTGGTTCACATACAGTGAGATGATTGAAAAGTATAGGAATACTTATTTTAATTTTTCATATACAAATTATGTAACTTGGGCAAATGAACAAGGAAAAGAAATTATGACTGAAACACAGTTTAACCAATTCATTCAATATGATTTGGACCAGCTAAAAGCAGCCTTTGAAAAACTATATGTATATAAAGCAGAAGATGTAATTGACGAAAATGATACTCACAAGTTAAAAATTCGAACAAAGTACTATAAAACTAACACAGTCCCATCTCAATTGCCTGATATCGAAACTGTTACTTTTAGCAGTTCTCCCTATTCATTAAAAATTCGTACATATGTAAACGTTGGAGGAGGAGATATAAGTTATTTTAAAAATAATGACACAATTTACATTATATCAAATGTAACTGCGAATAAAATATTTGCAAAGGAGGCTACTCCTATTGTAGATAACCCATCCAATGTTGAGAGTGACTGGGAATATGTAGAAAATGCTCCACAATTGCAAATGAATTATTCATTAAGCTTGGGAAACGACAATAATCTTATCATATTATTATCAGGTTCAGATGTTGAAACAAATAGATTCTTTTCAGAAGAATTAATGGCAAGAAGCATAACTCTTACTACTTCCACAGCATTTGATGAATATACTTTACAACAATAAATAAAAAAGCTGCTGAACAAGTTTCAGCAGCTTTTTTTAGCAATGTTTTCTTTCGTGATTTTTCGTTTAAAAAAAATATCTTAGCAGTGTAATCTAAACAATGTTATAATTTATTAACAGATAAAAATGAATAAAGACAACGAAAAACTCAGAAAATACGCCTTTGATGAAAATGGTCATTGGATACATGTTAATTCAACTGTACGCGGAAAAGATTACTATTGTGCAAATTGTCATTTACCTGTTTTTCCCCGGCTTGGTAATATTAGGCAACATCATTTTGCTCATAACTCAACTACAGAATTAAGCGAAAAAGAAAGAATTATTGCGGCAGAATGTGTCAGAACAAATGAAGGCTATTTACATAAAACATTTAAAGAGGGCTTTTATGAAATATTAAAAGCCAAAATTGGTAAAGAAGAATTTCCCATTTTCTGGAATGCAAGTAATCTTGGTCAGCAAAAAGGAAATCTGCTAAGAATTGCAGGCGAAGTAAAAATTGAAGAAAAAGCAGGGCATCTTGAATCTGACTTAAAACCTGATATCTCTTTATATGATAAAAATGGAAATCTTTATACTGCAATTGAAATTGTTGTTTCAAATAAACCTTCCAGAAATAAACTTGAATATTATAGCAAAAAAGGAATAACTCTTTATGAAATAGTATTAGATAAAGATGATTTATCTGTACTGGATTCAATTTCTGAAATTGCAGAACATCCTACCTCGTTCTCCTATATTCCCGATCCGAAAAAAGATAAAACAATCTGGAAAGAAAGAACTTGTGAAAATCCTAATTGTAAAGATACTGCTTATTTTTCTTACATAAACCTTTTCGAAGTAAAATGCAATCATTGTCAGAAGCAAAATCGTGTTGCATATATTTCAATGACAACAAAAGACGGAAAAGAAATAAAATATCATTTTAATAAATACACAACAATTGTAGAACAAAATATTCTTGATTCACATGGATTATTATATAACGAAGATTTTGAATTTATCTGTTCGAACGAAGAATGCAAAGCTGTATTAAAATTTCCAATATCAGATATACAAGAAAAACAGACTTATCCTCTCGGTTATTATTGTCAAAGCTGCCATGGAAGAAAAAACAATATAATAATATATAAGGGACAGCAATTCCAAAATCATGCAGAAGAAAAGTGGGCCCAGTTTTTAGAAGCACATAACATTGAATATGAATACAATCCAAAAAGATTTAGATTTCCAGAAGTTAATCATTTTCCAGTTTTTTTCTTAACTAAATCTCAACAATTATTAAGAGCAAGAAGACATTATGAATATGAGGAAATACGAAAAAAAGAAGAGGATAAGGCAAACAAATTATTTTCAAAAACTGGACTGGAAATAGTTTTAGGTTTTGATGATGGAAAATTTAATTTGATTCATGAAAATGATTCTTCTTCGTATGAGGAATCATCCTTAGTTCAATGTAAGAAATGTGGTACTTATTATTTTATAAGTAATAATAGTAATAACTGGCATTGTAAAAACTGTAATCATTTTGAAGGTAATAATACTTGGAATCCTGAATCAACCATAAGTGGGGACTTTGGTTTCTGAGAATAAATAGCAGGGGCGTTGCGGGGGCGGCAGCCCCCGCTGGGTGGGTAGCGACCAACGAAGTGGGCGCGAGGGAGGGGCTCCTCCCTCCTGTCAATTACTGATCATGCCACTTTTTGAAGATAAGCGAAGTATTTACCCCGCCAAAGGCAAAATTGTTAGCCATAACATACTCTGCATCAATATTGCGGCCTTCACCAGTGATGTAGTCGAGTGGAGCACATTCAGGGTCGATGTTTACCAGGTTTACGTTCGGATGGAACCAATCTTCGTTCATCATGTTGATTGTAAGCCAGCTTTCTACACAACCGCAGGCACCAAGAATATGGCCGATGTATGATTTAGTAGAGCTGATTGGAACTGCGCGGCCAAATGCCTTGTAAACTGCCTGAGTCTCGCTTATATCTCCGTGTGGAGTTGCAGTTCCGTGAGCGTTTACATAAGCAATCTGGTCCTTAGAAATACCTGCATCTTCAATTGCCATTTCAAGACACTTTGCCTGAGTTTCGCTGTTAGGAGATGTGATGTGTGAACCATCCATATTTGTTGCAAAGCCTGCAATCTCGCAGTAAATCTTTGCACCGCGTTTTACAGCGTGTTCAAGATCTTCAAGAATCAGAGTACCGGCACCTTCACCAATTACAAGACCATCGCGGTCCTTGTCAAAGCATTTTGGTGTAAGCTCCGGGGTTTTGTTCAGACAGCTTGTCGCTCCAAGAGTATCGAAAATTGCAGCATCCGGAGCAGAAAGCTCTTCAGCGCCACCACAAATCATAATTTCCTGGCGGCCGTCTTCAATTGCTTCGTAGCCGTAACCAATAGACTGGCTGCCCGAAGTACAGGCAGTATCAGTAATGATTACACGGCCGCGAATCTGCCAGTAAACGCTCATGTTGCAGGCATTTGTCTGTGGCATAGCCTTGATGTAGGTCTGGCTGTTGAGGTGAGAAGAGTCGCCTGTTTCAACCATTTTTGCAAGGTCACCGATAGCATCCATACTTCCCATACAGGTTCCGTAAGCAATACCGGTGCGGCCGTTCTTAAGCTCTTCAATTACATCATCGCCGTCTTCTGCAAGAAGCCCTGCCATGGCAAGAGCATCATGAGTAGAAAGAAGTCCAAGAATTGCAACGCGTCCCATTCCGCGAACCTTCTTGCGAGGGAAGCTTGGAATCTCGCCGTCGTAAGGACAAGCCAGACGGGTATTCATTTTAGTATAGCGTTCCCATTCCGGCATATAGCGGATTTTATTTTTACAGGTTTTCAGATTTGCGTAAGCAGTTTCCCAATCGCGGCCAAGTGCCGAAATCATGCCGCCTCCAGTTACAACAACGCGGCGTTTTCCATTAGGTTTTGTGAATTCCATACCAATTCCTCAGTTAAAATCAATATCTAGAGTATAGTAAGAATATAAGAAAAATGGGTTTAATTCAATCATTTACAACTTCGTGTCATCTTCGGGCTTGACCCGAAGATCTAGACATCACTGTCCTGTCTAGATTCCCGGGTCAAGCCCGGGAATGACACTTTGGAGAAAACTACTTACACAGAGCCTTTGCTTCTTCGTACGGCAGCGGTTTGCCCCAGACGAAGCCCTGAATAAAGTCGCATTTGTGGTCTTTGAGAATTTCCAGCTGATTTTCGTTTTCAACACCTTCAGAAATAACTTCGCAGTCCATAATGTGGCCCATGTAGATAATTGAATCTACCATGTCGCTCATAACAGGGTCGCTTTCAAGCTCATCAATCAGGCTCTTATCAATCTTCAAAAGACTTACCGGCAGCTTCATAAGCTGGGCAATAGAAGTATAACCCGTTCCAAAATCATCAAGGGCAATCTGAACACCAAGAGTTCGCAGAGTAAGAATATTGTCGATTGTAATATCTCTGGATTCGGCAAAAGAGTATTCCGTAATTTCAATTTCAAGATTTTCCGCCGGGAACTGAATTTCTTCAATCAGCTGATTAATCTTCTGGGCAAAATTCTCTGTTGCAATATTTTTTGCTGACACATTGATAGATACAACAAAACTGTTTCCGCTGGCTTCGAGTACCGGCTTCATTTCTGTCATTGCACGACGCAAAACATAATCATCAATTTCTGTTATAAGATTTGTTTTTTCTGCAGCCGGAATAAACATTGCAGGACTTACAATTGAACCATCCGGTTTTCTGCAGCGAATCAAAGTTTCAAAACCACGAAGCTTTTTTCCTTCGGTAATATACTGAGGCTGATAAACCAGGAAGAACCAGTCGTGAGCCATTGCATCTTTTATAAGGAACTCTGCTTCCTTTTGTTCAAAATCAGAATTCAAAAGGGAATCATCATAAAAACAGATTTTCTGTTCTTCTGATTTTCGTGCTTCTGCAAGAGCCATTTCTGCATAACGGAGAATACCAGACGCATTTCTTTCTTTATCATAATCCTGATTGATATGAACTATACCGGCCGCCAGTGATACATTACAGGTCTTTTTTATAGTAGGATCTTCTCCATGTTTTGGCGGAAGTGTCATAACTTCAGAGCGGATAATGAGTTTAAGCTTTTCTTCCGGATAATTATTTTCATCAAGAATCATTGCGAAAATTCCACCAGTAATCTTAAAGAGCATTTCATCTTTTCCAAGCATGCTTTTAAGCTTTGGCGCAATTTCTTTAAGAAGATAATCTCCCGCCTGAATTCCATAAACATCATTTATATTCTTAAAATCTTCAATTTCAATACAGGCAAGAATAAAGTTACTTTTTGCTTCAAGCTGTTGATTTGCATATTTTACATAGTAACGTCTGTTTGGAAGGCCGGTAATAAAATCTGTAAGACTGTTGATTGTAGATTTTTTATAAAAGGAATAAATAATTAAAACTGTTATAAAGGAAACTAAAGATGTTACCACACTAGGAAGAGGAGCAAGATTGTGAGAACCTATAATCGGATTCAAGGCCGCCAGTATACTCAGAGCCATTATACCCATGGCAAGCTTGCTTCCCTTTCTGAAATCAATAAAAACCAGTATTACACAGCTCAAAGAGTTTAAGGCCGCAATAATTCCCTGGATTGAAGAAACCGGAAAAACAAAGTTACCGTAACGTATAATTTGACCAGACATACTTGCTAATCTAGTTACTCCCACAATACATGTAAGACCAAAAAGGGTCAGGAGAAACATCAGGATATTTTTTCGATTAATGAATTTCAATATAGTCCTCCAAAAATACTTAACAACTTTTGTATATACAGGACTTTATTAGATAAGAAGGAATTTAAATATTATTTAATTTTAACACGGAAGATTTCTAAAAACAAGAAAAAGTGATTTTGACATTTCAGCAAATTTTGTCTAGCAAAAGATTATTCTCTATGATAAAATCAAAATATCAACGGCCGTAATGGCCTTTCACAGGAGTAAAGAAAGATGGAAAACTTAAACGCTGATAAGAAGGTTCTTGTAACTGGTGCCAGTGGTGGAATTGGCCGCGCTATTGCTGTTGAAGCTGCTAAAGCCGGATATTATGTAATTTGTCATTATAACGGAAGCCAGGGAAAGGCAGAGGAAACTCTCGCACAGATTAAGGCAGCCGGTGGAGACGGAGAACTGATTCAGTTTGATGTTTCTAACCGCGAAGATTGTAAAGCTAAGCTCGGCGAATTGAGTACAAAGCACGGAGTTCTCTGGGGAATCGTAAATAACGCTGGTGTTACCCGCGATAATACTTTTGTTGCTATGAGCGGAGACGACTGGGACAAGGTTATTCACACTAACCTCGACAGTTTCTACAACGTTATTAATCCGCTTTTGATGCCAATGGCAAGCCGCAAAAACAAGCGCGGTGGCCGTATCATCACAATTTCTTCTGTAAGTGGTGTTGATGGAAACCGCGGACAGACAAACTACTCTGCTTCTAAGGCAGGTATTATTGGTGCTACAAAGGCACTTGCAGTTGAACTCGCAGGCCGTGGAATCACCTGTAACGCAATTGCACCTGGTGTAATCGAAACTGATATGACTAAGGCTATCCGCCCGGAAGTATACGACATCATCATGCAGACAATCCCAATGGGACGAGCAGGTAAGCCTGAAGAAATCGCCGCTGCCGCAGTATTCCTCTTAAGCGAAGGCGCTGCATACATCACAAGACAGGTTATTGAGATTGATGGAGGAATGTAATCCACTGAAATAACGGCTCAGAGGCAAGCTGTGCTTGCCGACTGTCTTTAGTCCCCGACACGTGCGACATGTTCGGGGATTTTTTTTTACTTATACAAAATCCTCTGTTATAATATAAGAATATACAGGAGTTTCTAAAAATCATGGAGTTTTTACGGCTGCATCAGCAGAACATCATGCTTTTTTTAAGCGGCATCTGTTTTGTTCTTGCTATCCTCAGCTTTCTTACAAATACATTAAATAAAAGACGAAGACGGGCACTTGTAATTCTGGAATTTGTAGCCTCCCTGCTTTTGATAATGGACCGCTTTGCCTACCAGTACCGCGGAAACGTTTCTAGCCTCGGCTTCTGGATGGTTCGCATTTCTAACTTTGCAGTTTTCTTTCTTTCCATTGCAATCATCTTTCATTTCAACAGCTTTCTTATAGACCTAATGATTAACGAAGGCCAGCTTAAAAAGGTGCCCCGTCGTTTACGTGCAGTTCAGATTTTATGCGTAGCCGGCGTTTTGATGCTGATTATTTCTCAGTTCACCGGCCTTTATTATACCTTCGATGAATATAACCGCTACCAGCGTTCGCCATATTATCTTTTAAGTTATCTTTTTACCCTTGGCTGTCTTTTACTTCAGCTCGATGTAATTTTTCAATATGCCCACAGAATCAGCAAAACAATCGCTATTCTTCTTATTACCTTTACCCTCTTCCCTCTTCTTGCCGCTATACTTCAGCTTTTCTGTTACGGACTTTCGCTGATAAATATTACCCTCGTTGGTGAAACAATTCTGCTTTTTATGTTCGTTCTGACAGATATGAACAAAACGGTAGATAAGGCTAACAATCTTAAAATTGAGTTTTTGAAGGAAGAACAGAAGACAACCCAGATTATGTTCGAGCAGACCGCAACTGCTCTTGCAAACGCAATAGATGCCAAGGATGAATATACTCATGGTCACTCAATGCGAGTTGCAGAATATTCACATAAAATTGCCGTTCTCGCAGACAAAGATGAAAAGTTCTGCCGCGATATTTACTTTGCAGGACTCCTTCACGATGTAGGAAAAATCGGAATTCCGAATAACATCATCAATAAAAATGGAAAGCTCACAGACGAAGAATTTGCCGAAATCAAAAAACACCCCGTTATCGGAAAACAGATTCTTTCCAGCATTTCAAAATCACCTTATCTTTCAATTGGTGCCAACTCTCACCACGAACGCTTTGACGGCCACGGCTACCCCGAAGGACTCAAGGGCGAAGATATTCCGGAAATTGCCAGAATCATTGCCGTTGCAGATGCTTATGATGCGATGACTTCAAAACGAAGTTACCGCGATCCAATTCCTCAGGATAAGGTTAGAGAAGAAATTGTAAAAGGAATGGGTACTCAATTTGATCCTGCCTTTGCAAAACTTATGCTTCATTTAATCGACCTTGATACAGAGTATGATATGAAAGAGCACGAGGAAGTTAAAGAGCTTGGCGGAAAAGATGTACTCCATTGTGCAGACTTCCGTTCAGAAAAATCAGAGGGCATTCTTCTTACCCGCTCTCCTCTCCTGATAAAGGCCCACAGCCGAAGCGAATACGAGGACGCAGCTGAAAATACTATTCCTTCACTCATTGTTTTTGATTCCCTCGATGCCCGTGTTCACGAAACAGAATCTAAACGAAAAGAAATGCTTTATAATGAATATGCAATCATTCGTTTTGACGGAACAATTACAGAAGGTAGTGCAAGAAAAATCAAAAAAGAAATTATTCCAGCCGAGGCATACAAAGACAATGCACCTTCCCGCAGAGAGATTTTTGCAGAATATAAAAACGGTCTGAACTATGAAATCAATTCTGTAAAATATAAAGACCACGTATTGATAGTTATCACTAACAAATTTCAGATAGTTAGAATTACAATTGCCCTCGAAGACAGTACCCGCTATGCATATCTTTCGCTCACCGGCCAGAACTGCCTTATCAGCAATGTAGAAATTATTAAGTCTGATGTAGAAATCACAAAAGATTATATTCCACGAATTGCCGAAGAAATCAGCTATATTGACGGACCGGAAGGTGACCTGCCTAACATCCAGATTGACGGCTGGCGTTCTGCCTCAACTCAAGGCATTCCTGTAAAAGATAAGATGACCATTACCTTCCACTCAATGAGTCTGCCGACAGCCCGCCTTATCTGGCATTGTCCTTTTATCTGCCTTTTTTATTCTGATGATAAAGAGGTGAACGGCAAAGGCTACCGCGAATTTGTTGTTGTAAGATTAGACGGCGAAAACTGGGAAGAAAATCAACAGGCTAAAAACACAATGCTTATCAGTAAGAATGATGATTTTAACGGCTGGGAGGCCTGGAAGGCTCTGAACAAAGCCGGTATGGACTGTAAAATAGAACTCCAGCGTGAGGGCAACAAGATTACAGTCTTTACCGAAAACAGTGGAATTGCAATAAAGAGTATTACAACTATAAAAGCTGATGCACCGGAGATTTATGTTTCGCTCACCGGTGATCAGGTTGCAATTACAAACATTCACATAAGCTAAGCTACTTGTGCTTTCCGTTTGCCAGGCGAAGAATTCCCTGCATTCTCTTTTCTGACAAAACTCCGTTTGTTATGCTTATAAGGCTTTCAAGCGGATTTTCTTCTATCGCACTGATTGCAATTTTTACAGAAGGATCATCCTTTGATTTTCCCTTCATAGTTGAAAGCATAGCACGGATTATAAAGCGAAGAATCATGCGCACCGCAAAGCTTTCCTTTGCCATGTCGCCAAGATTGTCGGCGGTGGTGAAGGTGCCGCGGTGATGCTGCTCGTAGAAGGTGTTTGTAAAGAAGTCATTGTAGAGGGTGACGTCCGGGCTGTAAGCATCTGCAGCCTGTCCAGCCAGGTCTCCCTCGCTCACTTCAACTTCTTTTTCCAGCTGGATTTTCTTAACAGAAGAAGCAGCCATAACTTTGTAAGTTCCTACTAACGGAACAAAGTTGTGAGCAGAAGTATCGTATGACTTAAAAGCATTTTCGTCGAGCTCAACACTTACACGCTTTGTTTCGCCCGGCTCAAGCTCCACTTTTTCAAAGCCGCGTAGCTCAGGATATTCAGCCCCAGCCCTCTGAATATAAACCTGAGCCGCTTCTGCACCCTTTACTGTACCGGTGTTCTTAATATCAAAAGAAACCCGGCGGGCAGCTGCATCAACTTCAAGATTAGAATATTCAAAAGTAGTATAGCTGAGCCCAAAACCAAACTCGTAGCGCACAGGAATCTTTTTTGCTTCGTAGTAGCGGTAGCCCACAAGGCAGCCTTCCTTGTATTCAATGTTGTCATCCTCACCGCCAAAGTTTCCGTAGCATGGAGTGTCCTTTTCTGAGAAAGGGAAAGTCTCGGCAAGCTTTCCGCTTGGGTTTACGTTTCCGCTCAAAAGCTGGGCACAGGCTTCGCCACAAGCCTCGCCGCAAAGATACATGTGAAGCACAGCGCGAACCTTGTCTGCAAAGTAAATATCAATCGGGGCGCCGCTAAAGGTTACGGCAATTACCTCAGCCCCTGTCTCAAGAATCTGGTCAAGCAGCTTTGTTTGAACCTGAGGCAGGGCAATAGTTTCGCGATCAAAGCCTTCGCCCTCAAACTCCTCTGTAAGGCCACAGAAGAAAAGCAGAGGCACTTTTTCGCTTGCCGCCTTTTTCGCAAGCTCCAGAGCCTGGGCGTATCCTTTTTCACTGACGTTGCCAAGATCTGTCGGGTAGCCTTCTGCATAATCAATTTCATAACCAAGGGCCTTAAGACTTTCCAGCGCACTCGGATATTCAGCCGCATTAATATGACTTGAACCGCCGCCCTGAAATTTCATTGTGGCAGCAAGGCCTCCAATCACAGCAAGCTTTGTCTTTGGCGCAAGCGGAAGAGCCCCATCGTTTTTCAAAAGAACGGCCGAGCTTGTCGCAAATCGTAGAGCCGCCTTATGGTGAGCCACAAAATCAATTTTAGAATTATCTGCCTTCTGCCTGTGGCCGCCATTCCATTTTTTGGCCGCTTCCACAACAAGACTGTTAGCTTCGTCTAACTTATCACGAAGTACAGAATCCTCATCATAAACAGCCGAAAGCTGGTGAGAAAAATATCCGTTGGAATCAGGCATGGCAAGAGACATTCCGGCCTTAAGACAGTTTGCCGCACCAATGCAGGCACCCCAGTCAGAAATCACCATTCCCTTAAAGCCCCATTTTTTTCTGAGGACTTCTGTTAGCAAAAACTTACTGGCAGCCGCATACTCGCCGTTTACCTTGTTGTACGAAACCATAATGCTGGCCGGCTGAGCCTTGCGAACAGCAATTTCAAAAGGACGCAGGTATATTTCCGAAAGAGTTTTTTCGTCTACGATAGAGTTAGAGGTCTGGCGGCGTTTTTCCTGATTGTTACAGGTAAAGTGCTTGAGCGAAGTACCAATTCCAAGAGCCTGCATACCGTTTATGTAACTGGCCGCAAGAGTTCCCGCAAGGTAAGGGTCTTCAGAAAAATATTCAAAGTTACGGCCGCACAAAGGAGAACGCTTAATGTTTGTACCAGGACCAAGAACAAGATCCACCTCCTGGCACTGAGCTTCCTCCGCAATCGATTTTCCCTCTTCGCTTAAAAGAGCCTTGTCCCAGCTGGCAGCCATACAGCTCGAAGTCGGAAAACAGGTAGCAAGCCGGCTGCGGTTTATATCAGCATAGGCCTCAGTCTCCTGCACAGCATCCTGCTTACGAAGCCCGTGCGGTCCGTCACTCATAGTAAAAGAAGGCAGCCTTCCGCCGGCATCAAAAGAGTTCCAGTTACCCACCCCATTGAAAAGCCGTATTTTTTCATCCTTAGTCAGTTTTTCTAAATCAGCATTCATAAATATCCTCAAATAAAATAATTCAGATAATTATAAATTAGTTTTAGTAAAAGACCAAATAGTTTATCGATTTATATAATTATTATTTGTCACCAAAAAGGGCTTCGGCGTCTTCGGTTTCCATTACAGAAACTTTTGTTGTAACAACAGGCTTTTCATCGTTCTTGTTTGCGTAGAGCTCGCAGATGTAGCGGTAAACATGATTTTCCTCGTCGCGGAAATCTTCTACAGCCTTCATCTGAATTGTTGTGTTGTTTTTGAGGTAGCCTACATCAGCCTTAAATTCCATTACACTGAGGATAAAGCCCGGAAGAGGTTTGCGGCCCTTGATAGTATTTGTGATTCCTGTAAGAGCCGAAATACACTGAGCCATAAACTCAAAGCCAGCCCAACTTGGAACGCCGTCAAACTCCGGCTCGTAAAAAATGCAGTTTTCTGTAATATCGTATTCACTTGTGATTGTATGATTATTTACATCGTGCTGTGTAACGCGTGAGAGCAGAAACATTTTTCCCTTGTGAGGAAGATAGTTGATAAGCTCGTCGTGTTCGATAAGTTGTTGGATTTCCATAAATTATTGTTCTCCTTATATTCCTAATACTAAACAGGCGTTAGCACCGCCAAAGGCAAAAGAATTTGAAAGGCAGACTTTGAGTTCTCCGCCTGTGCCGGCGGCCTCATCCTCGCCGTCCACGCCGGATTTTCCGTCCACTATGTTAAGGGCCGGAAGCTCCTCGTCTCGTTCGCCATCCCACACCTGTACAGGTAATTTGATATTTTTCTTTCCTTTATTTTCCACCAGGGCCTTCCAGCAGATTGCTGCCTCGAGAGCTGCCGCCGCACCAAGGGTGTGACCGGTGATTGGCTTTGTTGTGGAAACTGGAACCGAAGCTGCGTGAGCGCCGCCGGCTTCTCCGGCCTCGCGGGCTTCGCCGAAAATTGCCGCCACGGCCTTTGCTTCCATGCTGTCGTTAAACTTTGTTCCTGTTCCGTGCAGGTTGATGTAGCCGACGTCGCTGGTGGCAAGGCCGGCATTTTCCAGAGCCCGGCGGATTGCCTTTTCGGCGCCCGCCCCTGTCGGGTCCGGTGAAGTCATGTGATATGCGTCGGCACTTTCGCCCCAGCCTAGGAGGCGTACGGTGGTGGTACTGGTGGTTTCGATACGCCCGCCTTGCGGGCACTCAACCACCGAAAGAGGCTCCTTCGTCAAAACAAAAAAGGCAGCGCCGTCCCCCAGAGTAATTCCGTGTCTGTTTTTACTGAACGGGTTTGTGATTTCTGAAGAAACCGCCTCGAGCGCAGAAAAACCTATCAGTGTTGTATCAGAAGCAATATCAATTCCGCCAACGAGTGCCGCATCAGCTACGCCGCCCATAATCATTTCGGCTGCCTTTATGATTGCACCTGCACTGGAAGAACAGGCGGTCGCAAAAGTAATTGCCGGGCCTGTTAGTCCAAACTTTTCTGCAACAAAAGTTGAAACGTAATCTGCACCCTGGATTTCCAGAGAGTAGTCGGCAGGAAATTCTCCGTCTGAAAAATATTTTCTGTGACCGGCCAGTGAAAACTCCGTTCCATTATCGCAGGAGCCGATGCAGACTGCAACTCGGTCTGCACCATACTTATCGCGAACTGCTGCAATATCATCAGCTATCTGCTCAAGGGCTGCATTTTCAATCCGCATAATCTTCATATCATAACGGGCACCACTTGGTTTTAAGTTAGCCTCATCTACTCTAGCTGCAAAATATTCTTCGCCGTTGCAGGCTTTTACTTTTTTGATATTGTCCTGTCTGCCAGTAGTTACAGCATCCCAAAGCTGGTCAATATTGTTGCCGGCACAGCTCATAACTCCTGGCTTTGAAAGATATAAATTCATTCTATTCCTCAAGCTTCGTCAGACTATATTCATAGCCGCGAAGATAATTTTTGATTTTGACAGTATCTTTTTTTATTACGATTTCTTCTATCAGTTTTTTACCATCTTTAATTAAACGAGTTTCACTCACCCCTGCTGCCTGAATTTCATCACTGCCATTCCAAACTTCAAACTCCAGACCGGCATTTTCATAATTTTCTCTGAGTGCTGCTTTCTCATAAAATGCATTTTGAATATCGCAGATTATATATTCCCCGGGAAGATTTTTTGGAAAATAGGCCGAATCAAAAATCACCTTGTCGCCGTCATAAAAAACATTGCCCATATCTGTGCCAAAATCATTCATCAGAGAAAGACTGATTCCCTGAGCATCAATCTGACTGTAAGACATAAGCGAAAAACTGCTGTTGCCAAAACTACCGTTCAGTAGTTGGAGTCCTTCAAAAACTCCACCCGCTGCGGCAGGCTGCAGAAGATTTACTTTTTTTGTGTTTGTAACATAAACGGAACGGAGTTTTGCAGAAGTCTTATTTCCATCAGCCACTTTTTTTGTTGAGGCACAGGAAACCAGAAAAAGAGAAAGGATAATTATTATAAATGTGGTTTCGTGTTTCGACAAGCTCAACACTCGTCTGCTTCGCAGGCACTCAACCACCGGTCTTGCTTTTTTCATCATCTATTTTTCCCAGTAAACCGGCAGAAAGTAAATTATCATTGTGTATAATTCAAGACGGCCTGCAAGCATTGCAAAGCTATACCAGTATTTTACAAAATCAGGAAGGAAGCCGAAATTTTCTGCAGGCCCAAGAAGACCATAACCCGGACCAATATTTCCGACCATGCTGAGGGCTCCGGTAAAGCTTGACCACACATCAAGATTTCCAAGGCAACCTACAAAAGTGGTAATCAATACCAGGGCAAAATACACAACCATAAAAGCCGCAACGTTGAAAACAATATCCTTGCGGCCAGGGCGTCCGTTCAAGCGGATTGCAAAAACTCCGTGCGGATGCAGCATCTTGCGGGTTTCGTTCTGAACCTGTTTTCCAAGAACCAGCCAGCGGATTACTTTAACACCACCCGAGGTTGAGCCCGAACATCCGCCTATAAAGAAAGTAACAAAAAGCAGGAACTGAGTTGCAGCCGGCCACTTCATAAAGTCTGCGGTAGAAAAACCGGTTGTGGTCATAAGAGAAACAACCTGGAAGGAGCTGTAGCGAAGACTGTCGCCAAAATTGCCGTAAAAATTTTTGAGAGAAATTGTAACTGCAACAATAAGGGCCGCAACAATTGCAAGGTAGGCTTTAAACTCAGAGTTGCTTGTGATGTCGCTGAACTTTCTTGTGAAAATATAAAAGTAAAGACTGAAGTTGATTCCGGCCAGGAACATAAAAATCATTATGATTACGTCAATTGCAACAGAATTGTAGGCACCGATTGAGCTGTTGCGTGTAGAAAATCCGCCTGTTCCCAAAGTTGCAAAGGCGTGAGAAAGGGCGTCGGTAAAAGTCATGCCCGCAAGCTTGAGTGCGATTGTTTCTGCAGCGGTAAAACCAAGGTAAATGAGCCAGAGGATTTTTGCAGTAGTTGTGATGCGGGCAGTTACTTTTCCCTTTTCAGGGCCGGTGGTTTCTGCCTTAATCAGCTGAAAGCCGCCCACCCCCAGCAGAGGCATAAGGGCCACGGTGAGGGTAACGATTCCCATACCGCCGATCCAGTGGGTAAGACAGCGAAGCATGTTGATTGATTTTGGAAGGCTTTCTATTTCGGATAAAATAGTTGAACCGGTTGTAGAAAATCCGCTGACACTTTCAAAAAGGGCATCGACAAAGCGGGGAATGCTTTTGCTGGCATACATTGGAATGGCGCCCATAAAGCTGATTACCACCCAGGAAAGGGCAACAATCAAAAAGGTCTGCCGGGTATTCATTGTGATTTTGAATTTTCGTGTTGGTATGTTTACTGCAGTCACAAAAACAAAGCTTGCAAGCATTGGGATTATAAAGGAAAGATAAACCGAACTTTCACCGTAATAAAATGCAAAGCCAAGCGGAATCGCAAAAAGTGCGCCGGTTATTGCAAGGAGAATGGAAGATATTTTTAAGAATGATATTATGAACAAAGTTTACTCTCCGCTGCCAAAATATGCTAAAACCTTCTTACTGTTCTCAGCAACTGTAATAAGAACTATATGATCACCCGCAGTAATGCGTGTGTTTCCATTTACAATCTGATACTGGTCGGTGCCTGATTTTTTATCCAGCAGAACAAGGAAGGTTCCCGGATTTGAAATCTCCTTGAGCTCCTTGCCGCTGACTTTAGAATCAGAAGTAACTTCACATTCAACAATTTCCAGCTGACCGTTTGTTACGGTGTGAATCTCTTTTACAGACTTTCCGCGCAGGTGACTCATGATGGAATCAACTACAGCGTCGCGGAGAGGAACCGGTACGTCGATTCCAAGTTTTCGTGAAATCTCTGCAAAGGCCGAACTGCCTACAAGGCTCACTGTCTGCTTTACTCCCAACGATTCGAGGTAAGCTGCAAGCACCATGTTCATCTCATGATTATGTGTTGTACAAATTGCAAGATCAAAGTTTACAATTCCTTCATCTCGGAGGAAGTTTTCATCTGTTGCATCCGCCCTCATTACCCGCGCATCCGGAAACTTTTCCGAGGCGGCTTTTGTGAGCTCATCATTGCTGTCGATAATCACAAAATCAAAATTGCGGCGAGCCTTAAGATTTGTAAAGAGGCGGGCAATTCCGCTGGCCTTCTGAGCACTGCCCATCAGCTTTTCAGCAACAATGGTTCCAATGCGGCCGGCGCCAATCATACAAACCTTGCGGAGCTCCTTCTGCTCGGCGCCGCAAAGCTCAACCAGTTTTGCAATATCATCTTTTGAAACAAGAACTCCGATTATTGTGTCGGCTTCGAGCTTTGTGTCGCCGGAAGGCAGCATGGTCTCGCCGTTCTGTTCAATATAGGCTACCAGGAATTTTACATCAGTTTTGCTGCGAAGTTCCTTGAGAAGGGCGCCGTCAAACTGGCTGCCTGCTGCAACTGTGATACGGGCAATCTCAAGATCAGAATTATCAAAAGTGATTACATTTCCAACCGCGCCGTTTTCTACTGCCTGTACAATTGCATCTGCTGCCTCAACATCCGGGTGAATCATATAGTTGATTCCATAAAGCGGACGGTGTTTGCCGGCAAAGGTGTTTGAATGCTTTTTTTCTGCCTTGGCTGTGTTTACGTAATAAGCGTAATTTCGAACGCGGGCAATTTTCAAAATATCAGGATATACCGCATCAACAAGTGAGCAGGTAATCATATTAACTTCATCAGAAGAGGTAACGCAGACAAGGGCATCGGCTTTTGCAATTCCAAGCTCCTCCAGCGTTTCGAGGTTGTTTCCATCTGCACACATAACTGTACAATCCAGTTGATTTGAAGCATGGCGGATTGTATTTTCGTCGTTATCTACAACAGCAACCTGATTTTTTTCATTAATCAAAAGTTTGGCAAGCTGGATTCCTGTGAACCCTGCGCCTACAATAACTATTCTCATACTTCCATTATACTATGAAATCAGGAATTTAGGGAATCTATGAAATTTATGATGTCCTGCCGGGTAGCGGCGTGAAGGAAGTCTTCAAAGATAGGACTCGGGATGTGCGGCTCATAGGCAAGATCGCGGAACCAGGTGCACTGAATTGCCTGCATGCCAAGCTCGCGGGCAGCTTGAAGTTCGTGGGAACCGCCGTCGCCAACGTAGAGGCATTCTTGGGGTGTGACGTTCAGGGATTGTACGGCCCGCTTGTAGATCTCGGGGTCCGGCTTTGAAATGCCCTGTTCGTAGGAAATCATGGCTGCGTCAAAAAGGGGATAGAGCGGAGATGAAAGAATCATGTCGCGCTCGTCGGAAAAGGTGTTTGTGATGAGGCCAGTCTTGAGGCCTTTTGCGCGGAGGGTTTGCAGAAACCAGAGTGACTCAGGCGGGATGGCGCCGAAGGTGTCGCCCAGGGCTTCGCGGCGCTTGCGACAAACAAGCTGGACATTTTCCGGGGACCAGGCGCCCAGGTTTTTGAGAGTTATTGTCAGGCCCTCTTCCATGGAATATTTTCCAAGTGTGCGGTCTTTTTCTGTTTCGTGCCAGCATTTGCGAAAGGCTTCCATTGGCTGATTGAGATCCGCAGCTATGTGCTCACTGAAATAGGTTCGTCCCGTAAAGAGTGTTACGAGCGTTTCAAACATATCGAAAATTACGGCTTTAATCATTTTGTTTTCCTGCTGCCAGTGACTGTGCTGGCTGCCCCCTGCTATCTGTATTTTATAAAATAATAGACAACATAAACCCAGCCCAAAGCGCCGTGAACAATTGCCCAGCCAATTGATTTCCAGGTCACAAAGCTGATTACCATTGCGAGCGCAGAGCCAAAAGAAATCCCCTTCTCCACAGAGCGTTTTACAATCTTTCTTGAGCCGTCCGGGCGTTCTTCAATTTCTTCTATAATTTCATTTCCCATAAAGCTTGAGCCTCCTTTGAGTTTTTGTCTTAATTTGTTGATTTATTATAGCATGAAGTTTTGGTAACAAAATTAAAGACGTTCATGAATCGTAAAAAATCGTGCACGAAATGCTGTCCCCCCGAGCCCCCTTTCATGCAGATTAATTTTCCTCTTCGCTACATATCCACTGGTGCATGCCGGGCCCAAAATCTTCGTTGGGTCGCTCGATAAAGCCAAACTTTTTATAAAAGCCTTCTTTACCTTTGGCGGCCTGGAGATTCACCATTATGCGCCAGCCAGGTTTGAGTTTACTTTTGATATAATTCATTGCGTAGTTCATAAGTTCACGGCCAATTCCCTTTCCTTGGAAATCCGGCCGAACAATTACATCTGCAATATAAACTACATAACCGTGATCCCATAAAAGTCTTACAAGACCAATTACTTTTCCATCTTTTCGGAAAGTGCATATATGGGTAGTATGTTCAAGGCCTGCCTTTGCCTGCTCAAGAGGAAAGCCACCCCAGCCAACCAAAGCGCGCATTTCCAAGTACTCTTCTGGTGTAATTGTATTTGTGATTTCGTATTCCATATTTTGTTTCTTCTCCTAACTAACGTTAGTTTGCATTTTTATCATAATCGGAAATTATGATATCTTCTACCGGAAGCTTAAGCCCAATTTCCGGGTCTTTATAATTTACAATACCAGAGCTGTCTTTTTCGAAATCAGCATCCACGGCAAAAGCCTGAATTGTATTGTCTTCCAGAGTCAGAAAACCATGCCCAAAACCGGCAGGAATAAAAACAAGAAGCGGTCTGTCTGCATTGAGTTCAAAACTTTTATATTTCTTATAGGTTTTAGAATCCGGGCGGAGATCTACTATATAATCGAGTGCCTTTCCCTGAATAACGCTGATTAGTTTTCCCTTTGCGGCTTCTGCTTTTTGATAATGGATGCCGAAGAAGGTATGCTTTTGGGGAATTTTATAAATCCGCTGCTCGGTGATATTAAAGCCGTCTGGCAGCTCTGTTGTTTTTTTACTGAAGAAAACCTGCATTGTACCGCGGGAATCTTCCCTGCCATCCGGCTGAAGGAGTAAAACAGAATCGAAGATTTTTTCAATTATTTTCACTTTAGTGCCACCTTCCAGAGGTCTTCTTTGAAGCCGGGAATTACCGCAGAATCGGTAACTAAGAGAGGCCGCTTCACCATCATGCCGTCGGAGGCAAGGAGCGCAAACTGCTGGTCCTCGGGCATCGAAGGAAGCTTTTTAGAAAGCTCCATTTCGCGATAAAGGATGCCGCTGGTATTAAAAAACTTTTTCAAAGGCAGGCCGGATTTTTTGTGCAGGCTGCGCAAGGTCTTTTCATCCGGGTTTTGAGTTTTAATGTCTATTAAATCATATTTGTAACCGTGAGCATCCAGCCAGGCCAGAGCCTTTTTGCAGGTTGAACAGCGGGAATAACAATATACTTTTATCATAGGAAGCTCCTTGTCTTAAGTTTGGAATATGAATTAATTATAGCTCAAAAGCAACGGGATTTCAGAATAATTTGAAGTGTGTGGGCGCAAAATCGGCTGGTGGTACGGATAAAATACGCTGATTAACGCGATTTATCCGTATATTAAGCCGAATTTCATGGAAAAAATCTGGCGTGATACGGATAAATCACAGCAAACACTCAATTTTATCCGTATCTCGTGCCTCAAGACGATGTGAGTTCTTATGAAAAACTGTGCTACCTACGGATAAATCGAGCCACCTACTCTCTTTTTATCCGTGTTTCAGGTTTTATCTCCATTGGAAAACTTTGTTCTCATACGGATAAAAATCACTACTTACTCTGTTTTATCCGTAGCCACCCCCTGGGAATCATTAAAAAAACTCTTTTTTTCTTAAATTTTTCACTTTTTTCTTGCCGGCGCAAGTCAAATTACTTACCTTTATAGTATGCAGTTCACAAAATGCATTGAAAACGAAGAGCTTTCTCCATTTTTCCTCGAGCCGCTTCTGGCTGCAAGGCTTTCTGAGGTGAGCACACTTCTGGAGCAGAAAGAAAATGAACTGCAAAAGGCGCCGGCCGGTTCTCTGCGCATTTCTAAAAGTGGAAAAACAATTCAGTATTATCAGATTACAGAAGCCGGCGACACACACGGCCAATACATTCATACGAAAAACTATAAGCTTGCAAAGGCCCTTGCCCAAAAAGACTACGACATAAAGCTTCTTGCCACTCTTAAAAAAGAATTAAAGTTTTTGCAAAAGACTCTGCGCTCATACAGGTGGCTGCAAAAGTCTGCGACTCCCGCAGCACAGATTTTTGCAAAACTAAATAAACTTCGACGCCCGCTTATAAATCCCGCCTGCCTTCCTGCCGAAGACTTTGCAGAACTCTGGCAGTCTGTTCCATACACACGAAAGCCTTTTTCAGAAGACTCACCAGAACTCTATACATCCCGTGGCGAACGCGTTCGCTCTAAATCTGAAATCATGATTGCAGATACTCTGCACCGACTCAATATTCCATACCGCTACGAGTACCCGCTGGAAATCACAACAGAAAAAGGCGTGCGCCGTATTTTCCACCCAGATTTCATCTGCCTGAATCTTCGTACCCGCCAAGAGTTTCTCTGGGAGCACTTTGGCAAAATGGACGACGCTGAATACGCAGCCAGCGCCGCCCAGAAACTCAAGCTCTACGAAAAGAACGAAATCTATCCCGGAAAGAATCTGATTATTTCCATGGAAACTTCTACCTGGCCTATCTCGCCAAAGCAGATTGAAAAAACTGCAAAGCTGTATCTGCTGTAAGCCAAGTTTAACACTGAGGCTAGGCGCAATATTATTCTTTTTTCCAGACTGTACAGTGGTAGCCTTTTTCATAACCCAGCTTCTGATAAAAGGGGTCGCCACCGCCGGTCATGTGAGTTGCACCAAGAGGTTTGAGTGTACGGTAATGCTTTGTGAGAGCTGCCGCAGCTAAGCCTCGCTTTCGATGCTCCGGATGTGTGCAAAGCGGCTCCATGTAGGCAAGCTGATTTTGAGGCACCCACCACATTCCCGAGAAGCAGACATATTCTTCGTTCTTATCTGCAATCACAATGTTGTACTGCGAGCTATCATGTGGAGATGGAGAGAGGATTCGACTCAAAGCGCCTTTGTGAGATTTTGCGGGAGTCCAGTCCATAGAGTCATCGTATTTATCCCAGTCAGAAAAATCGCCACGCTCTCCATGTCCAAAACCATACCAGCAGAGCTTTGAACATTTTACAATATCAATATCCTTGGAATCCACAAAGTGATAGCCTTGCGGCAACTCATAATTCAGTTCGTTCTTAAAGTCAAAAATGCCTTCATTCCATTCATAAACCTGCTTGAAACCTCGTTTTGCTGCAGCATCCTTTATGAACTGCTGACCGTCGAATAAAACAAACTGCTGCTCATTGTTGAAATGAGGCATATTTGAAATTGCGTAATTAACAAGCTCATCTGCCAGAAACTCATACCCCTTGCGGACATTAAAATAAATGTCTGTAATCGGCGCTTCGTAATAAACAAAGGCGACAACCTTGTCTCCGTCAAACCAGAGTCTGTCTAAAAATGAATATGATGTATCCATCCACGAAGATGTAAGCGCATATTCAAAAAATGGCGCAGGCCGGCCGCAGTCATTTTTCCAGTCATAAGTTTCTACAAGAAAATCCCATACGAGATTTATATCTGATAAAAGTTGAAATTGTTTTGTTGTGATGTTCATATTTATAACTCCTTAAATCACTGTCATGCTGAACTTGTTTCAGCATCTACTTTTATAGATCCCGAAACAAGTTCGGGATGACACTAGGTTATATTCCATCCGCTGTATCTGTTACGCTGATACTCGCGGGTAAATTTTGCAATCTGCATCATCTTGGCTTTACCCCATTCGTTTTCGGAGTGAAGCTGAAGATAAGTCTGCCAGCGCTCTTCGCTTAAAGTTCCATCTTCCAGCGCCTTGCGGACTGCACAGCCCGGCTCACTTGTGTGTGAACAGTCGTTGAACTTACACTGATCAAACAGCGCAACTACATCAGAAAAAGTTTCGTCGATTCCTTCTTCCATGTCGAGCACGCCGATTTCGCGCAGGCCCGGAGTGTCCATAATCCAGACCCCATTTTGCAAACGGAAGAGCTGACGGTAAGTTGTGGTGTGACGCCCTTTTCCATCCTCGTCGCGGATTGCGTTTACCTTCATCAAATCTGCACCGTTCAGAGTATTGAGCAGTGTAGACTTGCCAACCCCGGAAGAACCAACAATCGCAATTGTCTTGTCTTTTTGGAGATAGGTCTGCAACCCTTCGAGCCCATAACCCGTAAGCGAGCTGATTGCAATTACATCTGCCTTGTCGCAAACAGCCTTTGTGATTTCTACCTTGAGCTCAACGTCGTCGCACAAATCCGCCTTAGACAAAATCACAACTGGCTTGGCTCCGGTGTTGAGCGTTATCGAAACGTATCTCGCAATTCTGTTTTCACTGTAATCCTGATTAAGAGAGGTCACAATGAAAACATAATCAAAATTAGAAACGATAGTTTCCTCTAAGAGATTTTTCACATAGGCTTCTGAGTGACCGCTGCGGTTAGGACGCTTGAATACAGTTTTGCGAGGAAGCACTTGGTCAATCAAGGCGTCGCCGTATTCGTTGGTGAAGACTTTTACATAGTCGCCCACAACTGGCGGCTCGAGTCCAAGCTTGTAAAATTTTCCTTTGAGTTTGCCGGTCATTTCGGGGAGGCAAACTTCGCCGTTATTGCAAATGCCGCCACCGCTGCAATCACCATCAGCGTCACCCCCAACGCAGACAGTGCCATCCTCTGCACAAGGCAGCAGAGTATAAAGATTCTTCTGCACACAGGATACGCGCGCAGTAATAATATTATTTGTTTTCAATTTGAATTTCCTGATTGCTAGAGTTAATAAAGAGCACAAGCAGATTCTGAAACAAGTTCAAAATGACAGTTTCGGAAGCTCTGTATCCAATGCAGCTCCGCTTTCAGGACAAGAAATGTTCTAGGCGTGAATAGCGGAGGTCGAATCGTTAGTCATAAAAATCATAAATCTTATCTCAACCTCCTGATATATTAAGTATGATTAATAAATAACAAAATACGGCAAGTTAGTCAATGTGTGTCAATTATGTGACAGACGACATTCTGGAAGGCAGCGGGTTAATCAATTCTTTTCACTTTCACTCTCTTTCATGAACTTCAGAATGATAAGAAAAACAACCAGCAGCACAGGGAAGATTCCTCCAAAGAAAAGCCCCTGCTGCAAATTATCTCCCGCCTTCTGAGAAATCATACCAACTGCGCTTGGACCAATAGAACCGCCCAGGTCCCCGGCCATTGCCAGCAGAGCGAACATTGCAGTTCCACCTGTCGGAATTTTTTTTGAAGAAATGCTCAGAGTTCCCGGCCACATGATGCCGACAGAAAAACCGCAGAGCACACAGCCCGCAAGAGCCACCACAGCATTGTGCGACAAAGACGCCATGATATAGCAGATAAGACAAAGCAGACCCGAGCCAATCATAAATTTTGTCAGCTCCACCTTATCACCAAACTTACCGTAGAAGACGCGACAGATTCCCATGGTAACCGCAAAAAGACAAGGGCCGGCCAAATCGCAAACAGTTTTAGAAAGTCCAAGTCCCGACTCAACAAAGGCCGAAGCCCACTGAGCCATAGAAAGCTCGCTGGCACCGGAACAAACCATGAGCACAACGGCCACCCAGAAAAGCGGCGACTTAAAAAGCTGCAGGATAGTCATGCCCTTGCCCGAATCAACAAGCTTTTCAATCGGGCAGGTTGCAAAGTTGTAAATGTTGTACAGAGGAATCAGAGCCCAGAAGCAGGCAACGTACTTCCAGTTATCAATTCCAAAGGCCGTAAAAAGCAAACTGGAAATTACAGTGACGCCAAGCCAGCCCCAGCAGTAAAAGCTGTGAAGAAGGCTCATAGTTTTTTCCTTGTTTTCAAAAGGACAGGCTTCCACAATCGGCGAGCAGAGAACTTCTATCAGACCGCTTCCAATAGCATAAAGTACAACGCTAATCATAATGCCCGCAAAGGCAGAGGGCAGAAGCTCAGGCAAAAAAGCCAGGGCAACAAGTCCCACCGCAGAAAAAATTTCCGACGCAACAATGCTGGCCCGGTAACCGATTCTGTCAACAAACTTAGCGCAGAAAACATCAACAATCAGCTGGGTAAAAAAGAAGGCCGTTGGAATAAGGGCAATCATTCCAAGCGGAATCTGATAATCATTATGAAGCTTTAAGAAAATAAGCGGTGCAAAGTTTGCGGCAATTGCCTGAGTAATAAAACCTAAGTAGCAGGCTCGTAAAGTTTTTTTGTAATTTGGTTTTGATGTTGTTGTCATATGTCTCAACATAACATGAAGGACAAATCTTTTCTATTACGTTTTTCTTTATAAATTGTACAGTATGAGTTAAAATTATGAAAATCAAATAATTTGTGTGGAAGAAAATATGGCAGATAAAAATCCTAAGTGGCTTGATAATGCAATCTTTTATGAAATCTATCCTCAGTCTTTCTGTGATTCAAACGGGGATGGAATCGGTGATTTTAATGGAATAATTCAAAAGCTTAATTACATAAAAGAGCTTGGCTGCAATGCAATCTGGATGAATCCCTGTTTTGCTTCTCCTTTCGGTGATGCCGGTTATGATGTTTCTGATTATTATCTTGCCGCTCCTCGTTATGGAACTAATGAAGATTTGAAGAAGCTTTTTGAAGAAGTTCACAAGCGTGATATGCATATTCTGCTGGATCTTGTTCCGGGTCATACTTCTACCGAGCACAAGTGGTTTAAGGAATCTATGAAGGCCAGCAAAAATGAATACACCGACCGTTATGTCTGGACTGATTCAATTTGGGTTGAACCTGATGGTATGGCAAGTTTGCGAGGAATTTCAGACAGAGATGGTTCCTGCGCTGTAAACTTTTTTTCTCATCAGCCGGCTTTGAATTATGGCTTTTATAAACCGGACCCTGCAAAAAAATGGCAGCAGCCGATGGACGCGCCAGGGCCAAGGGCTACACTTGATGAGTTGAAAAACATTATGCGCTTCTGGCTTGGGATGGGCTGCGATGGTTTTAGAGTTGATATGGCCGGCTCCCTTGTAAAGCATGATGAAAACGGAAAGGGCACAATAAAGCTCTGGCAAAATGTCCGCGGATTTTTGGATAAGGAATTCCCTGAGGCTGCCATGGTTTCTGAATGGGGCGAGCCCGATAAATCTTTGCAGGGTGGCTTTCATATGGATTTTCTTTTGCACTTTGGGCCATCACATTACAACGATTTGTTCCGCTGCGAGAATCCTTTTTTTGCGGCCAGCGGCAAGGGTGATGTTTTTGAGTTTGTAGAAAAATATAAAGAAAGCTACCAAAAGGCTCGTGCGGATTCTAAGCACATGGGCCTAATCTGTATTCCGTCCGGAAATCACGACATGGACAGACTTGCCCGCCACATCAAGGGTGACAATCTTAAGCTTGCCTTTGCCTTTTTGCTTTCTATGCCGGGTGCGCCTTTTATTTATTACGGAGATGAGATTGGCATGAACTATGTAGAAAATCTTGTTTCTGTCGAAGGTGGTTATGGAAGAACTGGTTCTCGTTCGCCTATGCAGTGGGACTCTTCTACAAACGCGGGCTTTAGTTCGGCACCGGAGGAGAAACTTTATATTCCGCTGGACCCTGGTACTAAACGCCCGACAGTTCAGGCTCAGCAGCAAAATAAAAAATCACTTTATCACGAAATCCAGAAGCTTATAAAAATCAGGCAGGAACATGAGGCTCTGCAGAGTCGTGGCGAGATTGAATTTATCTATGCAAAGAAAAATGAATATCCGTTGGCTTATCTAAGAAGCTGCGCGGGCAAAAATCAGCCTGGCGAAAAGATTTTTGTGATTATAAATCCGTCGGAGAAAGAAGTGTCCTTCCCTTGTGATTTGAAAAAGCTGGGTGCTGGAGCCAATGCACTCGAAAATGCAATTTACTCTTTCGGCGGAAAAATCAATTTTGACGGAAAAAAGATAATTGTTACTGGAAAGAGCGCGGGATTCTTTAAACTGAGCTAGAACAATCGTAATAGCTTGTATAATTTCTAGAATTGTGCTTCTTCTAAAATTCTAAGACTGTGTGCTATATGCTTATGTTGGGAATATTTTTAAAAGCTTGCAGTCGTTCTTTTTCCTCTCACTTGAAATGGCAGATATTCCACATTAGAATTGATTTATGAAAACAATTTCTCTTGACCAGAACTGGACCTTCAGATGGGGGTATCTTGATTCTGTTGGCGGACTCGATAATGATGCCGGAGTGCAGGTAAATCTTCCTCATGATGCAATGATTGGAACTAAGGTTACTGCAGATTGTCCTGCCGGCTGCGACAGCGGATTTTTTAATGGCGGAATCTGCAATTATACAAAATTTCTTTTTATTCCCGAGGATTGGAAGGATCAAAAAATCGGACTCAAGTTTGACGGTGCCATGATGAACGCTTCGGTTGATATTAACGGCTGCAAGGTTGCTCATCAGAATTATGGTTATGCGCCTTTTTATGTGGACCTTACTCCCTATGTTGCTTTTGGTCAGGAAAATAGAATTACCGTAAATCTTAATACAGGCTCTGCAAGTAATTCCCGCTGGTATACAGGGCTGGGGCTTTATCGCGGGATTCAGCTTTGCAGAGCATCAAAAGTTTATATTCCTGAAGATGGAATTTATGCATACACTTCTGAAGTTGCTGACGGCTTTGCTTTTGTTAAGGCCCAGGTAGAGGTGGCAAATGATACAGATGAAAACAGAATTGTGGAAGTTAGCGCAAGTCTGATTTGTGAAGATAAGGCCGCCCCTGCTGCAAACTCAGAAACTTCTGTTTTTGTTGCAGCCCACTCTCGTGAAACAGCTTATTTATCAATCAATCTGAAAAATCCAAAGCTCTGGGATAGTGATAATCCAAATCTTTACACCCTCAAAGCCTCAGTAAAAAGTCAGGGAGAATACCGCACCCGTCTTGAAGAAAAAGATGATCTGCCTGCCGATGAAAGTGAAATCCTTTTTGGTGTCCGCACAATTTCTGCAGATGCAGTACGCGGACTTTTGATAAACGGAAAAAGCATAAAACTCAAGGGCGGTTGTCTGCATCACGACAACGGACTTTTGGGAGCCGTTTCTCTTTATGAAGTAGAGGCGCGTAAAATCCAGAAGCTCAAGGAGCTTGGTTTTAATGCAATAAGAACTTCTCATAATCCTCCTTCTTCTGCTTTGGTTCGTGCCTGCGAAAAACTTGGCATGTATATTTTTGACGAAGCCTTTGATGCCTGGTGGATTGGAAAACGCGCCGGAGACTACAGTCAGTATTTTGAAGCCAACTGGAAAAAAGATTTAACTGCATTTATCAAACGCGATCGCAGCAGTCCTGCTGTAATCATCTGGTCTACCGGAAATGAGATTCCTGAACGTGCCGGACTTGCACAAGGATATACAAGAGCAACTATGTTAGCCACGACTATCAAAAAGCTGGATGCCAGCCGGCCTGTAAGCAACGGAATCTGTTCTCTCTGGAGCGGTCTTGATGACAAACTTGCAAAAGGCCAGTACCAGGCACAGAATGTAAACATTGGCGTTTATGAAAACTTATGGGAACGGGCAACGGAGCCTTTTACCAACGGCCTGGACATTGTAGGTTACAACTACATGGAAGACCAATACGAAAAAGACCACGAAATGTTTCCTCAGCGCGTAATTCTTGGTTCAGAAAATTTCCCGAATCAGATTGGATACCGCTGGCCTTTTATAGAAAAACATCCTTATGTAATCGGAGACTTTACCTGGACCGCCTGGGACTATCTTGGAGAAGCAGGCCTTGGTAAAGCATTCTATGCAGACAAAGACGATCCTATTGTAAACAAAAAGCCTTGGGAAATTATGCCCCAGCAGACTTCACACTTTCCATACAGAACTGCCCAGGATGCGGACTATGATATTACAGGAGTGCTGCTTCCTCAGGGAGAATACCGCAGTGTCGTTTGGGGATCTGAGAAAACGCATTTATACACAAGACATCCGGAAGCTTTCGACAAAGTAGAAATGATGACCTTCTGGGGCTTCCCGCAATTCAACAAAAACTGGACATATCCCGGTTTTGAAGGAAAGCCTGTTAAGATTGCAGTTTTTTCCCGCGCAGAAGAAGTTGAAGTTTTAATTAACGGAAAATCTGTTGGCAGAAAAAAAATTTCTTTCGAGGCACCAATGCCAAATCTGGCCGAGTTCGAAGCAACTTACCAGCCCGGAAAAATTGAAGCCATAAGTTACGTGGGCGGCAAAGAAGTTAGTTCTGACTTACTTTGCACAGCAAGTCAGCCTGCTCAGATAAATCTAAGCTGCTCTAAAAAATCGCTGACTCCGGATGGTCACGATGCCGCCTTTGTAATGATTGATGTTCTTGACGAACAGGGACAGCTTCTTCCGGATGCAGAAATAAAGCTTACTGCAAAGATTGAGGGAACTGGCTGTCTTGCAGGTTTTGGTTCAGGAAATCCGATAACTGATGAAGACTACACTGACAATCAGACCGTAAGTTACAAGGGACACGCCTGTGCGGTTTTACGTTCGACTTATGAAAAAGGGCAAACTAAACTTACAATCAGCACGCAGGGCTTTGAAGATAAAACTATAATTCTGGACTGATTTACCGAGGATTCCAAAATGAATAAATCGAATAACATCAAAACTTCCCTTCCGCCCCATTATACTTCTCTGGCTCAGGCTCTGGTTTCTCTTTTTGGAAACTCTGTTTCAATTGCCCAGACCGACAGACTTTCTGGTGGAGATATTAACAAAGCTTACGCACTGACTCTGAACACCGGAGACCGCATTTTTATGAAAGCCAACTCCAAGGCTAATGCAGATTTTTTTACTGCCGAAGCCGCAGGGCTTTCAGCTATTGCTTCCACTGGCACAATCGCGACCCCGGAAATTCTTTGCACAGGAACTGACGACGGCGAAGATGTGGGCTACAGTTTTTTACTTTTAAAATTCATTAAATCTGCCAAAGCCCGCAAAGATTATTGGGAAATCCTTGGTCAGGAACTGGCAGCCCTTCATAAGGCAGACACAAAAACTCTATGGCCAGACAGTGCCAGTAGCGGCTCCTTTGGATTTTTTCAGGATAATTTTATAGGCGCCCGCCCACAAATAAACACTCCATGTCCTTCATGGATTTCTTTCTTCCGCGATAATCGTCTTACTCCTCAGTTTAAGACTGCAGATTCATATTTTAGTCCGGACGACAGAAATAAAATTACAAAGCTCCTGGACCATCTGGATAAGTTTCTTTTAGAACCAGCCCACCCCAGTCTGCTTCATGGCGACCTCTGGAGTGGAAACGTAATGTGCGGTCCTGAAGGTAAAGCAATGCTGATTGATCCCGCAGCATACATCGGTCACGCAGAAGCAGACCTTGCAATGACACAGCTTTTTGGAGGCTTTCCTCAAAAATTTTACGATGCCTACATGCAGGCAAATCCCCTGGAAGCAGGCTATGAAGACAGACGGGACCTTTATAATTTGTACCAGCTTTTAAATCATCTGAACTTGTTTGGACCTACTTACTTGGGACCTGTTCTAAGCATTGTTGATGAATATGTAGACCAGCTTTAGTTTCCCACTCTATGCGGGTAATTGCATAAGCATAGGAAATTTCATTTTTTGGGTCGGGATATTCTTTTACCTTTTTCATGCCGTTTGCAAGGGCCGTCGAATAAGATGCTACGTTTGTATATTTCATGTAAGAATAAATTGTGTCGTACTTTGTGTTTTCAAAAACCCAGTCACGGACGGCACGGGCAGCTTCTTTTGCAAATCCTCTGCGCCAGTATTTTTTATGAATGTGATAACCAATTTCCGGGAGCAGCTGGCCATCAATATCCTGCAAAGTGATTCCACAGTCGCCTATAAACTCGCCGGTCTCTTTCAAGACAACTGCCCAAAGTCCCCAGCCATATTTCTGATAATTTTCAAGATTCCATTCAATCCAGCGACGGGTGCGGGCTTCGTCAAAAGGAGCGGGATAGTGCTGCATGGTTTCCGGGTCAGACATGATTTCATAGAGATCATCAAAATCATCCATTGTGTATTCGCGTAAAATCAGGCGTTGTGTTTCTATCTGCATTTCTTTACTCTTTATTTTATTTCCCGCAGTTTTTCTTATGAGCCTTAATTTTTTTGATAGCCCATGCATAGTGGCTTGAGGTATCGCTTACGCAATAATCCCCGAGGGCCGCATTGCCTGTCCATGGAAAGTAGGCTTGTGTAAAAAGTTCTTCGTTAGTGTAGCCTTCAATCAGCTTCATGGCGGCGGCGTGGCTTTTTTTGAACATTGCTTTTGCTGCTTCGAGGCTGGTTTCCTGATGTCGCTTCCAGAACATCTGGTTCATTGCGCCGTAAGTTTTCCATGAATAGTCGGCTGGTAAAAAAGCGATGGCGGCTTTCTTGTCGGTTACGCCTTTATTGTTCTTTGGGAAGTCCAGCAAAAGCTGATGCCATTCGTAAAGATGAATCAGAACATCGCGCACATTTTTGTCGCGGCTCCAGTGGGCTTCTTTTTTGCTTGGCTGTCCCGAAAAATCAAATGGGGTGTTAAGTTCCTTTTCGCTAAGCCCGTCAATGAGGCTCATAAGTGATTCATAATTTTCCTGTGCTGCTTTGAGCAGATCTTCTTTGTTGTGTGGTCTTGGCATTTTGTCCTCCTGATGATTTTAGTATAACACGGGACGTGCCGGGCAAAAAGAAACAGCTTGTTGCTTTTTCGGGGGGCGGCGGCGGACTAGGCCTTCCAGTGCTTGAGCTGCGAGAGCATGGAATCAAAGAGTTTACGGCGTTCATCATCACTCTGATTCTGCGGATTAGGCATGTGCTGCAAAAGAAAATCAATCAGGGAATCCTTCTGCTTATAAATAAACTCGCCGTCCACGTAGCACCATTTGCAGTAATCTTCGTTGAAGGTCTGGTCCGGCTCGCGGCTGATCATAGAATCTTCGGTAAGAGGCATTCCGCAGCACTGACAGTAAAGCTGGCGTGGCGACCCAAGCAGAGTATTTATAGAAATGTTGAACTCGCGTGAAAGAACTTTGAGCATCTCGGGGTTGGGCTGGGTCTCCCCAGTTTCCCATCGGCTCACAGCCTGCCTTGTAATGTTTACGCGGTTTGCCATTTCTTCCTGAGTAAGATTATTTTTTTCGCGAAGGGTTTTAAGTATTTCAAAAACTTCCATCGAATGCCTCACTTTTGTTGGATAGAATAATTATAGCACGCTTTTAGAAAATTTATAAGGCGTGCCCGCTTGCCTTCGGCAAGCGGTCGAGAGCCTTTAAAATTTATAAATCACTTTATAAGCCTCAATTAATTTTTCGAGGCTGCAGGCGGCATTTGCAGGGCTGGTGCTGGGCAGGCATTCTACAGTCAGCTGATAAGGCTCTTCGTATTTTTCTGCGCAAGTTTTCTTCCAGAGAGACCAGGCGGTTTTTCCTGTACAGAAAAGGCGTTTGATTTTTGAATTACTCAGGATTTGCTCAAAGTCGTTGGGAATGGCCTTCTTAATAGAAGAATCTGCGGCTCCAGAAATCTCGCAGCTGGCAAGCACATCCCAAAGGGCTATGTGATGGCGGAGAAGAAAATCTCGTCGTTCAGAAATTGCAGCCTCGCGGTCAGGCGAATTGTTTGGGTAAGCCAGTTCTTCTCCAAAAACTGCTGGCAGTACCTTCCAGAATCTGTTCTGAGGATGCATGTAGAAAAAACCGGCTTCCCGGCTCTTGGGCGAAGGCATAGTTCCAAGAATCAAAACTCGGCTTTCTGAGTCCCAGACCGGCGGGATTTGATGAATTATCTTTTGTGAATCTGACTTTTCTTTCATAAGATTATTTTAAGCCAGCGAGGCCCTCATCATTTCAAAATCATCGGGAGTAATTTCAAAGCGTTCCATATCAACATGGCCGTCAACAAAAAGAACTCCCTCAGCTTCAAGCTTTTCCTGCTGAATATCAGGTCCACCAAAAGCAAAGCTTCCGGAGCAAAAGCCCTTCGCATTTACAACTCGGTGGCAGGGCGTAACTGCATTACTTGGATTTTTGTGCAAAGCATTTCCAACGTAGCGGCGAAGATTACGATTTCCCACAAGTGCTGCAATCTGAGAATAAGTAGCAACTTTTCCGCGTGGAATGAGTCTCACCGCCACATAGATTTTTTCTGCAAGTTCCATGTAATTACATTAGCAGATTTTTTAATTTTAGTTCAGCTTATGCGCAGTGATGATTGTGTAGCTGTAAGCATTTACTGTAATAATGCCGCCGCCGACTGTGCAATACCAGTTTTTCCCTCTGCGTGCGATATCAGCGTCTTTCCAAACTCTTCCAGTAATTCATGCTTGTAGACTTTTTCTCTTGTTGATTCCCGAACTTCTTTCCAGAGGCGGGCAGCAACTTTCAGTTTGTTGGGAAATTGTGCTGTGGACGGGTCTGCACAAAAGTCTTTTACAAACTTATTCCATTGAAGTGAAATCTTGTCATATTGGGCGTAACTTTTTCGCCCGTAATAAATATCAAGCAGATCTCCAAGGGTAAAAGCATTATCTCCAGTTTCACGGACTTTTCTTGCACTGGCAACCATGTCGGCATTGAACTTAAAGTTTTTAATTCCGGTCTCTTCAGAAAAGAAATCGCGGAAGCGCTGACTAAAACGAAAATCGCATTCAATCAAACCGTTTTCAAGTGAGAGTTCAGTGACGGTCTTCTTTGCAACTCTCTTTCGACGACATTTTTTTATTTGTGAAGGCTTTCCCTTAAAATACGCCTCAATCCTCTCATTCAACTCCGCCTTATAACCACTGGCACAAATCCCAAGCCCTTTGCAAATCACCACAAGCTCTTCACGGTACCAGTAATATTTTGAGAACTCTTCATATGTTTTAATTTCCTCAAAAGCAGGTCTTCTTCCCATGCAAAAATCATAACACAGAAAATATGACACCATCATGTCATATTTAAAATCAGTTCAGAATTTAAGGTTTCATTTTTCATAGCATTGGAATCAATCCAGAGGTCATTCAAATAATATGCCGTGAATAAAATTGGATAAAAATACTCTATTCAGTATAATTGAAATATGAACATATCTGTAAATCTTTCTAATCCATTTGTTTTAATTTTCCTTTGTGGCACTGCTGCTACTTTTTTAATTAACCATTTTCTTGAGTTTATTGATTTTCGTTCAAGAGTGAAAAATGGCGGCCGCATTCCAGACCTTTTGCAGAAGATTCCACTTGCGGCAGAAACCTTTGATACTGAAAAGCTAAAAAATATCAGTGCTTATGAAGATGCAAAATATTTTAAATGGTGCATCTCTTCTGTACTTACAACAATACTGGATCTGACACTTGTGATTTTTGGTTTTTATCCTTTTGTGTTTAATTGTATCTGTGGCCTTACCGGATTTCCATCTACCATTGGAAACAGTTTTTTTTCCTTTCTTTTATTTACTTTCATCACATCTATACCTTCTTTTATTCTGGCTCTTCCTTTTTCACTTTACGATGAATTTGTTCTGGAAAAAAAGTTTGGTTTCTCTAACATGACCTGGAAGCTCTGGATTATTGATACAATAAAAAGCATGATTCTTGGTTTGATTTTAATGTCGCTTCTAACTTTTATAGCAGCAGTGGCTTTTGTTAAATTCGCGAACAGCTGGTGGTTTATTCTTGCGGCCATTTTGATTGCCTTTACTTTCATCATGCAGGTTGTGTACCCGAAATTCATTGCACCACTTTTTAATAAATTCAGTCCGCTGGAAGACGGAGAAGCTAAAGAGAAAATCATGTCGATTCTTGATAAAGTCGGATTTAAAAACGGCGGGCTTTTTGTGATGGACGCCTCAAAGCGAAGCGGTCACAGCAATGCCTACTTCAGCGGCTTTGGAAAAACTAAACGAATTGTTCTTTACGATACACTTTTAAAATCTCTCACACCGGATGAACTTGCCGCTGTGCTTGGTCACGAGCTCGGACATTTCAAGCTTCACCATATCACAAAGCGTCTTTTTGTAATGATTCCGATGGAGTTTCTTGTGACCTATCTTTTGTATAAAATGGCTCATCTCACCGGACTGTATAACGCTTTTGGTTTTACGAACATCACCCACCAAAATGTTGCCAGCGTTCAATTTATAGGAATCTTCCTCGCATCAATGCTCTGGAGTGCGGTCAGTGAAATTGTAAGTCCTATTTCAAATATCTTCTCCCGCAAGCAGGAATATCAGGCTGATGCCTTTGGTGCCCAGGCCTGTGGAACACCAGACCATCTCATTACAGGTCTTATTAAACTTAACAGTGAAAATCTTTCTGAGCTGATTCCTCCAAAACTTTACGTCTTCTGGAATTATTCTCACCCTACCCTCGTTGAACGAATTGAAAAACTCAAAAGCAGAAACAGTGTTGCAGGTGACTGCGGAGACATCTATACTATTCGTCCTTTTGAAATGAAAAATATTCCCCTGATTCTTGATGTCGTAGTTCCAATGTGGAGCCCTCCTGTTGAGGATATGAGCTTCCGCCGTTTTTACGTTGAACACATTGTGCGTAATAATTTTTTTGAAAATGATTTAAATTTTGAACTGATTGAAAATGGTAGTTTTTGCACATCGGCTTTTTTTGCCCGTAAAACTGATATTTGCAAAGCTGATGAATGGTATGATCTTGAATCAAAAAAATATCCGGAAAACTTATTAACTTCTACAAAAATCGGAAAAGCTTATATTGAGCTGATGGATAAAAAAGTCCGTGCTTATATGAATGATGATGACATTCAGCTGACTCTTTATGTAAGCAGAAAGAAAGGCTGCGGCTCTAAACTGCTTAATGAACTTTGCGATCGCCTGCGTAATCAGGGCTGGAAAAATCTTTATCTCTGGACCGACTGCGAATGCGACTGGCAGTGGTACACAAAACATGATTATGAACTTCTTTCTGAAGATGTTTATAAACCCTTCAGCAGCGAAGACGAAGATTATATGACATATATTTTCAGGAAGAAGTTGTAAATGAAAGCCGGAAGATTTTCTTTTTTGATTTTTACTTTTCTCATTTCATGCAGCGCTGTGACTTTTCCTTCCTGCTCGAAGCGACACCCGGTAAAGGCTGAAGTAACTTCCTTCACTGCAATGAATACTTATATGACGGTAAAGTCCTATGGAAAAGATACAAAAATATTAGCCGCTGCAAATTACCTTGTTCAGCAGGAAATAGAGTGGCTTGAGTCTATTCTTTCTACCACAATTGAAGGCAGCGATATTTATAAATTAAATGAGTCCACGGAAAATGATAATTTCAGTATCACAGAAAATTCCCTACACTCTGAAACCGCTTATTTGATTACCCGAAGCCACGAGCTTTATGACCTGACCGGTGGTGCTTTTAATCCTGCACTCTATCCAGTAATTAAAGAATGGGGGTTTACGACTGGAGAATATAAAGTACCTTCCGAAGAAAGAATCCGCCAGCTGCTTGAATACACTGATTTTTCTAAAATTACAATTTCTGAAAAAGTAAGTTCATCTGAACTTCTCCCGGCGGACTATGATATAGCTGATCCTGCACCTCTGGTTATTATTGACCGCCCTGCCGGCATGCAGCTGGACTTTGGAGCAATCGGGAAAGGTTATGCGGGAGACAAGGCTATTGAAATTCTAAGAAAGGCTGGTGTTAGTTCTGCCTTACTTGATTTTGGCGGCAACATTCAGGTGCTGGGGACAAAACCAGATGGAAGCGACTGGACTGTTGGAATAAAAAATCCATGGGGTGGCGAACCTGTTGCTGCTGTAAAACTACGCGATGCCTGCATGATTACCAGCGGCGGCTACGAAAGATTTTTCACTGCACCGGATGGTCATAAGTATATTCATATTTTTGATGGAAGCACAGGACGCCCTGTGGAAAATAATCTTGAGAGCGTTACAATAATTTGCCGTGAAGGACTTTACGGCGATGCCCTCAGCACTTCTCTTTTTGTAATGGGACTGGATAAAGCCGTTGCGTTCTGGCAAAGCAGCGCCCGAGATTTTGATTTTGTGATTATCACTAAAGACAAGTGCCTTGTTTATTCAGCGCCGCTGGAAAAAAATATTTCTCTTCTTTTTGATTTTGACTCGGTTCGAGTTGTTGATTAATACTCCCTGAGGGCCGCTTTAATTTTTGTAATGATTGAACCCTGAGTTTCTCTGAAAGTTTCCAGCATCCTGCTGTAGTAGCCGAGTGTGAGGACAAGCAGTGAGTCGGGGTTGGAAGTCAGTTTGATTGTGGCGGCAGTCTGGCTGAGGGCGCTCACGATGGAAAGGCGGAGAGCTTTTTGTAAGCCGGTAAGCAGGGCGCCCCCGGTGATTGAAAAGCCTGCGATGGTAAAGATGACCCGGCCGTTTGGAACTAAGACTGACGTTAGCAGAACAAATAGCCAGAGCGAGATGTGAGGCAGGAGCAGGATTTTCCTACCGCTGATTTTTTGGGCGAGGAAGGAAAGCAGAAGGATGCCGCAAAGAAGCGCGGTGTTTTTTATGAAGAAGACGGAAGCCGCCGCGGCGAGGAGGATGGCAAGGCAGAAGAGATTGCGGATGCGGGGAAGTGGGTGTGAGCCGGGAATGTCGCCGGGGGCGTTGCGGGGGTGGCCCCCGCTAGAAGGGGTAGTGAGCAACGAAGTGCGAACGAGGGGAAGGCTTTCCCCTCCTTCATTAGTATTTCCCAAAAACTCCGCAATCCAGGCCGTAATAATTCCGCTGATCAGATTAAAAAGCAGCATTGGGCCGAGAAGACTCCAGGTGCCCTGCCCCAGATAAAAAGAAGTGAGCGCAATCTGCACCACAGCACTCGAAGCAGCACCGCAAACCGAAATGCCATAAAGGCTGAGCAGGCTGCATCTGATGCCTTCCTGACTCGCATCTGACAGGCCCTCATCTGTTCTGCGTAAACCCGGCCGTCCCGCCCGATAAAGCCCGAACATAATCAGGGCACTCACAAGGCTCTGCGCAAAGGACACAAGAAAGAAAGGCGAAAAGAGCGTGCCGGCCATGAGGTTTGCAGCCACCGCCTTCACGACGCTGAGCAGCATAAAGGTGGGAAAAGTCAAACCGGCCGCCAGGCCCATGAGCAGAGCCGCATTCCCAAAGCCCAGGCGGAAAAATGGAAGCACGCGGGGAATCAGAAGTTCGGCGTAAGAGAAAATTAGAGTGAGAGCGGCCAGGCGGGCTATCTGATTTTTATTGGCTGACTGCATCAAACTCCACCTCCTGACTTTCGCGACCACGACCCTGCCCGGCCTTCACACTTGCCTCTCCTTCCACACTAATCATCACCTTGTTAGGCAGACATACCAGCGGATTATGCCAGCCCTGTGCTATGCAGGTTTTATTTGGGCAGGGAGAATCTGTTATTCTCACGCGACCATTTTTGATTTCAAAAGTGGTTGGGCCTAGCTCTCCTGGAACGGTGTAAGTCCCAGCTAACTCAGCGGAGTATTCATACCGGGTGCCGGCCGCATTCACGACAACCCGCGAGCCCTTCTGACCAAGGCTGTGCACTGTTAGAAATATGCCGGCCACCGCAACGAGAATTATTATCAGAATGTCTAATGCCCTAAAGCTCATTTTCCGCATACCTTAAATATATCAGAAAAATCCCCCTTAATTGAATATATCGCTGAAATTTTCTATAATAGAGCATTAAAATTACGGGGTCATTGTGCCCGAATCAGAAAAACTCGAGGAAAAAAATGCCTAAGATCGAATGTAACGAAAAACTGTTTTTTGATGCTATCGGAAAAAAATACACTTATGATGCTCTGGAAGATGTACTTCCTTGCGCTAAGGCTGAACTGGACGAAAAGCCTGATATGAGCCAGCCTGAAAATGAGCGCGTTGTAAAAATTGAATTGAATGATACTAACCGCCCTGACCTCTGGTCTACAAACGGTGTTGCTCGTCAGATTAAGCTGCACGAAGGCGGAAAAACTGTTGACTATATGAAGCTGATGTCTAACCACGGCAACAACGACTACGGTGACCGCATTGTTGAGGTTGACCCTGAGCTTAAGGATATCCGTCCTTACATGGTTGCTTTTATGATTACCGGTAAGGCAATTGATGATCCTATGCTTAAGGACATTATCCAGACTCAGGAAAAGCTGGCATGGAACTTTGGCCGCAAGCGTAAGTCTATTTCTATGGGCGTTTACCGCGTTGACCAGATTAAGTTCCCTGTTCGCTACCACGCTGTTGACCCGGACAAGACTAGTTTCGTTCCACTCCAGTGCGACGCTCCTATGACTTGCCGCCAGATTCTTACTGACCATCCAAAGGGAAAAGATTTCGGCTGGATTCTCGCTGATATGAAAAAGTTCCCTCTTTTGAGTGATGCTAAAAACGAAGTGCTTTCTATGGCACCGATTATCAATTCAGCTACCCTCGGTGCAGTTCAGGTTGGTGATAAAGACCTGATGGTTGAGCTCACTGGTGATAATATTGAAAACTTGATTTTGTCAGCTAACATTGTTGCATGTGATTTTGCTGATCAGGGTTATGAAATCAAGCCTATTCTTGTAAAGCATCCTTATGATACAGGCCTTGGAAAGGACATTATGGTTCCTTACTACTTCCAGCCAACTACAAAGACAACTCTCGGTGCAATCAACAAGCTTCTTGGAAGCGACTTTGATATGAACAAGGTTGTTGATGCTCTTACACGCATGGGAAGCACAGTTGAAGTTAAGGGTGAGGAAATTACTCTCTCGCCAGCTCCTTACCGAAACGACTTCCTCCACGAAGTTGATATTATTGAAGATGTTATGATTGGCTGTAACGTAGCCGCATTTGAGCCACGTACTCCACAGGACTTCACAGTTGGACGCCTTCTTCCACTTACAGAGTTCAGCCGCAAGGCAAAGACTTTGATGGTTGGTCTTGGTTATCAGGAAATGATTTTCAACTATGTAGGTAGCAAGAAAGACTACATCGACAATATGCTGATTGACGGTTCAAAGGTTATTGAAATTGCAAACCCAATGAGCGAAAACTATCAGTTTATCCGCCCTGAGATTTTGTCTAGCCTTTGCCGTGCCGAGGCCGGTTCAGCCAACGCTATGTATCCTCACAAGATTTTTGAAATTGGTAAGGTTGCATATCTTAAGGAAGATGAAAACACCGGAACTATTACACGCCAGCACCTTGGCTTCTTAACTGCAAGTGCTAACGCTAACTTCAATACTTTGGCCAGCGAAGTTTCTTCACTTGTTTACTTCCTCGACCACGAATACAAAGTTGTTGAAAGCGAAGACCCACGCTTTATTCCTGGCCGCCAGGCTCAGCTGATTGTTGATGGACAGCCAGCCGGTGTATTTGGTGAAGTTCATCCACAGGTTCTCGAAAACTGGGGAATTACAGTTCCTTGTGTAGCAGGCGAACTCGATTTGGAAACCTTGATGGCTACTGCAGATACAAAGACTGATGCTGAAAAGGCAAAAAATAAGAAGGTGGTTGAGCCTGTCGAAACCACCGCTGGCAACAATCAGAAATCCGAAGCAGAAACAAACCCTGTAAAATACTTCAACGAGCACATTGAGCTCCGCGTTGCAAAAATCACAAAGGTAGAAACAAACCCACAGGGCGACAAGCTCTATATCGAAACTTTGGATGACGGCACTGGCACAGAACGCATTATTCAGAGCGGCCTCCGCCCATACCTCACAGAAGAAGAACTTCTCGGCCAGCACGTAATCATCGCTGCTAACCTCGCTCCACGTAAGATGAAGGGCGTAGAAAGCTGCGGAATGCTCCTAGCCTGCGACTACACAGAAGACGGCAAAGAAAAGGTTGAACTCCTCACTGCTCCATGGGCGCAACCTGGAACCATCATCCAGATTGAAGGTGCCGAATACACCGGCGAAAAGCCAGCCAAAATCGACATCGACCACTTCTGCAAAATTGAATATCGCGTAAGTGGCAAATGTTTCACAATCGCAGGCCAGAAGGCCCTCGCCGCAGGAAAACCTGTTACAACAAACAAAGCCGACAACTGCGAAGTTTGCTAAAAATAGATCCTGAAACAAGTTCAGGATGACGAGGTGGTTGAGTGACCGCGCGCGAACGCACCGGTTGTATCGAAACCACTTGTTAAATAGAAGACCGCCCGAAAATTTCTCGGACGGTCTTTTCTTTTACATAAACCTCTGCAAAACAGCAGAATGTTCTATTTTTTCTTTTTGGAGAGCTCCTATTTTGTATTTATTGATTTCATACATTTTATAAAAACAGGCCGGATCATCAGAAAGAAGCAGCAGCATCCTGTTCGAAGAACTAGGTTTTTCCCCCTGTTCATATTTGTTAATTGTCAATTCACCCATTCCAAGAATTATTGCAAAAGCTTTCTGGCTGGCATTGTATTTTTCGCGGATGGAAATTATCTTTTCGGGAGTCAGCTCGTCAGACTGTTTTTCTGCAGCCGACTTCCCGAGTTTTAAGGATTCTTCTAGTTGTTCCATCGTCTGAAATTCGCATCCACACACAGAGCATTTATACATAGGTGCGAGGAAAGAAACATTTTTTCCATTAATAACAACGTTTGTTTCCTTTTTGATTTCAGAAACTTCAACAACCTTTTCACAATCCGGACAAGATAATTTACTAATCATATTGACCCTCCTTATGGAACGACATTACTACTCCTGCATCACCTGCGGCATCACACCAAATTTTCAACTTGATGTACAACTTCGTGTTTTTGTATGGCTTGAAGAACACCATTACATCACCGGCACTTCCATTATCATCTTCCGTAGGCCCGCTGTAGAAATCTTCAGGCGTCAGATTTTTTACATAGTCCATAACATCTTTTACGCTCAAACCTTCATCAAACAAAAACTGCATAGTCTTCTGCCTGTTTCGAGGTTTGAAATATAATTTGTTCTTATCAATCAGTTTCTTTAACCTCATAATAAAAACAGATGCCGCCAAACTATTGTTCATTACCCAACAATCCTTTTATACCACAACTTTTCAATACCAATATAAAACAAAAGAATAAATGTGTCAATTAAAAATTCAATTATTGATTTTAATATGTGATTACTGCCTTTCCCAATCCTGTAAAGTGTCGTGAACAAGCGTTTCAACAGTTTTTACAACTGCGTGTTTTAATTCAGAAATAGTTTCGGACTGCATTGCAAGCGTCTGAGGAACGAACAAACGGTACATTTCAACTTCAAGTACATTTGCCAGCTTTGCCAAGGTTTTGTCGCTCGGCCAGAGCCTTAAACCTTCTATTGAATTTACAGTCTGCTCCGAAATTTCAGCTTTTTCCGCCAGTTCGAACTGCGACCAGCCCTTTATCTTTCGGTATTTTTTGAGGTTCAAACTCAAACATTCTCTTAATTCTTGTGATTCCATCTTGTAAGTATAAGTTTGTACCTTACCGCATTATTTTGAAACTTATCGAGAATACAAATATATATTAACTACACATTGACAATAGGTTATCTGCGTATTAAAATTAAGTGCGTATTGATAATTTTGTAGTAAAAGTAGGTATGGGATAACAACTACAGAGGAAGAAAATGAAAGAGTGTATATATAACAATGACAAAATGGAATATAGAACTGTGCATGAAATTTGTAAAAATGAAGAGATGAAGAAAATAAATCACTCTGAAAATGACATTCCATGTATGGGTAAGAACTGTGGAATGTTTGAAAGAATCAGCACTAATAATGATTATATAAAATCAAAATAAGATTATACTGGAGAGCTTTATGAAAAAGAGAAATTTATTGATTATTGTATTAGGTGTAATTACAACCCTAAAACTTTCCGCATATGATTTCGTTTTTGTGAATGGTGGATATATAGGAGATTTAGGTTGGAAATATACGAATGGCGCAGTGCTGAATGGAAAGAAGTTTTACCATGTGGCCGATTCCTATAGAGAACAGCAAGGTTTCTTTGATACGATTATTGGAATGAAAGTTGATTGCTGGCTTTATGACACTTATACATATCATAATGGTGATGGCAGTGAAATTTATAATAAATATATACCTGAGTTTTTTAAGAGTTGCGGATGTTATATTGTATGGGAAAAAGAAACTTCCTATGACGTTCTTGATGTTGTAAAAACCCTAATGAAACAACGAAACTGTGATGTTGCAATTTATCTCATGTTAGGTTGGGGATATGTAGTAAACTATGATAAAAGCAAAAATAGATATTCGCTTGATATGTTTAAACCGTATTCTCTTTACTGAAAACAATCCATGATAAATAGATGTGAAGCCGAATATGGTAATCAAAGTGATAGCAGTAATTTTATGGCGGTGTTTTTTTGAACAGAACTTATGAATAGAAGTAAAATTACATTGGAAATGGCGGAAGCTTGTTATAAATATGCAAAAGATATTTATCCACACAAAGAAAAAATTAATGAATTAGCAAAACGTATTTCAGAAGAAACTGAAATGAAAAAAGGTTCTGCTATAGATTATATTAATTGCTTCTTCAATATGATTGTTGGTACGCCCCTTGTTCATGATATGAGCGAAAGGGATATTCGTTGTTATTTTAAAAATATTGAAAATGATTATGGCGATGAAATTCTTAGGAAAGCCTTAAAGTCCTTGCAACTATATCTTATTAACGAAAAACAAAATCATCCAGGCTTACAAAAACTTCTTAACGAATATTATCAAGATTTTGAGATATAATTTTTATGAAAAAAATAATCATAGCGTTTTTAGCTTTGTTAGCAACAACAAATTCCTTTGCTCAAAACATTCAGACAAAAACACTTTATCGTACCGGCGTGTACGGTCAGACTTTTGAATTAGTAGAACTCAGCGATGACGATGGTTGCATTCTGTGTCTGATTATGTCAGATAATAAAAATACAAATAGAACCGGTGTAACATTTTATGATTCAGATTTACCTACCACATATTACATTTTTTCAAATTTCTTCACAAATCCGAGCGAGTATTCAAAGGCAATAGAAGCAAGCAAAGCGTTTTTGATAAAAGCATGGTTTTAGTTTACCTTGCCGATATGAAAGATATTTGTGATATAGCTCCATGCTGTGAACTGGAAAATTACAGTGTTCAGCAGTCTGAAAACGGTTCAAAATATATACATATCGAGTATGACTGCACAGACTTGAATTTGTTGTTTGAAATTGCAGGAATATATAATGCAAAAGGTCGAGCCTATGCCCTGGAAAAATATGTGAAATAATAAATCAAAATTTGTGCAAGAGGTACTTATGAAAAAACAAATCATCATTTTATTTTGTTTATCAGTTTTGTCATTCAATGTATTTGCAGGAAAGCCTGTAAGTAAAGAACCGTCACCACTTTCTGTACTTGAATCCGAAGAAGAAAAAAAATCATGGTGCGAAAGTGAAGGTTATGCTCTTGTTTTAGGAAGAAATCTCCATTACTGGCTTTATGATTCCTATTTATACCATGACGGAGACATTTCTGAACTTGTTTTTGAAATTGTTCCAAAATGGTTTCAGAGCATGGATTATTTTGTTGTAGAAGATTATAACGTTACTTCTCCAAATAATAGTTTAGCTGACTCTGTAAAAAAACTGATGAAAGATTTTGACAGTGATGTGAGCATTACTTTAGTAAAAACAGAAGATGGTAAATCTGATTATATTTGCGTAAACAGCTATGATAGTGATTCAAATCTTTATACAACTTATGTTTTTTACGGTACAAAAGCTGACCGGGCAAAAATAGACCCAAAAAAAACAGAGAAATCGCAAGTCTCAACTAGCAATAATTCTGTTAATAATTACGAAACTTTCATTCAGGAAATAGTAAAAGAGCTCAATAAAAACGGAAAAAGCACAGCAGGCGATAAATTTTATGAAAATCTAAAAATTACTAAAAATGCCGGTAAACGAGGCACAAAAACAGAAGATCAGTTTGGAAATCCATTACCAGATACTGCTTATGAATACATAATTTACATGCTTAATAAAGAAAGAAGCCAAGGACAAATTAGTAAACATACCATTTCAATGATTGAAAATGAATGTAAGGCACGATACACCGTTCCCCAAAACTATAAAATTTCACTTTCTATGTCAAATTCTTCATTAGCAGATGTTATTAATTCTTTACTATAATAAAAGCAAATAACTTAAGAGGCTTAAAATGAAAAAAAATTCTTATGCAATTTTAATTCTTTTTATTGCAAATACTTTGTTATTGACCGCCCAATCAAAACAAACTTATTCTAATAAACCTTTATCTATTCTCGGTTTTGATAAAAACTCTACACGAATGGAAGTCGAACAATCATTAAAAGACTCAAATATTGAATATGAACAATACTTTTCCGATGAAGAAAACTGGATAGCCGATACAAGGTTCAATCGATTTGGTGGTGGAGCAACAATAGTCTATGAAGTTGAATGGAACAATATGTTTTTTGACAAAATGAATTTTTTGTATGACTCAAAACAGAAAATTTCAATAATTGAAATGTATCCAACAATAGATGCCTCATTTGTTGAAGTTAAAAAGTTATTTAACGAAGTTACTGCACAATATCCTAAACGTAAAACAGTTTCCTTTCATTTAGGAATGACTGATGACGATAATGATTTAATTTCTATCCTTATTAAGAATGGCGCAAACGAAAATGAATCAGCTGTTCTAACATTAACAGAACCTTACGTTTATGAATTTTATTTTAATGGGGGACAACTGAAAGATTATACGGAACTTAGCGAATGGTAAATGCGTTAGCGCTGTGAAGGGCGCCGAAGGCGGCCACCGCAAGCGAACGAATGAAATGAGCGAGTGCGGAGGCTGGAGCGAAAGCGGAACCCGTAACATAGCGACCCGAAATGAACGAACGAAGTGAGTGAATGAAGGGAAACGCCCATATATAAAATATTTTACTTCACCTCATTCACAAGCTCTTCCCCACCCGCAAACGCCTTTATATTTTCCAGCGTTGTATCCGCCAGATTCTTCAATGCATTTGTCGTAAGGAAAGCCTGATGCCCGGTGATGATTACGTTCGGGAATGTCAAAAGTCGCGCCAGTACATCATCTGTCATAATATCTGTAGACCAGTCGCTGAAGAAGTATTTGCTTTCTTCTTCGTAGACGTCCATGCCGATGCCGCCGATGTGACCATGCTTGAGAGCGTGAACAAGAGCCTTTGAATCAATCAGGGCGCCGCGACCGGTATTAATAATCACCGCATCCTGCTTCATCATTTTCATTGTGTCGTGGTTTACGATGTGTTTTGTTTCTTCGGTGAGCGGGCAATGCAGGCTGAGAACATCGCTCTGGCGGAAGATTTCATCCTTGCTCACGTAAGTTGCACCGGTCTCGCCTGCCCATTTTTCATTTGGGAATGGGTCATAGGCAATAATCTTCATACCGAAGCCTTTCAATATACCAGCCATAATCTGGCCGATTTTTCCGGTGCCCAAAATACCAGCGGTCAACCCGTGCAAATCTCGCCCGGTAAGGCCATCAATATTAAAGTTAGCAGTTTTTGTACGCAGGTATGCCTGTGGAATATGGCGGGTAAGGGAAAGCAGTAAAGCCGCCCCGTGCTCAGCAACCGCATAAGGCGAATAAGCCGGAACTCGCACAACTTTAATTCCTGCCGCCGCAGCTGCTTTCAAATCAACATTATTAAAACCGGCACATCGCAGGGCAATCAGCTTTATGCCGCATTTTTTCAGCACATCAATAACTTCCGCATTCACCACATCATTTACAAAAACGCAGACCACATCAAAGCCCTGTGCCGTCATTGCCGTGTTTTCATTCAGCTTAAAATCACGAAAATCAATTTCATAATTATATGGATGTGAACCGTCAGCTCCGCCTTGATTCGCTTTTGTAAACGAAGCCTTGTCGTAAGAACGGGTATCAAAAAATGCAATCTTCATAATGTTTGTCTCCTCTAACTCTCACAAATAAGTTAACACAGAGGCAAGCCTATCGTCAACAATTTAAATCTTACGGTATTCGCGCACAAAGTAAATAATTTCTGCCAGAGCAGTAATTGTCCAGGAGAAAATGTAAAGCAAAAAGAGAGACTGAATTGTTCCGAACCAGGCGAAGATTGTGTAAACCCATAGTATCCGGAAAAGGCAGGAACCAAGCAAAACAATAACCGTAGGCACAGAAGTTTTTCCGAGACCCCGGCTGGCGGCTATGGTGTTATCCATAAAGGTTGCCACTGGATATGAAAACCACATGATTGACATTCGAAGCATTCCGGCCTGAATTACCGCAGAATCGCCGGTGAAAAGGGAAAGGCACTGAGGTCCAAAAATAAACATTGTGCTGCTCATGCCCGCTCCCAGCAAAAAGGCGTAGAGGTTTGCAATCAGCATGCTGCGAAGAATACGGCTTTTATTGCCAGCCCCGTAGTTCTGACCAATAAAAGTTGCACAGGCTATGTAAAAAGCATTCATGGCACTGTAGATAATGTTATCAAGATTCGCACCGGCTGCAGTTCCCGCAACCATTGTTGCATCAAAGGAATTTACACCCACCTGAATAAAGGTATTTGCAACTGCAAAGATTGCATTCTGCATGCCCGAAGGAATTCCCACCTTTAGTATTCGGATTGTTTTTTCGCGGTGCAACTGAAGATGACTAAAGCTAAACTTTATATCTCCAAGGTCGCGGCCTCGAATCAGGGGAATCATAACAAGGATTGCAGAGACATACTGAGAAATTACACTGGCAAGGGCAACCCCGGCACAGGAAAGCTGGCATACAATCACAAAGAAAAGATTCAAAATAATATTGATAATACCGGCAAATGTAAGATAATAAAGCGGCCTCTTTGTATCACCGGCTGCACTCAAAACAGCGTTTCCGTAATTATAAAGTGCAACTCCCGGCATACCCAGCATATAAATCTTAAAATAGATTACAGCTCCATCCAGCAATTCAGGTTTAGTCCTGATTAGTGACAGCACAGGTCTTGCAAGCAGATATCCACCTATCATCAAAATAGTACCGACAATCATGGAAACTATAAAAGATGAATGTAATGCCTGGTCCAAATCCTTTTTAGATTTTGAGCCGATATAAAAAGCAACGATGACATTTACACCACCGCCCAGGCCCATCAAAAGACCTGTAAATAAAAAGAGCAGCTGAGAAGTTGAACCCACCGAGCCCAAAGCCAGAGAACCAGCAAAACGACCAACTACCGCAATGTCTGCAATATTAAAAAGAACCTGAAGAAGATTTGAAAAAATCAGAGGGATACTGTAAAAAAGGATTCCCTTAAAAAGAGGGCCTGTAGTTAAGTCCCGTTCGTAAGAAGTCTTTGCTTTTCTTTCACTATTTACCTTAAGCATGCTAAAGACAATAGTGAAACGTCATAGAAGTTTCAAGTAAATAAAGGCTTTAAAAAAGGTTTAAAAAATGCCGGCAGTCATAAAAAAACCGCCTGATTCGCATCAGACGGTTTATCATTTTTTAACTGATTATTTTAGAATCCGAGTCTAACAACCACACCACGTGCATTTGTTGTAAAGGTAGTAGCACTCTGGTCGTTTACATCGTCGTAGCAGAAACCGTATGCAAGTCCACCGCGTTCGCTGTGATCATGCCAGAACTTTGAGAAGTAGTTGCATGGACCAGCATTATAATATGCAGCAGCATTGTTCCAGTAAGCATCCGGCTCAAGGTGAGCAACGTGGCGGTTAAGAGCCGCACAAATCCAGGCTTCAAGAGCAAGCTCCATTGGGTTACCAGAAGCAAGAACTCCATAGCCTTCGAATACTTCGCTTGTTGTTGGCTTACCGCGGATTACGTAAGTCTCTCCTGCAGTTGCAATTTCACCATACTTTTCGATACAGCGGAAATAAAGATTATTGCCATCACCTGTTAGTATAAACTTACCCTGTGGATGTGTTACAGTCTGGCTCTTTGAGGCAATTGTGTTCCAGGTTTCTGTCACATAAGCATCAAAGTAATTTCCATAAGCTCCGCCGGTTCTGTTATCAAAAGCACCCTTACATGGAGCGAAGATTCTGTAATCACTTACGAGAGTTTTAAATTCGTTTGGCATTTCGGCACGGAAAGCTTCCCAGATTTTTTCGCGTTTTACAGAAATACCAGTCTGCTGAACACGGCCATCATTATCATAAACGTTCATAAGAACAGGGAAACCAAGCTGGTCTACCTGAGTTGTGTTTACCCAGAAACCATGTTCTGCAACTGTATACTCAAGCCAGTCAAAATATGTTTCATAGTTTGGATCTGCTGGATTGCTCAAAGAAGGAAGAACAACACCGTTTCCATTTCCCCACATTACAAGAGGCTTACCGTAAGAGTAGTAAATACGTCCTGAGTGTGAAAGCGGAATCTGGAAACCAGAGTTCTTTACATCAGCGAGAGTGTACTGCCATGTGTCAGATGATGAAGAGCCGATAGGAATAAGTGCTCCATCCGGGCGGGCATAGCACCATACATTATTCTGATTCATACAGATGATGTAAATGTAAATCTGATTATCAGCAAAAGCTCCGCGTGTATGATTCTGGAACTGATAGGTTACCTTCATTCCGTTATTGCGTGGAACAAGGGTATCATTTGTATCGATTGGAATTCCTCTGTCATCTGGATTAACAGGGTTACCAGGATTTTCTGGATCTCCCGGATTTGGATTACCAGGTTCTACTCCATTTGAACCAGAAAGATTTGTAAGTTCCCAAAGCTGAGCATCTGTGCCGTTCCATGTCCAGGTCTGAACATTAGCTCCATCCTCCTGTGAGGCTGCACTAACATCAAGAGCAAGTCCAGAATAAGCATTTATGATTTTGTAGTAAGAACCTTCTTTTGTGATAAACCAGTCCTGATTTCTGTTGTTAAGGTCTGTCCACTGCAAAACATTTGTTCCGTCAGTTGTACCCCAGTTAGCAGCATCAAGAGCAAGCTTTGAATAAAGATTTATGATTTTCCAGCTGCCATCAGAATTCTGGCGCAAAATCCACTGCTGATTTGCCTGATTGTCGCCATATCCCCACTGATGAACATTTGAACCAGGGGTTGTCTGCCAGTTGTCATTGTCCAGAGATTTTCCTGAACATTTTGCAATAATTTTATAAGTAGCACCTGAAACAAGTCCTGAGCTGTTTCCTGAAGGAGCAGGCCTTCCTTTTACATTTACTTCAATACCTTCTGCTTCTGAACGTCTTCCGTTCTTTACAGCAGCAACTGCAATCACATGATTTCCAGAATAAGCTTCAACTTCTACCTGTTTCAAAACAGATGTTTCATCAACCTTTTGTCCATCAAGATAAATGTACCAGGCATCAGGCTTTACAGAAGGACAGCCCCAGGCAAGACGAATAAGATTGTCCTGACTAACATCAGCTACGAGTCCAAAGGGAATTGGAATAGAAGAATCAATCGAAAGAGATCCGTCTACTACAACACTTCTTGAAGCTGAAAAGGAACTTGTTTGTGAAACATCACTAAGTAAGTTTGAGCATCCGCTTAAACTTAAGGCAAGGGCTGTAATTCCTGCACAGATGGCAGTTCTTACTTTTTTCATGAAAAAACCTCCGGTTTTTCTAAGGGTAGTTTTTCATTTAATCTATGTCCCCTCCGAAAAACATAAAGGATTAAACTATTATAATGCTCTCACCCTTTTTCCTTGCCGTAAAGTCTTAGTTTTTTCGGTATGTTATGATTTATTTCGGTTAGAGATTAGTTTCGGACTTTCTGTAAATCTGAAAGGTCCTTTGTTAAGGTTCTGTCCTCCGGAAATTTTTCGAGTCCTGCTTCAAGAATAGCCTGAGCCTCATCAAAGTTTCCGCCATTAGCCTGACGGGCAAAATTGTTATGAATAATCGCAATTGAATTATTATAGAAATTATTCTGCATTGCTTTTACTTTTGTGCTCTTTGGAAGCTGATTCAGAGCAAGCGCCGCAGCCCTGTAGCCTTCTTCGTATTCACGCGAATTCATAAGACTGTTCAACTTATCGAGCCAGAAGCTTTCAAGATGCAGCTGGGCACGTTTCTGGCGAACAGGATTAGAAAAGTCTTTTGTCGTAAGCAATCTGTTAGTCTCAACTATCTTTTCTTCCGTTGAAAGGGCATCTGTAGCAGACAAGATTATTATATCAGTTATGATTTCCTCTGATTTTGTAATCTGAGCAGGCGATATTCTTTCCTTATATTTTTCGTAAGCTGATTTTGCCAGCGGATAATCCTGCTCTTTGTTACAAAGAACTAAGAGATTTATAAATGAGCTGTCCAGATTTTTCTGCAGAAATGCAGTGTTTCCCCAGCGGTCTATAAAAGTGGAAAACCAGTCTAGTGTGGACGAGTAAGCCGCGGCGGAGCTTGGAATCAGATTCACGTAGTTTGCTGCAAGAATATCAAATTCATTTCTTACAGAAGCTACAGACTTTGAATTTTCCTTACAAGCTGCTTCCCAGCGGGCAGCCCCAAGCGGTACAGCTTTTTTATAATTTTCTGACTTTATATACTCTGAACAGAGATTTCCCGCTATCAGTCCTGTAAAAACGCCATCACTTACTTCTGTTCTATTGGAGTAATATTTTTTCGGTACAACATAATATTTTCTTATCTGGCTTTCATGTTCAATTTCTTCTTTACTTCCCGGATTAAAGCCATAAGGATTTGTTGTTTCAACATCAATCTTCTTTAGCTGGCCAGGCTTGCCATCAGTCACAGGAACATAAATTGAACAGAATGCATGTTGTGTAGTCCTCTGGCCACGTACATCAAGTTCTGCTGCCTTTGCTGCAGCCATGTACAAAACCGCTGAAGAGACACAATTGTAAAAACCTTTATCCATAGCAAGATCAATTTTTGTTTGATTAAGACTGTAAGCTGCAAGATAATCGCGATAAAGAAGCTTAAGAATTGCCCTTCCCCTTTCTTCTTCTGAGAGACTCATAATTTCATGGGAAGTCACTTCTTTTTTAATATCTTCAAATTGATTCCAGCATCGCTTCCATACTTCGCTTCCCCGCTCACACTCAGAAAACAAAAGCCCCATTTCAAAAACTTCATCGGCCGTATAATTTGTATTACCTGCTTCACTCTTTGAACCTAAGACAGAAAAAACAGAAAAAAGCGGCTCCATAGAAGGATGCTCTTCCTCTGCAAAAAGACCCTCAAAACAAATCAGGAAAATAAATAGAATTAGGATTCTTTGTAAAAGCCCTTTCTTAAAACTCAACATACAGAAACGGTAAAAGATTCTTTTTTAGATGTCAAGCATATCAACTTATTCAATTCAACTTATTCATTGAACAAGAGCCCATTTTTTAATTAAAATATTAATTATGGAAAAGAACGCAGACGAACAATACAACAAGATGGTAAACACCCCGGTTTGGAAGCTGATTACCAAACTTGCAATCCCTACAATAATTTCTATGCTGGTTACCTCGCTTTACAATATGGCCGACACCTTTTTTGTTTCGCAGCTGGGTACCGAGGCCAGTGCCGCTGTTGGAATTGTTTTCCCGATTATGTCCATTATCCAGGCCTGTGGTTTTACACTTGGTATGGGTTCGGGAAGTCTGGTTTCTATCCGTCTTGGACAAAAGCGCAACGAAGAAGCTTCTATAATCTCTTCTACCGCTTTTTTTGCGGCGCTTGGTGTAGGCCTTCTCATCACAATTTTTGGTAACTCCTTTGCCCGTGTAGTTCTGGGTTTTGCCGGAGCTGATGATTCTGTTCTGCCTTTTGCCCGTGACTATGCTTTTTATATTTTCTGGGGTGCTCCTTTTATGTGTGCCTCTTTTGTTTTGAATAATGATTTACGCGCCGAAGGAAAAGCTTTTTTCAGTATGATTGCTTTAACCACCGGCGGAGTCCTCAACATGATTCTGGACCCATTTTTTATTTTTAAGGAAATGCCGCTTTTTGGAGGCTCTCTTGTTCTTAAAGGCTTTGGGCTTGGAATTCGTGGTGCGGCTCTTTGTACCCTGCTCACTCAGTTTACCAGCTTCTGGCTGCTCTTTTCTTTTTATCTGAGACGAAAATCTATCTGCCACATCAGCATTAAAAATGTTTCTAAAGATATCCGCCTGCTGGGCAAGGTTACCGCAACAGGACTTCCTTCTCTGGCACGCCAGGGACTTGCCAGCATCGCTTCTATTTTGCTTAACCGTAACGCTGCCCTTTTTGGAGTTTCTGCAATCGCCGCAATGTCTATCGTTGGAAAAATCATAATGTTCATTGCCAGCATGATGATTGGAATCGGCCAGGGCTTTAGTCCGGTCAGCGGCTACAATTACGGAGCAAAGCGCTACGATCGTGTAAAAAAAGCTTATGTTTTCCTCGTATGCAGTGGAGCCGCAGTTATGTCTGTTTTTGCCGCTGCTGCCGTTATTTTCGCTCCTCAGATTATTGCCGCCTTCCGCAATGACCCGGATGTAATTGCCGTAGGTAGTGTTGCCCTGCGCTGGCAGGCAGCTTTCTTACCGCTTCACGCTTTGATAGTTGGAACTAACATGCTTATGCAGTCTACCCGCCACATAAAAGCTGCAACCTTCCTTTCAATGAACCGCCAGGGCATTTATTTTATTCCGGCTATTTTGATTTTACCTCAGCTATTCGGGCTTTTTGGTGTAGAAATCAGCCAGGCTGTAGCAGATTTGTTCAGCACATTTACCGCAATTCCTTACATGATTTGGTTCTTCAGAAAACTGCCCAAGACGGAAATTTCAGAGTAAATCTATAAAATCAGAAAATCTTAACCCCTTCTAAGTTTATTAGAAAACTCTAAAATCTTTTTTTTATTTTCCGATAATGGAAGTATGAGAGCATCTAATAAGTCTAGTATCATAACCGGAGTCGCTTTGCTTGCGCTGGCGGCCCTTTTTACAATCAGTTTGATTCTTTTACCCCTGGATTATGGCGTTTCTGGTCCGGGACATAATAATATTTTGTATTTACTCGGAGATATGCTGTACTCTGTTTACGGCTTTTGCAGCATTTTGATTCCAGCCTTCCTGCTGGTTTCGGGACTTTCCTGCTTTGCTTCTAAGTGGACTGCCCGCAAAACTCTCCGCCTGCTTACTGCGCTTATTCCGTTTTTCACCTGTGTTGTAACAGAAAGCATAGTTCGTTCTATAGTAAAGGTTGATCATTCTCCTTTTGCAATCGCTAAAATTCTTATTGCCCTTGTTACCGGCGCTATGCTTGTAGTTATTGAATATCTGGGAACAGGTATTATTGCAGACAGACTTAACCATGGTGGCTTTAAAAATCTTAGAAGACCTTTGAAAAAAGCAGCTAAAGCCCCGACAACCTCTTCCACCCTTACAGAAACAGAATCTGCTGATGGCTTTACAGAGGTTGGAGTGCTTTCTGACGACGCTGTAGAAGCTGATGATTCTTCTGCAAATGAAGATGAAAACGATCTCCTTGAATTTAAGAAGCTTTCTAAATTCAAAGAGCCTGAAGAAGAAAAAGAATCTATTTTCTCTAAGCTTAAAAAGAAATTCAAAAAGGCTGATGCTGAAGAAGAAGATGATGATGTCGAAGGCCCTAAGAAGAGCACAATTTTTGATGCCATCCTCGATGATGTTCAGCCTTACGAAGAATCAGTTCCGGAAGAAAGTGAAGAGACTGCCGTAACTGAGCAGGCTCCCGCAGCCCTTGCCACTGCTGCAGCAACTGCTACTACAGTCGCTGCAACCGCAGCAGCAGCCGCTACAAAGCCTGCATTTACAATTCCTCCTGCAACAGCAGAGGAAGCAGCCGCTCAGAGCTCTATGCTCACACAGGAAGAATTTGCAGCGCTTACAACTCCAGAAGCACCTGCAGATGAACTCGAATGGCCGGATCTTCCTCCTCAGCCAAAAAATCTTCCTCCAGAGTATGATGCAGATTTTGATGAAAATGATCCTGCTCTTGAGTTCCCTCCAAAAGATACACCAAATGCGGGGGTTGAGTGCTCGCGAAGCGAGTGTATCGAAACCACCAAAGAAGCCCCAAAAGCAGTTAATCCAAACGACCCATATGCAACAACACGCTACATCGACTCGGTTGTAGAAAATCCTCTTTATCCTCATAAAATTGTAATCAGCGATGATTCGGATACTCCTGAGTCTGAGGAAAAAAAAACTCCAGCTCAGCCGGTAACTGAAAAACCTAAGTATCCAACCCGCATTCAGCTTAAAGATGAAGCTGTATACGAAAGCAAAAAGGAGCCGGAAGTTTCTGAAGCTGATGATGGATATGTAGAAGATGAAACTCTTCCTTTCCCGGATTTTGATATTGAAGAACCGGCCATCAATACAAAGCCTGCAATTTTAGCAAAACAGGAAAATCATAATCCACATGCATCTGCTAGTGAAAATGTTACTAACGAACGTTCGGTAGGTGAATATTTTGAAGATGATATAGACGAACCTAAGATTGCAACAAAAGAAAATCTCTATAACTATTTTGAGAACGTAGATAAAAAGAAAACTTCTCCAAAAATCGAAGATCCATATCAGGCTGAAAAAGGCTCAGATTCAGATACTGATGAAGTTGAAGATGTAGAAGACAATCCTCAGATTTTCGATCAGCTGGCTCAACAGCAGGAGCAGGCTGATGATGAAGACGCAACAGAAGATGACGAAGTAAATATTTCGACTGCAGCAGCCAGTGTTTTCAAAGACATGGATGCAGACATCAGAAAAACAATGCCTGCTAAAGAAAAGGCCCCTGCAGCATTGGTAGCAGCAGCAGCATCAGCCGGTTCACATGGCCCGGCCCACGGCGGAGCAACAAACCTCACTAAAGATGAACTTTCAGATTTCTTCAATGCTCAGCAGGAAGAAAACACTCCTAAGACAAAAGAAATTGCCGCAAATCCGCCAAAGACAAATCGTGCCACAAAGAAAGGCCCTTATGTAATTCCATCAGATTTACTCACAGCCTACAAAGATGACCAGTACTGGATTATCGACGATGCAACTAAACAGGCTTCGCTTAACCTCAAGCAGACCCTCGCCGAATTCAACATCGAAGCCGACATCATCGGAATCAAAAAAGGTCCGGTTGTTACAATGTTCGAAATCCTTCCGGCACCTGGCGTAAAACTCAGTAAGATTGTTGCTCTTCAAGATAACATTGCCCTCAGCCTTGCAGCTCAGTCTGTCCGCATTGTAGCTCCTATTCCTGGAAAGCAGGCCGTTGGTATTGAAGTTCCAAACCGCAACCGATCGGTAGTTGGCTTCCGCGAAATCATAGAAATGGATCTTCCAGAGTGGAAGAAGATGGCTGTGCCTGTTGTACTTGGAAAAGACATTCTCGGAAAGGCCCAGCTCATTGACCTTGTAAAAACGCCTCATATGCTGATTGCCGGTGCAACAGGTTCCGGAAAATCTGTTTGTGTAAACTCACTGATTCTTTCGATTTTGTATAAACGTTCGTTCGAAGACGTGAAGATGATTCTCGTTGATCCTAAGGTTGTCGAGCTCAAACTTTACAATAATATTCCACATCTTTTGACTCCTGTAATCACAGAGCCAAAGAAAGCCCTTCAAGCGCTTCAGTGGTGTCTCTGTGAAATGGAACGCCGCTACGCTTTGCTCGATGGCATGGGTGTACGTGACATTTCAAATTATAATGCAAAAATCAAAGAGCAGAAAATATGTACAGAAAAGCTGCCTTACATCGTTGTTATTATTGATGAGTTTGCAGACCTTATGGCAACAAGTGGAAAGGAACTCGAAAATATCGTAGCCCGCCTTACAGCAATGAGCCGTGCCGTAGGTATTCATCTTGTACTCGCAACTCAGCGACCTTCTGTAAACGTAATCACAGGTTTGATTAAGGCTAACATCCCGACCCGAATCGCCTTTATGGTTGCCAGCCGAACAGACTCTAACATCATTATTGATACAGTCGGTGCAGAAAAGCTGCTCGGCCGCGGTGATATGCTTTACGCTTCTGCAGTGGACCCTGCTCCAATCCGAATCCAGGGAACCTTTGTAAGCGACCAGGAAGTTGAAAACGTAGTTACCGCTGTAAAAGATTACGGCGAGCCTGACTACATCGACGAAGAGATTTTCGTTGAAGATGATGACGAAGAAGGAGCCCGCGACCTCTTCGGCGAACCAATGGACGACGATGACCCATTGTACGACCAGGCTCTCGAAATTGTTGTTCAGAGCGGCAAGGCAAGCGCCAGCTACATCCAACGCCGTCTCAAAATCGGTTACAACCGCGCAGCCCGTCTCGTTGAGGAAATGGAAGAGCGCGGAATTGTCGGCCCACAGAACGGCAGTAAACCTCGCGAGGTAATTCACATTCCATCTTAAAATGAGGTCATGCTGAACTTGTTTCAGCATCTCATGTTCAATCATAAAGGTAATATAAAATGATTTTGATAATTCTTAGCTTTATCGCCGGCCTGGCCTTCCTCGCCGCCGGCGTATATTTTCTCTTACCAGGATATCTCGATAAACTCAATGAAGCTGCCTCAGACAAGTCGCCGGAAAACCTCCGCAAAAATCAGCTCCGCGCAAAATCCAGCGGCTACGTAGCACTCAGCCTCGGCGCACTAACTCTCGTCTTCGCCTTTATGCTGCTGAGCTTCCCGCAAATCGCATCGCCGCTTGTACTCGTTTACATGATTTTTTTACTCGCCGCCGTCAGCGTGCTTCTTGTGATGTATAAATAATCTTTTCTTTACAATTTCTCTTTATTCTTCATCGAATAAACGCAGCCGCAGTAGGTCTGGCGGTACATGCCGTATTCTTGGCTGAGTTCAAGGCTGCGTTTGAATCCACCTTTTTTTTTGAAATCTGAGAAGAGCCATTTTGGGGAGGTTGAGGTCTCGGTGACAGTAGCGGCAGTAGCAGCATTTGTGGCTGTAGCGGCCAGTAGCCGGCCTTCAATCTCAACTCCGAGTTCATTGATTTTTACAGCATCCTTGAAGGGACTTATTGAAAGCGATGTGCAGAAATAATCAAAATGATTTTGAGCGGCATAGGCGGCGGCGCGCTCTAGACGGAACTTGTAACAGCGACGACAGCGTTCTCCTTTTTCGGGTTCGTTGGCAAGCTCAGGCTCCTCGCGCACACCAACAGCGTCATAAAACTGTTCCGGCTGATACTCGTACTCAACAACCTTCACTCCAGTATCCAGTGCAGGCGGAAAAACTTCATAGAGCTTTTTTAATTCTGCAAGACGCCTTTCGTATTCTTCCTGAGGATAAATGTTTGGATTGTAATATAGAACTGTAATCTGAAAATATTTAGAAAGATACTCCAGAACATAAGATGAACAAGGTCCACAGCAGGCATGGAGAAGAAGACTAGGTTTTGGAGCATGCTGCGAGAAATCGGCTTGTTTCTGTTCACTCTCAAGTCCAGCCAGTAATTCATCAAGAATTTTCTGATAGTTTATCTTTTTTTCCATAAGATATATTTAGTATGAGATTTTTGCTCTATTTCTGCAAGTAGTTATCGATTTTAATGATTTTTCCGACAAACAATTCTCAATCTTTCGAATTTGTCGGAAAAAAGAATGACCCTAGAGTGCGAAATTCCGACAAAATGCCATTATTAATTGCTTTTTGTCGGAATTTTCCTCAGAAAAAACATAAATTATCTGATTTTTAGAACTTTAATAAGGTATTTTTTCCGACAAATTTAAGATTCTTGTTATATTTTGTCGGAAAATCCCTATTTTTAAAGACTTGTATTTCCGACAAAAACTCTATTTTTCTTCATTTTTGTCGGAAAAACCGCTTGCGCGCTTTGTTTTTAACGGTTCTTCGATTTTAGCGCATAAAGTAAGTCTTTATCGGCGGGAAGCCGTTGAAGGCAACCGAGGCATATGTTGAAGTATAAGCACCTGTTGAAAGCCAGTAAAGCTTGTCACCGGCTTTGAGGGAAATCGGCAGCTTGTACTTTGCATCCTCGTACATGATGTCCATAGAGTCGCAGGTAGGGCCTGCAATAATTACGATGCCTTCTTTTTCACCAGGTTTGTCGCGGCTGGTTACCACAGGATATTTGATTGATTCGTCGAGGGTTTCGATGAGGCCGTTGAATTTTCCGGCGTCAACATAAACCCAGCGGGCCAGGGCTGTGTTGTTTTTGCGCGAAGTCAGAATTACTTCCGAAGTCAAAATACCGCTGTCGCCAACAAGAGATCGTCCCGGCTCAAGAATAATTTCCGGAATATCATCACCAAAGTCTTCCTGAATATAACGGGTTATTTCCGAAGCATATTCAGACAAAGCATTTGTAGGTTCAATGTAACTTGCAGGGAAACCGCCACCCATATTAATCATCGAAAGGCGAATACCCTCTTCCTCTTCGAGGGAAGTAAACAAATATTTTACCTTAGCAATAGCATCGTTCCACTGACCAATATCGCGCTGCTGGCTTCCAACATGGAAGCTGATTCCATAAGGAGTAAGGCCAAGGTCGCGGGCAAGCACCAGCAAATCATAAGCCATATCAGGGTGACAGCCGAACTTGCGGGAAAGCGGCCAGTCAGCACTTACCGAGTTTTCTACGAGAATACGCACATAAATGCGCGAACCAGGAGCATTCTCAGCAATGGCCTTGAGGTCGTCCTTGCTGTCGGTAGCAAACATGCGCACGCCCTTGTCGTAAAAGTATTTAATGTCCTTAGCCTTTTTGATTGTGTTACCGTAAGAAAGTCGATCCGGAGAAACGTTGAACTTTGAAATCATGTCCAGCTCATAGCGGGAAGCAATATCAAAGTTTGAACCCATTTCTGCAAGCATTTCCAGAACCGGCTCGCCAGGGTTAGACTTCATCGCATAATAAATGCGGGCATAAGGAAAAGAATCTCTAAGACGAATAAAATTCTGCTTGATAGTGTTGAGATTGATTACGATATTTGGGGTTTCCAAATCTTTAGAAAAGTCGAGAAAACGCTGCCAGTCCTTATCACTGACATAGTCGTTACGATTAAACATCCAAATCACCTGTACATAAATGATATAAATGAAAAATACGGTCAACGCCGTCACGCTGCCTATGTCTAAGGAACTTAGTTTATTTCAACGTTCGGCAAATAATAGCAAAAAACATTGATATAGTTAATACATTTTTCTAAAATTAAAAAAATTGTTATATATTCAATTTTGTACAATTTATTTAGATGTTTTTCCTTGTTTTTCACATCAATAATCAGTAACTTTAATATATGAACATACAGGATTTTGAATACCTCAGCAGCAACCTAGAAAGCTCCGGACTTTTCGGCAGCGACACTTCAATCGCAAATCTTTTTCTGCTGCAGGATAAATACAATACAGAACTCAAAATCCAGAAAAATATCCTCTTCCGCTATTATCATGGCTCACAGGATTCAAAAAACCGCACAGGCTACGGCTTTCCCCTTTCAATGAAAAATCCGCCGCAAGACTGGCTAAAAACAGCCCTCGAATATATTTTTGAAGATGCAAAAGCCCAAAAGCGCCCTGTAGCCTTCTGTCTTCTTACAAGCGAGCAGAAAGCCCTCATAAACGACTGCCTGGCCCGCCACTTCCCCGGCCGCAGCATAAACTGGAAAACCAACCGCGACGACTGCGACTACATTTATCTGCGCAGCAACCTGGCCGACCTCCCCGGCTCCCAATATCAGAAAAAGCGAAACCACATTTCCCGCTTCAACCGAATTTACGGCGCCCAGGGAACAAACTGGGACTTCAAAGCCTATCCCGAAAATGACATCGCCGCCGACATCCTTATCGTTTCCCAAAAGTGGTACGAAGAAAACCAGGGCGACTCCGAAGAAGTTCTCCGTCTGGAACACGAAAGCATCAAAATCGCCCTTGAAAATACAGAGCTGCTCAGGCTCCGCGGCGGCGTCCTCTACATCAACGAACAGCCCGCTGCCATGACCTTGGCCGCCCCTGTTTCCGGTGACGTCCTCGATGTAATTTACGAAAAGTCCTTTGGTGACTTTGCCCGCAATGGAGCCTTTGCCGTCATCAACCAGCAGTTCGCCCGCCGCTGCGAGTCTTTCCTTTATCTGAACCGCGAAGAGGATATGGGCGTAGAAGGTCTTCGCAAGGCCAAGCTTTCCTACAAGCCCGAAATTATTTTAGAAAAATTTTATGGAGAGGTCCTCTAATGTTATCATCTATCCTCGCAAAATCAGACTGTGCCGCCTGCAAGTTCTGCTGCAGCTTCCGCCGCACCAGTCTCTGGGAAACCCCAGTCTTCCCCGAGGCGGACCTCCCGAAATTCCAGGCCCTCAAGCCAGACGCAAAGTTCCGCCCAGCGGGCAAGTCAGGAAAGTCCTTCACCTTCGACCTCCGCAATGCCTATCACACAGACGACCCATCCGAAGAAGCAGCCTGCCCATTCCTGGATCCATCTCGCGGCTGCACGCTCCCACAGGACCTCAAGCCATTTGAATGCAAAATCTGGCCCCTGCGCGCCGTCCGCCAGAAAGACAACAGCATCGCCGTCGCCCTCACCCCAACCTGCCCCGCCATCAACAAAGTTCCTCTCGATCGCGTCCGTGAACTTGCCGCTTCAGGCCTTGGCCAGCAGATTCTCGACTACGCAACCGAACACCCGGATATAATTAAAGAAGCCTCAGACTTCCTTTCAAACATCATCTATCCGCTAAAATAGCCCGGACAGCACAAGTCTGTCACAAAACAGTCCCAATAACAAAATAATGGCGGATTTTTCCTTTATCCATTATAATATATTGTTATGGATGAAAATCTGTCTCAAACTCCGGAGCAAAACACAAAAAGAGTTTACGACATTTCAACCCTTACTCGACTTTTAAAAAAAGACTTCGTATTTGTAATTGCTGTTTTTCTTTTTCTGCTTATGATTTTCGCAGACATCAGTGTTTATGAAGCCTTTGGCTCCGTACGCTCTCGAAAACTCGAAGCCCAGAATCTAGCCCTTTTATATGCAAATGAAATAAAAGAAAACTATGATAACGCTTCAGACCACAATGAAAAAACTTTAAGAAATATTCTTTACGGTCACTTCAACCTTTCCGGTTTACAGAATCGCGGCTACAAATTTTCTATCTATAAAGTCAGCAATTATACAAATGAAGCCACTACCGTTTTTGGTTCCGACATCAAGAAGCTAAATAAACCAATATCTGTACGCCTTGATATTCCGGATGGTCATTATGAGCTCGCTGTTGCACCTTCCGGTCACTGGGTAAACATTCATCTTGTAATTGTACTTACAACCCTTTCACTTCTTTTGATTGCAGCTTTTACAATTCTTACTCTTCTTTTCTTAAAACTCCGCCAGAGCAATATCCGACTTGCCCAGCTTGCCACTCTGGATCAGCTTACAGGCCTTTATACAAAACAAACGGCAATTTTTACACTAAAAAAAGAAATTGATTACGCAAACCGTAACGGAAGTCAGGTTGCTGTGTGTTTTATAGATATGAATAATTTTAAACAGATTAATGACAGATTCGGTCATACAACAGGCGATACTGCCCTCTCTAAAGTTGCAAAACGCCTGATGGAATCTGTTCGCCCGGAAGATATTGTTGCCCGCTTTGGCGGTGATGAATTCATAATCATCTTCCGTGGAAAAAACACCGGTACAGACTATACCAGTACCGTAGAACGCATTAAAGCCGTTCTCAATGTTCCGGCAAAACTCTCGGCCCATGTTCTGGCAGATATTTCAGCTTCAGTTGGTCTCGCAGTTTATCCGACTAACGGAAACTGTGTAGAAGAGCTTATTTCTTATGCAGATAAGGCAATGTATGAAGAAAAAGCCCGCATGAAAAAAGCAGAACGCATAAACGCAAGAGCAGACGGAAAACTGGAAGTTCTTCGCGCAGAAAAATAATTCTAAATCAATATAAAATATTTCGAGGTTCTCATGAAAAAAATTGCTTTTATAGTTTCTGTATTTTTTATTTCCTTACTAACGTTCGTTAGTTGTAAAAAAACTGATGTTCAGAGCTCAGGTATAGCCACAGTCTTCTCAACATCAAAGGCCTACTCCGAAGAAAAACCGGAATATCTGGAGCGTCCTTCCCTTCTATTAAAAACGGACACTACTAATCTTGTAGATTTTGATTCCGTAAAAAAATTCTTTACCCTTGATTTCACACCTGAATATCCGGATTCTGCTTTTAACGAAGTAAAAACAAAAACTTCACAAAAAAAGCAAACAAAAAAATCATCTGAAAAAAATGACAAGGGAAACTCTGTTATTCCCGGAATCCGAAAGCTTTCAGATTACATAACTAAGTATTCAACAAAAAAAACAAGCCTTGCTGAATATAAACCTGCAGACGAAGTCGAAGAAGACTACAGCACAAAAGACTTCTTTATTGAAGACTGGGGACCTCAGGAAAAAATTCCTGGCGGCGAAAATTATCCATCTTTCTATGTCATATTTTCATCTCCGGTTCATTCTCTTCAGGCTCTCGACCAGCCAGAAAAAACTTCAGATATCATGCAGATTACACCTCCACTTTCAGGTACCTTCCGCTGGTATGGAACAAGACATTTAAGCTTCGAAGCTGACCAGAGCGCAGACCCGGCTGTTCAATATACAATCACCATCAATTCAAATACAAAATCATCCGGCGGGAAATCACTTACCGGAGACACAGTTTTTAAAACTCAGGCTGAACCCGTAGAAATTACAAATATCTGGGGTGGCTATATAAAAGACAGCGAATGTGCTTACGGCTGGTATACAGGAGCTCTTCCTCCTTATGAAAATCGTTTTGTAATGCGCACAAATTACACCACCAGTCTCCTGGCAATACAGCAGAATCTTTCAATCGTCGTAAACGGAAAGAAAGCTGAATATGACATTACACCTGTCTATAAAGAAATTTTTGATATGTGGTATAACAAAGCTGATTTTGACCAGGCTGCAGAACGTACCAATACCTGGCTCGTAGAAATCAAAAGCCCCCTTCCACATAATACAAAAGTTGAAGTTATAAACTCAGCAGGAGAATCTCAAAGCTACGAAACTCTACGCCCTTTTGAAATTGATGAAGTTTACAGCATGACAGATTATTCTTCTTCAAAATACAGCTGGCCTTTAACCATTTATTTTACCCAGGAACCAGACAAAGAATCTTTACTCAACAATTTAACTTACGACAATGGCCCGAAAATTACCGAAGACAATATTCTTTTCTACGGCCGTTCAATAAAGTTATGCAATCTTCCATTCAATTATAATCAGACTCATACTCTAAGCTTTGGAAAAGATTTAAAAGATAAATTTGGCCAGCCGCTAACCGGAGCAAAAGCTTCTTATACTTTTAAAACCCCAATGGAAATTGCCTATGTAAGATATCAGAATTACGGAACTAAAATGCTCGAAGCTCAGTTCCCTCATAAAATGATTTTCGAATATCAGAATCTTATACAGGGAAAATACGGACTTCAAAAAACAAATCGTCCTACAGGCAACGGAATTTATGAATTTAATAAAAATGAAACTGTTTACCATGATCTTGATGTCAGCATAAAAAATCAAAGACAATTTGCAGAAATGGATTTAGAACCTTTCCTGGATGACGGATACGGTTTTGTCCGCTTCGAAGCAAATGCCAAATACAAAACATATAATCACTGGAGACAAGAGTATGAAGATGAAGAACCAAAAATGTACGGTGTAGTACAGGTTACTGATCTTGGTATTACTGCACGTATGGGCTTCAATAAAGCAGTTATAATGGTACGAAGCCTTTCTACAGGAAAGCCCGTAGAAAATGCAGATGTATATATTGTTCATGATTTAAATGATTATCAAAAATGGAAGGACTCAAATTATATACCTAAAGAAATTTTTATACCCGGTGATGAGAATACTTACGATAAACTTTATGCACAGGGAAAGACAGATAAAAATGGTTTAGCCGTAATCAATTATACAAATGAGCAGATGGATAAAATCCAGGGAGAAACAAGCACTGCTTTTGTCTATGTCATCAATGGTAAAGACAAAGCTGCTTTCGGACCTGCTTCTCATAACACCTGGCGCGAAGGAGTAAGTACAGATTCAAGCCAGAATGCAAGAAAGCCTCAGCAGCGAACCTTTATGTTTACAGACCGTGGAATCTACAGACCAGGTGAAACTGTGACCTTCCGCGGAATTGACCGTGACCAGCTTCTCGGAAGCTTTACTACCCATACAGGCTGGTACTCAATAAACGCAAAAGGAGCCTGGTGGGATTCAAAAGATATAATTGAACCAATTGCCGGCCAGCTTTCTGAATCCGGCGGTTTTTATGGTTCCTTTAAAATCCCGGATGATTTAAAACGCGGAACTTATAATCTCATCTATACTCGTGGAGATAATTCTGATGAAAGAGCAATGATTCAATTTACGGTTGCAGATTTTGAAAGAGTAAAATTCGAATCATCAATTTCTGTTCCGGACATTTCATACTATAGCGGAGATAAACTTTCTGCAAATCTTTCTGCATCTTATCTTGCAGGTGGTTCGTTAGGCGGCTCTAACTATGAAGTAACCTGGTATAAAGAAGCAACAACTTTTAAAACCTCAGAGCCTGCTGCTAATGGATATACTTTTGATTCAGGAGTCTATCCTTCAAGATATTATTATTCAAACGATACCGGTTCTCTTTCAATGGACGGTAAAGCAGCTCTCTCCTGTAAGTCTGAAGAAATCACAGATGGTGCACCATATATTTATCATATAGAAACAGCTGTTACAGATATTTCAAATCAGCGTATTACAGCTCAAAATAATATCAGAGTTCATCCGGCCCAATTCTATATCGGCCTTGCGAAAGCTAAAAATATCCGCGGCTTTGCAAAGTCTGGTGAAAAGATTGAAATACCTTATCTTCTTGTAAACATTGACGGAAGCCTTATGAAAGACAATGAGCTTGCTCTTAAAGTTTCCGGCCTCGAATATAAACTCACTCATGAAGTCTGGACTATGGTTCATGAACAGAGTGTAGATGATACAATCTATACCCGCTATGAACGTTCAGACGTTGAAGATGCAGCAGGTAAAATCACTGCCCAGACAAAAAGCACTCTTACACTTAAACCGGAAATTTCCGGCTGGTACACACTTACCGTAACCGGTTACGATAATCAGGGTGGAAAGGTTATAAGCAAATACGAATTCTATGTAACTGGCAGCGGTTCCAGCTGGTTCGATCAGTACAACTCAGATTCACTTAAGCTTACACCAGACAAGTCGCAGTATAATCCTGGAGAAACAGCACACCTTCTTTTAGAAAGTCCTCTACCTGCTGGCAACTATCTGATTACTGTTGAACGTGAAGGAATCTTTACAGAAGAGCTCCGTCATTTTGAAAATGGTGCAGAAGTAATCGACATTCCTATTGCCGGTAATTATCTCCCAGTGGTATACGTTTCTGTTTCATCATATTCAGAAAGACATGGTCAGCCATCTCACAATTATGGAGAGCCGGATCTTGATAAGCCAAAAGGTTATTACGGAGTTACTCCGCTTTTGATAAATCCATACGTTCGTTCTTTCTCTATTGCTATAGAATGCGACAAACCAAGTTACAAACCTGGTGAAACAGCAACAATCAAATTAAAGGCAACAAAGGGTGGTAAGCCTTATGCCGGAGCAGAACTTACTGCACTTGCTGTTGATCGCGGAGTTCTGGATCTCATCGGATATCATGTTCCAAATCCAATTGACTTCTTCTATAACCGTGAAAACTTCCCATTGAGAGTCTGGGGCGGCGACTCACGTTCTCTGCTTATGGATCCTGTAACTTATAGTGTAAAAAATCTTATAGGCGGAGACGAAGATGTAAAAGATATGCTGATGGAAAAATCATTAGCAGCAAATGACACAGAAGCAGTTAGAAAAGATTTTCGCGCTACAGCTTTCTTTGAACCTGTTATTATTACAGACCAGAATGGCGAAGCAAGCCTTACATTTAAGATGCCGGATAATCTTACAACCTACCGTATTTCTGTTCTTGGTGCAAAAGATGATCTCTTTGCAATTCAGGAAAATGAAGTAAAAGTTCAAAACCCTATTAACATTCAGGCGGTACAACCACGTCGTCTGCGCGAACGCGATACAGCAGAATGTGGAGTTTTAATTACAAATCTCGGAAAAGAAAGTGAAAAGGTAACTGTTAATCTCGAAGTTCTTTCTCCAGATAAAGATACTGAACAGGATAAACTTGAAGGCCGCAGAACAGTTCCAGGAAAGGGTTTTGTTGATGGACCAAGCTCCCACACAGTTACAGTGCCATCCGGCCAGTCTTCCGTTGTATATTTTGATGTTGGTGCTTCTCAACAGGGAACCATAAATCTTGTATACACAATTAAATCAAATCTTGTTAATGAAAAACTGATTTCCCCTGTCAGAATTGAAAAGACCTTTGTTTATGAAAGTGTAACTATGACCGGAAGTATTTCTGATAAAGATTCCGGAACAGAAAAAGAATCTTTGATAATTCCAGGCTTTGCAAAAGAAGGTCGTGGAGATATCAAACTCATTCTTGATGCAACAAGACTTGGAGTACTCGGTTCTTCCGTAAATTATCTTTTTGACTATCCTTACGGTTGTCTGGAACAGCAGAGCTCTCGCATACTACCGTTAGTTAGTTTTGATAAATACATAAATGTCTTTGGTATGGATTCTAAAGTCGGAAATATTAAAGACTGTGTTACAAGCTGGACCAAAAAATGGAAAGACTATCAGCATGCAGACGGTGGATTTGGTTACTGGCCGGAATCTCTTAATTCTTCTGATTTTGTAAGCATGCGTATTCTTTACATCTACGCACTTGCAATGCAGCGAGGTTATAGTCCGGAAGATATTCCTCTTAATATTGAAAACCTGAAACAATATGTTGCCTCTGCAATAAAGAACTACAACACACGCTATCAGGCTTCAAACTATTATGATTACGATAAAGCCTTTGCCTGCTACATATTCAGTCTTTTAAAAGATAACTCTCTGGATTCAGTTCGCAATGAGCTTTATTCAAAAGTAGATTCAATTACTCTGGATGCAGCTGCCTGTCTTTCTTTAGCATATGCAAATACCGGTAGTCAGCAGGATTTTGAAAAAGCAAAATTAATCAATAATAAAATCCGTCCATATCTGCAGCCGGATCAGCGTGGAGTTTCGCTTTCTAAAAAAGCAAGAAGCGGCTACTGGTTCTGTTATCAAAATGAAACTATACAATATGCCGCAATACTTTCTGCATTTGTAACAGTAAATCCTGATGACGAAATGGTAGACAGACTGCTTTATATGCTGCTCAAAAAGCAATCACGCGGATACTGGCAGAACACCATTACAACTGCATCCGTACTGGATTCTATTTATACTTACATCCAGAAGCGTAATCTCGATGCAAGTGATTACACCGCAACAGCATCTCTTAATGGACGCCAGTTATTAAACAAAAGCTTTAAGGGAGCTTCTGCAAAACCGGAAACTCTTACTCTGCCATTTGAAGATGAATTTGTTTCTTCTCTTCCACGAGATAAAACAATTCCTCTTGTTTTTGAAAAAGATGGAAATGGTTACCTCTTCTATACTGTAGAAATGAAGTATGCTCTTCCGGATGAAGCCCAGGCCGCACGCAATGAAGGTCTGAATATCACATATGAAATTCGTGATTTTGAAAACGATGAATTAATTAATGTCTCTAAAGACACAAGTGATATTACATTGCAAAGTGGAAAAATGTATAAAGCAAAGATTATTATTCAAACAAGCAGAACTAAAGAGTATGTCGCTCTTCGAGCTCCAATTCCTTCTGGTGCAGAAATTCTTGATTCTTACAATGGTTTGAGTCATAAAAATGTAACAGATAACGAAGTTCAATTCTTCTGGGACGAAATGCACACAGGACGTCATACTGTGGAATTTACCTTCCGCGCAGCACGTCGTGGTATTTATCCAACTCCGCCTGTACAGGGCGAATGTATGTATGAGCCGGAAGTCTTTGGTAGAAGTGACGGTTATCTCTTTATAATCGAATAATAATGAAATTGAAAGAACATCTAAGCGAGCTCCGAGAAAAACTAAAGCCTCGTCATTGCGAGCTCCGCGCGAAGCGCGGAGCGAAGCAACCCATTCTAACTGCTTTAATAATTCTACTTATCGTCTTCCTGCCTCCGATTACCATGCGCCTTTTGCCCTTTCCGGAACTTACAGAGTTTTGCGCTCAGGAATACAGCTGCAGGATTTACGACCGCCACGGCGAGTTGATTCAGGTTACGGCGATTAAGGGCGGCGGAAGACGCGAATTCACACCAATAAACAATATCCCAAAGCAAATCCAGAAAAGCTTTATTCAAGAGGAAGACAGCCGGTTTTATTTTCATCATGGCCTAGACTGGTTTTCTATTTTGAGGGCTTTAATTCAAAATAAAAAAGCAGACAAAATTGTAAGCGGTGCTTCAACCATAACAATGCAGCTTGCAAAAGCTATGAATAAAGATAAAACTCATACAATTACAAGAAAAATAAAAGATGCTTTTTATGCATACCGAATCGAAGCTAAATTATCAAAAAAACAAATTCTGGAGCTTTATCTTAATTCAATTTATTTTGGAAAAAACTCTTATGGAATTACTTCTGCTGCCAGAACTTACTTTGGCTCGGATCTCCAGAACCTTATCTCCGGACAAATCCGAGTTCTTTCTGTGCTTCTCCGAAATCCGGCTTATTATAATCCTGTTGAACACAGCAAGCGTTTTCTTAAATTTTCTCAAGAGGCTTATGATGCTGCCTCAAAGGCACAATACTATAATTACCCTTTTAAGCTTCCACATTTCGTAAACTATTTAATGTCATATAGAACTTCTGAATATGAAATACATACTTCAATTGATTTAGAAATTTCTGAAATGTCTCAAAGCTTTTTACGTCAGGCACTTGAGCAGGCTGGAAATGACCGTATTACTAACGGCTCTCTCCTCCTCATTAATAACGAAGATGCTTCTGTAATTTCCTGGATTGGAAATGGTGATTTTTTTGACGATGATAACAGCGGACAAATTGATGGTGTACTCGTAAAAAATCAGCCCGGCTCTTCAATGAAGCCTTTTCTTTATGCCCTCGCAATTGACCGGAATATTCTTGGTCCTTCAACAGTACTTGCAGATGTTCCTTCTGAATTTGGAAACGAAAAACTCTACATCCCTGAAAACTTTAACAACCGTTATAACGGACCTGTACGTACACGCATAGCCCTGTCCTCCAGCCTCAATATTCCGGCTGTAGAAACTCTTAATAAAGTCGGCGTCCAGAATTATCTGGAAAAACTCTACGAGCTTGGTTTCGACTCACTCAAAGAAAACGATACCGGATTAAAAGCAGATTTGGGACTCGCTCTCGGTGCCGGTGCAGTTTCGCTTTATGAACTTGTACCTGCATTTTCAGTATTTGTCAGAGATGGAAATTATATTCCTATCTCATTAACTAAAAATCAAAAACTAACTAACGTTCGTCAGCTATATTCCTCTGACACAGTCCGCATAATAACTTCAATCCTTTCTGATAAGGGGGCACGGGCTCTTGGCTTCGGATATACACAAACCTTTCAGACCTCTTACCCATCAATATTTAAAACTGGCACATCAAATCAATTTCAAAATATTATTGCCCTTGGAGCAACACAAAAATACACAATTGGTGTCTGGATGGGAAACTTCTCTGGAAATACTGTAATTGGAAAAACCGGAGCTTCTCTTCCTGCCTGGGTTGCAAAAAATGTTTTAGATAACATCACAGATCCTTCAGATTTTTCCACATCACAATCATTCCCAGAACCTGAAAATTATCACAAAGAAAAAATCTGTTCTCTTTCAGGCTTAAAAGCAGGCCCCCATTGTAATTCAACAGTTTACGAATATGTCAGAAACGATACCAGATTAGAAAGCTGTTCCTGGCATCAAAAAATCAATGGAAAAAATCAGACAATTTATCCTGCGGAATATCAGCAATGGCTTAGAAGAAAAGCAGATTCAGGCTTTATCGAATACTCTAATTCTCCACTTAAGCTTATTACTCCAAAAGATAATTCTTTATTTTTTATAAGTAATTTAAATTCACAAAAGCAGGCTATACCTTTTGAAGTTACCGGTGGCTCTTCAAATCAACTTGAAATTTATTATGATGAAAAAAAATTCGCCACAATCAACCGGCCTTTTATTTTTTCTATTCCAGTTGATCGTGGCGAACATTCCTGCCACATGCTATGCGGCAAAGAAGAAATCACAATTTCATTTACTGTAAAATAGTAAAACTGTCTTTCCGAACTGGTTTCGAAATCTAGCACTTCCACAGCTTATGAAGATTACAGAACTCATAAGCTCCAGTAACTTTTTCACCATCAAGCAAAGCAAACTCTGCCTTAGGTTCCTGACCTGGCTTCAATTGTTTTTTCTGAATACCCTTATCTGTTACAAGAAGAATCCACTCAATAAAATGTTCAGGCAGCATAGGATGAGTAACTGAGCCAACACTTACTGTAACCTTGTTTCCTTCAACGTTTACAACAGGAACATGTTTTTCTACAGCTGCATCTGTAGTTCCCGGAACAAGTTCCACCATATCTTCACCACAACATACAGTTGGTGCAAGAGACTCTTTAACCATAACAATAATTTTTCCGCAATGCTTACAAACAAAAAATTTAACTTCCATTTTTTGCCTCCTTTATAAAGGGTACATAAACAATCTTCTTTTGTCAAATTTCTTATTTACACAAATTTTATTTAATTGTATCTAATGACAGTTTTGCAAATATTTTATAAAATAATAACAGGAGAAAAAGATGGGACAAATCATAAAAAAACGTACTGATTATATTTCATGGGACGAATATTTTATGGGTGTTGCTAAACTTGCAAGTTTACGTTCCAAAGACCCTAATTCCCAGGTAGGGGCTTGCATTGTTGATGCTGATAACAAAATTCTTTCTATGGGTTATAACGGTTTTCCCCGCGGCTGTTCTGACGATGAATTTCCATGGGCACGCGAAGGAGATACCCTTGAAACAAAATATGCATATGTAACACACAGCGAACTCAATGCAATTTTAAACTACCGTGGCGGCTCTCTTGAAAACTGTAAAATCTACGTTACTCTTTTTCCATGTAATGAATGTGCAAAAGCAATTATTCAGAGCGGTATAAAAACAGTTGTTTTTGCAGAAAATAAATATGACGGAACCCCATCTGTCGAAGCCTCTAAAAAATTAATGAATGCAGCCGGCGTACGTTATTACCAGTATCAGCCGACAGGTAAAAAGCTGGAAATAAATGTTTAATAGAATTCTTAAAAAATACTTTCCTCTTCTTTTACTTCTTCTTCTCGCTTTTTCTTTTCAGAGTTGTAAAACAACAAACTCTCTTGTAAAAGAATCAATTTCACCTTCTGCTCCTGCAGATGCCCAGATAGTTCTTGCACCAGATGTAGAATTTCAGGAAATTGAAGGAGATTATAAATATCTTTTTATACGTTTATATAATCCTGTTTATAACAGTCCTGTGTATATAGCAAATATTTTAAAGAATGGCCTTGCTGCTACTAAAACAGAAGACGTACCAGATTTAAGTCATTCAGCTATCAATTTTAATTTGAATGATACTTTTTATGGCTTAACCTTAGGCGGAAAATACAACTTTGCTGAAGAAAACTGTCTGACTGTAGAAGGTCATAAATACATGAAACATTGTAATCCTGAAAAATCAGAACAGATTACTTACGCCCTCAAAGTTACCGAAGAAGAATACAATAACACACAGAAATTTGTCGATCATTATCTGAAGTCAACAAAAGTCAAATACGCTTCAGGTTTAAACGTTAAATTGGCTCTATTCAGTATTAAGAAAAAGTTTTTTACTTCAAAAGAACATAAACAGTTTTCAACACAAAAATATCCTAGAAGTGCAAAAAATGTAAAAATTGATCAGGATGATGAAAAATCTTATCTAAATAGATTTGTTTGTTCTACTTTCATAGGCTATGTACTTTATAATAATGTTGAAAGCGTAGCCGAATTCTTTGACGAGCATAACATCAAATATGATTATCTCAATGTTACAGATCTTTCATTGATTCCAGGCATGACTCCACTCTTTTATTCTACCTGGTCTAATTATCTTGAAGCCGCTAAAGAATTTGTAAATGAAAATGAAGAATTTGCTGAATATTTGACACAATAAGTCTAAATCATTATTCTTTTTTCATTATGATAATTGATTTCCACTGCCACATCTATCCTGCAAAAATTGCCGAAAAAGCTTCTAAAAGTGTAGGAGATTTTTACAACTATCCAATGAAATATCACGGAAGCCCGGAAGAGCTTCTTGAAAGCGGTTTAAAAATCGGTGTTTCAAAATATGTAATTTTGCCGGTTGCTACCAAAGCAATGCAGGTTGAACCTTCCAATAATTTTACTATCGAACAATGTGAAGAACATCCGGAATTTATTGGCTTTGGAACCATGCATCCGGATTATGATAATTATGAAGCTGAACTCCACAGAATAAAAGATGCAGGACTTCGCGGAATTAAACTCCATTCTGATTTCCAGAAATTTCAGATAGATGCAGCCCGCATGGACAATGTTTATGACATAATGACCGACCTGAACTTACCTTTGATTATGCATGCCGGTGATTACCGCTATGATTTTTCAGGTCCCAAACGAATTTTAAATCTTCATAAAAAGCATCCAAAACTGACTTTAATTGCAGCACATTTTGGCGGCTACACTGAATGGGATGAATCTATGAAATGGCTTGTTGGCCAGGACATATATTTTGATACTTCGAGTACACTGGAATGGCTTCCGTTAGAAAAAGCTAACAAAATGATTCGTGCCCACGGCGTTGAAAAGTTTTTGTTTGCGTCAGATTTTCCTATGTGGGATCACGAAGAAGAATTGGAACGCTTCAACCGCCTGGATTTAACAGACGAAGAGCGCGAAATGATTCTGCACAAGAACGCAGAAAAACTCCTTAATATATAGCTTTATAAATCACACCGCCACCGGCAATCACACCATCAATATAAAGCACTGCCGACTGGCCCGGTGCCACAGCCCGCTGTGGCTGTTCAAAAGTGATCTTCCACGGCTGGCCGCGGTATTCAGTTTTATCATCTTCTCCAGGAATATATTTCTCAATACGTGCTGCGGCCGGTTTACTTGCCAGTCTGATTTTTACCATAGCATCAAAGGCTTCTTTTGGCTCAATGTTTCCAGGCCACACAAAATCATCAGCAATCAGTGCATTTGAATTAAGTGCCTCATTTGGAGCCAGAACTACAACATTGTTTTTTGCATCAATCGAATGAACATAAACCGGATAATTTACTGCAACTCCAAGTCCACGACGCTGGCCAACAGTGTAATGTTCAATTCCTCTGTGCTGACCAAGTACATGCCCGTCGAGGTCAATAATATCTCCAGGAACACTTGGCTTATCTGCAAAAAGAACATCAAAATATTCTTCACCTACAAAGTCCTGGCTTTCCTCGCGGTTTGCTGCTTCAAGATTTGCCTCTTTTGCAAGAGCAATAACATCTGCCTTTTTCATAGCCGCCAGAGGGAAACGAACCTTTTCCAGAGTTTCAGATGAAACACGATACAAAAAGTATGTCTGATCTTTTGAAATATCAGTAGCAGTAGAAATCATGCAGGGACGGGCATCAGTTCCAAAAAGGCCCTGATCCGGTCGAACTATTTTTGCATAATGGCCGGTACAAAAATAATCATATTTAATACCAAGCTTTTCAATTCCGGCCAGGAGGGCACCAAACTTAATCAGCATATTACAGCGGATACAAGGATTTGGTGTGCGGCCGCTTCTATATTCAGATTTAAAATATTCGAGAATTTCTTTCTTATAGGTTTCTTTTACATCAATAACATGATATTCAATTCCGTGCGCATCGCAGAAACGCTGGCACTCTTCAATGTTTTCTTCCTCGCCAGGACCAAAGCAGGCTTCACGGGTTTTTGTTCCAGTATTGATTTCCGGGAGACTTCCATCCCAAAGAGACATTGTTGCTCCAATAACCTTGCATCCCTTCTGTAAAAGAAGAAGAGCTGTGAGCGTAGAATCTACCCCGCCCGACATTCCAACAACAACTGTATCGCCAGCCTTTGGCATTTCCTGCATAACGTAATTCATAAAAAACCTACATAAAATCACACGGTGGTTGAGTAGGCGACAGCCGTATCGAAACCACCTGCTTATTAAACTCTTTTCCCTACTATATCACAAGGTTAAATAATATAAAAGTAAATTTAAAAATATCTTTTTTAACAATTATGGGTTAAAATAGATATGAAAACAAAAAATTATATTCGAGGAAAAAAATATGGCAATGAGACTTGTTACACGTTCTGATTTTGATGGTCTTGCTTGTGGTGCTTTACTTCTTGAAGCAGGAATTATAGATCACTGGAAATTCGCTCATCCAAAAGATTTACAGGATGGACTCGTTCCAATTGACAGCAACGACTGTCTTGCTAACGTTCCTTTTGTAGAAGGCTGCGGACTCTGGTTCGACCACCACTCAAGTGAATTTGAAAGAAATCAGCTTGAAGGAAAATACAAAGGAGAAAGCCGCATTACTCCTTCCTGCGCGCGCATTATTTATGAATATTACGGCGGAAAAGAAAAATTCCCTAACTTTGATGATATTATGGTAGCTGTAGATAAAGTCGATTCAGGAAATCTTACAATCGATGAAATCCAGAATCCAAAAGGCTGGATACTCGTAGGCTTCCTTATGGACCCACGTACTGGTCTTGGCCGCTGGCGTGAATTTACAGTTTCTAACTACCAGCTGATGGAAAAGCTTATGGTTGCCTGCCGCGATAAATCAACTGATGAAATTCTTTCAATGCCGGATGTAAAAGAAAGAATCGAAGTTTACAACGAGCAGACAGAGAAATTCAAAGAGATGGTTAAGGCTCATACCACTGTTGAAGGAAATCTTATTATTTCTGATTTGCGCGGCGTAGATCCTATTTATACCGGAAACCGCTTTATGATTTACTCTATGTATCCTGAACAGAATATTTCTGCATGGATTGTAAGCGGACGCGGCGGTCAGGGCTGTTCTGCAGCAGTAGGCTACAGCATCCTCAACAAGACAAGCAAAGTAAATGTCGGAAGTCTTATGCTTAAATACGGTGGCGGCGGACACGAAAAAGTAGGTACCTGCCAGTTCACAAATGAGAACATGGAAAGTGACCTGCCAAAAATGCTTGCTGAACTGAAGGCTATGGCTAACGCTTAGTTATTTGGCAAAAAATCAATAATATGATAGTATAACTCAAACATCATTCTCGGGATTAACTTCTCGTGTCATTGTCGGGCTTGACCCGACAATCTTTTTTTATAGCTGGATTGCCGCATCAAGTGCGGCAATGACAATAAAGGATAATATGAAAAATAAAGTCTTTCTCGAAGGCATGCGCGACGGCCTTCCTATAGGTCTTGGGTATTTTGCAGTTGCCTTTTCATTAGGCATTGTTGCACGTAATGCAGGACTTACTCCAATTCAGGGTTTTATTGCAAGCTTTTTCTGTGTAGCCTCTGCTGGTGAATATGCTCTCTTTACATCTATTCAGGCCGCAGCAAGCTTTCTCGAAATTGCTTTAATTACACTTGTAGTAAATGCCCGCTACCTTCTTATGAGTACAGCCCTTACCCAGCGCTTTGATTCGAAAACTTCCCTGATTCACCGCTTCCTTATAGGCTTCGGTATTACAGATGAAATCTTTGGAATTACAATTGCCCGCCCGGGATATATAAATCCAATCTATAATTATGGAGCAATTTTTGTTGCGGTTCCATTGTGGTCTATTGGAACTTCTCTCGGAATCATTGCCGGAAACTTTTTACCGGCACGCGTAGTGAGCGCCCTCTCAGTTGCTCTCTACGGAATGTTCCTTGCAATTATTGTTCCTCCTGCTAAGAAGAATATTGTAATTATGATTTCTGTTTTAATCAGCTTTGCAGCAAGCTTTGCTTTTACCAAACTACCGTTAGTTAGCCAACTTTCGGGTGGAACAAGAACCATTATCCTTACAGTTGTAATTTCAAGTATTGTTGCTTTGATTAAACCAATTCCAGATGAAAACAATGATTCGGTGATTGAGTAGCCCGAAGGGCAAATCGAAATCACCTTTTTGGAGATTAAATTATGAATACATATATTTACTTATCTATTTTCACTGCTTTTTTTGTTTCATATCTGATTCGCGTACTTCCTCTTACTCTAATCCGCAAACCAATTAAAAACAGATTTATAAGATCATTTCTTTATTATGTGCCCTACATTACACTCGCAGTAATGACTTTTCCTGCAATCATCGAAGCAACACAGTCACCTGTCGCTGGAATTATTGCACTGATTGTTGGTATCCTTTTATCTTATTTCGGGCTTGGCCTCTTCCCTGTAGCCTGCGCCTGCTGTGCAGTAGTTTTTATTGCAGAGTTCTTTTTATAAGCGGATTTAATTACTCTGTAATCTGTGCACTCTGTAACTTATAATACTCACCCTGCTTTGCCATAAGCTCCTGGTGAGTTCCAAGCTCCACAATTCCATGGTCATTTACTACAGCAATCTTGTCGGCATTCTTAATTGTAGAAAGGCGGTGTGCAATGACAAGAGTAGTTCGTCCTTTCGAAAGCGCATCAAAAGAATGCTGAATCTTAATTTCTGTTGCAGTATCCAGAGCAGAAGTTGCTTCATCAAGAATCAGAATCGGTGGATTTTTTAAGAAACAGCGTGCAATGGACACTCTCTGTTTCTGACCACCGCTGAGTTTTATTCCGCGCTCGCCCACCACAGAATTGTAGCCGTCAGGCATGAGCATAATGTCATCATGGATTTCGGCACGTTTAGCAGCAAGTATAATTTCTTCATCTGTAGCATCCGGCTTTCCATAAGCAATATTTTCCCGGATTGTTCCGGCAAACAAAAATACATCCTGCTGAACAATTCCAATCTGACTGCGAAGCGAATGCTTTTTTATCTTTTGAATATCAATTCCATCAAGGCTGATTGAACCGCCTGTAATTTCATAAAAACGTGGAATCAAATTACAAATTGTTGATTTTCCACCGCCACTGGCCCCGACTAGAGCAAACTTTTCCCCTGAATGAATATCAAGATTTATATTTTTCAAAACAGGAAAATCAGGAGTATAAGAAAAATCAACATTCTTAAAACTGATATTACCTCGAGCAGAAAGAATCTCTACAGCATCCGGACTATCCGCAGGCTCAGGCTCAGTTCTCATGATTTCTATAAATCTATTGAAACCAGCCATGCCTGTTGCAAACTGTTCAACAAAATTGTTCAATTTTTTAATAGGTCCAACAAAGCTTGCAATAAACAAGTTTGCCGCAACTAAGTCTGGCAGAGTCATTTTACCCTTCATAATAAAGTATCCACCAACAGCCAGTGTAAGAAGAGAAAGTAAATTATTACAAAATTCAACATTTGAAAAGAAGCTTGCCATATAGCGGAAGCGGCTCTGCTTTGCAGCACTGTACTGTTGATTATAAAGAGCAAAACGTTTACGCTCATAATCTTCGTTAGTAAAACCCTTTGTTACACGAATACCTGAGATACTGGATTCAAGACCGGCATTTACTTCAGCAGTTGTTTCTTTTACCTTTGCAGATGCTTTAGAAAGATTACGTCGGGAAGTGAAAACAATAAAGAAGATTGCAGGCAGCATGATGAAAACAATAATTGCAAGCTCCCAACGAATTGTCAGAAGAAGAATAAAAGAACCAATGAGATTCAGCATGGCAATTGAAAAATCTTCAGGTCCATGATGGGCAAGCTCTGTAATTTCAAATAAGTCAGTAGTTGCCCGAGACATGATTTTCCCCGTGCGGTTTGTGTCATAAAAGCTGAAAGGCAATTCTTCCAGATGATCAAAAACATCCCGTCTCATATCCTGTTCAACGCGGTTTCCAAAAACATGTCCCCAGTAGGCGACAAACCAGTTACACATTTTATGAATACAAAAGCCTACGAGCAGAATCCCAACAAGCGTCAAAAAAGTTTTTAACTGATGATTTGGAATGAGTGTATTGAGTGCATATCGTGAAAACATAGGAAAAGCAACATCAATAGCGGCCATAAAAAAAGCACAGAGCATATCTGCAATAAAAAGCCCGATGTGCGGTTTGTAATAAGAGAAAAATATCTTAAGCGGTTTTTTAGAAAAGTCCATTATTACAATAATAACAGAAGGAATCTAAGTATTGCAACTTACCAGAACAGCACCTATAATACCTTATGTTCGATTATCTTTTCTTTGACCTCGACGGCACATTAACAGACCCGGCCCTGGGAATCACCAATTCTTTTATTCACGCACTAAAATATTTTGGAATAGAAATCCCATCCTACGAAAAGCTTTGCTCATTTATCGGACCGCCATTACCTGATACTTTTAAAACCCAGTTTGGCTTTGATGACCAGAAAGCTGCAGAAGGTGTAAAAAAATACAGAGAATATTTTGCAACAAAAGGCCTGCTAGAAAATTCAGTTTACCCTGGAATCCCGGAGCTTCTTGCCGGGCTTAAACAGGCAGGTAAAAAGTTAGTCGTGGCTACTTCAAAGCCGGAAGAATATTCTGTCCGCATTATAGAACACTTTGGCCTGGCACAATATTTCGAAAATGTCTGTGGCAGCCTTATGGACGAAAGCCGCAGCAAAAAAGACGAAGTTATCGCTTACGCCATAGAACGCAATCATATATCAGACAAATCAAAAATCCTCATGATTGGCGACCGCAAACACGACATTCTGGGCGCAAAAAAAATCGGCCTCAAATCCTGCGGAGTTCTCTTTGGCTATGGAAGCCGAGAAGAACTCGAAGAAGCCGGAGCCGACTTTATTGCAGAAAATGTTTCACGATTAGACAAAATCTGCAGACAATAAATTTTTCTAAGACTAATTACTGGAAATCAATTTAACAAATTTTAACTAACGTTAGTAAGTTTACAAGCTTTTAATTTAACTGTATTCTTTTATTAAATAATGAAAAAATTCTTTAAAAACTACCGAATGTTAGTTATAATTTTAGTCATCACAATCCTTATTATACTAACAATTGTAAGGAATCAAAAAATGAAAAACAATTCCATAAAATCTGCCGAATCGAATCCTATCACAATGAAGAAATCCTCCTCCTACATCATCCCAGCAGACTTTCCGGATCCCGATATTATCCGTGTAAATGACACCTACTATATGGTCAGCACCACAATGCACTTTATGCCAGGCTGCGTTATCCTACGCTCTCACAATCTTGTAGACTGGGAACATGCAGCTTACGTTTACGATGAACTTGAAGCCACAGAAAAAGAGACTCTGGCAGACAATAAAGGTGCATATGGTAAAGGCATGTGGGCTGCCTGTATTCGTCATCACAATGGCAAATTCTATATCTCTTTTGTTGCGAATGACACAGGAAAGACCTATTTGTTTACATCTGAAAAAATCGAAGGTCCATGGCAGCGTTCAGAAATAAAAGGCTTTTATCATGATATGTCGCTACTTTTTGATGATGATGGCCGTGTTTACTGTGTGAGCGGAAATATGAATATAACTCTTACAGAAATGGAGGCAGATCTGTCTGGACCCAAAGCTGGAGGAATTAATAAAGTAATAATCCACGATAATCCACAAAATGTAATTTTAGGCTACGAAGGATGCCATATTTATAAGATTAACGGAAAATACTACATCTTCTTTATTCATATGCCAAAAGGAAAGATGCGTACGGAAGCCTGCTATGTTTCTGATAGAATTGATGGACCTTACACTGGAAAAGATGTTTTATGTTCAGATTTAGCCGGATGGAATAGCGGAACTGCCCAAGGCGGAATTGTTCAGGCTCCGAACGGAAACTGGTATTCAATCGTCTTCCAGGACCATGGAGCGCTGGGAAGAATACCGGTTTTAGTTCCTGTAAAGTTTGTAGATGACTTCCCTGTATTCGGAGCTGCAGGTTTTGCGCCAAGAGAAGTAAACGTTCCGGATCTGCGCCCGGATTATCAGTATAAGCCGCTTTACAGTAATGACTTTACAAATCCGGCCTGGCAGTGGAATCATATTCCGGATAAGAAACTGATTTCCCTGACTTCTGATACTTTCACCGTAAAAACCGCAAAAACCTGTAAAAACGTAGTTCAGGCCGCAAACACTCTTACACAAAGAACTTTCACAGAACATTGTGCAGGATCTGTCGAAATTGACGCATCTACAATAAATGAAGGTGATATTGCTGGCCTTTGTGCACTTGAAGGAGAATACGGATTTATCGGAATCACAAAAAAGAATGGTAAATATAAACTAATTGTCGCAGAACACAAAATTCCATATAGTCCATGGTCTATGGGAGTATTTGATAATGAAGACCCTGTTATTAAAGCAGAAAAGGAGATTTCTTCACCAAAACTCAAATTAAAGGCGACTTTTAATCTGGAACATACAAAAGAGCAAGTTCAGTTTGCTTTTTCTCAAAATCTGGGTGATAATGCTGCTTTCGAAGATTTTGGAGCCCCGGTAAAGCTTAGATATACTCTGGATCAGTTTGTAGGCGTTCGATTTGCCTTATTCTGTTATTCTACAGAAAATGCTGGCGGAGAAGCCACATTTAAGGAGTTTAAGCTTGATTTACTCTAAAGCAAAAACAGAAGACATTGAAAAAGTATTCTCGATATTCTCTGCAGCAATAAAACATATGGAAGAACTGAAAATCCACCAGTGGGACGAGATATATCCTGATTTGCAGATAATTTCAGAAGATATCAGCAAAAACCAGATGTATATTGGTAAAAAGGATGGAAAGCCTGCAGTTTGCTTTGTTTTAAGTGAAGAATTCGATGAAGAATATAAAAATGGTAAATGGCTGTTGCCTGATGCAAAATTCTGCGTAATTCACAGATTATGTGTATCTCCAGACTTTCAGAATCAGGGATTAGCAGCAGAAACCCTTAAATATATTGAAAACCTATGTAAAGACCAGGGATATGACTCCATTCGCCTGGATTGTTTTACTCAGAATCCATATTCTCAGAAATTATATGATAAAGCCGGATATTCCATTACTGGATACGCAGATTGGCGAAAAGGCCGCTTTGAACTCCGGGAAAAGGTATTAAAATAGATTGCCACGTCGCTCCGCTCCCCGCAATGACTATAAATTCTGTCATTGGGAGCAGAAGACAAAGCAATCCATTGCAAATAATTCATTTTCAGATAATTACCTCATTAAATCCCCGTCATTGCAAGCCGAAAGCGAAGCAATCCATATTATTCATATCCAGCTTGGACCTTCAGATCACTTCTCTCCTAAAAATGACATTATAGCCCCAATATAAATATTATTTCTAACTAAAAACAATTGAATCAAATATCAATGCAAAACTTGTCGTGTCTACTTCCAAACAGCCTATATTAACATACAAACGGTCGTAATGTTTTAAAGTTAACGACCAGTTATTAGTTTTTAAAGTTAACAACCGTTTGTCAGTTTAAACTTTGTTTCACGTGGAACAAAACTTTATTATTTCTTATTTACAACTTACAAATAAATCATTCTATTATTCCATCAAATGTTTCACATGAAACATATATAATTAAACTAAAAAATTTTACTATAAAGTTCTTTTAATGAGATTCAATAAAAACAAACATTTGTTCCACGTGAAACAAGATTATTTCTACAAATCAGTCTGAGATTTTTTTTGATGAGACCTTATAAATACACAATTTTTAGTTATCTCATTCTTTATTCAATACTTTACTTTATATTTACTTTTTCACAAAATCTTAAAAAGAATTATGTTTCACATGAAACATTCTAACACACCAAGTATCTCCCTGAAATCAAAACCATTTACAAAAAAACAAATTATAAATAACGTTCCACGTGAAACACGTAATTGTAATTCCCACTCCCCTACCCTACACTATTTGATTTCGTATTTTAATTTTATGTTTCACATGAAACATAGGGAGCGACGGCCGAAGACCGGTAAAATGCTCCAGTGGAGCATTTTAAGCGAATCTCCGAGCAGCTGTGCTGCGAAGGTTTGAAATATATATGCTTCAATGATTTTGATTGTTTCACATGAAACAAATTGAACTGACCAGCATCAATTTTATTAATCCACAACAGTAACAAAGTTATCCACATTAATTATCAAAATTGTGGATAACTTGTAGATTATGTGGATAACTATATTTTGTGTTTCACGTGGAACAAAATAGAATAGATACAAAAAAAAGGGCGACCGATTAATTCGGTCTGCCCTTCTGCCTGATGTATATATGTAATCACCCTAGAACTAAAAACTTTTATTAATAGCTCATACCCTTTCTTTTATTATTAAGCAAAAAAAATATTTTGTCAACAATATTTTATTTTTTTCTAACTAACGATTGTTAGTTGTTTTTACTAACTTTCGTTAGTTATTTATATCTAGTGTCATTCCGAACTTGTTTCGGAATCTAAATACTAAATGTAGATCCGGAACAAGTTCAGGATGACGGATTTTAGTCGGCAAGCACAGCTTGCCTCTGTGACATTCTTTAGTCTTCTTCGTCAGCCTGAACCTTATCAAGTCCAACAATGAAGTCTGGCTCGGTAACACGAACTACGTTTACACCCGAAGCTCCTGTTCCCTGCTCTTTTATGTCTGTTGCCTTAAAGCGCAGTGTCTTTCCCTGGCTTGTCATGCAGACAACTTCATCTTTATCTTTAACGTTGATAGCTCCGATGATTTCACCCTTAGATTCTGTGTTTCCAAAGATTCGCTGTCCGCCTGTTCCACGTCCGTGAACTGAATACAGGTCGAAAGAAATTCTCTTTCCTACACCCTTCTCTGTCAGCAAAATCATGTTTGCATCTTTTTCAACTTTTACGGCTGCAGCAATCTCATCACCTTCAGAAAGCTTCATTCCCTTAATACCGCAGCTTGCACGTCCCATGAGACGAACTGAATCTTCTGTAATGCGGAGTGCCTTTCCACGGCGGGAAATCAACATAACTTCACAGTCACCTGTTGTAGGAATTGCACTAATCAATTTATCGTTATCATTAAGCTTAATTCCGATGATACCGCGGGTCTTTGCATTCTGGAATTCTGTAGAACGAACCTTCTTTACAACACCCTGTGCAGTTGTCATAAAGAGGAACATATCATCTGAGAATTCCTTAAGTGAAACAACTGTTGTAATTTCTTCATCCGGACCAACCTGGAGAAGTCCCTTGATATGAGCTCCACGGGCAGCCTTTTCACTTTCCGGAATCTCATGAATCTTCATCCAGTAAGCACGACCCAAGTTAGTTATGAATAACAAGATTTCCTTTGTAGAACCAATGAAGAGCTGATTTACATAGTCATCATCAAGAAGGTTTGTACCGTTACTTCCGGTTCCTCCCCTACCCTGCTTTTTATACTTATCAGCTGGAACACGCTTGATGTAACCCATGCGGGAAATCATAACAACCATGTCCTCATCTTTAATCATATCTTCAACATTAATCTGTTCAACTTCGCTTGCTACAATTTCTGTACGGCGGTCATCACCATACTTTTCTGCAAGACCGCGGGTCTCATCTTTAATAAGATTAAGAATCTTGTTGTGGTCTGCAAGAAGTCCTTCCAGATAATCAATAAGAGCCTGAAGTTCTTTAATCTCTTTCTGAAGATCTTCAATAAGCAGGTGTGTGAGGCGCTTAAGTTGCATATCAACAATTGCCTGTGCCTGCTCATCATCAAAATTAAAGCGCTTTTCAAGCTTGAGCTTTGCATCCTCAGTATTTTCAGAAGACTTGATAATCTGGATAACTTCATCAATGTTATTGATTGCAGTAATCAGAGCTTCCAAAATGTGCATGCGGTGCTTAGCAACTTTCAAATCATAAATTGTACGTCGGGTAATAACTTCGTCGCGGTGATTTACAAAGTGCTGAATCAACTGCTTCAAAGTCAAAACTTCCGGCTTAAGATAAGTTGCCGGCAAGGTAAGCATGCCCGGCTCATCATAACGAGGAGCAGCCCCCTCTTTTACCTGAGGAACAAGGGCAAGATTTATTACACCAAAATTTGACTGCAAATCTGTCTTTGCGAAAAGCTGATTAAGAACAATCTTTGTGATTGCACCTTTTTTCAAATCAACTACAAGGCGCATACCAGAGCGGTCAGAAGATTCATCGTTAGCATTAACTACACCGTCAATCTGCTTATCGCGGACAAGCTCCTTGATACGACGGATAATGTTAGTTGTATTTACACCGTAAGGAACTTCTGTGAATACGATAGATTCCTTACCGCGTTTATCTGTTTCAATAGTAAACTTAGAACGGATAACGATTTTACCGCGACCTGTTGTGTAAGCTTTTTTAATTCCTGCTGTGCCGTAAATTATACCGCCGGTTGGGAAATCCGGACCTTTGATATAGTGCATCAGTTCTTCAATTGTGATTTCCTGATTATCGATATAAGCACAGATTGCATCGGCTACTTCACGCAGGTTGTGGGTCGGCATGTTTGTTGCCATACCAACGGCAATACCTGTTGTACCGTTACAAAGCAGGAATGGGAACTTTGAAGGAAGAACAGCAGGTTCGTCGCAGGTATCATCAAAGTTTCGGATCATGTCTACAGTATTTTTATTGATGTCGCTGGTCATCTCTTCGGTAATCTTAGACATCTTAGCCTCGGTGTATCGGTAGGCAGCCGGAGGGTCACCGGCGATTGTACCAAAGTTTCCCTGAGGAGTTACTGTTGTATAACGCTGGGCAAAATCCTGTCCAAGACGAACAAGAGCATCGTATACAGAAGCATCTCCATGTGGATGGTAGTGTCCCAAAACTTCACCAACGATGGTAGCACATTTCTTTGTTTTTCCACCGCTTGCAAGATGAAGGGTATCCATGGCGTACATAATACGTCTGTGAACAGGTTTAAGACCATCACGAACATCCGGCAAAGCGCGCTGTACAATTACAGACATTGAGTAGTCAATATAGGCCTGTTTAACCTCATCCTCAATCGGAATTTTAATGAGAGAGCCACCTTCGGCTGTTTTGATTTCTTCCATCGTTTTCTCCAATGAAGTTACTTAAATAATTGTACTATTATAGCATTTTTTGGAGATTTAGTCTTTAACTTGCAAAACTAATGACTGTTAGTCTTGTTATTATTGACAAATCATATGTTTGATTTCAGAATTAACACCAATAGGAGATTCTTATATGAAGAAATTAGTTATTTCAGTTTGTATTGCAGCTATGATTACTGTTTTAAGTGTATCTTGTACTGCAGCAAAATCAGTAAAAAAGTATTCCGAATCTAAAAATGATTTGTCGCTCTGGACCGACACAGCTCGTGCTAAAAAGGCTCTGATTAATTACATGAAAACAATTACAGATCCTTCTTCTCCAGATTTTATTCCGGTAGAAAACCGTATTGCAATTTTTGACTTAGATGGAACATTGATTCTTGAAACTGCTCCAACATATTTTGACTGGAAGATGTTTGAACACCGTGTTTTGGATGACCCTGATTACAAAGCTACTGAAGAACAGCTTGCAGCAGCACATGCATCTCGTGATGAACATAAATTCCCAGGCCTTAGTGCAAGCCGTGAACGAATGGTTTCTGAAGCATATGCCGGTATGACTATTGATGAATTCTATGCCTATGTTCGTGATTACATGGATGGTGAGCAGGAAGGCTTTACAGGAATGAAGCGCGGAGAAACTTTTTATAAACCTATGGTTCAGGTTGTAGAGTTTTTGATTTCTAATGATTTTACCGTTTATATTTCCAGTGGAACTGATCGTCTCACAGTTCGTCCTCTTGTACAGGCAAATCTTAATATACCGTTCAGCCAGATTATTGGTTCGGACAGTACTATCATTGCAAATACTCAAGGAGACCTGGATGGACTTTCATATACATTAAATGGTGATGAAGAAATTATTCTTGGCGGTGTAAATCTGATTAAGAATCTTCAGATGAATAAAGTAACTTCTATGATTCGTGAAATCGGAGTAAAACCTGTTCTTGCCTTTGGAAATAGCGGAACTGATGCAAGTATGATTAATTATTCAATCAAGGGAAATAAATACAAAGCTCTTGGATTTATGCTGATGTGCGATGACCTTGACCGTGAATACGGCAATATTGAAAAGGCTGAAAAAATGCGCTTTGCTTCTGAAAAAAACGGCTGGATTCCAGTTTCAATGCGTGATGACTGGAAAACAATTTACGGCTACAATGTAAAGAAAAATTAAATTTCCTTTGTGGTGATTTTCAAATCTGCAGGTTGATTAATAACTGCGATTTGAAAATCATCTTCATAAATAATCTGACCGGGTAGAGTAGAGCATTCTGATTTAAAAAGCTTTACTCCATACGTGAAACACATATCTCTGTAAAATCCTAATTGATTCCAGATATATTTTCCATCTTCTGTTTCTTTAAACCATGTGATTGCATGATCCGGATTTCCATCTTTGTAAAATGGTGGCACAGGCAGAACTTCTTCAAAATATTCACGCTGCTTCCAGTATTCTGCTGTTTCTTCTTCTGAGAGAGTTTTGGTATCTACAAGTTTACCAACTGTCGTGAAAATGCCTCTAGGTTGTTGAGTGAGATATGCAATGTCTGAAGTGTGTACACGGAAGTATTTCATATTATTCCTCTCTGTCATTGCGAGCGCAGCGAAGCAATCTATTTATTATGGATTGCTTCGTCGCTGCGCTCCTCGCAATGACGCAAAAGTATTTTATGATATGTCTTAGCTTTAAAAGTTTCACTTCCGTCTAGTTTTGAATATTCTGTGTCTTCATAAAAGGTCATTCCTAACTTTTCCATGACACGGCGTGAACCGTAATTATCTACGCAGAATTCTCCGTCGATAGTTTTTGCATCAAATGTTTTATGAACATAGTCAATGATTTTTGACATGGCTTCAACAGCCAGACCTTTTTTCCAGTAATCGCAGGCAAGGTTATATCCTATGCGCCAGGTGTCTATATCTTCATGATAATACATTCCACCACTACCGATGAGTTCGCCTGTTTCTTTATATACAAATCCGTAATCAATATTTTTTTCATTTGTGTAAAGATTTTCCAGCCACTCTCGACCATCTTCTGGAGATTTATATAAAGGATAAATCATATATTTATTTACACGAGGATCGCCTGTCCATTTGAAAACTGCCTGCAGGTCATCAATTGTGAGCGGTCGTAAAATAAGTCTTTCTGTTTCTAAAACTGGTGGGAAAAATTTTTTCATAGTAAACTTCCTTATTCAGAAAGTTTATTTGATTTTGAATTAATAAACAATAAAGATATTCTTTAAAGAGAAAAAAGCACTGCCAGGTGACAGTGCTCTTTATTAGATGCTGAAACAAGTTCAGCATGACAATAATAGTTTAGATATCCAGATTTGCGTAGCTGGAATTTTCTTCGATAAACTTGCGGCGAGGTTCTACTTCTTCACCCATACATACAGAGAAAATCTTGTCGGCTGCCATTGCATCCGGAATTGTTACCACACGCATCTTGCGGTGAGCCGGGTCCATTGTTGTTTCCCAGAGCTGTTTACCGTCCATTTCACCAAGACCCTTGTAGCGCTGAACATCAGCTTTATCTCGCTGGTCTCCAAGAGCTTCCAGGGCTGCATCACGTTCTGCATCACTGTAACAATATACAGGTTCTTTCTTTCCAAGCTGTACACGGAAGAGCGGAGGCATAGCAAGATAAACATAACCCTTTTCAATAATCTGTGGCATGTAGCGGAAGAAGAAAGTCAAAAGCAGAGTACGAATATGAGAACCATCAACATCGGCATCGGCCATGATGATGATTTTATGATAGCGGAGTTTGTCGATGTTGAAGTCTTTTCCAAAGCCGGCACCAAGTGAAGCAATTACAGGTTCAAGCTTATCGTTGTTCATTACCTTTTCAGGACGAACTTTTTCTACGTTGAGCATCTTTCCCCAGAGAGGAAGAATTGCCTGAGTCTTAGGGTCGCGGCCTTTCTTTGCAGAACCACCCGCAGAATCTCCCTCGACTATGTATACTTCACAGAGCTCAGGATTTTTCATTGAACAGTCAGACAATTTTTCTGGAAGACCAAATCCGTCGCTCATTGTCTTTTTGCGCATATTGTCTTTTGCCTTGCGGGCAGCAATACGAGCCTTGGCTTCATCAATTGCCTTTTTAAGAATTGCTTCAAGTGTGGCAGGATTCTGCTCAAAATAAACTGTGAGCTTTTCTTTAACAATCTGATCTACAATTGTGCGGACTTCTGTATTTCCAAGTTTTTCCTTTGTCTGTCCTTCGAACTCAGGCTCAGGAACTTTCATGGAAATTACAGCTGTAAGTCCGCTGCTTAAATCTTCATAAGTAAGCTTTTCATCTTTATCAAGATTTTTCTTAAGCTTTTCGTTGTTCTCAAAGAACTTGTTCAAAACAAATCTAACTGCCGATCGGAAGCCTTCGAGGTGAGTACCACCATCTCTTGTATTGATGTCGTTTACAAAGGTGTGAACGTTTTCTGAGAAAGAAGAATTGTAGTGCATAGAAATTTCTGTAACTACATCATCACGTTCTTCGTTGATATAAATTGGTTCAGCAGGTACAACTGCTTTTCCTTCATCAAGCTCTTTAACAAACTCGTTGATACCGCCTTCGAATTTCAGAACTTCTTCTTTTGGATTTTCAAGACGTTCATCGCGGAAAACAATTACAACACCGCTATTTAAGAAAGCAAGCTCACGAAGACGATCGCGCAGTACATCAAAATCATAAGTTGTTGTTTCTGTAAAAATTGTTTTATCAGCCTTCCAGCGTATTGTTGTTCCGTGTTCATCTGCACCACAATCACCGATAATATCAACTTTTGTTTTTGGAACACCACGTTCGTATTTCTGCTGATAAATGTGGCCGTCTCTTTTAACAGTTGCTTCGAGCCAGTCTGACAAAGCGTTAACGCAGGATACACCAACACCATGTAAACCACCTGAAACTTTATATGAACCCTTATCAAATTTACCGCCGGCATGGAGACGAGTCAAAACCAATTCGAGTGCACTTATTTTTTCAGTAGGGTGGATATCAACTGGAATACCGCGTCCGTTATCTACAACGCGTACAATGTCATCACGTTCAAGTGCAACTGTAATTGTATCACAGAAGCCTGCCATTGCTTCATCGATTGAGTTATCAACTGTTTCATAAACAAGGTGATGAAGTCCACGTGGACCTGTTGAACCAATATACATACCAGGTCGTTTACGAACTGCTTCGAGTCCTTTCAAAACCTGGATATTACTTGCACCGTAATCTGCTGACATCGTTTTTTCCTTAATATTGAAATGAATATATTATTTTAACTGAAAAAAACATTAATTTCAATTATTCCGTAAACTAACGAATATTAGGCTGCAAATACTCTTGAATTTTGACTTTATCTCTAGGATAATGAAATTATGTCAGAAAGAATTTATGAAGAGGCCTGGGAGTACACAATGAAGGTACTCCATGATTTATATAAATCTCAAAATAATGAAGATGAATTCAAACTCTGGTTCAATATGAACTATGTTGAGGACACAATTGATACTATTACTGTCTCTGTAGCATCTTCATTTTTAAAATTGAAAATGGAACAGAAGGGTAATTTTGATATTGTTCTTAAGAAGCTTAAAGAAATTACCGGCCAGAATGATATTAAATTAAACTGTATTGTTGTAAAGGAAGAAAATTCAGATACAAAAAAATCAGAAAAACCTGAATCAAAAAAAGATTCTGCTGCAACTTCTTCATCTGAAAAAGCAGCAAAAAAATCTTCAGATTCTGATTCATCAGCAGGTGCTTCTAGTACAAATGAATCAAAAAAATTAAGTTTTAAAAAACATCCTCTTCTTCAGGAAGAATATACCTTTGATACTTTTATTCCAGGAGATAACAGCAACTTTGCTTATAATGCTTCTATCGCTGTTGCTAAAAAGCCTGGTAAACAATATAACCCGATTTTGCTTTATGGTGGTTCAGGGTTAGGCAAGACTCACTTAATGCAGGCTATTGGAAATTATATTTACAATAATGGCGGAGAAAAATTAAAAATCTGTTACGTTTCTGCAGAAACTTTTACTAACGAATTTACTGTTTCAATTAAGGAAGGCAAGACTAACGCCTTCAAAAATAAATACAGAAATCTAGATGTACTTCTTCTTGATGATATTCACTTTTTGCAAAACAAGGAACAGACCCAGGAAGAGTTATTCTATACTTTCAATGCACTTCACGAAAAGAAAGCTCAGATGGTATTTACCTGTGACCGCCCTATAAAAGAAATTAAAAATATGGCACAGCGTTTAGTAAGCCGTCTCGCAAATGGACTTTGTATTGATCTTCAGCCACCAAGTTATGAAACTCGTGTTGCAATCCTTCAGAAAAAAATTGACCTGATGGGAAAAAATCTTTCACAGGATATCATTGAATACATTGCAAAAAATATTGAAACTAACGTTCGTGATCTTGAAGCAGCTTTAAATAAAGTTTTTGGTTATGCAGATTTAGTTGGAAAAACTCCTGACCTTGAAATTACAAAGCATCTCTTAAAAGATGTTATGGATTCTGGAAGCCTTGAATCAGTTTCAATTGATGTAATCCAAAAAGTAATTGCAGATAATTTTCAGATTTCTGTTGCAGATCTCAAAGGTAAAAAAAGAGATAAAAAATTTGTTGTCCCAAGACAGATAGCAATTTATATTGCACGTGAACTTACAGAGATGGCTTACACAGATATTGGAAATGAATTCGGTGGTAAGGATCATTCAACTATTATGAGTTCATATAATAAAATTGCTGAACAGATTAAAATTGATTCAACACTTGAATCTAAAATCCAGTTGTATATCAGAGAGATTAAGGAATATAAAAAAGTGTAGAAAATGTAGATTTAAAGTGGATAAATAGGCAAAAAAGGATTAAAATGTGGATATGTGGAAAAAAAGTTAATTTAAACACTGGTTTTATTAACAATTTAAATCCTTATAATATAAAGAGATAAATAACTTTTCCACCTGATAAACAGTACATACTATTACTACTACTAAAATTTATAAAATATAATATTAATATATAAGGTTAATAAGGAGTATAAAAAATGAAATTCACTTTTGATAGAGATGCAATGATTAAAGAAATTTCAATTGCACAGGAAATTATTACAAATAAAAGTCCAGTTTCCATTCTTTCAAATATTTTAATTATAGCTGAAAATAATTCACTTACTATTAAAGCTACAGATTCAACAGTTAAGTTTTCAACTGTTATTCCGGTTGATATTCAGGAAGAAGGAAGAACAACAATTTTCTGTGATAAGTTTATGAGCATTCTTTCTTCACTGCCTTCTGGAGAAATTGAATTCATTCAGGAAGATATTGGAGTAACAATTAAACCTATTGCAAAGAAAGTTAAGTTCCAGCTTAAGAGTCAGGCAAGTGATAAGTTCCCTGAATCTGGTACAAGCGACAATGTTCCATTCTTTGAGCTTCCTTCAAAAGACTTTAAGGAAATGATTCGCGAAACTATTTTTGCAGTATCTGATGACCGTAACCGTTACTTCATGACAGGTGTTTACTTCATCAAAAATGGTGACACACTTACAATGGTTGCAACAGATGGACGCCGTCTTTCTTGTGATAATAAAACAGGTTTCTCTGTTCCTGATTTTCAGCCTGCAATCATTCCAACAAAAATTCTTGGTTGTATTCTTAAGAATGCTCCTGATGAAGGAAACATTCAGATTGCAGTTGTTGATAAATCAATCTTTGTAAAATTTGGAAATGTAGAATTTTCTTCAGTTCTTATTGAAGGTCAGTTCCCTAACTACCAGAAGGTAATTCCAGAAAATCTTACAATGTCATTCATGGTAAACAAGGCTGATCTTGATGCAGCTCTTAAACGTACAACAATCATGGTTGATAAAAAAGTAAGCCGAATTATTTTCAAGATTACTTCTGGTGTTCTTAAATTGATTTCTCCAGAATCTGATATTGGTAATGCTGATGAAGAAATTCCTTGCCGTTATGATGGTCAGCCAATTTCTATGGCTTTAAACTTTACTTACATTACTGAACCACTTAAGGTTATTGATTCAGAAAATATTGTTTTTGATTTTAATATTTCTGAAGGTGGAAGTGATGGTGAAGCAAATATTACCAAGGCTGTAATTATGCGTAGCGAAGCTGGCGGTGATTACATCCATGTTATCATGCCAATGAATTACTAATGCCGTTTCTTTATCAAACCTTTTATAATTTCCGAAATCTTAAAAATGATAAAATAGACCTTTCGAACAGAGAGGTCTATTTTGTCGGTGAAAACGGGCAGGGTAAAAGTAATATCCTGGAATCGCTTTATTATGCTTCTTACGGAATTTCATTTAGAACTCATGTCGATGGCCAGATTGTAAAAAAAGGCGAAAAAGATTTCAGTGTGAATTCTATGTTTAAAAAAGGCGAAGATGATATTCAGCGTGTTTCTGTAATCTTTGAAAATAATAAAAAACGAATAGAAAAAAATGGGAAAAAAATTCAGGACAGAAAAGAGCTTATTAATACAATTCCCTGCATTCTTTTTTGTCATGATGATTTAAGATTTGCGACTGGAGAACCAGAAGCCCGCAGATTTTTTATTGACCAGTCACTTACACTTTATGATTCAACTTACATTGATGATCTTAGAAATTATAAAAAAATTTTGAAGAGCAGAAATTTGATTTTAAAAAATCATCAGTATGACATGCTTGATGTTTATGACAGTCAGCTTGCACAGTACGGACTTGTAATTCAGGAAAAACGAAAGAAAGCAATTTTTCTTTTTAATCAGATTTTTGGAAAAGTATTTGAAGAGATTACAGGCATAGAAGGACTTTCAATCAGCTATCATCCATCCTGGAAAGAGCAGGATTTAGACGGCCAGAAAATTTTTCCTGCTTCGCAGGATATTTTAAATTTACTTCTTTCACAAAGGGATAGAGATAAGAACTTAGAAACAAGTTTATCCGGCCCCCACCGCGACCGAATTGATTTTGTAAAAGATCATCATTTATTTATTCCAACTGCATCAACAGGACAATGTCGTCTGGTTTCTCTTTTGTTGCGTGTAGCACAATCAATTTACTATACCCGCGCGACCGGCCTTCGGCCGGTACTTTTGATGGACGATGTTTTGCTGGAACTTGATCCTGATAAAAGAGCAAAATTAACAGCAATGTTACCCGAGTATGATCAACTCTTCTGTACATTTTTACCGGGAGAGCCTTATGAAAGGTATATGCACGACAGCACAAAAGTGTATAAAATAAAAGGCGGTGAATGGTATGAATGAAAGAATAGTTTCCGCTGCAGACATGATGTTACAGGCAGCTAACATAGGAACCTCGGAAGCAAATGAAATCTGCAGTGTCTGGAAAAAAGTTGTTTCCGGAGTTCATTCTTTTAAGCATGAATCAGAAGACAGTGATAAAAGAATGCCTCTTGGTGAAAGACTTGCAGGAAATACACGTGTCATAGATTTGAAAAACGGAGTACTGCTTGTTGAGAGTGATCATCCTGGCTGGATTCAATATTTGCGAATGTATCAGAAATTCATTTTGAAGGGACTTCAAATGAATTTACCTGAATTGAAAATAACAAATCTTGCTTTTAGAGTTGCTGGAGAAAAAGTAAATCTTAGTGAGGCTTATGATCAGCAGGTGAGAAAGTCTCGTAATGAAATGGCTAAAAAAATTGAGGAAGAGGAAAGGCAGCTTAAAAAATATGAAAAAAAACCGGAAAATAAAGGTTCAGAACTGCCTCCTGAGCTTTTAGCAAAATTTGACAGTATTCGACAGAGCATGTTGACCAATTCCGATAATAAATGATATATTTTATTACTATTTTTGAATTCTTTTGAAAATTAAAATTATTGATATAAGGAGTACGTTCTATGAAAAGAACATATCAACCAAGTAAAGTTAAGCGCAACAGAAAATTCGGTTTCAGAGCTCGCATGGCAACAAAGGGCGGACGTAAGGTACTTGCTCGCAGACGTGCTAAGGGACGCGCAAAGCTCTCAGTTTCTGACGAAAAGAAGAAGTACTAATTTTAGGGATGGAAACAGACTTGATAAAAACGGGATTTTTTAAACGTGAAGAGCGGATAAAGAATCCCGCTGATTTTAAAAAGCTGTTTAAAGACGGAAAAAAGATAAGTATTCCGGGCGCTAAACTTTTCTTTCTGGAAAATGGCCTGGGAATGAACCGTGTTGGTTTTCCTTTAATGCGCGGCTACGGTAACGCTGTTGAACGGAACTTATCAAAAAGGTACAGCCGTGAAGTCTATCGATTACTAAAATCACATCTGAACACCGGGTATGACATGTTATTCTTAATATATCCCGGAAATGATTCGTTCCACTCGCGATGTGATCAAATTCGTTTATTGTGTCAAAAGGCAGGATTAATTCAGGAATAAGGCTATGTTGAAAAAACTGGCAGAAGTCTCATTCGCAGCCATTAGAAAATTTTTCACAAAGTTTTTCTGTTTATTAATCCGTGCTTATCAAATTTGTATTTCTCCATTGCACGGGCCTACATGCAGATTTACTCCCACTTGTTCTGCATATGCGCTTGAGGCAATCCAAAAATACGGACCTGGTAAGGGTCTTTTACTTTCAATCAAACGAGTTCTCAAATGCAATCCATTTCACGAAGGCGGTTACGACCCTGTTCCCTAATGAACGGTAGTTTACGGTCTTATATTTAAGGAGTAAAAAAATTGGATAAGAATACGATATGGGCAATTGTCCTTTCAACACTTGTAATAATTGCATCATATCTGATTTTGCCAAAGTTTTTCCCTGGTCTTAATATGATGGGCCTTGGAAACAAGAATGTACAAAATCAGACTGAGCAGACAGAAAGTGCAGAGCCACAGGAGCTTGATCTTTCTGGTATAGAAGAAAATGCAGCAGTATTTGCTGATGCAGATGAATCTGCAGAAGAAGGTGAGGCTGAAGATGAACAGCCTGCACTTACAGAACAGAAATACACAATCAGAACTGATAAAGTTGAAGCTGTATTTACAAACAAAGGTGGAGACATCATCAGTTATAAACTGCTCGACCATAAGGATATGGATACAAATGACTTTGTACAGATATCTGACAATGTAAACAGTAAAAACAGAACCTGTGCTATTGCTTTTGGCGGTGCAGATGCAAAAATTGTTGATGAAATCTTCAATACAGAAACAGACGAAAAATCAATCACATTTACAAAGACAATGAATGTAAGCGGTAAGAAAACAACACTTCGTAAGGTTTATACCTTTATGGAAGGTGAATATGTTTTCAAGCTTGATGTTCTTGTTCATACAGCAGATTCAAATGGCCTTGATATTGGAGGAACAGCTTATACAATCAGAACTTCTCCACAGATTGGTCCACATTATGATCCAAAGAAAAACCGTTATGAACGCCGTGAGTTTATTGCTTACAACGGTCAGAAGTATAAGAAGATTATGCTTAGCAACGGTCAGTTCAAGGAATATGACAAAGATTTTATCTGGAGTGGTATTGCCGGAAAATACTTTGTTGAACTTGTAATTCCTTCTGCACCGGAAAAAATCAATACAGGCTGGTATTCTTCTAATGTAGAAATTAATAATTATGCAAATGCCCAGGCTTTGATTGTCCGCAATGCATTCTCTGGTTCAGATATTTCTGATACATACTATATGTATTTTGGTCCACGTAACGATAAGGATCTTAAGCGTTATAACATTGCAGAAAACAACGGCTGGAATATTGGCGGTAAAAAAGTAACACAGGCTTTACAGACAAGCGGCTGGCTTAACTGGCTCGAGAAAATCTTAAAGTTTGTACTTGAATGGCTCAATAAGCTGATTCATAACTGGGGTGTTTCAATCATCATAATGACAATCATCCTTAAGGTTATTATGTTCCCAATTTCTAAAAAGCAGTCTATGAGCTCTCTTAAGATGCAGGATCTTCAGCCAAAGCTTAAGGCTCTTCAGGACAAATACAAGAATGATCAGCAGAAACTTCAGCAGGAAACTTCAAAGCTTTATCAGCAGGCTGGTTATAACCCTGCAAGCGGATGTCTTCCTATGCTCTTCCAGTTCCTCGTACTCTTTGCAATGTATAACCTCTTTAATAATTACTTTGAGTTCCGTGGAGCTATGTTTATTCCTGGCTGGATTCCAGACCTTTCAACAGGTGATGTTGTAAAAACTTTCAATTTCAACATTCCTTTAATTGGTAACCAGTTAAGACTTTTACCTGTAATCTATGTGGCTACTCAGTTGTTATCTGGTAAGATAACACAGTATGGTCAAACAACAGCACCAGGACAGAGTCAGGCAACAATGAAGTTTATGATGTACGGTATGCCTTTAATGTTCTTCTTTATGTTCTATAATGCACCGGCCGGACTTCTTTTGTACTGGCTTACAAGTAATGTTCTGCAGATTTTCCAGCAGCTTATTATCAATAAGATGATGAAGGAAAAGAGAGCTGAAAAGGAAGGTGGTTTTAAGACTAAAGAGCAGAAGACACTGCCACCAAAAGCTAAAGGAAAGAAAAAGTGATTTCGATACGCCCTTCGGGCTACTCAATCACCGGTGGTTGAGTAGGTGAAACCGTATCGAAACCACATGTAATGATGACTATTATAGGAGATAAATAAAATGACTTACGAGTTTGAGGGAAAAACTGAAAAAGAAGCCATTGAAATGGCTGTAAATGAACTTGGTCTTGAAAGAGATCAGTTTGATGTTGAGATTCTTGAAACACAGAAAAACTCAATTTTTAAAAAAGGATATGTAAAAATCAGAGTTCATACTCTTGATGATAATGAAGGTAATGCAAGCTGGGCAGGATCTGCTTCTGAAGAAAAGCACTCTCGCCTTGTTGCAGATCCACTTCCACAGGGTGAATTTGAACAGAAACTTATTGAATTCATTCAGAATGTAATTGAAAAAATGGGTTACGATGTAAAGGTGGAAGTTTCTTACCGCGAAGAACGCAAGCTTGGAATCCGTCTTGATTCTTCTTACTCTTCAATTCTTATTGGTCGTAAGGGAAAGAATCTTGATGCTCTTCAGCTTCTTGCAAATATCTATGCAGGCCGTCTTGGACACGAAGAAGTTCGCGTAATTCTCGATACAGAAAACTATAGAATCCGTCGCGAGGAAACACTTGTTCGCCTTGCATATACAACTGCAGATAAGGTTCGCCTTTCACATAATTCAATTTTGCTTGAGCCTATGAATCCTTTTGAGCGCCGCCTTATCCATACAACCTTAAATGACATTCCTGATGTTGAAACAAAGAGTGAAGGTGAGGGAGTATTCAAACAGGTTCGTGTTCTTTATAAAGGAATTCGCTAATGACAAACAAACTAACGTTAGTTAGAAAAATAACTTGTGTATTTACTGCCGGTGTTTTGCTTGGCGGCTCTTGCTTTGCCAGGGAAAACACTAAGGTTAAGGAAATTGTAGAGCCTAAGTATTATGACGAGCTTGTAAAAAACGGACAGGTAGTAAAATACGGCGAAAATCCTTCTGAAGGATTTATGCTGATACCTGATTCTGAATTTAGTGACAAGCTTGCAGAAACACTTATTCAAAAGAATCCGAAAAATTTTCCTTACACATTTGAAGGACTTTATCTTATTGATAAGAAAGAGATTCTGAGAGAAAGTAATTCATCAAAGACAGAGATAACTATTTCTGACGTTGCACATGTTGTACGCTCTATTTCTAAAATGCAGGGAATGAAATATTATTCCACTACAAAAAAGAAAGAGTGTGTTTTATACAAAAAAACATACATGATTGCAGGACCAGAGGATAAGACAAGGATAGAAGATCAGAATACAGGAAATGCTGATGGTCAGATATCTTACTGTTTACAGGATGATAACAGTTTTGGTGTTAATACTTATAGACTTTCTTATCGTCAGAATGAAGATACACTCTGGTGTAATCATTACATCATGGACAAAATGGGAGTTGGACCATTTAAAGCAATTTACAAGGGTAAGATGATAATAAATATTCTTGTAGTTGATTGTGGTCAGGATATATTGCTTTATCTGAATACAGATGTAGACAGTATAAAATTTCCAGGAATTAAAGGCCAGATTGCAGATTCTATGTTCGCAAGAATGAATGCAGTTCAGGTCTGGTTTAAAACTCAATTCTAAGAGGTAATAAAATGAAACTTAAAAAAACTATAATTGCAGGACTTTTGGCAATGACTGCATTAGCATCTTGTAGTGCCAAAGGTTCTAAGGAGACAAATGTGGAAGCATTGAAAGGAAAAGAAGGTGTATTTGCCGTACTTGAAACAGAAAAGGGAACAATCGTTCTTAATCTTTTTTATAAAGAAACACCAATGACAGTTGCAAACTTTGTTGGTCTTGCAGAGGGAACTCTGGATGCAGCAAAGGGAAAACCATTTTATGACGGATTGAAATTTCACCGTGTAATTTCTGATTTTATGATTCAGGGTGGTGACCCACAGGGTAATGGAACTGGTGGTCCTGGATACAAGTTTGCTGATGAATTTGTTGACGGTTATATTTTTGATAAGCCTGGTAAGCTTGCTATGGCAAACTCTGGTGCTAATACCAACGGAAGTCAGTTCTTTATTACACACGTTCCAACAGACTGGCTTAACTACAAGCACACAATTTTTGGTGAAGTTCTTGAAGGACAGGATGTTGTAAACAAGGTTGCTCAGGGTGATTCAATTAAGTCTTTGACAATTGTACGCCAGGGTAAGGATGCAGAAGCATTTAAGGTAACTCAGAAAAGCTTTGATGAACTTAAGGCAGAAGGCGCTAAAAAGGCCGCTGCATTTAAGGAAGAGCACCAGAAGAAAACAATTGCAAAGGTAATTGAAGGCTGTGAAAAGGCAAGTAATGGTACTTATTATAAGATTCTCAAGCAGGGTTCTGGCCCGGTTTGTGGTAAAGGAAAGAAGGTAACTGTTGAATATAAGGGATATCTTCCAGATGGTCAGATTTTTGATGCATCAAAAGAATTCCATCCTCAGGGTCATGAACCACTTGATTTCACTACTGCTGGAGGACAGATGATTCCAGGTTTTGATGCAATGGTTCAGGAAATGAAATACGGTGAAACACGTAAGATGGTAATTCCACCAGAGCTCGCTTATGGAAGTTATGGTGTTCCACAGGCAGGAATCCCTGGTGATTCTTACATCTGTTTTGATGTTAAGCTCGTAAAATAAGCGGCGAAACGTCGAAAAGACTCTTTGTGGCTTCGTAAATCTTGCGAGCCACAAGAGGGTTATTCATTGTGTAAAGGTGAATACCTGAAACGCCGTGAGTTACCAGGTCAACAATCTGGTCTATGGCGTAGGCAATACCAGCGTCACGGATTGCATCCGGGTGATCTCCGTAGCGTTCCATCATATCTGTAAATTTTTTCGGAAGCACGGCGTTTGTCATGCTTACCATTCTTTCAATAGATTTCTTGTTAGTTGCAGGCATGATTCCTGCTTCAACCGGTACATTAATTCCTTTTATCTGACAGCGCTCCAAAAAGCGGTAGAACTGGTCATTATCAAAAAAGAGCTGAGAGAGCAGGTGGCTTGCACCGGCATCAACTTTCTTTTTCAGGTAATCAATATCTTCAAAAACATCTTTAGACTGAGGATGGAGTTCAGGATAGCAGGCACCGAAAATCTTGAATTGCTTGCCGTCTGTACGTTTAGAATCAAAATCTTTAATAAAAGAAATTAAGTCGCTTGCATGAAGAAATTCGTTTGCAGGTTCTTTTCCTTCAACCTTGTCTCCGCGAAGAGCGAGAATATTATCGATTCCAGCCTGCTGAAATTGCTCAAGAACATACTGAGCATCATTTTTAGTCATATTAAGGGCCGGCATGTGAATTACGGATTCAACACCACAGACATCTTTAATATGTTTTGCAATTTCTACTGAATTATTACAGTTTTCGCTTCCACCGGCTCCGAAGGTAACGGAAATAAAATCCGGCTGTAGACCTTTAAGCTCATCGAGTGTAGAAAAAATTGTGTCGATTGGCATGGTCTTTTTTGGAGGGAATACCTCAAAAGAGAAAATTGTTTTTTGTTTGAAAGCTGTTTCGTTTATCATATACGATTGTTATTATATAAAGAAACGATAAAAAAGAGAAGTATAGGTTCAGGGGTGCTTCGTTTTGTTCGAAATGGCCTCTAAAAAAGTATGATAACTTTGGTTATTTTTCTTTCGAAAGGTTAATTTAAAATGACATTATCTTTATAATTTGTCTAAATAAAAGATTTAGGAGATTCAAATGAAAAAACTAAAAAGTTTGATTGTTACATTAGCTGTAACAGCATTTGTGGCTTCTGCGCTTGTGATAACCGGATGTTCAACATCTAAGGTTCAAAGCAAAAGCAGTGGAAATCAGCTTGTCATGGATTCCTCAATTAAAGAGGGAAAACTTGACAATGGAATGTCATATTTTATTCGTGAAAACGGTGAGCCTAAAAACCGCATTCAGCTGCGACTTGTTGTAAAAGCCGGTTCCTGCATGGAAGAAGATGACCAGAAAGGCGTTGCTCATTTTGTAGAGCATCTTTGTTTCAATGGAACAGAACACTTTGAAAAGTCTGCTATTGTTGATTATTTTGAATCAATTGGTATGCAGTTTGGTCCGGAAGTAAATGCTTACACAAATTTTGAACAGACTGTTTATATGCTTGAGCTTCCGGCTGATGATCCTGAAATTTTAAAGAAAAGTCTTATGGTTCTTCATGACTGGGCTTGTGCTGTAAGCTTTAATGCCGAGGAAATTGAAAAGGAACGCGGTGTAATTGTTGAGGAATGGAGACTGCGTACTCAGGGAGTTCAGGGACGTATTTCTGATAAAGAAGTTGCTCTTTTGCTTAAGGATTCACGTTTTGAGGAAAGAATTCCAATTGGAGATATGGATATAATCAAAACAATTCCACGTGAGCGAATCATTGATTTTTATAAAAAATGGTATAGACCGGAACTGATGTCTGTTGTGGCTGTTGGTGATATTAAAGCCAGCACTCTTGAAATTGCAATCAAAGAAGTAATGGGAACTATTCCTGCTTCTGAAAAACAAACAAAGTCACCACAGTTTAAGGTTCCTTTCCAGACACAAAAGAAAATTGAAATAATTCGTGATAAGGAACTTCAGATTGTTGAAGCTTATGTATTCCAGCAGGGAAAAGATACGACTCCAATAACAACTGTAGAACAGCTTCGCCAGGAATATGCACTTAGTTTAGCAAGTATGGTGTTTAATCAGAGATGTCAGGAATTAGCTAATAAACCGGATGCTTTATGGCTTGCTGCCGGAATGGGAAGCTTTGGACTTACAAATAATGATATTGATTATTATATGCAGTTCTTCCCTAAGACTGGAAGTTTCATGGATGCTTACAAAGCTCTTCTTGATGAATATGAACGCTTCATGACTCACGGAGTAACTGAATCTGAACTTGCAAGATTAAAACAGGCTACTCTGCAGAATATTCAGCAGAGTTATGCAAATAAAGACAAGCATGCTTCTGCGAACTATGCAGACAACATTGTGAATCATTTCCTTACCGGAAGAGTTTATATTTCTGAAGAAGATAATCTGAAGATTGCAACAGAAATCATAAATCAGATAACTGCAGAGGAAGTTCTTGAAACTGCTAAAAAAGTAATGGCTGGCCGTGGAACACTTATGATGATTCTTGTTCCTGAGTCTGTAGAAATTCCTTCTGATAAAGAAATACTTAATACCTGGAAAAATTATGAAAGTGAAGCTGCTAAACAGGCATATGTAGACGATACTGGTGATAATCAGTTAATGCAGAAGCCGGCAAATAAAGCAAAGATTACTGAAAAGAAGGCAATAAAAGAGTTGGGTGGAACTCAATACACTTTTGAAAATGGCGTAAAGATACTTACTAAAAAAACAGATTTCCAGAAGGATTCGATTGTTGTTTATGGCGGAAGCAAGGGAGGATACTATCAGCAAAAGGAAGAAGAAATACCTTCTGCCAAAATCGCAACAGAATATGCTTTATATTCAGGCGTTAACGGTAAGACACTGAGTCAGTTTCAGAAAATTGCAGCACAGTTGAACTTAAATGTTGGCTTTGAAATTAATAATACAGATGAATGTTTCTACGGAAGTGCAAATAAATCAAATCTGGAAGAAACTCTGCAGTTTATAAATATTGCATTTGCAAAACCACAGTTTACAGAAGAAGGATGGGCAACTCTTATAAATCTGTATAAGCAGGTTGCAGAAAATTACGGGGTTCAGCCTGGACGAGTTTTCAATGATAAGATAAATGAAATGTTGTATGGTAAAACTCTTTATTATGCACCGTGGAATATGGATTACATTAATAAAATGAATCCAGTAACAGCTGAGCGGGTTTACCGCCAGCGTTTTGGAAATCCTGCTGATTTTACATTTGTTTTTGTTGGTGATTTTAACGAAAAAGAGCTTGTTGATTTGTGTGCTTATTATCTTGGAACTCTTAAGACAAATGATGAAAAGGAAGAGACAAAATATGTTTACTTCCCATTCCCTAAGACAAGTAAAACAGAAACTATTAAAAAGGGAATTGATCAGAAAGGTGAAGTTTACATGTGTTTTGGTGGAGAACTTCCAGAATGTAAGGATATAGAAATAAGCTTTAAGGAAAGCAAAATAATAGATCAGCTGGCATCTTTGCTGGACATCCGTTTGCGTGAGGTTATCCGTGAAGATAAAGGCGGTTCTTATGGTGTTAGTACAGGAGCTTATATTGATGGCTGGCCAGAGCGTTTCTATAAGGTTTATATTGATTTTGGCTGTGAACCTGCACGTGAAGAAGAGCTTCAGGCTGCTGTACTTGAAACAGTAAAGGATATTCAGAAGGGAAATATTTCTGATGAACTTATTCAGAAGCTTAAGGAAACTTATACAAGAACTATAGAAACTTCGGTAAGAAATAATTACTGGTGGATGAATAGATTCGGTACAGAAATTATCTTTACTTACGAGCCTTTGTGGTTTACAAAAGACACAGGCCGGGTAAATGACTGGATTACAAAAGAAGCACTTGTAGAAGCAGCTAACAAATATATGGACACAAATAAAGTTGTGACTGGTTACTTGAAGCCAGAAAAATAAAAAAAACTGGTGGTTGAGTGCCTGCAGGGCAGGTATATCGAAACCACCAGTTAATCTTAAAGGTAAGGTGGTTTCGATACGCCACTACGTGGCTACTCAACCACCATATCAATTAAATAATTCCAATACCCTTCAAAAGAATGATGAAGAGGAGGATTGGAGCAACGAACTTAATCATTGCAATGTAAAGACCCTTGCGAACAAAGTGTTCACCGTTAAGGGTGATTTCATCGATTGTAGTTTTTGGCTTAGCAACCCAGCCAATAAGAATACAGGTAAGGAGACCAACGATTGGCATAAGAATGTTGTTACTTGCGTAGTCGAGAATGTCGAGAATCTGACCGATACTACCGTTTGGAAGTTTGAGGTCGAAGTAGAATACGTTGTAACCAAGACAAACGATAACTGAAACAACAAAAGTGCTGCAAGCCATAATAAGAGTTGACTTCTTGCGGCTCCACTTGAACTTATCCATCATAGAAGATGTGATTGCTTCGAGGATTGAAACGGCAGAAGTAAGGGCAGCGAACAATACCATTACGAAGAAGATAAGACCAATGAACTCACCGAACTTTCCGAGAGAATTGAAAACCTTTGGAAGTGTGATGAACATAAGGCCTGGACCTGCAGACATTCCTTCTTTTCCTGAGAAAGCAAATACGGCAGGAATAATCATCATACCAGCGAGAAGAGCAATACCTGTATCGAAGATTTCAATCTGGTTTACAGATTTGTTGAGGTTTACGTCCTTCTTCATGTATGAACCGTAAGCAATCATAATACCCATAGCAATTGAGAGTGAGTAGAAGAGCTGACCCATTGCATCGAGACAAACTGTAAGAAATCCCTTGAAAGTAAGTCCTTCGAAGTTAGGGATGAAGTAAACTGCAGCACCCTGTAGACCAGTGCGTGTAACACCGTTTTCATCTGTATGGCTGATGAACAAAGCATAGAATGCGATGAATACTACGATTACAACAAGAATAGGCATAAGGATTTTTGAATAGCGTTCAATTCCGTGCTCAACTCCCTTGTAAACAATAATGAAACAAAGGATTGCAAAAAGAACTGTATAGAAAATTGGCTGCCACTGTGAAGTGATAAAGCCTGTAAAGAATCCGTCTGCAACTGCAACCTGACCCTGGAAGGCAAGATAACAGAACATGTACTTCATTACCCAGCCACCGATTACACAATAGTAAGGATAAATGATGAATGGTACAACGAAAGAGAAGATTCCGAGGAAGCCCCATTTACTGTTAATTTTTTTGTATGCAGTAAGAGGGCTTTCCTGAGTCTTACGACCAATTGCAATTTCTGTAATAAGAAGTGCAAAACCAAATGTGATTGCAAGAGCGAGATAAACTACGAGGAAAAGTCCTCCGCCATCTTTTGCTGCAAGATAAGGGAAGCGCCAGATGTTTCCTAATCCAACGGCAGAACCTGCAGCTGCCAGAACGAACCCGATTGAACTTGTAAACGAGTTACGCTGTTTTGTTTCATTTTCCATAAATGATACCTCTAAAAATTTTTTTTATCAAAATTTATTTTAACATAAAAAGGATAGAGCGTCATTATAATTTAGAATTGGCTAAAATCTATTCTTTGAATAAATCTGTTACGTGGAACTGTGTAAGGTCTTTTACAACTTCTGCGGCTATAATCATTCCAGCAACAGAAGGAACAAAGGCATTGCTTCCTGGAGTCTGTTTTTTGGAAATTCCCTGACGGGCAGGGGTAATACCGGAAGTATCTTTAAAATCATCAGGGGAGGCAGAGTCTGCTTCAGGGGCTTGGGGAGCTATTGCTGTTTCAGTGGAAAAAACAACCTTGAGGCGTTTAATATGTCGTTTTTTAAGTTCGTTTCTCATAACCCGGGCGAGAGGGCAAACCGAAGTACGGGTTATATCTGCAACTTTGAGTTTTGTGGGATCGACTTTATTTCCAGCTCCCATGCAGCTGATGACCGGCTTTTTAATTGCCTTAGCACGGCTTATGATTTCAAGCTTTCCGGTAACTGTATCAATACAATCAACGATATAATCATATTGGGAAAAATCAAACTGACCGGCAGTGTCGGGCATATAAAAGGTCTTCCATTTAGTTACCTTGCAGTCCGGATTGATATCGTGAATACGTTCTTCTGCAACATCAACTTTATCTTTTCCTATTGTTGAATGGAGTGCATAAAGCTGACGGTTGAGGTTTGTAAGACAAATCTTATCATCATCAACAATATCAATTGCACCGATTCCTGAACGAACAAGAGATTCGACAACATAACTGCCAACTCCACCAATTCCAAATACAATTACTCTGGCCTGGTAGAGTTTTTCCATATTGTCTTTTCCGAATATCAGTCTGGTTCTGGCAAATTGATTCGTATTCATTAAAATCCTTATGAGGTCTTAGCGGTTTTGAAAGCAAAGGCAGCATTCAAAAATACAGAGAGCAAGTTTAATATATTCTTAGTATATCACAAAAGGCAAAGAAAAATCATATACGGTCTATTTTTTCCAGTGATATAATTTTTTGTTTCTATTTATAAAAACACTTGATTTTAAAAATCGAATTCGATAGTATTAATCTAATGATTTTTGGAATTACATTTTTTACATTTGCTTTTTTCTCATTTTTTTGCCTTTTACTTTTTTGGCAATAGATGCGTCGTACGAAAAGCATAGAATGTAGAAAATACAGCTGATACAAAAAGCGGTTCTATCTTTTCGGTAGAACCGCTTTTTTTTTTGCAAACGGAGGTTTTGATTGAAAATTGCATACAGCGGAATTGAAGGTGCTTTCGCTCATATTGCGGCAAAGCGGATTTTCCCGGCAGAGGAACTTATGTCGTATGGAGATTTCCGTTCGGCTTATGAAGCAGTTGAAAAAGGAGAATGTGATTACGCCGTTCTTCCAATTGAGAATTCTTATGCCGGTGAAGTTGGCCAGGTTACAGATCTGATGTTTCAGGGCGGGCTCTTTGTAAATGGAGTTTATACCCTGAACGTTATGCAGAATCTTCTGGGAGTAAAGGGAGCAAGCCTAACTACCGTTCGTAAGGTAATAAGTCACCCGCAGGCACTGGAGCAGAGCGGAGATTTTATTACAGCTCACGGCTATGCTGTTGAGGAAGCGGTGAATACTGCAAGGGCGGCTAAGATGGTTGCGGAGCTTGGTGATGTTGGCGTGGCTGCAATTGCCAGCGAAGAAACAGCTGCTTTATATGGACTAGAAGTTCTTGAAAAAGGTGTAAACGGTTATCAGGATAATTCCACCCGCTTTGCAATTCTTTCTCGTGAAGAAGGTGCCAAGGTAAATACCGGTTCTGATGGAGGAACATTTATTCTGATGTTTGCAGTAAAGAATGAAGCCGGGGCTCTGGTAAAGGTTTTGAATAAGCTTGGTGAATTTGGTTACAACATGAGCGTAATTCACAGCCGCCCGCTTAAGGGACTGGCCTGGTCTTATTATTTTTACATCGAGGCAGAAGGCGAATTTGGAACCGATGCCTATAAGCAGATGATTTCCGAAATGGAATATCGCTGCAGCAAATTAAAAGTTTTAGGAAGATTCTAAGATAAACAAGAAGGTTTACACTATGGAGGTAGCAGAAATGAATATGGAATTTGAGAGAAGACTTGCAATACCCGCAGAGGTAAAGGAACAGAATCCTCTTAAGGGAAAGGTTGGAAAAATTGTAGAAGAAAAGCGTGCGGAGCTGAGGGCGGTTTTTGAAGGCCGTCTCAATAAGCTGCTTTTGATAATCGGGCCATGCTCGGCAGATAATGAAGAAGCTGTTATTGATTATATGAACCGCCTTGTGCCTGTACAGGAAAAAGTAAAGGACAAGATTCTCATGGTACCGCGCATTTATACAAACAAGCCGCGAACCACCGGCGAAGGTTATAAGGGAATGCTCCATCAGCCGGACCCAAATGCAAAGCCTGACCTTTACAAGGGAATTGTTGCCTGCCGTCACATGCATATGCGCGCAGTTGAAGAAACCGGCTTTATCTTTGCAGACGAAATGCTTTATCCGGAAAACTATCAGTATCTGGATGATGTGCTCGGTTATGTTGCAGTTGGAGCCCGCTCTGTTGAAGACCAGCAGCACCGTCTCACTGCCAGCGGAATCGAAGTTCCTGTTGGAATGAAAAACCCGACCAGCGGCGATTACGCTGTTATGATGAATGCAATTCTTGCGGCCCAGCACCCTCATACCTTTATTTACCGCGGCTGGGAAGTTCATTCAGAAGGTAACATTCACTGCCATGCAATTCTCCGCGGTTCAACAGACAAACACGGAAGCCACCAGCAGAACTATCATTATGAGGATCTTGTCCGCCTCTGTGATGCCTACGACGCCCGTGAACTCAAAAACCCTGCTGTTATCATCGATACAAATCACTCAAACTCAAATAAAAATCCTTTTGAGCAGCCACGCATCATAATGGATGTCCTCAATTCCTGCCGCCACAGCGACCGTGTAGCAAAGCTGGTGAAAGGCTTTATGATTGAAAGCTATATCGAAGATGGCTGCCAGAAAATCGGGGAAGGCGTGTACGGAAAATCAATTACCGACCCTTGTCTTGGCTGGGAAAAGACTGAACGTTTGATTTACGATATCGCAGAGAAGATATAATGAAAAATTTTAAGGATTATGTTATAATCATATAGAATATATATTTAAAAAAGAGGCATGAGCAAAGAAAAAATAAATAAAAGATTGGAATAAAATAATGGAGGTTTTTCCCCAAATGCTATACTCAATGATCCCGGCGGCATTTCTCCTTGTTAATTTTATACTTAACTGGGAAATGCTTAAGAAGTACGGATTTAGTACAAAGAATCAGGATAAGCAGGGAAAAGTACATGTTCTGTATAACAGATTCCTTCTTGCCGCAAACTGCTACTTTCTTGTGGATATGGTTTGGGGACTTTTTTATGAACATCGTGATATAGCAGGACTTTTTCCATTCATATACTCTTTAACAGTCTTTTATTTTTTGTTAATGCTTCTGACTATGCTAACCTGGACTTGCTACCTTGTCGCATATATTGACAAGAGTGGCCGCCGCAGCATTATTCTGATTTATGGAGTATGGATAATGTTTGCAGTTGGCGTAATCTGTCTCATACTCAACCGTTTTTTCCACTTTATGTTTGCCTATACTGATGCACATGAATACATTGGAGAAACAGGACGGAATATTTCTTTCTTCCTTCAGATTTTGTTCTATATCATAATTTCCACTTACATGTTTTTCATTGCGCATAAAACTGCCGGACAGAAAAAAATCAGATATATAGCAGTAGCTGTAACAAGTATTGTTCTTGGCGTTTTTCTTACCCTTCAGATTTTCTTTGCCTTTTTCCCTTCTTATGCAATAGGTCTTATGGTTGGTGTATGTCTGATTCATACCTTTGTAGAAGTAGATGAAAAGAAAGAAAAAGAAATACATGATCATATCGCCTCTGCAATGGCGGAAGATTATGAAGCCATCTTCTACATAGACATAGAAACAAACGAATATCTGACCTTTTCAAAAAGCCAGAAATATATGACATTGAATGCGGTGGCGACCGGCAAAGATTTCTTTAAAGAGGCTCAGGCAAGCATTGAAGACTGTATCTACCCAGATGACTGGGAATATGCAAAGGATTTTTATAACAAAGAAACAATGCTGAAGAATCTTGAAGGAAGACGTTCTTTTTCTTTTAAATATAGAGTTATGATAAACGAGGAACCAAGATTTTTCCTCTTTACTGTAATGCGGGAAAGTAACGGCCAGTATCTTATTTTCTATGAAAAAGATATAGATGATGAACTCAAGGCTGAAAAAAAGCAGAAGGAAAATCAGAAGCAGACTATTACCTTTGGTCAGATTGCCGAAAGCCTGGCTTCTATCTATGACGTAATCTACTACATAAATATTTCAGATTCTTCTTATGTATGCTATCAGACTAACGATACTTATGGAAATCTGGAAATCAATAGTTCCGGAGATGATTTTTATAAGGAATCAATTACAAACATTTCTCAAATGATTCATGAACAGGATCGTGATAAGCTGTTAGAATTCGTAAATAAAGATAACATGATTTCCACAATGGAAACTCACAAAGACAACAGCATTATTTACCGGATGATTGTAACCGGAAAGGCTCAATATACCAGAATGACGGTAAGAAAAAGCAGTGACGGAAGTCATTTTATCATTGGTATTGAAAATGTTGATGAAGAAATTGAAAGAGAAAAACAGCATCTTAAGGAGCTTAAAACCGAAAAGGAACTGGCAAGACGGGATGAACTCACTGGTGTAAAAAATAAGACCGCCTATAAGGAACTTGAAGAATCAATTCAGGGATACATTGAAAATCACATTTCAAATCTGGCCTTCGCAATAATTGTATGTGATACAAACAATCTTAAGCAAATAAATGATACAAAAGGCCATGCCGCAGGAGATGAATACCTTAGAGCCTCTTCACATCTTTTATGTAATATTTTCGTTCACAGCCCTGTGTTCAGAGTGGGCGGCGATGAGTTTGTAATATTCCTTAAAGGAAACGATTATGAAGCAAGGCATGAACTTATGGAAAAATTACAAAGTCAGGTTCGCGAAAATTCTAAGGCTGAAAACGGAATAATTGTTGCTTCAGGAATATCAGAATATAATCCCGAAAAGGACCAGACGGTTTCTGAGATATTTGAGCGTGCAGACAAAGAAATGTACAAGAATAAAAAGAATCTGAAATCTCAAGCTTAAGCGATATAATGGAGGCGGGTTTGGGAAAATGGCTGGAATAAGAAATAGCGGACATGCAGATTTACCTCTTCATACGGGAACAGTTCCCCGCTGGCTTGCTGACCGTATGATGGTTTTGGGTACACTTATCACTGAATCTTTGGTAGAAAATTTTGGGCCGGATGAAGTGCTTGTGCGTTTGAGCGATCCTCTGTGGTTTCAGTCTTTTGGGGCGGTGATGGGGATGGACTGGCACAGCTCTGGTATTACAACGAGTGTAATGTATGCGCTTAAGCGGGGGTTGAATCCTAGGGCAAAGGAGCTCGGTATTTATGTTTGCGGTGGACGTGGAAAATATTCCCGTATGACTCCGGATGAACTTATGGACATTGCAGGCCGCGAGGGCCTTAAGGGCGATGAACTTGTTCGAAACAGTAAACTTGTTGCCAAGGTAGATAATAATGCTGTTCAAGATGGCTTTCAGTTATATCAGCATAATTTTATTTTAACCAGAAGCGGAAACTGGGCTGTTGTTCAGCAGGGAATGAATACAGACGAAAGAAAAGCCCGCCGCTATCACTGGTGTTCAACTAACTTACGTTCCTTTGTTGAAGAACCTCACAGTGGCGTTGTTGGAGATAATCGTGGAAAGATTTTGAACCTCACTGATGTGGAAGCCCGGGAGGCCCGCAACTCTATTCTGGAAATGAGCAGGGAAGAACCTGAACGCATGCTGAGGGAAATTGTACAGATTGGAAAGCCGGCAAGCGAAATGATTTTGCTGCAGGGTGGAGCCAATGTGTCATTGTCTGGCTCGACCAGACAATCTTTTGAAAAGGATCCCCGGGTCAAGCCCGAGGATGACAGATTTATTCAAGGAGAATTGTTTCCGGAACTTGTTAATCAGGTGGAAGTGGAGGAGAAAGGCCGCTCAATAATTATGCCGGCTCATCATGAGGTGCGCGAACAGGATGTTGATTTAAAGAGACTTGGAGGAGTGTTAGCTACGGCTTACGAAAATCAGCCGGAGGACTTTGAAAGCCTCATGCTCACTCCAGGACTGGGACCAAGAACCCTGCAGTCTCTGGCCCTTGTGAGCGAAGTGATTTATGGAACGCCAAGTCGTTTTACAGACCCGGCCCGCTTCAGCTTTGCACATGGCGGAAAAGACGGGCATCCTTTCCCGGTACCGCTTAAGATTTATGATGAATCAATTCGTGTACTCAGGGACAGTATAGAAAAATCTAAGCTTGGTTATAAGGACAAATCTGATTGTATCAGAAGGCTGCATATGGCTGCTTTGAATGTGGAACGTAATTGTGCCCCTGAAGTTGATTTTGATGCGGCAATTAAATACGAACGCGAACATTCTGCTGAATGGGATGGAAAAACAGTTTAAAATAATATTGTGCAAAATCTAAAAAGCATTATATAATTATTTGATGGGATTTAAGAATAAAATTGATAAAGGATTAAATCGTTTAACCTCCTCTTATGAGCGGGCGAGACTCGTTTCGCTTTTTGTAACAATCTGTTCACTCGTTTATCATGTTTTAATTTGTATTTTTTTCTATGCGATAAATGTAAAGCAGATGTTTGTTTACAACTTTGTGAGCATAAGTGTTTTTCTTTTTATTCTTTTTTTAATTCCCCGTCTTAAATCTTATATTCTGCCTTATATGCTGGCCTTTGTTGAAATTGTGTTTCATCAGGTACTGGCAGATTATTTTCTGGGCTCTTACTCCAGCTTCCATTCTTTCATTCTGCTGCTGGGACTTTTGCCTTTTATTATTTTTGAAAACAAAAAGAAATATGCGCTGCCGGTAACTATTGTAAGTTCTATTACATATATTTACTTTTCCTGCAGAAATATAGAAGCTCATGCCGCAATTTCGCCTCGTACAATTTTCGGTATACGCTGTATGAATATTTCCATTACTGTATTTATTATCATTTTTGTAATTTTGATTTATACCCGCGTTGTTTACAGAATTGAATATTATCTTCAGCGCCATAATGAAACTCTTGAAAATGAAATTAAAATGGCAGCTGTAATTCAGCAGAGTTTTTTCCGCCAGGAAGTTGATAATATCAAAAAATACGAGGTTGCATATTTCAGTCGTCCTATGGTTGGAGTTTCTGGTGACCTTTATGATTTTTACAAAACCGGCGAGAAGCTGGATGGCCTTGGAATTTTTGATGTTTCAGGTCATGGTATTTCTTCCGGTCTGGTTACAATGCTGGTGAAAAATATCATCCATCAGGAGTTTTATAAAAAGAGTAAGCTTGAGCTTTGGGAAATTCTGGATAGAATTAACGACAGAGTAATTGAGGAAAAGGGCGAGATTCAAAATTATCTTACCGGTATTCTTGTTCGTCTTTATGAAGATAAGTTTGAGCTTGTAGATGCAGGACATCCGGCTCCAATATTGTATAAAAAAAGTACTGGTAAGTGCGAGTTTATTGAGCTTGGAAAAAGATCTGTCGGTGTAATTGGAATTGCAGATTTTCCTGTTTTTTATGAATCTCTGTATTTTGATTTTGATGAAGGCGATGAGCTGATTCTTTATTCTGATGGTGTAATTGATATACAAGATGAAAATGAAGAATACTATGGCAAGGAACGCCTGCTTGAAGCTGTAGAAGCAAATATTGATAAAGCAGCTGCTGAACAGGTTAGTTTTATTGCAAATGATATTTATTCATTCTGTAAAAATCGTGAGCAGAATGATGACATTACTATTATTGTTTTGAAAAAATAATCAATAGAAAATTAAAGAAGTAAAAAAAGAAAAATGGACTTTCCAATTATCCCATACCTTGATGACATTTGTGATACCTTAAAAAAATCTCCTTCCCGTTTTTTGATTTTAACTGCGGAAACTGCAGCCGGTAAATCTACTGTTTTGCCGCTGGCTTTACTGCAGAAATTTTCTGGAAAGATTTTGATGACTGAGCCAAGAAGGCTTGCGGTTCTAGGGGTAGCAAACAGAGTAAGCGAACTATGGTCCGGGGAGTGCGGAGGAAAGGCTGATGAGGTTGGTTATAAGATTCATCTGGAAAAGCATGTAACCCGTGATACAAGGCTTGAAGTTGTTACAGAGGCGATTCTTGTAAGGCAGCTGCAGAATGACCCGGCACTGGAAGATTATAATCTGGTGGTGCTGGATGAGTTTCATGAGCGCTCGGTGAATACGGATTTAGCGCTTGCTTTTTTGAAAGAAGCCATGCAGCTGAGGGATGACCTTTTTGTTATTGTGATGTCGGCGACTATTGATACGGGGAAGCTTGTATGGTGGTTGAGTAGGACAGAGTCCGTATCGAAACCACCTGTCGATGTGCCAGTGTTTAAGGTGCCAGGCAGACTCTTTCCGGTGAAGGTGGTGTATGAACCGGAGAAATCTTTGGTGACCTTGATTAAAGAGGTCTTGAGGTCTGATGTGGTTTCGATACGGCCTTCGGCCTACTCAACCACCGGGAATAAGCAAGCCGGAAATATTCTTGTTTTTCTTCCCGGCATTGCAGATATCAGAAGGGCTCAGGAAGAGCTTGAAGCGAGCGGCCTCTTTGGCAATGACTCAAATAGTGATCTGGAATTATGCATTTTGCATTCTTCCATTTCTTTAGAGGAACAGAAAAAAGTTCTTGCTCCGTCGCCGAAGCGGCGGGTAATTCTTTCTTCAGCAATTGCAGAGACATCGCTTACTGTTCCCGGAGTTTCAATTGTAATAGACAGCGGCCTTGCCCGTATAAACCGGCTGGATATTAACAGCGGAATGGAAAAGCTTTCTACAGAAAGGGAATGTGAATTTTCAGCTGAACAGCGTAAGGGGCGGGCAGGCAGACTTTGCGAGGGAACCTGCATCCGCCTCTGGGACCAGCATGATCCGAGGGTAAAAGAACTTGATCCTGAAATTCTTCGTGCAGACCTTGTGCCTCTTGTTCTGGAATGCAGCGAGCGTGGCGTTTATTCTCTGGATGGAATTGACTGGCTGGATAAGCCTTCTGCTGCTGCATGGACAGAAAGTGCGGCATTGCTGCGTCAACTTGGAATGCTGAAGGCTGATGGGCATATTACTGACAAAGGAAAGGCGGCATTGACTCTTGGTCTGCATCCAAGACTGGCGGGAATTGCACTGGCTGATTTTGATTCGGCGAGCGGTAAACTCGGAGATGAGGGGCGCAGATTATTAATACAATTCAGTTCTTATTCGCGTTCCTCTGTGGAATTGCAGAAGCGCTTTATTGCTGATCTGGAAAGGCGTCTTGCTGCAAGCGGCTATAAAAAAAGTGAAAGACCGGATTTTTTGATTTTATGCGGATATCCGGACAGGCTTGCAAAGCGTATGAGTGAAGTGGGCGTGGACCCTGCGGAATATAAGTTTGCAGGAGGCAGACAGGCAAAGCTCTATAACAAAAGGGCGCCTTTATGGCTGGTTGCTCCGGAGGTTATGGCAGGAAATAAAGAAGCGGTAATTTTTGATTTAGTCGAGCTTGATGAGGCAAAAATCGCTGAATTTCTTGAAAAACACTGCGAAATTCGCGAAAAATGCTCATTTACTCAAGGGACTTTGCAGAAATTTGAAGAGAAATGCTTTGGAGAAATCATTCTTTCATCTAAGAAAATCCCTCTTTCCGAAGGAGATTATGGCCGGGCCTGGGTTACAGAAATTGAGGAAAAAGGGATAGAATGTCTTCCTTTGAATGATAAAATCAATAATCTATTGCTTAGAGCTGAGTTTATTGAGCAGCAGAAAGGGTCAGGTGAAAAACTGAAAGAAAAACTCCAGACAAGCGTAGAAGAATGGCTGGTACCTTTTCTTGCGGGGAAAAATTCGCTGGACGGGGCAACTGTTTATGACGCTTTATACTGGTATCTTGAGGGTGCAGAAATAGACCGCCAGGCTCCGGAAATGCTGACTCTTGAAAACGGCCGCCGCGTCAAAGTAAAATACGAAAAGCAGGCAGAAATAAGGCCGGTTATAGAAATCATTATTCAGCGTATTTTCGGCTGCTTTGCAACACCACAAATCTGTGGAAAGAAAGTTTTGCTGCGTCTGCTTTCTCCGGCCAGTAGACCACTCCAGGTAACCGAAGATCTTGAACACTTCTGGACAGGAGCCTGGGTAGAAATCTGCAAGGAAATGAAGGGTAGATATCCCAAGCATAACTGGGATTATACGGTGGTTGAGTGATGCGGAGCATCGTATCGAAACCACCGTGTGAGACGATAAATGTGGTTTCGATACGCCCTTCGGGCTACTCAACCACCGATGTTTTAGAAAAGGAATTTATTTATGAATATCATTTTAATTATTTTAGGCATCATCAGTATTGCTTATGACGCAATTCTTATACTTATAAATCCGGGAACCTTTCTTGATATTGTAGTTTCTTTTACACATATCTGGCTGGCACTTGGTGCCTATCTGATTTTTCTGGGAATCTACAGAATTAAGACAGGGCACTCTTTCTGGAGAATCTGGAAGCGCTGGATTAAAATAACGTTCGTTAGTCTGGTTTCTGTTTGTGGAACAATTGCAATAATCAATCTGGTTTTAATTTTGAATCCGGCTGTTGTTGGAATTGAAGATAAGGCAGACAATGTGATTCTTCTCGGCGGCGGTATTGATAAGGACGGACGACTGCCAGAATCGGTAATAACAAGAGTAGAAAAAACTGCTGAATATCTGAACAAAAATCAGGAAGCTATTTGCGTTGTAACAGGCGGAACTCTTAAATGGCTTCCTTATCCGGAGGCACCAGAGCTTAAAAATCAGCTTGTAAAAAGGGGAATAGCGCCGGAAAGAATTTTGGTAGAAGATCAGGCTAAGGATACGATTCAAAATCTTCAGTTCAGCTGTAAAATGCTGGCCGAGTTCAGGGGACAAAGTATTGGAGAAGTTCTACAGACTCCAACAGCTATAGTAACAAGCCGCTTTCATTTGCGCAGGGCAGAAAGGCTTGCCCGAAGAATGGGCTATAAAAATATAAAAGGCATCCCTGCGGGATGCCCTGCAATTTATGTTCCCCACAACTATGTGCGGGAAATCTGTGCTTATGTAAAACTGAATCTTCGCATTCTGCTGACAGGAAAGCCTTCTAGATTACAATAGATTGCTTCGCCCTTCGGGCTCGCAATGACGTCATTGCGAGGAGCGGAGCGACGTGGCAATCTACTTTCCAAGTGCAATTGAACGTTCGCAGGCTGCAGTAACTGCTTCAATAACTGCATTGCGGAAGTTGTTTTTTTCGAGGGCAGCGACGCCTTCGATTGTTGTACCGGCTGGTGAGCATACCATGTCTTTTAGGGCGGCCGGATGTTTTCCACTTTCCAGAACCATACCTGCAGAACCGTAAACTGTCTGAGCAGCGTAGGTGTAAGCCTGAGTTCTTGGCATTCCGCAGCGAACAGCAGCATCAGCCAAAGCTTCAATAAACATGAAAACAAAGGCAGGACCAGAACCGCTTACAGCAGTTACGCAGTCCATCAGTTTTTCTGGAACTACTTCTACGCGGCCGGCGCTGCTCAAAATTTCAATTGCAGTTTTTGCTTCGGCTTCAGAAATATTGTCCTTGTAAGTAACGGCTGTCATGGCTTCGCCAATCTGAGCACAAACATTAGGCATCATTCGGATAAAGCGGGCCTTAGGTGCCCAGCTTTCGAGTTTTTCGATTTTTACACCGGCAGCCATAGAAATTACTACGGTTTTGTTAGAAATCTTTCCGGCAATTTCTGCAAACACATCTCCAAGGAACTGCGGTTTTACTGCAAGGAAAACGTAATCGCAGTCGAGTACATCAGTGTTGTTTTCAACAAAAGCTGCACCTGTTTCTGCGGCAAAGGCCTTACCCATTTCTACATTTTTATCTGTGACCTTGATCTGGCTTACATCATATTTTTTGCAAACAGCACGCATAATAGCGCCGCCCATTGCACCTGTTCCAATACATCCGATTTTCATAATATCGCCTCGCTAAATCTTTTGAATTAATATAGCTCATTATTAAAGGTGTGTCGAGAAAAGATGAATTATGATTTTTTTGTTATTGTCTTGTAACTTGTAAATAATAATGTCGCCAGTTTCTTTAAACTGGTGATATTTTTTTATATTGGAATCTTAAAATTCATACCTATATGTTTTTGAAGTTCCAATTCTGGAGTTGACCCTTTAAGGATTTTTCTCGGATAGTTATTCATCCATTCCTGAACTTCAGCAAAAAGTTTTGGATTCAATTTAGAAAAATCTGTTCCCTTTGGATAAAATCGTCTGAATATCCTGTTGTGATTTTCATTAGTTCCTCGCTCACTTGCACAATAAGGATGCGCAAAATACAAACAAGTTCTTTTTCTTCCATCCTTAGAATTTTCAATTCCTGAGAAATCCATAAATTCTGAACC
>NZ_ATWV01000011.1 GCF_000421345.1 Treponema bryantii NK4A124
GATCACCCTCTTAGGCCGGGTAACTATCGTCGCCTTGGTGGGCCGTTACCCCACCAACTAGCTAATAGTACGCGGGCCGCTCTCTGTGCGAATCAAAAGATCCTTTCCTGCATGTCCTCTGACAACATGCAGCGTATCCGGTATTATCTCCTATTTCTAGGAGCTGTCCCCGTCACAGAGGTACGTCACCCACGCGTTACTCACCAGTCCGCCGCTCTAGGATTAGTGCAAGCACCAATCTTACCGCTCGACTTGCATGCTTAAGACGCGCCGCCAGCGTTCGTTCTGAGCCAGGATCAAACTCTCCATGATTATTTCAATAGCCCGAAGGCTAATGATTTCACATAAATTGTTCAAAACCAGCTGAATATTTGCTGAATTGATTTTCAATCGAAACTTAGATTCCGAAACAAGTTCGGAATGACACCTTGCGTGTCTGTTTCGCGGGTTGTGTTTTTATGGTAAAAACACTAAAAAATTATTTAGTCAGTTATTTCCTTCCCTGATCTGTCAAAGAGCAGCGCCGCTGTGTTGCGACGGTGAAAATGAATATACTTCTTTCTAAACTTTTCGTCAATAGCTGACACGTGATTTTTATGCTTTTTTTGATTTTTTTTAAACTTTTTTATATAATGCCCTCATGAATTACATATATGGAAATAAAGATGAAGAAAATAAATTGCTGGACCGCTTTTGCCGCTATGTAAAAATCTGGTCGGAAAGTGACGGAAAGGCTGCAGATGAAGGTGTATTTCCTTCAACTGAGCGTCAGTGGGACCTTGCTAAGGTACTGGTAAAGGAACTACGCAACCTTGGAACCCGCAACGTTTATCTTACAGACTACTGCTATGTTGTTGCCAAGATTGATTCTAACATTGTTGATCCGGAGGAACGGAAAAAGTACCCTACAATCCTCCTCATGGCTCACATGGACACAGTAGACGAAGTTACCGGCGAAAACGTAAAGCCCGTTATTTCAATTCTCTCAGATGCTGAATCTCCAACAGGCCAGGCTGATACTATCGTAAAATCTGACGGAACTACCCTGCTTGGGGCAGATGACAAGGCCGGCGTTTCTGCAATTATGGCAGCTGTTGAATATCTTATGAATCATTATGAAGATGAAAATCTTAAGCACGGACCTATTGAAGTAATGTTCAGCCCGGATGAAGAAACAGGCCACGGCATGGATAAAGTTCCACTGAATATTCTTAAAGCTGATTTTGCAGTGACAGCAGACGGCGGCGACGAAGGAGAACTTGAAGCGGAATGCTTTAATGCCTGGGCCTGCACCATTAAGTTTACCGGAAAGGCCTGTCACACCGGCAGCGCAAAAGCCGGCGGAATGGTAAATGCAGTTACACTTGCAGGCGCTTTTGCCGCAGGATTACCACGCGACATGGCTCCTGAAACTACAGAAAATTACGAAGGCTTTATTGCTCCTATGGAAATCACCGGAAGCATAGAATCTGCTTCAGTTGATATGCTGCTCCGCTCCTTCAATATAGAAGAAATTGAAAAAGACAAAGAAATCATAAAAAACACCGCAGACCGCATCACCGGAAAATTTGGCGGCTCTTACGAACTCAGTTTTAAGCAGCAATATCTTAATATGAAAGAAAAGCTGGACCAGCATCCGGAAATCATGCAGAGACTGGAACAAGCCTATAAAGACAGCGGCGTTAGGGTTCGCAAGCAGCCTATCCGTGGCGGCACAGACGGGTCACGCCTCACAGAACTTGGAATCCCAACTCCAAATATCTTTTCCGGAGCCCATGACTTTCATTCACGAAATGAATGGCTTTCTCTAAACCAGTGTGCAAAAGCTGCCGATGTATTAATTAACTTACTAACTCAAAAGGTGAAATAATGCACGAATATGTAATTGAGGGTGGATATCCTATTCAGGGGACAGTTACAGCAAGCGGAAACAAAAACGCAGCCTTGCCTTGTATTGCGGCAACTCTTATGACAGACGAGCCGGTTATTCTTCACAATATTCCTGAGATTCAGGACACAAACGTAATGCTTGAAATCCTGAAATCTCTTGGCGCAAAGGTTGAAAAAATCAGCAAACATAACTGGAAAATCCAGTGTGATCAAATAAAAACTACAGAGCTTCCAAGCGACCTTACTAAAAAGGTTCGCGGTTCCATCGTTTTTGCGGGGCCACTTCTTGCAAGCAAGGGCAAATGTCAGATGACTCCTCCAGGTGGTGACGTCATCGGTCGCCGCCGTGTAGATACTCACTTCCTTGCCCTTAAAGCTATGGGCGCAAATATCCATGTAAACGGTCGTTTTGAATTTTCTGCAACCAAGCTTGTCGGTGCTGATATCTTTCTTGATGAAGCTTCCGTAACAGCAACTGAGAATGCCGTTATGGCGGCTGCCCTTTCTGAAGGCGAAACAATTCTTCAGAACTGTGCAAGCGAACCTCATGTTCAGGACATCTGTAAGATGCTGGTTGCAATGGGTGCTAAAATCACAGGAATTGGAAGTAATATTCTTCACATTACAGGTGTAAAAAAACTTCACGGCTGTGAGTTTACAATCGGACCTGATTATATTGAAATCGGCTCATACATCGGTATGGCAGCTGCAACAAAAGGAAAGATTACAATCAAGGGTGTACGTGCAGAAGAAATGCGTCCTCTTAAATATTCTTTTGCAAAGCTTGGAATCAGCTGGAGCATAAACGGCGACGAGTTAACTGTTCCTAACACTCAGGAGCTTAAGGTAAACGACGACCTTGGAAATGCAATTCCAAAAATTGACGATATGCCATGGCCTGGATTCCCTGCCGACCTTACATCAATAATGACCGTAACCGCAACTCAGGTTAACGGAACTGTTTTGATTTTTGAAAAGATGTTCGAAAGTCGAATGTTCTTTGTAGACAAGCTGATTTCTATGGGCGCAAAAATTACCCTCTGTGACCCTCACCGTGCAGTTGTATGCGGACCAAGCATGCTGCACGGAGACCATCTTGTTTCACCTGATATTCGTGCGGGTATGGCTATGGTTATTGCCGCAATGTGTGCTCACGGCGAAAGCAGAATCAGTAACGTATATCAGATTGAACGCGGTTACGAAGACCTTGTAGGACAATTGCAAAAACTTGGTGCTAAAATCAAAAAGGTTGAAATAGAATAGACAATTTCGGTGGTTGAGTGATGCGAAGCATCGTATCGAAACCACTGCAAAAGCAAAACGGTGCTTTCGATACACTCGCTTCGCGAGTACTCAAGCACCGTTTTTTTTACTTAATAATCAACTCTGCAAGCGCAACAAAACTTGGCAGGAAAAGCATGCACAAAACGCTGGTAAATGAGATTATGAGACTGGCGTAAGTTTCATCATGATTAAAGAGAACCGCAAAGCCCGGGATTGTTGTTGCCGCAGGACACATTGAACAAATCAAAACTACAAAGAGCAGAATACGGCAGTCCGGCACATTCGGGAAAAGCTTCCATACAACAAAGAGAATTCCAATATTTACGACAGCACAAATTACATGGCGGAAAAGACTCACCTTTGCAATTTTAAGGGCATAGAGTTTTCCGTCTGCGGGCTTAAAGTTTGCAAGAAGAATACCAATCAGAAGCATACTTACGGCAGTGTTAAGGTCGCCAATCATTGTGACAGGACGGGCAATAAATTCCGGCAGAGTCCATGGGCTGCAGAAAATTGCAATACCGATTATAACCGCTATGATATTCGGGTTTGTAATGATTTTTTTAAGGTTGATGGAACCGCTCATAATGTAGTAGCCGTAGGTCCAGATTGTAACATTGAAAACTACAAGATAGCCCATCAGATAGAAAACACCTTCATCTCCAAAAACACCGCGAATCAGCGGAATGCCGATAAAGCCGCAGTTTGTAAAGCAGACTGCAAGACGGTCTACCTGCTCCTTACTAGAAAAGAAACCGATTAAAATCATTACTGCATGAATGACAATTGCAACCACAAAAACAAAGCCAAGCTGGGCAAGTTTGTCAGCATTAAACTCCAGATTAAAGGACTTAACAACCATGAAGGGATTAATCAAATACAAAAGAAGCTTACTGACAAACTTCTGCTGAGATTCTTCTACCTTAAAGATTTTTGCAAAAAGAAAACCGGCCAGCGCAATCAGAAACATTGTGATCAGCTGTTTCATTACTAAAATATACATATTACTTTCCTAATGCTGCAAAGAGTGCTGTAAACAAACCAAGACTGCCCGCCATCATAATAAGGCCGGCAAGTAAAACTCCAAGCGTAACCGCAATTACAGTATCACGGAATTTTAATTCAAGAAGACTAGCTGCCAGAGTTCCTGTCCAGGCGCCTGTTCCCGGCAAAGGAATTCCAACAAAGAGCAGAAGAGCAATAAAGATTCCCCTGCCGGCTTTAGCCTGCATTTTTTCACCAGCGGCTCTGCCCCTTACAAGACAGAAGGAGAAGATTTTACCGATGATTTTTTTATCCTGGCCCCATTCAAGAACCTTACGCGCAAAGAGATAAATAAATGGAACCGGAAGCATATTAGCAATGATACATACAATAAATGAAGGAATAACTGGCAGCTGCATGGCCTGCGAAACCGGGATTGCACCGCGAAGCTCAATAAGCGGTACCATGGAAATAAAAAAAATCCAGAAATATTTTTTTAACATAGTTAAAGTATAATAAAATCCACCCGTCTTGAAAATATCCATTTTTTCCTATATTATAAAAATCACTTGCCGGGATGGCGGAACTGGTAGACGCCCAGGACTTAAAATCCTGTGCTGAGCAATCAGCGTGCCGGTTCGACCCCGGTTCCCGGCAACAGGCCTCCTGAGTTTTCGGGAGGCCTCTTTTTTTACGGTGGTTGAGTAGGCACAGAGTGCCGTATCGAAACCACCGCAGATTTCGGCTCATATGGTGGTTTCGATACGTTGCTTTGCAACACTCAACCACCGGGTTTTCAGGAGTGAATATGACACCACACGTTTATCCGCGCCACTGCGCATTCAAATCAGTTGAAGATATTAAAGATAAAAAAGTTACCATAATGGGACTTGGTCTTAATGGCGGCGGAGAAGCGGCTGTTAGATTTTTCCTGAACAAGGGCGCTTATGTTACCGTAACTGATATGAAGACAAAAGAGCAGCTGTCCGCAACTGTGGAAAAACTCAACTCCGACACCAGCCTCGACCATAGCCGCCTCACCTACCGTTTGGGCGAACACAGAATAGAAGATTTTGAAAGTGCAGACTGTGTAATCAAAAATCCGGGCGTAAAGTTCGAAGGTAACAAATATCTGGCTGCAGCCCGCGCCATAGAAAGCGACCTCAGCATTTTCCTGCGTTTTACAAACTGCCCGATAATTGCCGTAACCGGCAGCAAGGGAAAATCTTCTACGGTAAGTGCCATTTACTACGGTTTGTCTCAGGCAGGCTACACAACCTTCCTGGGCGGCAACATCACCGTGAGCCCACTCACCTTCTTTGACCAGGTAAACGGTGACACACCTGTTGTAATAGAATTTTCTTCCTGGCAGCTTGCAGACCTTCGTGGCCGTGGTGTCCTCCGTCCTCACATTTCTCTTATTACAAAAATTGTACCAGACCATCAGAACTGGTACGGCAACATGGAATCTTATGTTGCAGACAAGCGTCTGATTTACGCAGACCAGACCAAGGGCGACTATTCTATTTTTGATTCTGATGACTGGGGAGACTCTTTTGCTGCTGAGTCAAAGGCAACAGTTTTGCGATATGGAAGTAAAGCCGGCTGGAAGCTTGATCTTGGAGAGCTTTTAGTTCCGGGCGAGCATATGAAAATAAATGCCCAGAACGCAGCCCTCGTAATGCATCTGATGGGAGTACCTGATAACCGTATTAAAGAGATTTTGCAGAAGTGGCCGGGAATTGACCACCGCCTTCAGTATTTCCACAGCTGGAAAAATACAGCCGGCACCACAATTAAGTTCTACAATGATTCCTGTGCAACTGTTCCAGAAGCCGCCGCAGCCGCAAGCCAGGCCTTTGGAAAGCCTGTGATTCTTATGACAGGTGGTACAGAAAAAGGACTCGAACTCACTCCACTTATTAAAACCCTGACAGAGCCAGAAGCAGCAGGTGTCAAATATCCTGTAAAAGACATTTACCTGCTAGCAGGAAGCGCAACAGATAAACTGGTGGCAGAACTGGACAAGGCAGGTGTAAAATATCACGGACCTTTTGACGGGCTGGACGCTCTGCTGCAAGAGTTCAAAAGTGGTTTCGATACACCGCTTCGCGGCACTCAACCACCGGAGAAAGAAGAAGTTTTTGTCTTCTCCCCTGGCGCTACAAGCTTTGGTATGTTTAGTAACGAATTTGACCGCGGCAACAAGTACATGGCCGCAGTAAAAAAGATATTCGAATAAAAAAAAACGGTGGTTTCGATAAACCCGCCTTTGCGGGCACTCAACCACCGTTTGACATCTTCAGGATTGCGACGAAGCAATCCATTTATTAAACCTTAAACAGATCTACCTGAGAACCAATTCGGCTGATGGCATCCTTTACCTGATCAGAAATCTCATTGAGGGTAACGCCGGTTTCATTAATCTTGCGTGCACCCACTGCCATTTCCTCCATACTGGTGTTCATCATTCCGGTTGATTCAGAAAGACTTGTCATATCTCGTACAATCTGAGCATTTCTATCATTCATCTCTTTTGAAGAGTTTCTAACTTCACTTGTAGAAGAGTTCAAATGACGGAGGGCTTCCATAATCTGCTTAGAACCTTCATTCTGTTCTTCCATGGCAGCCTGAATCTGAATTACAAGTTCATCAGTTTCTTTAATACGACTAGATACCTCTGTAAGAGCAGTACTTGCCTCATTAGAAGAACCTACTACATCAGTAATAGAAGCCATAATCTTTCCAAGCTGCTCACCAATCTTCTTTGACTGTTCAGAAGAAGTTTCTGAAAGCTTACGGATTTCATCAGCAACTACAGCAAAGCCCTTTCCGGCTTCTCCGGCATGTGCCGCCTCAATTGCCGCATTCATAGCGAGCAGGTTTGTCTGTTCTGCAATATCAGAAATGGCGGTATTTGCTTCCTGCAGCATTTCCGACTGGCCCTCAATCTGACGAACCTTTTCATTAACATCTTCCTGCTTTGAGAATCCGATTTCTGCATTATCCTCAAGAGCCTTAAAGGAAGCCGACATTTTTTCTACAGATTTATTTACAGAATTAATGTTTCCAATCATCTCTTCTACAGCAGCAGAAGCCTGAGTTACGCTTGATGACTGATCTTCAATCAAAGAATCGAGGTCTGTAATTGCGCTGGAAATATGCTGAACGGAATTATTTGTCTCTTCAACACTTCGTCCCTGATTATTAATCTGAGTATGAATAGAGTCGATATTTGCAATGATTTCTGTAATTGAACTTGCAGTATCCTGTGTTCCTGCTTCAAGGTTATCACCGCTAACACCAAGGTCTGCCTTTGACTCTTTAAGAGTTTTTACAATCTCCTGCAGCTTATCCATAAAATTATCAAAGTTGATTATGAGAGCACCAATTTCATCGCGGACATAAAGATTACAACGCTTGGTCAAATCTGCCTCACCGCTTGAAAGATCTTTAAGGAAGACAGTAACGTTATTAATACGCTTCATAATCCAGCGGACAAAGAAATAACCGATTGTTGAAAGAATAAGGAAAAGTATTACAGAAACCGGAACTATCATAGAAATTGTCTGATTTCGAACCTTATCAATTACCTTCATAGCCTTTGCAACAAAAACCATACCGGCAACTGTGCCATCATCATTTTTGAGCGGTGTATAAACTGTATAATACTCAATTCCGGCAATTGTATTCTTTCCTACATATTCTTCACCATCATAAAGAACCTGCTGAACAATTGCTTCATTATCAAGCTCAGTATTTAGCAAATGAACGCCAAGCGTTGTCGCTGCACGAACTTTTCCATCAAATACGGTACATTCAACAGTATGATAATCATGAACGATACTTACATAACCATCTGACCCCATTGTTGCGATATCATAAGCAATAATAAGACAACCCAAAGTTTTTCCATTCTTAATAACCGGAGTAGCAAAAATCAGACCATAATTCATGGTTCCAAGTTTAGAATAGGCATATGTTTTACGACCATCGATTGCCTGTCTGACAATAGGCAAATTTGGATGCTCACCAGGATTAATTTCCCAGCCGGCATAAATCCTTCCTGTTGTATCGGTAATTGCAAGAAGGTCTACTCCACAAATCTGCCCCTTTTCTTTCAGATAAGCATTTGGATCATCTGTATAGGAACCGTCAAGATAACCTTTAATATGATCTGTAGAAGCCAGCATATCGCCATAACCACTAAGAGTATCAAGCCAGTCCTCGAGAATCCATTTTACACCACCTGTAGTATTTTCAAGTTCTTCGACACTCTGAGTATGCATACCCCGGTTAAAGACTGCAAATGCTACTGAACCAGAAACAAATACACCAATCATACTGGCGCCAACAATCATTGCAATAAGCTTTGTTTTTAGAGAAACATTTTTTTTCGGATTTGGATCAAACCGGTCCAGTGCTTTTGCCATAAATAAACTCCTAAATGTAATAAATAACACTAATTATATTATTTAATTATCGCATATTATGCCAGAAAAGCAATTATTTTCTGAAGTTCAAGGCAGAAACCACTGCCGCAATACCGGCACGACCTACGTTGGAACTCTTTCCTACACCCCAGACCTGTTCGCCGTTTTCTTTTGTAATCTGAACATAAGCCATAGCCTGAGTGTCTGAACCTGAGCCAACAGAGTGTTCATGGAAGCTTGTGATGTTAAAGGCCGGAGCCGGAGTCTGCTTCATGGCACTTACAAAGGCATCGAGAGGTCCGTTTCCGGATGCAGCAATTGCATAACGCTTTCCATCCCACTCTACAGTTGCCATTCCTGCTACCTGCTCAGGCAGATCTGTTCCGCGCTCGCCTTCCACGTGGCGTTCTGTAATATCAATAACGTTAAGAGGAGACTTTGTATAAAGCCAGCTTTCGGCAAAAATATCGTAAACCTCGGACGGGCTGAGTTCACGCTGAAGTTTGTCTGCCCGAGCCTTAATAACAGCACCAATAACCGGATGCATTGCTTTTGGAGCCGCAATTCCAAACATAGTTTCCAGAATATAAGCTGCCCCGCCCTTTCCGCTCTGGCTGTTAATTCTGATGATTCCGTTGTATTCGCGGCCTATATCGTGCGGGTCAATGGCAATATATGGAACATCCCACAAAAGCGAAGCTGATTTTTCTGAACGGGCATTCATAGCCTTGCGGATTGCATCCTGATGTGAGCCGCTGAAGGCTGTAAATACCAGTTCTCCGGCATAAGGAGATCGTGGATGTATTGGCATTGCTGTTAATCGGCTGAATTCTTCTGAAATTTCTTCAAGATTAGAAAAATCCAATTCTGGATCTATTCCCTGGGTGTACATATTCAGGGCAACAGTAACGATATCAAGGTTTCCGGTACGTTCACCATTTCCAAAAAGGCAGCCTTCTACACGCTCTGCACCGGCCAAAAGACCAAGCTCGCACTGGGCAATACTTTCGCCACGGTCATTATGATTATGAAGAGAAATTATACAGTTTTCGCGGCCCTTAAAGTTGCGGCAAAAATATTCTATCTGATCTGCAAACTGATTTGGAAGATTACATTCAACGGTTGCCGGAAGATTCAAAATTATTTTATTCTCTGGAGTTGCACCCCAGGCCTTCATAACTGCCTGACAGATTTCCATGGCATAGTCAGCTTCTGTCTGGGTAAAGTTTTCCGGAGAATATTCAAAGCGGTAATTTGCAGGCTTACGACCGGCTGCCTCTGCTTCTTTGCTTACAGCGGCTATATATTTTTTTACGCATTTTACTCCGCTTACGGCAAGCTCAATAAGTTCTTCCTTTGTTTTTCCAAAATTATACTTTCTCTGAGCCGGTGAAGTTGCATTGTAAATATGAAAAATTACATTCTCAGCACCATCAATTGCCTCAAAGGTACGGGCAATCAAAGGCTCGCGGGCCTGACACAAAACCTGAATCCATACATCTTCTGGAATCAGTTTTTCGTCTATAAGGCGGCGTACAAAGTCAAATTCTGTATCTGAAGCGGCGGGAAAACCGACTTCTATTTCCTTGAATCCAATTTTTACCAGAAGCTTAAAGAATTCAAGCTTCTGCTCTATTCCCATAGGATTTACAAGAGCCTGATTTCCATCGCGCAAATCAACAGAACACCATAAAGGTGCCTTAGTAATTGTGTTTGAGGGCCATTTTCTGTCTTTTAAGGGAACCGGCACAAAAGCCTTGTACTTTCCATTTGGATTCATATATCTCCAATTTACCGCATAAACATTATTGAATTCAACTGCTATTATATAGTAAAATTATACATCTTAATTACAGGAGAAAGATATGAAGAAAGTATTTAAGGCTTCATTGGCACTGCTCGCAGCAGCCCTCATTTTCAGCGGATGTACAAAATCAGACGCTAAAAAAGATTACATTCTTGCAACTGGTGGTACAAGCGGTACTTACTATCCGTTTGGCGGCGCAATTGCTAACATCTGGAACACAAAGATTGCTAATATGAACGTTACAGCTCAGGCAACTGGTGCTTCTGCAGAAAACCTCAGACTTATTAATAAAGGTGAGGCAGAGTTCGGAACTGTTCAGAACGACGTTATGGACTATGCTTATCACGGAACAGATATGTTTGCAGGCGAAAAGCTTTCAAACATCATGACAATCGGAACTATGTATCCTGAAGTTGTACAGATTGCCGTTTCAGAAAAGAGCGGAATTAAATCTGTAGCAGACTTCAAGGGAAAGCGCATTTCTGTAGGTGATGCAGGATCTGGAGTTGAATTCAACGCTAAACAGATTCTCGAAGGTTATGGCCTTACTTTTGACGACATCAAAAAGAGCAACCTTTCTTTCAAGGAATCTGCAGAAGGTATTCAGAATGGTACTCTGGACGGATGTTTCATTACAGCCGGTGTTCCAAACTCAGCTCTCCAGGAGCTTGCATTCACAGCTGGTCTTGTTTTGATTCCAATCGACAAGGATGCTGCTGATGTAATCTGCGACAAATACGGATTCTATACATATACAACAATCCCTGGTGGTACTTATAAGGGAACAGATACAGACACACCTGCTCTCGCAATTAAGGCTACTCTCGCTGTAAGCTCTAAGCTCGACGAAGAAACAGTTTATGAAATGACTAAGGCTTTGTTCGAAAACCTCGATGAACTTGCACGCGGACACGCAAAGGGTAAGGAAGTAACTGCTGCATCTGCAATCACAGGTGTTTCAGTACCATTCCACCCAGGTGCTAAAAAGTACTACAACGAAATCGGTTTGAGCGTAAACTAAAATCTTGAGGCGGGCGGTACTTTTATTACAAAAGGCCGGCCGCCATTATTATTTATGACTAAAAAGAAAACATTACTTGCTTTATTAATTACATCTTTTATTCTTCTTATTATTTTAATAGCCCTTTTTTCGCCTTTTATTACCGTGCTTTCTGTAAGCAGTAGAAAAATGCAGCCCCTTCGTTTTTATTCAATCGACGGTTATAAAAAAGGCTTTGTAATTTCTTATACACATTCTGTAAACAAGGGCCGTGTACACGATTTTTATAAACCTACTGATGACGATAAACTTGAATTATATAAAACATCATTTGTATCTTATGGGGCTGGTATACCGGAACCTGATGAAATACCAGGTGCTGTATTTGCAGTAAAAGACAAAAATTATGAAATAAGCGGAATCAACCGTGTTGTGCCTCGTCTCGTTATGGCAGTAGGCTTAATTGCTGAGCATTCAATTACCTTTGACGAGGCTGTAGAAGTTGGTCAGAAAGAATTCTTTCTTACAGATTTTTTTGAACCACAGACAAGTATCATTTTTGAATATAAAAAAGTTTCTTTGGTAAATTATTTATCAAACAGGATATAATAGATTGCTTCGGCTTCGCCTCGCAATGACGTACAGGTTCGCCTTGTAATGAAATGCAGGACTGCTTAGCAATGACAATATAAAAAAGGAGGCTCCTCATGGACAAAGACCCAACAGACGAAATGCTGGAATCTACTGAAATCAAGAACAGCGCTATTGACAACATTTTACCAACTTCCAACGAAGATGAAATGAAAAATCTCATGAAAGACCTGGACAGAGAACAGGCTTATCGTGAACATAAATGCTGGAGACAATACATAACAGTAATTATTTCTATTATTTTTGTTCTTTTCCAGTTATACGCAACACTTTCAGGAACAGTTACTGCTCAGATACTGCGTGCTACACACCTTGCTTTTGTTCAATTCCTGGCTTTCCTCCTCTTCCCTGCAACAAAAAAGATGCCCCGTAACACACTTCCTTTCTACGACGTTTTACTGGGCCTTGCCGGTGCCGGCTGCTGGATGTATATCGTAATCAACTTCCAGAATCTGGTTCGCCGCTCGGGAAATAATACCACACTCGATGTTGTAATAGGAATCATAGGAATTCTGATTCTTTTTGAAAGCTGCCGCCGTATTGTAGGCCTTCCTATCATGACTATTGCTTCAGTTTTTGTAATCTACGCCTTTGTCGGCAAATACCTGCCGGGCTTTTTACATCACAGAGGCTATTCACTTCAGCGCGTAGTATGCCACCTTTTCTACAACACAGAAGGAATTATGGGAACTCCAATAGGAGCCTGTTCAACCTTTATCTTCCTCTTTATTCTTTTCGGCGCCCTGCTTGAAAAAACAGGAATCGGACAGTTCTTTATTGATGTATGTAACGCAATTGCCGGTGGTGCAAGCGGAGGACCTGCCAAGGTTGCAGTTCTTTCTTCTGCACTGCTGGGAACAGTTTCCGGCTCATCAGTTTCAAACACAGTAGGCTCAGGAAGCTTCACAATTCCTATGATGAAAAAGCTTGGTTATAAGGCTGAGTTTGCTGGTGCCGTAGAAGCTTCTGCCTCAACCGGAGGACAGCTTATGCCTCCAATTATGGGTGCAGCAGCCTTCCTTATGGCAGAAAGCCTTGGCATGCCTTACATTACAATCGTGAAGGCAGCTGTAATTCCGGCTCTGCTTTATTTTACAGGAATCTTTATTACAGTTCACCTGGAAGCAAAAAAGCTTGGTCTTAAGGGACTTCCCCGCGAACAGCTGCCACGCTTCCTTCCTCTTTTCCTCAGCAAGGGTTATATGATTCTGCCTCTGATTGTAATTATTTACTTCCTTTGCGCAGGTAAAACAGCAGTATTTGCAGCCCTTATGGGAATCGTTTCCTGCCTTCTGATTGGAATTGCAGTTTCTATCGTAGACCTTGCAAAAGGCCGTAAGCCAACCTTTGGTTCACGAGACCTTATTGATGTAATGTGTGCCGCAGCCCGCAATATAATCAGTGTAGCAATTGCCTGTGGTATGGCCGGAATTATTATCGGTGTAGTAACCCTTACAGGACTTGGCCTTAAGCTTGGTGCAGGCCTTGTTTCACTGGCAGGCGGAAAACTCTTCCTTACCCTGGTATTTACAATGCTCGCTTCAATCATTCTTGGTATGGGTGCACCTACAACTGCAAACTATCTGATTACTTCTACAATTACCGCAGGTGCAATTATTCAGCTTGGCGTACAGCCTCTTGCTGCTCATATGTTTGCCTTCTACTTTGGTATTATTGCCGATGTAACACCTCCAGTTGCCCTTGCAGCCATTGCCGGCGCCGCCATAGCAAAAGCAAGGCCGATGAAAACAGCCTTTAATGCAACAAAGCTTGCGATCGGAGCCTTTATCATTCCATATATGTTTGTTTACAACTCGCAGATGCTTATGATTGATGCTTCCATTGGTCGTATTCTCTTTATTATCGCGACTGCCTTAATTGGTATGTTTGGTATAAGCGTTGCCCTGGAAGGTTATGGTTTTAATTTTACAGGTATTCTTCATGGAAGCAACAAGTCCAAAGGTCTTATAATTACATTCGATGTAATTGAAAGAGTTCTCTTTGCTACTGCAGGTCTTCTTTGTGTAATTCCGGAAACACGCAGCGACATCATTGGCCTGAGCATGATGGCAGTTCTGATTGCTTATCAGATTGTAGTAAAACGAATTTTATTGACGAAGAAACAATAATATTATTATTTTATATATAAGAGGTAAAAAGAATTATGAAAATTAAACCTTTAGCAGACCGTGTTCTTGTTAAGAACGACAAGGCAGAAACAAAGACAGCAAGCGGACTCATTATTCCAGAAGCTGCTCAGGAAAAAACTCAGACAGCAGTAGTTGTTGAAGTTGGACCTGGAACTGATGAAAACAAAATCACAGTAAAGAAAGGCGACAGAATTATGTACGACAAATATGCCGGAACTCAGGTAAAGATTGACGGTGAAGATCACCTCATTCTCCGCATGAGTGACATCATTGCTGTTATTGAATAGTCAGTCTTAATTTATCTTTTAAGATAGATGCCCTTGCGTTGTCAGGATACAAAGAAGATGCGTATTCTGCAGAACGGAGGGCATTTTTTATGTCTCCGTCGCCGGCATAAATACAGGCAATTCTGTAAAATATTTCGGAACGCTTTGCATTGCTGCTTTCGCGTCCTGCAGCTCTTCCATATAAATCTAAAGCCCTGGCCTTTTTTCCAAGAGACACATAAATATTACCAAGATTTAGGCAGACAGCGGTTGAAGCCCTTTGAGAAATAAAGCCTTCTTCACGTAATCCGGAACTTTCATATACACAGTATTCATGAAGCCTTAATGCTTCGTCTGCCAGCTTCTGGTCTGCAGCAAACCAGGCTCCAAACTCTACAAATGGGAGATTGTATACACGGGCTTTTTCAATAAACTGTTCCCAGAACTCTCTCTTAGCATCATAATCACTTATGCTTGTTACATAGCTGTAAAAGAGTTTCCAGGCATCTTCGTACTGCTTTGTATTCAAAAGGAAATTAAGGGCATACTGAACAAGGAGGCCCTTATATTCACCATCTTCGTCAAAACTGTTTTCCAGCATATTCCAGAGGTCGCGGTTTTTATCTTTTTCAGATATAGAAGTATCTGTTTTATATTTTAAATCCAGTTTTGCAATATGAAGATAAGGAGCATTTGTACGTCGCAAAGCTTCATCAATTCTGTAAAGTGCATCACTCATAGGAATTTTACGGCGGTTGTCATAACGTTCCATTTCCAGAGTTGAAATGCCGGCCTTACGCAAAGCTGCAATTTCTGCATCTTCTTCTCTTTCAAGATTTGAACGGTAGGCAAAGTCGGCATATAAAATTAAAGCAGGTACATTGTCCGGCCAGCGGTTTACAGCATAAAAAAGCAGGTCTGCATTCTGTTCATCAAGCCCCTGATTTTCTGCCCACTTAGCACTGTTTAGAACTATATTTGAAAGCAATTCTTCGTCGCTTTTACGAACCTTAAGCTCATCAAGATTTAAAACAATTCCACGGCGGGCATTTTCTGCCGCTTCCATTTCTGAAACTGCCATATAAGAATCTGACTCAAGAGCCGCAAGCTGAATGGCAGAAGTCTTAAAGCTTACAGTATTCTGATAACCAGTCATAAGATGACGGGAACTTTCAACAGCTTCAATTGAATCATAAAACTGACCTGCATCGTAGCATACAGTTGCCCAGAAAAAGGCATCATCTGCATCCAGAAAGGCTGCCGGATAAAGAGCTGCCGCAAGGTCATAATTACCATTTATGAGATTAAAGACCGCACAGTTTCTCAGCCATACAGGATTTTTAGAAGCTGCATAAGCATCCAGGAAAATCTGATAATAACTTTCGTCAGTATAAAAAGCAAAGGCATTTTCAGAAGCGGCTGCTTTTTCTGCAGAATCCCTCAAAATATATTCAGAATAAAATGAAGCATATTTGGTACCACGGAGTTTAGCGGCCCACTTACCTGCTTCGCTAAGACGATTGGCTCTTAGCAAGAACTGAGTGTAAATTGCCAGAAGTTCAACATTGCTGCTGTTTTTCTTTAATGCTTTTTTAATCAGCTTTTCAGCCCGCTCAGACTCGCCAAGAGTTATATATCTTTTATAAATTCCAATATAAGACCAGGAATCATAAGCACGCTTTTCGACCTTCTTAAGTTCCTTTAAGGCCGACTGCATCTGATTTTGCATTACGAGGGCATCAATTACATCAAACTGGCTTGTTAACGAGTTTTGTTCTGCCCTCAAGCGGCAGGCTGAAAAGCAGAACAAAATCAAAGAAAATAAAAGGAATGTCGCAAAAAAACTTTTAAGCTCTCTTAGCTTCATCTTTTCCTATTTTATCAAGCACGGCATTAATAAACTTATAGGAATCATCGGTATCAAAGTCTTTAGCTATATTAACTGCCTCGTCAATAACAACCTTTGCATCAGCACCGTTCTGGAACAAAAGCTCATAAACGCTGGTACGCAAAATTGCAAGTGCAACACGGCTAATACGCTCCATACTCCAGGAAGCAGAAAGATGATTTTCAATAAGTTTATCTATTTCATCAATATGACTGATTGTTCCTGCAATTATCAGACTTGCAAAAGTGCGCTCTTCTTTTGAAGTTTCAGAAAGAGCAAACAACTGCTCATTCTGTTCATTCTGCGCTGCCACCTGATCGGCACTTCCTACTTCAGTATCTTTCTGAAGCCATTCAAAAGTCAGAAGATCATCTAAAGAAGCCTTTGTTACATCCCATGAATACAGGGCCTGAAAAGCAATTACTCTACCATTTCTTCTGGACACTTAGTTCCCCCAATCCAGCAGCTTATTCAAGGCATCACCAGTTTTCTTCATATCTACATTTTCTGCTGTATGAAGCTCTTTTGCAAGTGTAGAAGCTGCGTTATTCATGTAAATCTGCTGTTTCTGCTGAGTAAGATTTGCACGAATATAATCATATACTGTTACAGTTGTTTCAGGCTGAACCAGATCACCAATTCCCAGCATTTTTGCATCATATTTCTTAAGAACACTTATGAATCTGAAATCTTCTGCTGTTTCTGAAAGATCAGAAGTAAAGCCTTCGCCCTGAGTAAATACATATATAAAGTTCTGGAGAGACATACCGATACCAGTTGCAGCTGCTTCGTTCTTTGGCAGAACCATCTGTCCTGCCTGATAACCTGAATTTTCAGCCTGAGACTGAACAACTACCTGCTCTGCAGTAAGCTTTTTATCATTATATTTATTCAAAATGTCATTACACTTTAATCTTGCAGCATCTGCATCAGATCCCTTCTTTACAATTACAAGAAGAATCTTAACCATGTCGTTCCATACAAATGAAGATTTATTGCTTTCATAAGCCATTCTGATTTCTTCATCTGTTGCAGCAACCTTCTGAATTTCTGCCTGATTTTTCTGAATTACATACTGCTGCATCAAAAGTACATTTTTAAGGTGCTTTTTATAATCAGCTCTGTTCATTCCTGTCTGTTCGAGAAGAACTTCATCAAGTGATTTACCCTGCTGTTTTTTAAGAAGTTCATCCAGTTCTTTTTCTGTTACATTTACACCGAGAGACTGGCTCATAGACTGAGTAAAGTACTGATCTACAGAAGAATCTGGTACGCTAAGTCCTGCTTTTACTGCAGACTGAACCATAAGGTTTTCTTCAATCATTGTATCGAGAACCTGTTTTCTTTCTTCTACTGTGAGAGAACGACCTATCTGTTTTTCATAGGCACTACAGCGGATTTTAAGCTGCTTAAGAGTGATAGATTCATTCTTATTAAGTTTTACGATTGCAAGAGGCTGTAAATCTGCCTGCGCAAAAACTGCAAATGTCGTAAACATTAAGATTGAAAGAACTGCAAAAATCTTTTTCATTTTATAATCCTTTATTATTTAGTTTCAGTTTTGTCCATATATGTTAACCAAGAAGATAGTACTTGGTTACATGTGGTTTCGATACGACCTTCGGTCTACTCAACCACCGGCTGCAAGGTGACGGTGGTTGAGTGCGCCGTAAGGCGTATATCGAAACCACCGGTTATCGGAAGGTCCTATTTATCCAATGGAAGTCCACCAGAAATTACCGCACGGATACGGCGTACACCGGCTGAGCTTGACTGTTCCTTCTGAATCTTGAAGTCACCGATCTGTGCTGTGTGCTGAACGTGAGGTCCGCCACAAACTTCCTTACTGAACCAGTCGTTGTGAACGTCGCGGCCGATTGTGTAAACCTTAACGTCCTCACCATACTTGTTTGTAAAGAGAGCGCGGGCACCTTCTGCCTTAGCCTTATCAAGTGGCATAACTTCCATTGTAACAGGCAAGTCTTCCTTGATTTTTTCGTTTACGATGTCTTCAACCTTCTGAATTTCTTCCTTAGTCATAGGACGTTCGAAAGTGAAGTCAAAACGCATACGCTCGTTGTTGATATTTGAACCTTTCTGAGCAACCTGATCACCGAGAACGTTTACCAGAGCCTGCTGCAAAAGGTGTGTTGCAGTGTGATATTTTGTTGTGATTTCTGACTGTTCAGCAAGACCACCCTTAGCGGCACCTGCGTCTACTGTCTTTGAAGCTTCCTGATGCTTGCGTTCAGCTTCCTTAAAGCCTTCAACGTCTACTGTAAAGCCGTTTTCAGCACCAAGCTCCTGAGTAAGCTCAAGAGGGTATCCATATGTTTCGTAAAGATTATAAGCAACCTTACCGCTGATAATCTTTTTAGGATTCTTCATAAGATTTGGAAGAAGCTTCTGGAATTCAGCCTCACCCTTCTTGAGAGTCTGGCGGAACTTTGCTTCCTCTGCAGTAAGCTCCTTGTAAACCTTTTCGCGGTTAGCTTCGAGCTCTGGGTATGGTCCCTTGAAGTTTTCGATTACAGTTGCTGCAACCTCAGACATAAAGTCCTTTTCGATTCCAAGCTTCATTCCGTGGCGAACTGCACGACGGATAAGGCGGCGGAGAACGTAACCTGCACCTACGCGGTCAGGAGTAACACCTCTCTGGTCACCCAAAATGAATACAGAAGAACGTGTGTGGTCTGCAATAATGCGGACTGACTTATCTTTTTCTTCGTCTGTACCATATTTATAGCCCGAAAGCTGCTCAATTGTCTTAATGATTGGCTGGAAAACTTCTGTAAGGTAAACTGATGTTTTTCCCTGAAGGATACAGTTTGTACGTTCAAGTCCCATACCTGTATCAACGTTCTTCTTTTCCAGTGGAAGAAGAGTCTTTTCGTCAACGCGGTTGTACTGCATGAATACGTTATTCCAGATTTCCATCCAGTTAGCGCTGTCTGTGCCTTTGTTGCTGCCTACTGGTGGAAGCCCCTCGCCTACCCAGTAGAAAATTTCTGTATCAGGACCACAAGGACCTGTTGGACCTGCTGCCCACCAGTTATCGCTGGCTGGGAGGTAAGCAATCTTATCCTCTGGCATACCGTTTTCTTTCCAGTAGCCTGCAGCTTCTTCGTCGCGAGGAGCATTTTCGTCACCTGCAAATACAGTTACAGAAATCTTTTTAGGATCAAGGGCAAGCCAATCCTTGCTTGTAAGGAATTCATAAGAATATGCGATTGATTCTTTTTTGAAGTAATCGCCGAGAGACCAGTTTCCAAGCATTTCGAAACATGTAAGGTGAGATGGGTCACCAACTTCTTCAATATCGCCTGTACGGATACACTTCTGATAGTCTGTAAGACGGGTTCCGGCCGGGTGCTTTTCACCAAGAAGATAAGGAACGAGAGGGTGCATACCCGCCATTGTAAACAAAACAGACGGGTCGTTTTCAGGAATTAATGACTGACCCGAAATTTCAACATGATTTTTACTTTTAAAAAACTCAATATATTTTGAGCGGAGTTCATTTGCGTTCATAAACTTGTATTATAACGATTTTTCTATATTGTGTCATCACGTGTTAAAACATAGGATTTACCTTCAACGGCGAAACAGTCTGTAGAGGTTATTTTTACCGGAGTGAATGTGATGTTGTTATAATCTGTTACAACTCTTTCCACAGTTTTTCTTTTTACTGTTTCGGTGATTACTTTTGTTCCAAATTCCATTGAGTAAGCTTCGGCCAGAATAGAGTTTTCTGAATCTGAACGGAACTGTATTACATTAAAGCTTCCGATTTTATCAACAGAATAAACTCCGTTTTCAGTAAGGCCTCCGTTTAAGAGAGAATATGTAAAATCTCCAAAACTCAGGGCAAGGGCTGCATCCGCAGTTTTCCAGACATCTCCCTTTTTAAGTTCTTTTGAATAGAGGTTCTTATCGCCTGCCACAGAGGATTCTCCAAAAGTATTCTGCAAAGACATCTTTTTGTAATTGCCGTCCCACTGTGTATTTTCACTGATTATCAGGTTGATATCATCACGAAGGGTAATCTTGATTTCATCTGTATTTACAAGGGCAATATCAAAACGACGGTGAAGGTTCATAATATCAGCATTTACCGCAGTAAGATAAATACCGTTATGGCGCAGTTTACTGTCTTCCCATTCATAAACTTCCTGAGTATCTTTGTAAAGCTGAATAATTTCGTTTTCAGGATAATTAAAATACATATAACGGATGTTTCCATCTGTATTTGATGTTTTGTACCAGAGGCCGTCAAGGAAGGCGGCAAAGGTTTCTACTGTTCCATCCTGAATGCGGGAAAGTTCTGTTGCTGCAAGACGGCCAGCCGTTACATTAATTTCATGGGCAAGCTCATATTTCTGACTTGCCGGATTCCATTTATATTCCTGTTGAATCTGATTTTGAGCACTTGTTTCGCCTTCTTTCTGCACATCCGATTTATAAACCCAGACAGAAAAACTTTCTCCCTTTGACATTGCAAGAGCATAAGATTCTGAACGCTCTGTCTGCTGAATGAAAACTGTTCCGTCACATGAAAAGTCTCCGATATTACGAAGCTCGCTGCGGCCATGTTCTTCTACACACAGGTAAATTTCCATTACATAATTTCCGTCATCAGCAACACCCTGATAAACAAGGGCATTTTTATGTTCACCGGTTACATCCATTCCCATATAAGAGAAGGTTCTGGTACGGGTAAACTGAGTTTCTATAGGAGTAAGACGTTCATAAAGTCCCGATTCAGAATCTATGAGAGCTGCAACCACCCAAAGATTCTGAGAGTTGGCCTTACGAACAATAATTACTTCATCATCATAACCGTCGTTATTAATATCAATTGTAAGAGTTGAAATTAAAGTTTCACCTGAATAAAGAGGGACAAAGGTTTCGTATTTTTCTGACTCTATTGAAGAAGCAGTACTTTCGGTTTCTGAGCTGGCCGTTCCTGCAGATTTCGGCGTTACAATTCTTGCTCTGGTAGAAGATTTATCTTCCTTTACAAGTACTTTTTTTGAAATAAAGAATACGCCCGCAATTAAAGCGGCTGCAAGCACAAATAAAACCGGTACTGTTTTTGACTTCATATTTTATAAATATATTAGGAAATGTAGATTTTCTCAAGGGATAAAAAAAAGACCCCGGGGTTAGCCGAGGTCAGGTTGTTTTGTTCGTCATTGCGAGGCGCCGGCAGGCGCCGTGGCAATTTAGCCGAGGGTAATCTCTACGTTTACTTCCTTCTTTCCTTCAACGTATGGAACTACACAGCCTTCTACTGCAGCACCGTCAACTATCATGCTCTTTACGCCCTTGCAAACGTGGCTCGGGTTTTTGATTGTGATGTTGTACTTTGCACCGCGGAAGAGTCGGGTAGCTGTAAATCCGTCCCAGCTTGATGGAATTGAAGGATCAACCTTGAGACCGTCAAAGTCTGGCTGAATACCGAGAATGTACTGGCTGATTGCAACCATGTTCCATGCAGCGGTACCTGTAAGCCATGAGTTCTTTCCCTGACCAAAGTTTTTACCTGTTTGTCCAATATCCGAACCTGCATCTTTACCACCAATCATCTGGCCATATACATATGGCTCTGTCTTGTGGATATCAGAAGTTTCTTCTGTAAATGCAGGTGCGATTTCTGAGTAATATTTAAATGCCTGGTTACCTTCTCCTGCATAAGCTGCTGCACAGATAATCCATGCATTGTTATGAGTGAAGATACCAGCGTTCTCTTTGTATCCGCCCGGATATGTTGAGATTTCACCATATTCAACATAGTACTTGCTGAAGGCAGGATTGTTGAGAACGAGTCCGTGCTTTGTATTAAGTCTCTCATCGATTGCGGCAAGGGTCTTCTTTGTTGCGTCCTTATCAATATCAGACATGATTGCAAAGCCCTGTGGCTCAATAAAGATCTGTCCTTCTTCGCATTCGTGAGACCCCATCTTCTTGCCGTAGGCATCATAAGCACGCATAAACCAGTTTCCGTCCCATGCAGAATCCATCATGGCTTTCTTCATCTTGTCAATTTCTGCCTGAGCCTTTGCGGCCTCGTCCTTCATTCCAAGATGATTTAGGATGCCAACAAAGTTTGGTCCAACATAAGTAAAGAGGGCCGCAACGAATACAGATTCTGCAACCTTTGAGTAGCCGCCTTCTGCCTTGAACTTAGGGTTTGTATAAGTCTGGAAGCTTTCGCCCGGTGTGTCAGAGAAGCATGAAAGGTTGATACAGTCGTTCCAGTCTGCACGCATTGCAAGTGGAAGTCCGTGTGGACCAAGATTATTTACAATGTGGTAGAAGCTTACTGTAAGGTGGTCGAGCATTGATTTTGCTTTTGACTCATCATTATCGTAAGGAACCTTTGCGTCGAGAATTGACCAGTCGCCTGTTTCCTTGATATAAGCTGATACAGAAAGAATCATCCAGAGTGGGTCATCAGAGAAGTCTCCACCGATGTCTGCATTACCCTTCTTTGTAAGCGGCTGATACTGATGATAACAGCCGCCGTCCGGAAGCTGAGTAGAAGCAATGTCGATAAGGCGCTCGCGGGCACGGTCTGGAATCTGATGTACGAAACCGAGAATATCCTGGTTAGAATCGCGGAAGCCCATACCTCGTCCAATTCCGCTCTCGAAGTAAGATGCAGAACGTGAAAGGTTGAAGGTAACCATACACTGATACTGGTTCCAGATGTTTACCATGCGGTTTACTTTGTCTTCCGGAGTATTTACGTTGAGGATGCCGAGGAGCTTATCCCAGTAAGCGCGGAGCTCAGCCATACCTGCGGCAAACTTTTCCGGTGTATTGTATTTTTCCATCATGGCAAGTGCTTTTTCTTTGTTGATTGTCTTGCCGTCTGCCTCGAACTTTTTGTCCACTGGCATTTCTACATAACCAAGGATGAATACGAGAGTTTTTGATTCGCCAGCCTTGAGGGTAATTTCCTTGTAGTGAGAAGCAATTGGAGACCAGCCATCTGCGAGAGAGTTTCCGCACTTTCCGTCGAGAACCTGCTGAGGATTGTTGAAGCCGTTATAAAGACCAATGAAAGTGTCGCGGTCTGTATCGTAGCCGTCGATTGTGTCATTTACTGTATAGAAAGCAAAATGATTGCGGCGGTCGCGGTATTCTGTCTTATGGTAGATTGTAGAGCCTTTGATTTCTACACGACCGGTAGAAAAGTTTCTCTGGAAGTTTGTGCAGTCATCCTGAGCATCCCAGAGACACCATTCTGCAAATGACCAGAATTTGAAAGTTTTGTCTGAACCACTTTCGTTAGTCAAAACTACCTGCTGAACTTCTCCATCATAATCCTGAGGAACAAAGAAAGTAACTTCAGCTTTAAGGCCGTTCTTTTTACCAGTGATTACAGTATAGCCCATACCGTGGCGGCATTCATAAGAATCAAGTTCAGTCTTTACAGGAGACCAGCCAGGGTTCCAGATTGTACCGTTGTCGTTGATGTAGAAATAACGTCCGCCCATATCAATAGGTACGTTGTTGTAGCGGTAACGTGTAATACGGCGAAGGCGGGCATCCTTATAGAAGCTGTATCCACCAGCTGTGTTTGAAATTAACGAGAAAAAGCCCTGAGTTCCAAGATAGTTAATCCAAGGGTAAGGTGTACGTGGAGTATCAATTACATACTCACGTTTTGCATCATCAAAGTGTCCGAACTTCATGTGCGTCTCCTGTGTAAGAGTGATATAAACGTTTTTGCATATAATACATTTACCTTAAAATAGCGAAAACGTTGTAGTAACTTCGAGTATACAGTATGTATGCTTTTTATGCAAATGAATTCTGAATCTAGTTTGTACTTAGGCCAGTAATTATAGAATTCACAGCAGAAAAACGGGCTGTGAGCCAGTTTTTGAGGTATTCTGCAGACTCTGCCTGAGAAGATGCAGCGGCAGTTTTACTTGCTGTACACAATTCATCATTTTGGGCTGGAGTACCCCATTTAGCACGTGTATAGTTATAAACAGCTGAATATTCATCAGTTGAGTTACCATCAATATATGATGTTAATGTGTTCAAAACAGAAGTTCTATTAATACCTGCCCACTGCTCCCTAACAAGCTGCTGGAACCAGCCCTGCTTAATAAAGATAACCATCCAAGGATTTGCATGAATTTTTTCGTGCTCACAGTTTACGTCTGTCTGGCAGGCACCTGCAAACATATCATTTTTACCTACATAAATTCCTGAAGATGTATCATCTGTACAGAATCTTTTATTACCCATTGTAGAGTCAAAATCCCATGGTGCCTGGAAACGAAGTTTACGGTCTTTACCTGCTCCAAAATCTGCAGTCATAAAGAAGCTTGTAAGATAAATATCTGGATCGCAGACAAGTTCATTATAGATATACATATTTGCAAGAGAAGTAATATCAATTACTTCTGAAATACAGTTCTTACATTTTTCATCATCATTTGCACCTGCCGGTGTGTATTCTTCAAGTGTAAAATTATCTGTAAATTTAAAATACTTTTTATTGTAAGCTGCATCGTAACAGATTCTCCAGAGACGGTTCATATATTTCATAATGAAAGTCTTCTGTTCGGCAGTATTAATATCACTTTTGATGGTATAGCCCTTCTGTACATCCTGAAGAACTCTTCCATAATAATCTTTTATATTTCCGCCATAATTTATTTCAAAGCGTTCATTTTCAACTTCAGAAGTATAATACTTGTCAAATTCAATAAGATAACCAATATCTGTTCCCGCAGAATCATCAGTTTGAGTAATATTAATTCTGTCAGATTTTACTTCCTGCTGTTCCGCAAGAAGATAAACGCCCATATATTCACCGTTTACTTCAACTTCTACAAGCTGGCAGTCACTTGCATAATAGTTAGGGAACATTGCCTTAAACATCTTAAGTGCTACAGCATCTCGCAAGAAAGAAGCATCCTTCCATACAGCAAGCAAAACCCAGTTCTTAAAAGTTTTTCCGCCATTAAGTCCACAAAGATTCTGTTTACTATCAAACTTGATTCTTAAAGATTTTTTATCATAGTTTGTTGTCCAGTTTCCACGGACCTTTACCTGACCGGCCATAGAAGCCCCATTGTCAACACTGATTGAACAGTTTTCGTACCATGGGTCTGGTGTATTAACATTGCTTAAATCGTTCCAGCTACGCTGCGCATCTTTTACATGATGGGCAACTGGTTCGGTTACAAAATAATTTGTTCCACCATTATTTGTTGATGTAATTGTGATGAGAGGGAATTCATGAGTTGGAATGGTAAGAAATTCCTTACTATCAGAAATCCATTTGTCATAGCTTGCATAAATATCCTGTTTATATTCTTTACCAGCAGCATCAGAAAACTTATACGAAAGAATGATAAATAAATTCTGTTTTCCTGCTAAGAAAGTATTTAACTCATTATTTGAATCAGTATAAGTCCTAATAAAATTAGTATTATTCGCCAACACAAAAGAACAGTCAGGTTCGCATTTATCACAAGGGTTTGCCCAGCGAGTTCCATTTTCTGCACGAACATAAACATTAAGAGAATCAGGAATCTCAGGCGCTGTCATAGTCAGATTATTCATACGAATTATTCTCTTATTATTTGAATCTTTTTCTATTCGTATATCACTTGCTTTTGCATTTACAGTTCCCAAACCACCCCTGGCGGTAGCCTGAACCGCATTAGCCTCGGTTGTACCATAATTATTCCAGTTTACATCCATATGAGTAAGCCATACTTTGTAGATTTTATTCCTTTCAGTAAATACAAATGTAAGTTCTGCTTTCTTTTCAGCATTTAACACGCCTACCCCAACTTCTATTGCTTCATGATTATCGGTTACATTTTTAATCTTTAATGAATTATGCACCCAGGCTTTTGATTCTTCTGTGGCATTACAATCAACCACAATATGAAGACCATCTGGACATGGAGTAACAGTTATAATATTATCTCTTGACATAACAGAAGCTCCAGCCGATTCCGAAACTGTCGCTTCCGACACAATATAAGTTGGCGAAGTAAACTCAACTTCAGGATGTACAGAATGATCTACGCTTTCAGGGTAAGTATAAGGCGAAGCAGTAATAGTTGTCTGAGTAAAATCAAGTGCTTCTTCACCAAAAACTTGCGATACACTTTCAGAACCTGAGTCAGCCGGAGTATCGCTTGCTTCCGAAACCGGAACCTCAGGTTCTGTATCATCTACATCGCTTGAGCAGGCGGTGAATGCAGACAGGCCAAAAAGAATAAGGCCAGACACTAAAAACATTTTTAAAATACTTTTCATGTTTATTTCCTCAACTTTAAAAAAAATACAATACAATTGTACCCCCCCCCGACCGCTTTGTCAACTAAACATGAAACTCTTAATTTGAGGATAGAGAATAAAAAATTGTGGTTTCGATACGCTCCTTCGGAGCTACTCAACCACCGGAGCTAAAGATGAACGACCGTGCCGCCTTTTATCAGCCGGCCGCTGACCATTTCCTTTTTTGGGGTATAGGATTGTGGGTTTTCTATTTTTGCAAGCAAAGACTCGGCCATGGTGCGGCCAATTACTTCACCGTTCTGCTCATAGGTTGTAAGCGGTGGAATCATCATAGAAGTAAGGGCAATACCGTCGTAACCTACTACACTTATGTCTTTTCCGGGAGTAAGTCCGCGGCTGTTTAATTCGCGGATTCCACCAAGGGCCGCATAATCATCCGGATAAAAAATACAGGTAGGAGGTTCCGGCAATGAAAGAAAAACCTCTGTTGCAGCAGAACTTGTAACCGGGTCATGATAAAGACCTTCTGCAAAATATTCTGGAGGAAGTTTTATTCCATGGTCTGCACAAACCTTTTTAAAGGCTTCCATACGCTGTTCTGTTACCCAGGTTTGTTCTCCGTGAATCATAGCAATCTTTTTGTGACCCATAGATATTACATATTCCAGAAGCTCATTGATTCCGGCAGTATAATCACTCATAACTGCAGAATGTTCCATATCGTAAAAGCAGTCCAGAGTAACAGTTGGTATTTCGCTTTTTACAAGCTCCTGGATTCCGGAAGAATTAAAATCTGCAGAAAGAATTGCAAGACCATCATAATTACGGGCAAGAGCATGCGAATAATAATCGTAGTTTTTAGTTGAATCGCCGCTTACGAAGGTCATTTCGTAGCCCTTGCTGAAGGCTACCTTTTGAATACCGCTGATAATTGTGGCAAAGTACTGGTGCTGAAAACCCGCGCCGGTTTTATCTTCAAAGATTACACCAATATCATAAGTGCGGTTTGTGCGCAGACTGCGGGCTGCAATATTCGGATGATAGCCCATTTCGTGCGCTTTTTTCTGTATAAACTCTGTTGTTTCAAAACTGATTTCAGGGCTACCCTTTAAGGCCTTGCTGACAGTAGAAAAGGAGACCTTACATTCCCTGGCAATATCTTTTAGCGTTACCATGCCATATATTGTACACCCACTTAGCGGTTTTACGCAAACGTTTTCGTAACAAATTGTGTTTAAAATACGTCGAGTCAAGGCACGCTAACGCTTAAAGCCTTGACTTCGCCGTTTTGAGGGTTTGTAATAAACCCTCAATAAAAAACGGTGGTTTCGATACGACAGGTGCTTTAGCACCGTACTACTCCAACCACCGTCCTTGTACTTATCGGTGGTTGAGTGATGCGAAAGCATCGTATCGAAACCACCGATAAATATGTTGCTCTACAGAAGAGGTTTCATTGCAGTCATATACTCGCGGAGTTTGCGTCCTACAACCTCGATAGGGTGGTTGCGGATTTCTGCATTAACTGCTACGAGCTCTGCGTTGTTTACTTCGTTGTCCTTTACATCAAGTCCCTTACCAATAACGTCTGTGTGAAGCTTTGGCATAAGGTCTTTTGCCATCATTGGAGCTGCAACGCGGCTGAAGAGGTAACATCCGTACTCAGCAGTATCAGAAATTACGCGGTTCATTTCGTAAAGACGTTTGCGGTCAATTAGGTTTGCAATAAGAGGAACTTCGTGGAGTGATTCGTAGTAAGCTGATTCAGGCTTAATTCCGGCATCAACCATAGTTTCGAATGCGAGCTCACAGCCAGCCTTAACCATAGCAACAAGAAGAATACCCTTATCAAAGTATTCCTGTTCTGTGATTTCTTCGCTTGATTCAGCATTCTTTTCGAACGGAAGCTTTCCAGTATCTTCACGCCATGCAAGAAGGTCCTTGTCACCGGCAGCCCAGTCCTGCATCATTGTGCTGGAGAACTTTCCGCTGATAATATCATCCATGTGCTTCTGATAGAGTGGAGCAAGGAGCTTTTTGATTTCTTTAGAAATTGCGTTTGCCTTGATTTTTGCAGGGTTAGAAAGGCGATCCATCATGTTTGTAATTCCACCCCATTTGAGGGCTTCGCTTACAACGTTCCAGCCGTGCATAAGGAATTTAGTTGCATATTCTGGTGAAATACCTTCTTCAATCATCTTGTCGTAGCAAACGATTGTACCGGCCTGGAGCATACCGCAGAGAATTGTCTGCTCACCCATAAGGTCAGATTTAACTTCTGCAACAAAGCTAGACTCGAGTACACCGGCTTTGCTTCCGCCCATACCTACTGCAAGGGCCTTAGCATATGCCCAGCCCTTTCCTTCAGGGTCGTTTACAGGGTGAACGGCGATAAGATCCGGTACACCAAATCCGCGCTGGAATTCATGCCATACTTCTGTACCTGGTCCCTTAGGAGCACACATTACAACAGTGATATCAGGGCGAATCTGCATTCCCTCTTCAATCATATTGAATCCATGGCTGTACCAGAGAGCAGAACCCTTCTTCATTTTTCCCATTATGTCGTTGATTACTTTTGTGTGCTGCTTATCCGGGGTAAGGTTTCCTACGAGGTCTGCAGTTGGAATCATTTCATCGTAGTTACCCACTTTAAATCCGTTTTCTGTAGCGTTTTTCCAAGACTGACGTTTTTCTGCAATAGCAGCATCGCGGAGTGCGTAGCTGACGTCCAATCCAGAATCGCGAAGACACAAGCCCTGGTTTAATCCCTGAGCACCGCAACCTACGATTACGATTTTCTTACCTTTAAGAGCGTTTACTCCGTCAGCAAATTCTTCCTTAGCCATAGAGCGGCAGTGACCGAGCTGAAGACGTGCCTCTCTCCATGGAATTGAGTTAAAATAGTTGTTTCCCATTTTGAAGCCTCTTTTATCTATTGTTAATATTTTTAGTATAATTAAAATAGCAGATTGCGTAAAGGGTAAACTGACGGTTAAATGACGGTGGTTTCGATACATTTCGCTTTGCGAAATACTCAACCACCGCTTATCCGTTTACCAGAATTTCGGAAATGTTGAAACAGTTGTCGCCGATGTGTTCGATTGTGCGGACAATATCAATGTAGAGAAGCTCAGACTTAACGTCGGCACCACCTTCGAGGCGCTTGCGGGCAACCTTCTTAAGGTCCTTGCGGAAGGCGTCGATTCCGTCTTCGAGTTCGCGGGCCAGCTCGAGTTTTTCGGCAGTCAGCTGCTTATTGATATTTATGCGGATAAACTGAAGGAACTGGCGGGCCAGTTCAATATATGGAAGCAGGCGCTCCATATCTTCAGTCTGGAACTTCATCTTCTTTTCGATTGAGCGCTTAATCAGCATGATTGTGCCGTAGCAGGAATCGCTCATGTTTTCAAGCTCATCAACAATCTGAATCATGTTAGAAATATGATTAAGCTGCTTTTCTGTAACCTGAAGTGATTCGCACTTGATAAGATAGTGAGTAATCTGCTCGTGCATCTGGTCTGCGTAGTCTTCTGCGAGCTCGCTTGCTTCGCCATACTTTTCAATAAATGCATTATTACGTTTTGTAACACCAATCTGGATTTTATCGAACATGTCTGTTACAACGTCGGTCATATCGGCAATTGCTTTTTCTGCCTGAATGATGTGGGTTGCAACAGCGTCCTTTGTAAGAAGGCCTGTAAATTCCAGCTTGTAAACGTTTGAAGTTTTTTCAGGATCATCCTTAATGATTTTCTTAGAAAGAAGAACAAGCGGATTCTGCATTGGCAGCAAAATCAAAGTAGAAAGGGTTTTGAATACTGTATGCAGCATTGAAATACGGATTGCGATGTTTGAATGCTGTCCGCCAGGTGTAAGCATCATCACTAAATTCAGGAATGGATGGAAGAAGATAAGAGCCAGCACAGTACCAAAGACGTTGAACATTACGTGGATAAGGGCTGAACGGCGGGCATCTGCATTTGTTCCAATGGAAGCAAGCACTGCATCTATAGTAGAACCTACGTTAGAACCAAGGGTCATTGCTGCTGCCATTTCCCAGTTGATAAGGCCATTATAGGCCATTGTAATTACGATTGCAGAAAAAGCAGAGCTGGAATGCAAGAGGGCTGTAATCAGAATACCAATTACAAAGCCGGCCAGAATTGCAAGCGGGCCGTCTCCCTGAATCTTAAAGAGCCAGCCAAGCTGCTCCGGTGTGAATACTGCAGAAAGTCCGCTCAAACCAAGGAAGAGCATACCAAAACCCATAAGAGCTTCGGCCCAGTTTCTGTATCTTCCTTTTCTGATTAAAGCACTGAAATAACCGATTCCGAAAACCGGAATGGCAAAAGCAGATATCTTAAAATTGAATCCAAAGATGGCGACAATCCAGGCAGTGATTGTGGTACCAATGTTTGCACCAAAAATAACACCTACAGATTGTGCAAGGGTCATAAGTCCGGAGTTGACGAAGGTAACAACCATTACAGTAGTTGCACCCGATGACTGAATAATCATCGTAACAACAAGTCCGGTCATAAGGGAAGCGAATCGGTTTCCTGTAAGAACCGAAAGAGCTCTCTGAAGCTTTTCACCGGAGCTCTTCTGAATACCGTCGGACATGAGCTTCATTCCGTAAAGGAGGAGGCCCAGGCTACCAATCAGTTCTAAAACGGGCTGTATGACATTCATAGCCTAATTCTACCGAAAAGGCCCCTTCTTTTCAAGAAAAATAAAATGAGGTAAACTATGCGGGAATCGTCTAGGCATGGATTGCCACGTCGCTGCGCTCCTCGCAATGACGAAGGAATAATAATGAACAAAAAATTTATCATATTAATATCTATAACAATTCTTTTTTTCACCTTTTCCGGCTGCAAAAAAAATCAAAAAGAATATGATGCAAACAGTATAGACCTTACCCTTAAACAGGCAGAAGAAGCAGCAATGCAGACAGCGCCTCAAAAGTGGCATATTACAAATAAGAGAGTCTGCGTGCTTTTTGGATATGATTTTAATAACCCGGATGTAAAAGAGCCTCTGCTGGCCCAGCTTCGCGAAAATTTTGGCCTTGCAGAAGATGAAGGACTGATTTTTCCTCTGATTTATCCGGATGATTTTAAGCACGGAATACGCGGATACGCAACGGACTTTGCGGCAATTCTTCAGGAAGAGGATTTAGACCTTGCGGGCATTGTACTGCTGGGTGCTCCGGAAAATACCCACACTGCCCTTGCAAAAAATCAGGATAAGTGGGAACAGAATGTGCCCTATCCTGTTGTTGCTCTTTTTCCTCAGGACGATGTTCTTGGAATTGAGTCTACCTGCGACATTGTTGTAGACAAGGGGCAGACTGCAGGACTTGCGGGTGAAATTGCGCCGGAAGAAAGTGACGGGCAGATTCACCCTAATGCGGCAGAAATTATAATAGAAACAATTAAGTATATTCAGCTGCTGGACGGGGCTCCAAGCCGATCTAAAGATTTGCAGAAGCACATGGAACAGATGCTGGCAGGCTTTCAGTTCCACCACTATACTGACCCGGAAAGCGGGCTACAGTCTATAAATCATTTTGTACTAAACTAGAATGTGGTTTCGATACGACGCTCCGCGTCTACTCAACCACCGGTGGTTGAGTGCGTGCGAAGCACGTGTATCGAAACCACTTGTATAAGGACCTCGATGATAGAGATTTCACAACATCAACAGAATATAATCGGCTCGCGGGAGGCTATTGCGGCCCTGGAAAATAAAGACCATGCCCGCCTGCTTGTACTCTCTGATTCGCATGGACGCTACGGCATTGTAGAAGGTATTGTGCGCCGCTTTGGCTCTGAATGTGACGCTTTGATTTTTTGCGGCGACGGTGTGAGTGACATTGCCCAGCTTTTGTATGCAGCTAAGGCCGATAAGAAGCTTGGAGACTGTGTACCGCCGGTGATTGCCGCCGTACACGGAAACTGTGACCCGGCCTCTTACCCTCTGGACAAGGGAACTCTTTACTTTTCCTCTATGATTGAATTGAAAGTGAACGGCCGCGGCATTCTTATTACTCATGGCCATAATCAGGGTGTGGACTGGGGAGTAGAAACACTGGGACTTGAAATGCAGGTAAGCGAATGTACAACTGCTTTTTATGGCCATACCCACGTTGCCCGCGAAGATAATTTCAAGAACTTTAAGATTGTAAACCCGGGAAGCTGTTCAAGACCTCGCGGAGGCCAGGCTCCAGGCTTTGCGATTGCGACGGTTGAAAAGTCCTTTGTTGATATTGCTTTTATTAAAATGGAAATGGGCGCAGATGGCGCTACTGAGTATAAAATCTGGAATCCGTATTAGATGCTGAAACAAGTTCAGCATGACGGTGCAGCTACATCATAAAGCCGAAGTTGTCGTGGCCGGGGTAGACTAAGGTGCCGGCCGGGATTTCTCGCTGCAGACGGGCAAGGCTCTTCTGTATTTCAAGCTCATCACCGCCATACATATCTGTGCGGCCGTAACCACCGTAATCAAAAAGTGTATCTCCGGAAATTAAAATACCGCGCCCATCGTCTGCAGCATCGGCCTTATAAAGGCAGATTGAGCCCGGTGTGTGGCCAGGTGTATGCAAAACCTTCCAGCCGAAAACTGTCATGCCATCGCGAAGCAGTGTGTCTGCCGCAGGCTGGGCGCCAACCACATCCACGAGTTCCGGAGCTCCGAAAAAGCGCAGTACAGAATTGTTCATGGGACCAGGAGCACCGCTTCCATTGAGTTCTGAAAGTTCTGATTCATGCAGGGCAATTTTTGCAGACGGAAAGGCTGCCTTAAGAGGTGCAATTCCTGTAATGTGATCAAAGTGTGAATGAGTGAGGACTATACCCTCGCACTCTAATTTGTGGGCTTTTAGATAATCAAGAATAAGATTTTCATCGCCTGTAATTTTACAGGCAGCAGGATCAACAACGAAGCATTTATTTTTTTCGATTGGAACGATAAGACTGTTTACCCTTAATGGGCCGGTATGGATTACATGAATTTTCATTTATATACATTGTCATCCTCGTGGCAAAGATTGTCATTGTCGGGCTTGACCCGACAATCTAGATTCCCGTGTCAAGCACGGGAATGACACAAAATGTCACGTGGGAATGACACTTAAACTCCGAAAGGCTCTTTGTCGGCAGCAGCTTTTTCTGCAGCGGCATAAGCGGCAGCATCTTCTGCGGCCATTTCTGCATCTACAGCAGAATATTCTGTCTGGCTTTCTGCATCAGCAGCTTCTGATTCGGCAGCAGCGCCTTCAGCATCTGCATCTGACTTCTGGCGGCTGTAGCTTACTGCGAGCTTGCGTCCGCGGTAGTCGTAGCCGTTGAGTTTGTCGATTGCAGTCTGAGCATCTTCTGTATAAAGCTGTACAAAAGAGTAATTTGCAAGAACCTTAATATCACCGATACGCTCGCGGTCAATGCCTGCGATTGCAATAAGAATACCTACGAGGTCGCGTGGGTAAACACGGCGGTTTTTACCAATACTGATAAAAATTGATGTAGCCTGATCTTCAGGGATTTCTACGCGTGGGTGGCGTGGGCGCTCTTCTTCTGTTGCTTCAGTTTCAGCTGTTTCTACAGGAGCTTCTGTACGCTCTGCGCGTTCTGTACGTTCCTGGCGGAAGTTTCTTTCCTGACGGTTATTATTACGATTATTTCTTTCGTTGCGGTCAAAGCGCTCGTTTCTTTCAAAACGATCACGGCGGTTATTAAATGGATGATAGTGTTTTAATGCTTCTTTAAGCAGATATGCAATTACATACTTACGAACTGTAAGCGGTACATTTTTCTTAAACAATTTGTTCAAATCAGAAAGCAAATCTACATTTTCTGATGTTCTTACTTTGTCTGTTGCATTTTTGAGAAAATCCTCAAGCTGAGCTTCGTTAAGCTCAAAATCACGATTAAAAGCCATTTTTTTATTCTCCTAAAGATAAAAGATAACCGGAATAAATTTTTCTAAAGCCTGTACGTGTTAATAACGGCTGTAAAATATCCGGTGCAAAAAGATTCGGGACTAAAACCCATTTTTTTCCACAGTTCTGAAGGCTGGTTATACACATTTCAATAAGTTCTGTACCTATTCCAAGTCCACGGAACTGTTCAGGAACAAAAAGACTTGTAATTACATTAATCTTTTCCTGATTCTGTAAAAGCGGCGATGTTGTAATACAACCTGCAAACTCATCTGAAAGACTGAAGCAAATATAACCGGTTTGTTTTTTTTCGGAAGCTCCTTCAAAACTGGCTTTCCATAATCCGTAAAACGCTTCATTCACTTCTGGCGGCAGGCTTTCATCTTCGCACGCACCCGCAGTAATATTTAAAAGGATTGTTTTCCTGTCAGCAGCTGAATCATATTCCTTAAATGAAAAATCATCATGCACTAAAGATTCATCAGATTCCGGCAACTGATCTAATTTTTCCAATCCCCATATTTCTCGCAGGGAATTATACCATTCGTTGATACGTGCCGACATAAATCTGTGCTTATATATATGCCATCGTTTATCAACTTCCGGGTAACTTTTTAAAACATTTCTAAAATTCTTAAATACCCCCCTTCCTGAATGCATTGCACTCTGCAATTCTTCGCGGGCTAACGGCGAGTGAAGATTATTCACAAAATCTTCGCGCAACTCAAAACCGTCTGAAGGCCCCCATTCAGGTAAAATATAATATCTTTCATCATCCGGTATATGTCCGTCTGAATCAGAAATAACTAACTGACCTTCTTCGGCGTCGACGGCGTATTCTACATCCTGATTTTCCATGGCGGAGATTATGTCGTCTATAAGCGAATCGGTCAGTTGGAATTGCATAAATTATTTAGCAGGAAGCTCCTCGCGTTTTGAAACAATCTTGCTGATAAGGCCGTATTTTACAGCTTCATCTGCATCGAGCCAGTAGTCGCGGTCTGTATCCTTTGTAACCTGCTCAAGCGGTGTACCTGTAGCTTCTGCAATGAGTTTATTCAACTTTGCACGGATTTTTTCCATATCCTTTGCATAAATTTCAATATCAGTTGCAACACCACGCATCTGACCAAGAGGCTGATGGATAAGATAGCGGCTGTTTGGAAGTCCAATTCTACGCTCTTTTGGAACTGCAATAAGAATAAGGGTTGCAGCTGAAGCTATAAGGCCCATTCCAATAAGATAAACAGGAGCTTTTACAAAGCGGATTACATCATAAATAGCAAAACCTGCATCTACATCGCCACCAGGAGAGTCAATATACATGTAAATTGGAGATTTTGAGTCTTCTGCATCAAGAATAAGAAGCTGTTTTGCAATTGCATCTGCAAGTTCTTTGTTTACTTCGCCGGTAAGGACAATCTGTCTTGTTTTAAGGAATCTGTCCGAAAAAGGATCCGGCATTTTCTGCTTTTTTTCATCTTCCTCGTCGTCAAAGCGAGGGCTAGAGTAAATTGATTTATAATTCATACTTTATAATATACTAGAGAAATTGCAGATTTTCAATTGATATTTATGATTTGTAGCAGTGTCATTCCCCGGCTTGACCGGGGAATCTAGATATATCGGCAAATTCTAGATCTTCGGGTCAAGCCCGAAGATGACACTACTTATTCGCCGAGGATGACATTAATGTCTCTACACCTTAAATGCCTTACATGCGTGCGGAGCCAGAATAAATGTTATAGACTCCTTCAGGTCTTTTTTTGCCCATATGTCGCGGATTTTGCCGTTTTCTGAGTTCATTTTTACGGTCTGAGGTTCTTCGCTCAGGTTGAAGTAGGCATAGTAGGCGTGTCCATCATCAGTTATATTACGCCATACAACTACATCTTCACGGCTAGTCTTGCTCAGCTGCTCTGCCTGGTTAGGACACTTGTCCATGGCAATAATTTCTTCGTTTGTAAGCAGGCCCAGATTGAACTTATCCAGCTGAGGCAGGTCGGTTCCAATCATCAAAGGAGCACGGAAAATGCACCAGAGGGTAATCATTGTGCGGGTTTCTTCTTTTGTAAACTTGCACTTCCAGCCCCGCTTTTTTTCCGGTGTGCCTGGTGCAGCCCAGCCCCAGCCTAAGCGGTTCATTGGCAGCATATCGCAGTCAGGCCAGTTACCGTCTCCAGTGTGCTTCTGCCAGACCTCGCAGCGCTCGAACATGGCTTTCAAAAGCTTCCAGTCATCCCAGAAATCATCTGTAATGCGCCACATATTTGCAAAGGTCTCGTAGTGATGGGCTTTTTCAATTACAGCAGGCCCCGGGCTCAAAGATAGCACCATACCGCGCCCGCTGTTTTCAATTGCTTTAGCCATCATTTCAATTTCTTTTTCTGCAGAATATGGATTATGAGGGTACATATTTGTGTTGCAGATATCATCTACCTTTACATAATCTACTCCCCACTGGGCATAAAGCTCGAAAATTGAATCATAATAATCCTGGGCATAAGGGCGGTTAGCATCCACTCCATACATATCTGCATTCCAGCGGCTTACTGAATAGGGATTTGCAACCAGGTCTGCAGTCACAGGGCTGCCGTCGTGAGTTTTAATTGGCAGGTGGTCGTGGCAGGCAAAACGCGGAATACCACGCATAATGTGAATTCCAAACTTGAGCCCCAGCGAATGAATATAATCTGCGAGAGGCTTAAAGCCTTTGCCGCCTTCGCTGGAAGGAAAACGGTTAGGAGCCGGAATCTGGCGGGAAAACTCGTCTATGCAAAAACGGCTGAAGGGAATGTATTGGATATTTTCACCGTTACGAAGACCTGCATCCGGATCTGACCACTGAATATCAATTACTACATATTCCCAGCCATACTGCTTGAGGTTAGCTGCCATATACTCGGCATTTGCGCGAACCTGCTCTTCGTTTACCATTGTGTTGTAGTAGTCGTAGCTGTTCCAGCCCATTGGGGGCTGTGGTGCTACTTCATTTTTATTCATAGAGTTCTCCTTTGCGGTGGTTTCGATACGCCCTTCGGGCTACTCAACCACCGTACTTTACCGGTGGTTGAGTAGGCTTCGTCAGAAGCCGTATCGAAACCACCGCATTACCATTTTCCATTAATACAGGCTGCGGTTTTGTGGCGCACACGGAATTGCACAAAGCAACCGCAGTCCTGACAGGTCATACCGCCAATCAGTTTGGGGCATGCCTTGCAAACCTCCAGTCTTTTTGCAACAAGCTTGTCTCCCGCATAGTCAGAAACAGGCTCCTGGGCAGCCATTTCGGCCACAAGTTCAGGAGTCATATCCATTGAGGAGAGATGAGATTTATTTTCGCAAACAGGACAAGGAGTCATATAATCATTCACGTATGGATTGCCACGTCGCTTCGCTCCTCGCAATGACGAAGCAATCCATTTGAAAAGTTATGCCTGAATTGAAACTGTTACAACGCTCATTGCAGGTACAGTAATGAACATTTCATTTGCGCCAGAAAGTTTAACTTCGAGAGCTTTTTCCTTGAGCTCGTTTGGCTTAGCAAAAGTATTGCAAAGGTGCATATCTTTAGAAGTAAGGATTGTAGCCTTTGCATCTTTAATTTTACCTTTAAGACCTGCAAGTGTAATATTAATTTCTTTCTTTCCAGTAAGTTCTGCGTTTGTAAGAGTTACAGTGTATACATTCTTCTTGTGAGAAGCAGATGCTGTAACTGAATCTACGCGGGCATCCTTTGGACCAATCTGATTTGAAGCTACACGGCTTGTAAGCATTGTTGCGTCCATGTGTGGCTTGTACATGTGGAATACGTACCAGGTTGGTGTCTTAATCATCTTAGGGCCTTCTGTAAGAACAGGAGACTGAAGTACGTTTACAGCCTGAGCAATATTTGCAACGCGTACACGGTCACTGTGATTGTTGAAGATGTTCAAAGTGATTCCGGCAACAAGAGCGTCGCGGATTGTAGACTGCTGATAGAGGAAGCCAGGGTTTGTTCCCTTTTCTACAGCGAACCAGGTTCCCCACTCATCAACTACGAGAGCTACACGCTTATCAGGATCGTACTTTGTCATGATTTCGTCGTGGCGGCGTACGAGAGTTTCCATAAAGCCGGCCTTGCTCATTGTGAGGTACCAGTCTTTTTCTGTAAAATCGCAGGCTGGCTTACGTCCGTTCCAGTCCGGTTCAACTGTGTAATAATGGAGTGAAAGACCGTCCATAAGAGGAGCTGCCTCTCGCATAAGAACTTCTGTCCAGTTGAAATCAGCAGCGTTAGGACCACAGGCAATCTTGAAAATCTTATCCTTACCGTACTGGCGAACGTATGTCTGATAGCGGCGGTAAAGGTCTGCGTAATATTCAGGCTTCATGTTTCCGCCGCAGCCCCAGTTTTCGTTACCAACACAGAAAAGAGGAAGCTTCCATGGCTTTTTGTGGCCATTTGCTTCTCGGAGTTTACTCATTGGAGATTCGCCGCCAAAGGTAATATATTCAACCCATTCAGACATTTCCTGAACTGAACCTGAGCCTACGTTTCCGTTTACATAAGGCTTACAGCCAAGGAGTTCACAAAGGCCGAAGAATTCGTTTGTACCAAAGCTGTTATCTTCAACTACTCCACCCCAGTGAGTATTAATCATGCGTTTGCGGGTTTCGTATGGGCCAATTCCATCACGCCAGTGATATTCATCTGCAAAGCATCCGCCCGGCCAGCGCAGGTTAGGGATCTCAAGCTCTTTAAAAGCTTCTACAACATCCTTGCGGTAGCCGTTGATGTTAGGAATATCTGAATCTTTTCCAACCCAGAATCCACCATAGATACAGCGGCCAAGATGCTCGCTGAAATGACCATAAATGTCGCGGCTGATTTTGCTGCCGTCGAGGTCTGCATTAACAATAATTGAGTCCATATAAAGTCCTTTCCTGTATTTTTTTGGTTAAACGTTTTACTAAATTGTACTATGCAATTGCTAAAAACGCAATTCAATTTTGTTGTATTAGAGGATATTTTTATTGAATGATTCTCTAAAATAATTGTCATTCCGAAACAAGTTCAGCATGACACTATTTCTTAAATATAACGAGATCCTTAATTTTCAAAGTATAGGTTGAATCCAGGGTATCGCGGATTTTATCTTCACTCATGATTGGAACTTCAAAATGATATACCGATTCAGAATAACCTTCTGCTTCAATTTCAATACTGAAGTTGAAATATGCACGTTCGCCGCTTTCGTTTGCAGGAATAGATTTTACCCAGAATGAATAAACGCCCTTTGTACTAGGAACCAGGGTGTATGGGTTAGACCAGGTTTTATCTACCATTTCTGCAAGTTTTCCGTCAATCTTTAAAGTGATTTTAGCTGATGTAACCGGCTCAAAGGTATTTCCGTCGAGAACAACACCAGTAAATGTAAAGAAATTGAATGCAGGTTTTGACTGTGCTCCATCTGACTGAATTTCACAATCTGCACGGTTTTCTGTATGGAATGGTCGTTTTGTAGAGCTTACTGTACGCATTCCTTCAAGAGAAAGGGAATCAATGTCTGCCTGCAGCTGTGCGCTTGCAAGATATTCGGCATTGTGTGTTACTCCACGTCCGGAAACAACGTATTTAGGAGGAATACGGTTGAGTACATAACTTACTGTATCAAGCCGGCAGTTTTCACAGTCGCAGGTGAGCCAGGCAACATTTTCGCCCTTTACTCTGTCATAAAGTGTGTTTACTGCCTTAATTACTACATCTTCCATTAAGTTATGTACATTCATAGTGGTTCTCCTAATTTTATAAACATTTTGATATTTTTAAATTATAAGGCAATTTTGGGAATAAAACAAACAAATTATTAAATTTATACCACACGGATTGGAAATGACTAACGTCATTTCTTTTAAATTTTATAATGGATTTTGCGTTAGCAAAATCGAATCCGTGTGGTATATATATTCTTTTTAGAACTTGCCGCCGCCCAGGGTTGCGGTGAGTTTCATTGAAACTGTTGGTTTTTCGTCAAAAGTTTTGAAGGTGAGAACTGGTCCCATTCCGAACTTCAAATCATTTATAGGCGAATAATAAACCATCGCTGTAGTTGTAAGGGAAGTACCGGAAATTGCAGAGATAGTTTCATCATCTGCACCAAGCATCTTCATTGCAGCTACTTCAGTATCATCATATTCTTCACGTCCAAAGTTTGCCATTGCAAAGAGACTTGCTGTAAAATCTTTGTTTCCCAGAATCTTACCAAAATTAACCATTGCTGCAAGGTTATGACCACCAATAAGGTGAGATTCAAGATCCTTATCATTTCCATTGAAATAATACTGAGCAGCAAGCGTTATCATAGGATCCTTCCAGTAGTAGCTCAAACCGGCTGTTGCCTGAATGATGTTTGTTTTATCATCCCAGTCTGTATTTTCAGCCCATTCTTTTGCTGCACCATAGCTGTATACAAGTTCACCAAAGAAGCTGACTTTTTTAAGGCTACCTGTTGCAGTAAGCATTACCTTTGGGGCATTCTGATATTTAAAGAGTCCACCAAGACCAAGTTCCCAGTTGCCTATAAGAATATCAGCTTTTCCTGCAAAGGCTGTATCGCGGGCATAAGTTTCTGCGGTCTGATTTATAAAATCTGTTGAAGGGATTACATAAAACCAGAGACAGTTCTGACTGCCCGGAAAAACAATCTGAGTGCGGAGATTCAAAGCACCATCAACCTGCTTCTCCGGATTTTCAGGATCAATTGAGCTTGTGTTAATCATATCTGATACAGGACTGAAGAAATAACCTGCCCCCCAGGTAACGGTATGAATACCAAAACGGAAGAAAGCAGTATCTTTGATTGAAAAGTCTGTAAAAAGTTCCTTAAGCTTGAACCAGTCGGTAAGGGTTGTCGTTGTATTAAAGGATGGCATTTGACCAGCACCTGTCTGATAAGTAACCGAGTAAGCTTTATTTACAAAGGGATAAGCCAGTCCGAACTTTGTATAAATACGGAGAGTCTCTGCAGGGCGGGCATCTACACTAAGCAGGGCGCTGAGGTCCGGAGTAAGCTTTGTGTTTTTGAGATTTTCGCCAAAGCTGTTTTCTTCAGGTGAATACAAAACTGTATTTGTTGTAAGGCCTGCAGTAAGACTGCCGCCAACCTTGATTGAACCTGTGTCAAAAATTACTCCCTTACTTAGGTCGTTTTTTGCAGATACGTCCGGAACTTCAACAATGCTGTCGTCGTTGAAAAAGTCATCGTCGCCGCCAAAGAGGTCCTCGTCGGACTGGGCAAAGAGGCTGAAAGTTAGAAATATAGTTGATATTAATATAAGTGTTTTTTTCATACTAGTTCAAACCTTCCAGATATGCTTTTGTGAAAATCTTATCCGGCAGAGAGTCGAAGGTAAGATCTGAAATTACCTGCTGAGTCTGCTCGCCCTTGTTGAGCTCGTCGCGCAAAATTGCCTGAGTTGCTACATAACCTGTCTTTCCGCGAACTACAACCTTTGACCACTTTGGAACAAGAGTTGTACGCATAAGGCGGTCTGAACCAGAAAAATCTTCCTGCTTAAGAACAAGAGGAATATCCTTGCGAAGATAGAACTTTGTTTTTGCATAAGAAGGCTCTTTTGTTTTTGCAGTGAGGACAATAATGTCTACAGGATATTTTCCAAGAGTTCCTTCCTCGTAAGAAAATACGTCATAGTTATCTCGCCAGTATTTATCATTCTGTTCGATATCGTCAAGCTTTACATCTGAATCACCAAGAGCTTCTTTAATTGAAGTATGGGTAAACTTACGGCTGATAGGATCATAAGACCAGATATTATCATCATTACGAAGATATCCTTTTCCTTTATCTGCTTCCGGAAAAAGCTGAACGATTGTCATAAGTTTTCCGTCAGTACGCTCAAAAATCTTATACTGAAGATTTTCTTTTGGCTTGCCAGGCTTTTCTACAACAAGAGAAATTGTTGCTGAATAGTCTCCGTGATAGGCCTGAACCTCGCGGCTTTCATCCATAATCTTAAAGCACTTTTCTGCAACGTCGGCAGAAACCTGTGCGGCGGCGGCAGCGGTCAAAAGGGCTGCTGCTGCCAGAATTGTAAGTATTTTTTTCATTTTTAGAACTCCTTTTTTATAGATCCCGAAACAAGTTCGGGATGACGGTTTATATGTGATTTCGATACGACCTTCGGTCTACTCAATCACCGCCTTTCAGGCTTATTTTACGGTTCTGAGCGCTTCGGCAGGGCTCATACGGGCTGCCTGCTTTGCACTTCCTCTTACTGCCCATGATGTAAGTACAATCAGAATTATATACTGAATTATAATTGAGAATACAGACATCTTAAAGGTGAAGTGGCCCTTCTTAAGGAAGAAGGAAAGCGCTTCGTTATCAATCGGAATAAGATGAACAAACATCATTACGATTGCAGCAAAAATCAAGCCGGCAAGTGCGCCTATTACACAAAGAATTACGGCTTCATTTGTAAATACCTTGCGGGTATCTTTACCAGTCATTCCAAGGGCACGCATTGTTCCAATCTCGCGGATACGTTCATACAAAACCATGCGGTATGTGTTAGACACGCCTACCATTACAATCAAAAGAATTACAATAAGAATAACTGTTGTAATGATATGAACTATGTTCAACACGGTTTTAATCTGAGGGATTTCATCATACAAAGTTTCAACTCCGTATTTTACACCCTTCCACTCGTTTTCCGGCTTTTTAGGATCTACCTGCTTTTCGATTCCCTTTCCAATATTTGTCGGATGAGTCTTCATTGCAAGAGCACGGCTTGTTACATTTATCTCAGGATTCTTTTCGCTGTCCTGACGGATTCTTGATTCTATCATATTTGCAGCCTTTGTCTGCTGATTTTTATCACGCAGATAAACTGAGAACATTGAGTATCCGCCTTCCGGCATTTCGATGATTGTGTTTACATCTTCAATGTCTGCATAAGCCTGCATAGAATTCATAAAGCTGTTTGACTTTATGATTCCGGTAATTGTCATGTCGGCAAAGGTGTTCTGTCCGTAAACTGTGTAAGTTGAATAGATGATTTCATCGCCGACCTGAAGGTTCAAAGACTCCGCAATCTTGTCACTGATAATCAAACCGTTAGGAATATTTTCATCTATTCCACCGCTTGTAAACTGGAAGGACTCACGCAAAAGCTTTTCGTTTAAGTCACGGCCATAAAGCTGAATAGCTGATTTTTTTCCGTTGAAGATTACTGTTCCGCTGGATATTGTAAAGCAGGAATAATAATCATATTTAACATCAAGTTCGTCTACGATGTTTTTAACGTAATCTCTGTCGCGTACGATGTTTACAAGCTTTACCTTTCCGCCAGGGCTGTCAGGATTAAGCCATTCAAGTCCCTGTACAATTACGTTACCGCCGACCAGCTGGGTAATCTGATTTTCGAGATTTCCAACCATACCGGTTGTAAGCCCATCGATTGCTGTAACTACAAAGAAGCCGAAAGCAATTGCAACTGCAAGGATGGCATTACGTCTTTTATTTCGTGTAAGGTTTCTAAGTGCTAATGATACTGTTTTCATTTTTCGCCTCCCCTATTCCTTGCTGAGAGCCTTAATTGGCGTAATTCTGAGTGCTGACTTTACAGGGTATCGGTTAGAGATAACAGAGCCTAAAAGTGCCACAATAATTGTAGTAATTATGATTTTTGGTGTCGGGCTGAAGTGAAGCAGACCGCCGCCGAGAATCATTTTTGCAATTGAGTTTGTGATTGCGATGTTGAAGGAATTGAAAATCAACATGCAGATAAAGGCAAAGACGATTCCTGCAAGAGCAGAAAGACTGGTAAGGATTACTGCCTCTGAATAGAAAAGCTTCTTTACGAATTTCTTTTCTGCACCGATTGCACGCATTGTTCCAATTTCGCTTGTTCGCTCAATTACAGAAACTACCATTGTATTCATGATGATGATGAATACTACAATCGCAAGAATTATGATAAGAAGGTTGAAGATAAAGCCGATTCCTTCAACTGTTCCTGAATAAGAATAAGCGGCCTTTTTCCAGTCCATTGCAAGAGCGTTTACGCCTTCTTCCTTAAATCGTTTATTGAGGGCTGCAACGAGTTTTTTGTCTGCGTGAGGATTATCCAACTTTGCAAGAACAAACTGCCAGGCTCCGTCATCAGTTTTATTAAGCTCGTCGCGGAGTGATGTATCACCAAGGATACTGTCGAAATCAGCTGTACTTCCGAGAATGCTTGTATCATCTTCGATATCACCAAACATATCATCATCGCCGCCAAAGAAGTCGTCTTCTGTCAGTTCAGAAATTGAAAGGTCTACAGAATCAGGCAGTTCCTGACTGAAGGAGTTTGCGTAAGTGAGTTCTGCAAAAGAACGGGCAAGACCAGGCTCGCAATATACGCTCTGGAACATTGCAGAATATTCGTTGGCAGGCTTAAAGATTCCTACAACCTTTGCTTCGCGGATAACTCCGCCCATGCTTGCCATAAGAACTTCATCACCTACTTCAAGAGTCTTATCCCAGGTTTTTACAAAGCCTTCTATAACGCGGGTATCTACGATAATTTCGTTTGTACCCGGTGTCGGATAATGTCCTTCTATCATTTTCAAATCTGGAAAGAGTTCCCAGAAGCTTCCTGTTTCACCGGCAAAAAGCATGGAAATAGGAAGGTCCATAATGCCAAGGTCTTTGTCGTCATCCTGCATAACAGAAAGATCAATCTCTGCATCTTTAGAAAGAATTACCTGGGCAGAAATAAGTTTTGACTGCTTTTTAATTCCGTCTGTTTCTGCAAGAATCTTTTCAATTTTTTCCAGATCTGTAAGAGCCGGAATCTGTGGAATCTCACCGGTGATATTTGTGCTGTTTACACCGAAAACATCTATTGTTGTACCTTTTTCAGGGATAACCGAAATTGCAAGGTCGCCGGTTACATTTGCCCTGAAGTCTTTTTCGAGTCCGCGGTTTACCGATTCAAGGAAGGAGTTTCCCATTATTACTATTGCCACTCCGAAAAGCACGAACATGGAAATAATGAGAGTTTTAGACTTGTGTTCCTTGAGGTTGCGCAGGGCTAGTTTGATTATGTCTTTCATTAATAAACTCCTAAGTAGCTTGTTATTGTCGGGCTTGACCCGACAATCTAGGCTTAACAGTGATGTCTAGATTCCCGTGTCAAGCACGGGAATGACACATTTGCTAGATCTTGTAAACGTCTGAACCCTCTTTGTGCTCGTCGTTGGTAACCTGTCCGTCGAGAATGTGAACTACGTGATTACACATGTCTACAATTCGAGAGTCATGTGTTGAGAAGATAAAGGTTGTCTGAAGTTCAGGATCTTTATTGAGAGACTTCATAAGTTTAAGAATCTGCTCTGAGTTTTTAGAGTCCAGGTTGGCTGTAGGTTCATCAGCAAGAATTACAGGAGCCTTTGTTACAAGAGCGCGGGCAATTGCAACACGCTGGCGCTGACCACCAGAAAGCTCATTTGCCTTGTGAGTCTTCCAGTCTGTAAGACCTACTTTTTCGATAAGGAAGTTAATCCACTCTTCCTTCTGGGCCTTTGTAAAATCATCTACAGGGCTCTTTGAGTTTTTATCTTTTGATTCAAGAAGAAGAGGAAATTCGATATTTTCATAAACGTTCAAAACCGGAATAAGGTTGAAGGTCTGGAAAATAAAACCAAGGTGTGAACGGCGGAGGGCTGTAATTCTGCGGTCCAGCTTTGAAGGAATTGCAAGGCGAACCTTTTTGCGTTTACCGTCTTTTTTGTCCGGGCCGGCTGATGACCAGCGGGTATTTACTGTTTCTGCGTCTGCGAGATCTACACCATCGTAAACGTCTGTATCTCCAATTACTATTGAACCGCTTGATGGAAGATCAATAAGACCAATCATATTTAAGATTGTTGATTTTCCTGATCCAGATGGTCCTGAAACTGCGGCAAACTCTCCCTTTTCTATATCAAAGGAAACTCCACGAACGGCTTCTATCCTTTCTTTACCAAGCGGATAGAACTTGTGCACGTCTTTTAAGCTAACTACGGCCATTATAAACTCCTTTTATTGTATTTTACGTATTATTGTATTAAGTGCATAATACAGAAATACATTTATAGTGTCAATATTTTCCAACACCTTACCATATTAAATTATATTCGCCTTCCGGCGATAAAACCCAGCCCAAAACGGGATGATGTTTTGGTCCTGTTTTTTCGCCTCTCGGCTGAATATAATTTAAACACTTAAAGAATTAAATATTGACACTTAAATAATCAAAAACCAATAAAAAGATTTTGCGTTAGCAAAATCGAATCCGTGTGGCAATTTTAAATAAGCTTCTTCTTACCCCAAGTCTGTATCAAATCTGACGGGTTTTTAGAAAGGAGTATTTTAACTAAAAGGAGGTTTGTCTGGCTGAAGACGTTTTGCATTAGTTCCTGCTGTTCGGCTGTGAAGCGGCTCAGGACGTAGTCGGCTACGGAGATTTTGTCGTTGTCGGGGCGGCCTATGCCAAAGCGCAGGCGCCAGAAGTCAGGGGTGCCGAGGACTGCTTTTGTGGAACGAAGGCCGTTGTGGCCGCCCAGGCCGCCGCTCCATTTGAGGCTTACAAAGCCCGGAGCAAGTTCCAGCTCGTCGTGAACAACCATAATCTCGGAAGGCTGAATCTTGTAAAAGTTTGCGACCTCTATGATGGAGTCGCCGCTCAGGTTCATGTAAGTCATTGGCTTGAGGAAGAATATGTGGGCAGGGGCCTCCTCCGGCACAAGGACCGGAGAGCCGTCTTTTTTTGAGCAGATTTTTGTGTCGCAGGCCCACTGGGAAAGTTCCTGGGGAGTCAGCGAAGCTATCTCCCCCTTGAACTTGCTTTGCCATGAGAGTTGGTTTGCAAATGGCAGGGAATCTTCGAAATACCAGCTTACATTGTGGCGGGTCTTTTCGTATTCCTTGCCGTAATTTCCTAAAAAGGCTACGAGTTTAATCATTTTGCAAGCTCTTCCAGAGTTTTAAGATACTGCTTTGCTGTGCTTTCGGTAACCTTAAAGCGGTAAGGTGTTTCACTGCAAACTCCGTAATACTGCTGAAGATCCTGTTCATTCTTTTTAGGAAGAGCATAGAAATCTACAGTTATATCTTTATAAGCACAGGTGATTTTTGCAGAAATTGCTTTTGGTCCTTCAAGAACTTCATCTTCTCCATACCAGTCGCGGGTAGAAAGTGAAGCAAAAGAATTAAGCCAGTTTGCAGCCTTACCGGAATCAAGCTCATAACCTTCTCCGGCACCATCGCCGCTTACGTTCCAGGCAAGGTCATCACCGCTGCCCATTCTTGAAACAGACCAGGTTTTATTTTCCAGCCAGTCTGTTACAGAAACGTTTGTAATATCAGATGATTCAAGATTCAAAACAATTGTTGTACGGGCTGCAGAAACACTGGTATCAAAAGTATCGTTGATTCCGCCGGAAATAAGATAAATATCTTTTCCGCCGTCTACAGTAGCATAGCACTGAGAAGAAGAAACTGCGGTCTTACCAATTACAAGTGTTCTCAAAACCTTGTCGCCAAGCTTTGCTGTAACAACAGTTTTCTTTCCATCAACAAGCTCGTAGCGGTCTGCAACTGCATCGCTGGATGTGCTGCCAACTTTATCAAGGGCACGGATATTTGAAATTGCATCAATATAAGAATCAACAACCGAAAGGCTTGCCGGATATTTCTTCTGACCAATTACCCAGTCGTCACCCTCTTTTACCAGGCTGATTGTTTCGCCTGGAGTTACAATTTCAAGAGAGTCCGGTTTATCTTTAAGAGTAAAATACTTTGTTGTGTCGCGAGCACCAAGTGCAAGCTGAATAATGCAGACAGCAAGCAGAAGCACATCGGCAATTATTAAAACTAATTTTCTTGTCTTCATAATCTTTTTTCCTCCCGCCTATTTTGTAATTGTTCTGGTATCATCCGGATTATACTTTTTGTTGATTGCATGACGGCGGAGGCTTCTTAATCTCCAGATAATCAAACCGGCAATTACAACAAAAATCGCAATACCAAAGGAGTTGAAAAGCTTCCAGAAGTTTGCGCCTGTTTTTGACTTGATTGTAAGATTGTTTACAGAAAGGCTCTTTGTACGCATTGTACACAGGTCTTCGTTACCGTTCATATAATCAAGAACATTCATCAGGAAGATTGCTACAGGGCTGTTTCCGTTTTCATCAATTACCTGTCTTGTAGTAATCATTGAAGAACCTGCAACAAAAAGCTTGCCAGGCAGTACGCTGGATTTAACAAAGTTTGAAGTTACAAGCGAAGCAGACTCCGGACCTTCTGCATTTTCAGATTTTTCAGCATTTTCTGCAGCTCTGTTAATTCCTTCCGGAACTTCGTCAAAGGCAGAATCAAACTTACCTTCGAGAAGAAGGGCAAGGTCAAACTGCTTGAGGCTTGAAGCATCTTCAGGGGCTTCAAGATAAAGAGGATGAAGTGTAATTCCATCTTCCATCGCCCAGGCCTCTTCCGAAGATTTAGCAAGCTCTGTTACCTTAAGATTTTTGTTTTCAAGGGCATCTGCAGGGTCCAGAGAAGAAGACTGCAGCATATAAACATAGCCCAGATTATTTGTGATTATGTTTTTCTTAGCAAGCTGCTTTTTGTGAAGGGTTGGAACCCACCAGTAATGAAGCTCGCCGTACTGTGCATTCATATCAGTAATACAGTTCTTATCCATAATCATATTCTTGCTGTGCTCAATTCCGTATTTTGCAAGAAGGCGGTCAAGGTTGTTATTATTTGCAACATAGTTTCCAAGTCCGTACATCTGATTTTTACCATCATCAACTGTACCATCAATGAAAATCATAAGGTCGCCGCCGCGCAAAAGGAACTGGTCGATTTTGTAAAGTTCTTCTTCTGTAAAGTCCTGCTTTGGTCCATTTATGATAATAGAGTTCATTCCGGCAGGAATATCTTCTGAGTTCAAATCAATATCCTTGAGCTCATAAGAAGCAGAAATCAGCTTTTCAAAATTTGCAGCCTGATCTTCTGCAGTGTGGTCTACCTCTCCATGACCTGTGATATAGCCGATTTTTTTTGTATTTGAGAAGAGGCTGTGAAGGCCTTCGTTCAAAGTTGTTTCAACATCATCAAGTCCGCTGAGTGCATAACCAAAGAAAGAACGCTGAACTGCAAGAGGCAGGGCATAAAACTTTTCGCCGTGCTCGAGGATAAGTCCAACCGCAGCCTTTTTCTGAACTCCGCGCTCTGTATAGGAAATATTCTGAATACCGTATTTTGCAGAAAGTGCATCTGCTTCTTCTGTAGAAGGGCTTACAACCTTGTAGTCTATGCGGTCAAGATTCTGGCGGTTGATTACGTTATAAGCAGAACGGATAATTCCTTCTGCTTCCTCTGCCCCGCTTATTCCAAGATTTTTAAGATCTTCGCTGAGGTAAAGGGTAAGGGAGATTTTTTCGTTCTTTCCAAGACCGGCAAGACTGTCTGCCATGGAAATCATTTTTGAGATTTTTGATGTAAGATTAAATTCAAAACCATCTGAAGTCTGAACCGGATTCATGATTTCGATGTTGTCACCGTAAGCAATTGCTACTCCCATGTAAGCCTGCTTAAGACCAACTTCGTTATTTTTAATTTCCTGAATCTGTACCTGCTGAATGCCAAGATCGCGGGCAAGCTCCTCGTTCTCAGGCTTAGACATATCCATATATGAAACAGAAAAGTTTTTGTTTGCCGCACCCTTGTATTCAACAAGAATATCTTTTACATACTGATAAACATTTGCATATGTAGAAGGAAGTCCGTCGCTGAAGAATACACGAACAGAAAGTGGCGTGTCCAGATTCTTTACTACAGTCTTACTTGCCTTTGAAAGCGAATAAGATTTTGGAGCTGTAAGATCAAAGCGAACAAAGGCTCTGTGTCCCACAATGTTCAAAAGCACAAGAAAAATTACAAATAAAACAAAATCTGATTTTGGGCTTTTAAGCCACTGTAATAACTTTTTCATCTTTCCTCCCCCTTAGTTTTTTGCCTTCTGCTGCACACGAACTGTGCCGGCAAAGAAGAGCGCTGTAAGGGAAATGAAATAAATAAAATCCCTTGTATCAATAATTCCGCGCGAAATTGAAGTAAAATGTGTTTTCGCAGAAAGGAATCCGAGGACGGCAGAAAGTCCTGACGGCAAAAATACCAGAAGGAAGTCTACCAGAGTGAGGGCAAGACAAATTGCAATTCCGGCAAAGAAGGCAACAATCTGATTTTTTGTGATTGCCGATGTAAAAATGCCGATTGCAGTAAAGCTTGCGCTGAGGAAGATTGCTCCAACAAAGCCGCCGATAATAGGACCATAATCCGGAGAACCGTAAATCTCTGCAGGAAGAATAAAGAGCAGAGTCGGCGCCAGCATTACCAGTGTGCTGATAAATGAAGAAAGATACTTGCCTGTAACAACATCAACTTCTGTAACAGGAAGAGTCATAAGAGTTTCGATTGAACCCGCACGCTTTTCTTCTGCAAAAAGTCTCATTGTAAGGGCCGGAATAAAGGCCGAAAGAATCAAAGGCAGGGCAGAAAAGTAGGCTCTGAGCTCTGCTCTGTCCATAAGGAAAAAGCCGCCGTAAAGATAGGCAAAGCCGAAATAGAAAAAGATTCCCGAAACAATCAGGAAAAGGGCCGAAACGAAATAGGCAATCGGAGAAGTAAAGTAAGCACTAAGCTCACGCTTCATAATGATGATTGCAGGATTCTGGCATTTAGATGATTTAGCGTCATTCATTATTTAGCCTCCGTCAAAGTATGGAATACATTTTCAAGTGAGTTCTGGCTGAGGGCAGCTGAGTAAATATCAAATCCGCCTTCAACAAGTTTTTTGATAAGAGAAGGTCTGATTTCTGCATCGCCGTTTACGGAAACTACCAGTTCAGCAAGACCATCTTCAAGCGCATTTGTTGAAACTGCAGAAACGCCTGTAACAGACTTTGCAAGCTCTGCTGCTTTTGCACCGTCACCGCCGACAGAAACATAAACAGTAGATGAAGTTCCAATACTGTTTTTGAGCTCTTCAATAGAAGAGTCTGCAACAAGCTTACCACCGCTGATAATGATTGCGCGGCTGCAGATTGTTTCTACCTCGCTAAGAATATGAGTTGAAACAATTACGGTACGTGTTTTACCAATTTCACGGATAATTGCACGAACGTCTTCTACCTGATTAGGGTCAAGGCCGGAAGTTGGTTCATCGAGAATAAGGATTTCAGGATCGTTCATAAGGGCATGGGCAAGTGCTACACGCTGGCGGTTACCGCGTGAGAGCTCTGAAATATTTTTGCTCATTACTTCTTTAAGTCCGCATTCTGCACAAAGGGCAGGCACCTTTTCTTTCGGATTCTGTCCGTACATTTTTGCTATGTAGACAAGGTAATCTTCTACAATCATTTCTCCATAAAGTGGAGCAGATTCGGGCATATAGCCGATTTTCTTTTTAGCTTCAACAGGCTTTTCATTGACATCAATTCCATCAATAGTAATCTTACCCGAGCTTGGGGCAAGAAAGCCTGTTATCATACGCATTGTTGTGGTTTTGCCAGCGCCGTTTGGGCCAAGAAGTCCTACAATCTGACCTGTAGGAATTGAAAAGCTGACATCATTTACCGCACGGAAATCCCCGAAGTTACGGGAAACGTGGGAAACTTCTATCATTTTGGGAGCCTCCAAATTTTTGTGATATACATTAAAATATACTAAAAAAACAATAAAAAGGGAAATATTAATAAAATTATCTAAAATGCCTATCTTTTATTATTTTTATACCTTTTTATCTGATACAAATCTAATAATGCATATATAAAATGTTCGGGTCAGGCGAAAAAAGCCTCGTTATCCTGTTCGCCATAAACAAACTTTACAGTACTATCATCACATTTTCTTTTCTTTTCAAATTAATTTCCCGCTCTAATTACTATCTTATTCACTACACCGTTATTTAATAAAAATGAAATTGTCATCATTTCTTCGTCAATTGTATTTCCACAATTAATTGAAATACATTCATTTGATTTTAGTAAAAAGATACAAGGAGCTTCATGATCAGAAGTATGTTCAAATTCTTTTGTTTCATAATTGTATTCTGAAATACTTGAATCTTTTCCATAAGCAATCATAACATCTTCAACAGAATCACCAACTCTAATTCCTCTTATTGTTGAGTAATTAGAATCATCTGTTTCTATAATCAATATAGCGCCATTATTATTATTCCATAAGATTGAAAAGTTTTTTTCTTCCTTAAAACACCAGACAGAATCTAATCCCCAATATCTATATATTTCATAATCATCTATTGGATAATTATCTATCTTTCGTATGTCATGATATAACGTAAAAGTGCGATTTCTATTATCAACCAATGCAAACTCAATAGTAAAATCATCATTGTACAGATTTTCATCTACACTATTATTACTTAATTCATTTAATGTTTTTTTTAATTTATCAACGGCTTCTGTTTGCTTTAATGGATGCCACCCCTCAATAATAAAATTTCGTTCTGTATCTAAAATAAAATCTTCTTTAACTACTTCCTCAATCTCTTTTTTTTCTTCGGATATGTTATTGTTCTCAATATTAGACTTTAATTCTATCTTATCAGCCTCAGTTTTAGAGATACTTGTTTTATTACAAGAAACAAGAATGATAGTTAACCAAATTATTGACATTATCTTTAGTTTCATAGAACTTACTCCTTATATTAATCATGATATGTTGACGGCATATGTTTTCGTGGATTTTCCAATTCCCCACTTCCACCATAACCTGCATATTCACCATTTTTTCTTATTTCATAATGTAAGTGTACTTGTCCATTTGTACCATTATCACTCATATATCCAATTATTTGCCCTCGTTTAACTGCTTCACCTTCTTTTACAATAAAATCAGTATGTTGATATACAGCTGTATCGTTTGTATATGGCAAAGTTATTTCAACTTTCGTACTTCCGGAATTTTCCGTTATTCCACTTCTTAGAACATAACCGTCTGCAGTTGCATAAATTGGATCTCCCTTCGATTTTATTTTTTTTAAATGTTGGAAGACTTTACTTATTAACAATAAGCAGGCCAATGAGCCTGTCAACCTAACAACTGGTTGTACCGTAGCTGGCTTGACTCGCTGTCGGCTACGAACCTTTGTTATAAGATTATTTTGCTTCATATTTTTGCATTAATGCAATGAAGTCTTTTTCATCCTTACGCATCGCGGATTCATTAAAATTTGGATCCTTCTTATACCACGAACACGAACTGAAATATTCTTGCAAATCTTTACTCTTGAAGGTATATCCGTTACGGGCATAAATTAAATTTCTAAAGAGACGTAATTGATTTTTTGGAATTTCTGAATAATCTGGTATCTCATCAGCATTAATCTTAAACAGTTCAGGAAATTTGGCAATCAATACATCTTTAGTTCTTCCTTCTTTATGTTCATATTTTTTACTTGTATATAATTCACCATCAATTCCATTCTTTTCTAAAACATAATGCATATCGCTGAATAACCATATTGCTGCATTGGATGTATCAAGAAAAATTCCATCCAAATTTACTTTATACTCTTTATCATTAATTTGTAGATTGCTCCCATCAATTTGAATTTCTGATGATTTCAAAAAATTTGAAAGTAGAATTTTCATTACATATTCAACATAATCTGAATAACCATATTCGTTATTACTTATTTTTCGATAAAGATAACCTTGATTATCGATACAAAAAATGCCACCATTTCCTGTAATAAATTTATAATTTATAAAATCCTTATTTTGTATAGCATAGCCATCATGAAATCCGGCATCACTATAACATATGTTTTTCTGTAAATATAAAACATCATGAGGTTGTGTTGTTCCGTATTTTCTTGAAGCCCGTAGTGATTCATAGAATTTTTTTGATTGATAAAGTCGTAACTCTAAGTCAACAGGAATGTATGTACCGATATATTCATCTTTGACATTCTTTAATTCAAATTCATCTGCGACTGCAAATAAATTAAAAAAAGGAAATAAAAAACAGATAAAACATACTTTTTTAATATTATTCATTTTTCTCCTTCAAAAGCGCCCCAGTGCGGGCGTCCACATAACTGGTTGTACCGCAGCGGGCTTGACCCGCTGTCGGCTACGAACCTTTGTTAGGCGATTTTTATTTAAGTTACCATTTAAATGAATACATGGTATATTCATCAATCAGTCTACCATCCTTGTCATACGAATAATAATAATTTGTAGGAATTTTGTTAGATTTGTCACAAATACAAATCTTTTGAACTAATTTATTCTTTTCATAAACATATTGGTATATCTGATCAAGATTATTGTTCTTTGTAATTTTTTCAGAAGCAATTAAATTATTTTTGTATGTATATTCGATAACTTGATCTTTAGCCCAAGTTTTATTTGTAGCCTCTTGAACTATTTTAATTAGATTTCCATCTTTGTCATAATTATATGTTTTTATATAATATTCTCTTTGTTCTTTTATGAGTTTTCCATTTGAATCATAATCAAATGTTGTCTGCCGTTTTAGTTTTCCAGTCTGATCATATTCCAATAATTCATAAGGGCCCTTTGATTTTCTGTCTTTATAATGATAGACAAGAGAATACGTTTCATCCATATCTTCATGAATGCCTGCTACATATCTTTTAAGATAAACATCTTCATAATAGTAATATGTTTCACTTCCGGCTTTTCCATATTGAAATTGTTCTTCAATAATTGGAAAGGCATTAACGAAATGAGTAGAAGGTATATATCTGAAACTGTGATAATATTCTTTATATAGTGAATTACTGTCCTGAACAAAACCTACGGAAAGTTTTTTGCCTTTATTGTAAAATGATATTTCGCTGACAACGGTATCATCCCATTTGTTTCCCTTGTATATATCAAGCAGAATGATTTCTATTACATTACATTCAGCATCTGATTTTAATGTAAGTTTTTGAGATTCCATCTTATCTTGTAAAGTAAAATTTTCTTCACTTACACTTTTACCATCAAGTTTTTTGATTACTTGAATTGTTTTTAATCTGTTATTTGCATCAAAGTATTTGGAATCAAAGTATCCATGTTCCAGAACAATACTGTCGATTTTTACAGATTCTTCCAGATAAAAACCAATAAAAACTTTACCTTTAATTATTTTGACATTTTCAATTGCGTATACATTACTAGAATTATTATCAATGGTATTTAACACTGAATATCTTAAGGAATCATTCTGATCAAATAACATATTCTGACATGAAATAGCAGCAAGTTTGATTTCTTGAGAATAAACAGTTCCTAAAAAAAGCAATAAAGTTATACAAAGACTAAATACTTTTTTCATTTTTTCTCCTTAGCAGCCCAGTGGGCTGTCCACGTAACAACTGGTTGTACCGCACGCGGCTTGACCTCGTGTCGACTACGAACCTTTGTTAGGCGATTTATTCTTCTGAAATATAACAATCGGCCGATCCGATCATTATCCATTTCTCACTCCATGTAAAATTATATTTTTCATAGGCTTCACTTTCATTTAATGGTAATGTAATTTTTATTGGTTTTTCAAATATAATTACTACAGGAGTACCTTTGTCAATATATGGGGTATTAGGATGATCAGCTACATAGCCTCCAAAAAGGACATTTTCTGACTCAACAGATAAAACAATTTTATTATTCGAGATAGTCCATTTTCCCTTTATATATTGTATTCTATTTATAGTTTCAGCCGGTTTATATACAAAAGTTTTATCCTTATTTAATTTTAGCAAAGGACCTCTTTGGTCAGCTCCTCCATACCATTCTTCCCATAAGACATCTCTATCTACATAATCATATTTTATAGTTGATTCAGATTCAAATCTTTTAATTCTATTAATAGCAGATTGTTCTAAATCAGTAAAAATAACATTTTTAGTAGTTGGTTTGTACCAATCAAACTGTTTATAGTATTTTGTAAGTTCATCATCTGAGAAAATATATCCTTTCTTTGCATAGAATAAATTCCTAAACAATTTAAGCTCAGTTTTTGATAATACTCCTAATTGAAGATCATTTAGATACGGTTTTTCAATAGCAGAAATATCACCATTTCGAATAATTGTTTTATATTTTTCTAAATCAATTTTATCTGCTGCAGATTGCAAATAATGTGATACGTTATATGTTTCAGGCAATTCACAGTCAATTTCCTTTGAATATTTACTGATTGAAGTATCTTGTGAAAAAGATAAAACACAAAAAAAAGAAATTATAAATAATAAAATAACTTTTTTCATTTTTCCTCCAAGCAGCCCAGCGGGCTGACCACATAACAACTGGTTGTATCGCACACGGCTTGAACCGCTGTCGGCTACGAACCTTTGTTATGTGATGTTTTATTCATTAAAGTAGGTTGCTAATTTATTTTTTGCATACTCGCTTATATCTGTATCTTCAGATGTAGCCATTGTTTTATAGTAATTATATGAAGCTTCTATTTCTCCAAGATTAAAGCAAATATGAGCAAGATTTCCTAGGATTAACATGTCAGATGGATCTAGTTCATATCCTTTTTGGAAATATTTTTTTGCTGTTTCTAAATCGTTTGTAAGCAATGCCGAAATACCTACATCATTATATGCAATTACATCAACAGGATATTGTTCAGCATATAATAATGAGATTTCCTTCATTAATGGAAATGTAGAAGGATTTTTTGTGTTGTACCATTTTAGTATATATTCATGTATAGATTGAGTGAATCCAACATTTGCAGATTTTATAGGTTCATTATTTGACCAAAGCCATGAATCTTTATATTTCTTATTTAGCGTTAGAACATTTTTTATAACATCAGCTTGTTTTTGAAATTCTTCTCGTAAAAAATAAAGATGAGCCTTTCCAAAATACATATCGAGTCGTTTTGGATTGTAGGAAAGGCCTTTATCTATATATTCAAATGCTTTTAAACATAAATTATCATCATATTCGATTATAGAATAAATATATATTTTATCACCGTTTTCATTCTGTCCTTCCATATATTGTCCATTGAAATTTTCAGGTAAGAATGACTCAACATGCATCTGTTCTTTTGATGCTTTCATAAGATACATATTAAAATAACATACATATAATTCTGGATCTTTTTTATTTTTCTTTTCCCAGTTTTGAAGTAATTCTTCAGCTTCTTCATGATTATCTGAATTCCATAAATTCCAGAATTTTTCTGTGTTAGTTTCTGCGAATAATAAATGAAATGTAAACAATAATGTGAGTAAAACAACAAATCTTTTTTTCATTCTTCCTCCAAGCGCCCCAGTGCGGGCGTCCACATAACAATTGGTTGTACCGCAGGCAGCTTGACTGCCTGTCGGCTACGAACCTTTGTTATGTGATTATTCTTTTGTTACGTAGTCGATTTCTTCTTCGATTTTTGAAAGAAGATTTTTCGGAAGCTTTGCAATTTTTTCTTCAAGACGGATTTTATCTACTACAATTATTTGATGAACTAAAGCAACAGAATCTTTTGAAAGACCAGATTCTTTTTTAGGAAGAAAAACATTTCCTCGAAGTTCTGCATTTATAGTATTTGATGTAAGTGGAACAACAACTTTTGTATTAAGATTATCCAGATTTTCTTTATCTGCCTGAATGATTACTATCGGGCGGCGTCTTCCTGGTTCACTACCAAAAGGAATACCGAAATCAAGCATGTATATATCACCACGAGTCATTCTTTACAGTCTCCCATACAGTTGCAAGACTTGCTTCCCGCATCTTTTGTAAAGATTCTTCTTCAGAATATTGATAATTTAAAAGAGAAGTCCGTTTATTTATGTTACTAGCAACAAAGTTGAGCAAATGAATTTGTTCAGCTAAAGAGAAAGTTCGAACTCTATTTTCTACATCTTCAAGAGCATCTGACATACAAGACCTCCATATAATATCATAGCATAAATTTAATGAAAATTGAATTTTTTTTTAATTTCTAACAACCTCTATCTTAGGGTTTCCTTTATCATGTTTTTGCTGTAAAATTTGTTAAATATTTACTGGAACACTAGGTAAATTTAGTTTTTACACAATGAAAAGAAACATTATTTTATTGATAGCATTAATTCTACTATTATCTTGTGAAAAAAAACAATCTAAAAATATAGATGTATATGAAAATGTAAATTCTGAAGAAAAGAATCGGAATGCATTACAAGAGGTAAAACCTATTGAAGTACAAAAAAAGGAAATGTATCCACAATGGGATGATTCGGCTTATGATGATAAGGTTACAATAGAATTTTCGTTATTCACGGAAGAAAAACAAAATTTTTGTTTATATCATAATATTAGAAAAATTGAAGGAATAAATCTTGATAGTTATACAGAGATTAATTCTTGGTGTAAAAAAAATATCGATGATTTAACTGTTGTATGGAATTATAAAAATGGGGCTATATTGTCTTTGGAAACTGAGTCAAATAAATATACAACAAAACGAGGTATAAGGGTTGGAGTGCCTCTTTCAATGGTAATGGATTTGTATGAACAAGATTCAGATGTTTTTAGCTGGAATTATGATAATAATTCATTTTATGAAATTGATTTGAAAGAAGATAATTTATTTTCGTTATATTATTCGGAAGAAGGAATCTCAATTGATGCAGCCAATTTCATTGATGAAGAAATTATGACTTTAATTTTCTACGCAACTGATGGTGTAATAACTAAGATAGAAATAAAATGCGGTAGTTGATGCATATAATAAAGAAAGTAAGAAACCTTAAATTTGTTAGTACAAGGTACTTTTACCTTACAGGGTGAAGACTTTTTTTGGGAAACAACAATTGCAAAAGGAAACTAATCAAAAATCTCATCAAAAAATTACAAATGCAGCTTTACATCCAGGCTAATCTGATAACCTTTGCTTTGCGGGAAGAAGGAGCCGATGAGGGTTGTGTTGATTGGGATGGCGGAAAGTTTTCCCAGGGTGATGTTTAAGTCCAGGTTGAGAATCATATAAAAGGCATAGGTGTAGGAAATGTCGGTAAAGACTTCTGCAAGGTAGTTTTCGTGGCGGATGTCTGGCAGGCGGACTTCTGCGGTGTTGTAAACGAGGGCCATGTTGTAACCGAACCATAGGCCGGCACGACGGGTATAGAGAACTGCAGGAATTATGCTGTCGTGCATTTCGTAGCCTATTAATAAAACTTCTGAACTGGCCTCCAGGGCTGTACCGGCTTTGTTTACAAACTCCGCCTTGAGGAGGGCCGGCATGCTTATTACCAGATTCTTTATATTATGCAGGGGATTAAGACGGGGAATGGCTATTGTTGCAAAGAAGCCTGCATTCAGCTGAGTTATTTCTTCCATGCTGTCTGAGAGGAGATTTTTCTGCTGGGCATTTGTAAGTTCCTCTTCGCGGCTGATTTCTTCGTTTCCTTCCTGTTCTTCACGAGCCTGTCGTAACAGCTTTACCTCGTACATGTCCCACATTGAATAAATGCGAAGGCCAAGAGTTAGTCCCCTCTTTTCAAAAACTGAATAACCGTACTGATGGATATTTGTATACTGAACTTTCATGGAAAGCTGGGACAAGGCATAGGCTTCTTCTAAAGAAGGCCAGTCTGCAAGGCTTGGCCGCAGCTCTGCCTGGGTCTGGTCGTAATAATCTGTTGATATTGAATAAAAATACTGGACGTCGAAAATGAGACGGCGCAGGGCTATGCCAAGCGGTATGCTCCACTGCCCTCCTGCGGCCAGTTTTAATGTATATTCTCCCTCGAGATTGCAGTTGAAAATTGTGCCTGCCCTGAGGAAAACTGGTGTAGAAGAATTTTCCAGATAAAAGGCTGCAGACTTATCTTTGCTGATGTCCTGAGACTCTTCCCTTACCTTTGCTACGTAAGACGAAGGTATGTTACTTGTCCAGGAGAAATCGAGGGGGAGATAGGTCCAGCCACCGGAAAGAAGCATGCGGGTATTTGAACAGGGGTCTGTCTGGCTTTCAATTGTGAGCCCAAGGCCCGGCCAGTAAAAATTTCCTTCTGTAAGGTCTATCTGCTTTAGGGAGAAAAACGGCAGGAAGGAAAAATCCAGCATATACTTAAAAGGATTGTAGCGGCGGATTTTATAGTCGGAAAGTGCAGTTTCCGGAATAAACTGATTGCTGTAGAAAACTTCGTTTCTTATGTCTGTTTTCTGAATGCTTCCGTCTTCCAGAGGCAGGTCGCTGAAAGGAAGTCTTGCCAGCTGATTAATGTCGAACTTTTTTGAGCTGTAAACTATTGTCTGATCTTTCTGTGAAAGAACTGCGTAGTTCATGCCGCCAGGGACATCGGCTGCAGCAAGTTTTACGCTCTGAGGTTCGAAGGATTCTGTGAGATAAATAAAACCTGTTCTGGCGAAAGAGTGCAGACCCGGTCTTGTAAAAGAAAAAGTGTAAAAGGGCTGGTCTGAGGCTGGAGACCAGGCAAGCTGCTGTATTCTGAGCGGGCTTGAAGCAGAATCTGCAATTATCCATTTTGATTCAAGTCCATTGCCTTCGAAAGAAAACCTGCAAAGGAAGCGTGCATTTCCTTCGGCAAGAATGTAAGAAATATAACCCTCACCTGCATAGACTGGCGAAAAAGGAATTCTGTTTCTTTCAAACTGACATTCGTAAAGCTTTATAATATCATCATCTTCTGCATCGTCTGCCGGCAGTGTATAGACTTCGAGTTTTGCAAGTGAATCTTTTACATTTACTCCGGCCACTGCCATTCTGCCCTTTGAATCTGTAACAATTGCAACATCGCGGAGCTCGTATCTGGCATCTAAAAAGCGCCGCTTTTTTAAATCAAAAATCCAGGTATAATAACTTGAAAGACCTTCCATCTGGCGGGCCTGACTATAGGATACTGAAAGATAACGGCCATCCGGCGAAAGGGACATGCGCTCAACATTATCTGCAAGAAAAAGCAGCTGTCGCATTTTAAAAATGTTTTTCTTATCAAAGATATCAACTTCGTGTCTGATTCTGTCATACCAGACTGTTCCATACTCTGTTATAAGAAGATGCTCGTAATTTGCCTCTCTATCTCTTTTATCAGTTTCTGCCTCTATAAGATTTTCCGGTAGAGGTACAGAGGCTTCAAATTGTGTCCACAATTCATTCAGTGTAATTTCATAGGTTTTTAAAAATACTCCCCGGGTCAAAAGCGGATTCAGTTTTCCACTTTCCTGCCAGAGCTGAGCATATTTTTCTACTCCGTAAGTATTCATTAAAAAGGCTGCAAAGCCGGCACCTGCGGCATAGGCAAGTTCTTCTCCAGGATAGGTATCGCGGACTGCTATAATCTGTGTCCACTTTGGAAATTTATTTTCGAGCTTTGCCTGGGCGAGAATCTGAAGAAAATATCCGTCATTAAGGCGGCCTTGTCCGGCCTCTTCACTCTCTGCAAGATATGCGTTTCCTTCTATAAAAGAATAAGGCATATTAAAAAGGGCAACCGGCTGATATTCTTCTCCCACAAGCCATTTTGAAATAAACTGATTAAAAGGATCTCTTATGGACTGGGTCAGTGCCATATATATTTCGCGGTAAAAAAGTGAAAGCAGAGTATCTTCAAAAAGAGCTGTATCGTAATTTGCCGGAGAATCAAAAATGATTATACGGTTATAGGGATAGGCTGTATAATCAACCGAAAGTTCATCGGAATCTGGTGAAATAATTACCGGCATTCTTCTGTTGATTTTTGAATTGAGTTTTTCTGCGGCTTTTGCATAAAGCAAGTCGGCCTGCTCTACAAGCACCAGGGCTGTTTCTTCGCTTTCTTTTGAATAGATGATATCGAAATGTTCAGTTTTTATCAGGAACATTTTTCGGGGGCGGCTAAGCACGTTAGCCGCAAAAAGTGTTTGAGAAAAAAACAAAAGTAAAAGAAACAGCCCTAAGCTTTTATTTACAGAATTCTTCAAGTACACTCTTGTAAATTGCAAGTCCTTCGTCAATTTCTTTGTCTGAGATATTGAGCGGTGGGAGGAAGCGAACAACGTCGCTGCCCGCAGTTGTAGTACAAAGTCCTTTTTCAAGACAGCGTACTTCAATATCAAAAGGCTTAATGCTCGGGTCAATCTGAGTTCCAATCATAAGGCCGCGTCCGCGAACATCCTTAACAATAGGAAGATTCCAGCTTGAGATTTTTCCGCGGATATAGTCACCTGCATGATTTACTCTGTCGAGGAAGTCCGGGTCGCTTACAGTTTCAAGAACAACAAGACCTGCGGCACAAGCAAGAGGGTTTCCTGCAAAAGTAGACTGATGGTCGCCTGCTACAAAAACATCTGCAGCCTTTCCGCGGAAGAGGCAGGCTCCCATTGGAACGCCGCCTGCAATTCCCTTGGCGAGAGTTACAACTTCAGGCTTAAAGCCAAGCCAGTCGCTGGCAAGATAAGTACCTGTACGTCCAACGCCTGTCTGAACCTCGTCTGCCATTACGATTGCGTCTGCAGCGCGGGCAGCCTCGGCCGCAGCCTGAGCCCATTTTGGATCTATAAGATTTACACCACCCTCGCCCTGAATACACTCGATAAAGAGGGCTGCGGTTGTGTCGTCAAAAGCATCTTTGAGAGCATCAAAATCATTTGCCTTAATTGTCTTAAAGCCTTCCGGATATGGAGCAAAGCAGTCCGGGTGGAAGCGGTTCTGACCGGTTGCTGTAAGGGTTGCAAGAGTTCTTCCGTGGAAAGAAGATTCCAGAGTAACAATAGTTTTGCGCTTGTCGCCGCCGTTGAGCTGGCCGTATTTGCGGGCGAGCTTGATGGCTGCTTCATTTGCTTCGGCACCTGAGTTTCCGAAGTAGCCGCGCTCAAAGCCGGTTACCTGCAGGAGCCCCTTTGCAAAGTCCAGTCCTACATCAGAAAAATAGTAGTTTGAAATATGGATCTGACGGCGAGCCTGGCGTGAAATTGCCTTAACAAGAGGCTTGTAGTTGTGGCCAAGGCAGTTTACTCCGATGCCGGCAATAAAGTCGATGTACTTTTTGCCATTTACATCCCACATTGTTGAACCCTTTGCTTTTTCAAAGGTCACGTCGAAAGAACCGTAGTTGTTTACAATTAATTTTTCCATATTTCACCGTCCTTTGGTTCGGTGGTTTCGATACGGCTTTCAGCCTACTCAACCACCGTATAAACGTCCTTTTGCCCGGTGGTTGAGTGCGAGCATAGCGAGCGTATCGAAACCACCATAACGTATAAATATGCAGAAATTATGGCAAATTTTGAATAAAAATGCAATATAAAATCAGTGGTTTCGATACGGCTTTCAGCCTACTCAACCACCGTGGTTAGTTCTTTTTCGCGTGCTTTATCTTTTTTTCTTCGTAAAGCACCTTATCGGCCGCCTTCAAAAGCTCCTTCAAATCAGCATGTTCTTCATCAAAATCAACAGGGCCAATACTGATGGAAAGAGTAAAAGGAAGACCTGCTTCCTGCGAGAATTCTTCGTTCAAAGACTTAAAACGCTCGCGAATCACATCAACCTTGCGGGCCGGAAGACATGGAGCTACAACTCCAAACTCATCACCGCTCAGGCGGCCTACCATGTCTGAATCGCGGAAGGCAGCACGCAAAACCTTAGCTTCGGTTTTAATGGCGAGGTCACCAATTTCGTGCCCATAAGTATCGTTAATAGTTTTTAAGCCGTCTAGATCGCAGAAGAAAACAGAACCTGTCTGACCGGCCGCAACAGAAACATCGAGCAGCTGCTGACCATATTCGTAAAAGCCGCGCCGATTGAACAGCTTGGTAAGCTCATCAGTTTTAGATTCAAAATTAAGATTCTGATTTTTTTCTGCAAGAATAGCCTTCTCCTCTTCCTTCTTTGAAAAAACATAAGAATGAACGAAGGAGTTTACAAGAATCTTAAGGAAGATTGTATAAACCGGATAGTTGCTTGTAGGAAAGCGGCAGACCAGATATCCGTAATTTTCACTCTGCAGGAAAACAGGCAGAACAAAATAATTTCCTCTGGCAAAGTTTTCAAGTCGACCAGGCAGTATTTCATCTTTTGGGGAGAATTCTATTCCGCCCTTTTCATAATAGTTTTCCTTCACTTTTGCTTCATTGTCTACCAGAAAAAGCAGGCGGGCCTTATCCGGCATTTCAAAATCATCTTGTGGTGAAAGATCAATCGGCTCGTCATAAATACACATGGCAAGCATTCCGATATGCACAACATTAAGATTGTTTACTACGGTATTAAAAAATTCATGAAGGCGGGGAACGGTATCGGTCATTGTCAGCAAATGGAAGATTGTTGCCATATCATTTATGCTGTTGCTAAATAGCTTGAGACCAGACATCTGCGTAACTGAAGACTCGCACAGTTTGCCTTCCACATCAAGATAGCCCTTATCCTTCACAGTTTTAGGAATGCAACCGCAGGACTGCCTGAACATTGGGAAAGACTGAATTACAGATTTTTGAGCAGGCTCTTTTCCGCACAAAACATCATAAACAAGTTCTGCAGCCTTGTAGCCGGTCATAGCAACACTCTGACTGATGGTAGAAAGCATAGGGTCGCAGTTAGTTGCAACTTCAGCATTGTCAAATCCAAAAACAATAACATCACCAGGAATTGAAATTCCCAGTTCTGAAAAAATACTTACGCAGCCGGCCGCCATATAATCGTTGGCACAGAGAATGGCCTCAAAAGGAAGCTTGTCACCCTTTTTAATTTTTTCCTTAAAACAATCGTAGGCAGATTTTGGAGTAAAATCCCCGTCGTAAATCCAGTCCTCATTTACCTCAAGACCAAACTTTTTCATTGCCGCACGGAAGGCATTTTCTCTTTCCTCTGATTCTGGAGAATGAGTAAGAGAAGCATTCATAAAGGCAAGTTTTGTTTTATTATGTTTTTTGATAAGGTGCTCAACTATCTGCTCGTAAGCCAGGTCACAGGCAACCGTAGTATAGTGATTTCCCGGAAGGGTCAGCGGATTGGAAACAGAAATAATCGGAATCGGCAAAAGACACTCGAGCGCCTTTGTAAGCTCCTCAAGGCTAATTGAATTAAAATAAGTGTTAGTTACAACTATCGCTGCATCAATATTTTTTGATTTAAGCAGTTCAACCGAGGTCCAGTACTGATACTCATACTGAAAGCGCTCATTATGCGGCGAACTTGTTGTCGAAATAATAACGTGAACATCATCCTTATCCTTAAAAAAATCGGTGATGCCATCCGTTACGACAATATTGTATTCAACTGTAAGATCATAAACTAGTACAGCGATGTTTTTCATAAATTCTATTATACTACCGTTTTAGTAGATTGATAAAGAATTTTTTTGTTAGTAAGAGGGGGAAGTCTCCCCCTCGCTTCAGCCCGCTACGCCCCATTATATTTACATATAAAAAAAGCTCGTAAGAAACTTACGAGCTTAATTATATAATAAGTATCAATTACTATTGGATTTCAAAATACTGATCATCATGCTTCTCACCAAGATTTTTGATAAAAGCATCCTCATCATTCAAAACCTTCATATAAATACATCTATAACTATCAAGATCATCATCCAAAGGATTGCCTTTATACCCTGACTTTCCTTTTACCAATACAGATCCATAGTATCCAAGAGAATTTCTTTTATTCACAGCATAAATATCTACTTCGTATTCATCACTTTTGTTGTTCTGAATTACAATATTATCCTCTGCATCTTCATCAAATTTAAAACGTTTATATCCTAAATCAAGTAAATCTTCTTCTGAAGATGGACGTTTTGATTTTTTCTTTTCTTCCTGAACATTATTCTGCTGTTGTTGAGCATTCTGCTGATTAATAAGCTGTTGAATCAAAAGGCTATTTACTATTGCAGCCTGTGTATCATTCGCATTTGATTGTGCAAAAATCAGTCCCGAAAGCAATATCAAAAGCAAAAAACCAATAATTTTCTTCATATTTGTACCTCTAAATCTTAATATTTGAATATATCTATATTCATATCTGAATAACTAAAAATTATAAATATTGAGTTTTGAATTGTCAAGCAAAGAAAATAAGCATTATTGAATATTCTATGTACATGAGTTTTAGAGAAAATTTAAAAGATGAGCTGACTTTTCAAGATATGACAGTAAAAGAATTAGCAAATAAAACCGGAATCAGTAAACATACGATTGATCATTACCTTACAACAAATGGAAGCCAACCTCAAGTTGAACTTGCTGTAAGGATAGCAAAAGCATTAAATGTAACTGTTGAATACCTTGTTCTCGGAAAAGCTACCTCTGAACTCTCCGATCAATCTAAAAATCGAATATCTACAATTAAAAAGATAGAACGTCTTCCAGAAAATGATTTTAACTTTATAGAAAGGATTGTAAATAATCTGGAGAAATAATAAGTATACAGAATTCGCCATAATTAAACCCCTCGAGGGGTTTAGAACTTAAAGGGGTCGAATTCGACCCTCTTTGAAATGATAAGAGTAATAACTTAGAAAGCCGCAGCACCAATAAGAACATCAGCTGGAATATGAAGGCCTGCCACAAGTTTTCTTATCATTGAAAGGCTCAAATTTCGTTTATGAGAAAAGACTTCAGAAATTCTGGATTTACTTCCAAGATACTGAACCATATCCTCATTCGTAAGCCCCTCCTGTTCCATTCTGAATTTAATGGCTTCTACAGGATCTGGAGCTTCTATCGGATATTTTTCTTTTTCATACAATTCAACAAGTGCTACAAGAAGTTCAAGTTCATCTGCTTCAGGAGTGCCCTGCTCAGCATCAAACAATTCTTCTATTCTTTTAAGAGCTTCTTTGTATTCTTTCTCATTCTTTATAAGCTTGTTATATGCCATTATACTTCCTCCGCATTAATTTTATCATAGTCTGCATGACTTCCAACAAATCTTATAAACACCGTTTTTGAAGCATAATTAATGCGCACTATTAGGCGATGCTTATTTCCACAAATATTAAATACAACACGATTTCCATTTAAAAAACTTGCAGATCGATACTTCTCCTTTATCTCTGCTGGTGTGCTCCATTGAGCTTTCTGAGCTTCTGCAAACCAGGCTTTCAAAGGCTGTTCAGTTTCTGGTACCCTTTGCCAATAATCGCTCAAAGTTTTTCTGGAAATAACATGCATATAAATAATATAGTTCCCATTTTGGGAACTGTCAAGAAGAATAAAAAAAAAGTCACAGATTTGAAATCTGTGACTTTTCGAATTATAGAAAAGTCGGCAAGCACAGCTTGCCTCTGAGCGTCGCACGCTTTCGCGTGCTTACCGAGTTTTGCGTTCGCAAAACTCGCATCGGCTATTTTCCGATAATATCGCGAGCCAAAATCTTAGCGATGTTTGGTCTCTTTACGAGGTCGCCTTTCAAGCCTTCCTCGCGGGCCTTGTTTACGTAGTTAGGATCCTGGAAGCTGTACTTGAAGTTTGTATGAACATCGTAAGTTCCCTTCATAAGAGCGTAGGCATCTTCTGTCATTACGAGCTCTTCGTCTGTTGGGATTACGAAAATCTTTGTCTTGCTGTCGTCAGCGTGGATGTAGGTTTCTGCATTACCTGTGAATGACCATTCGTTGCGCTGTGCATCAATCTTGATACCGTAGTTTTCAAGACCTGAACAAGCCTTCATACGTGTGATTGGTCCGCGCTCGCCTACACCTGCTGTCCAAACAATTGCATCTACGTGGCCGAGTTCTGCCATGAAGGCACCGATGTATTTTTTGATTCTCAATGCTTCCATTTCGATAGAAAGCTGGCAGAGCTTATCGCCCTTTGCGGCGTCGATTTCGATATCACGGCGGTCAGAATATTTTCCTGTAATACCAAGACAACCACACTTCTTATTGAGTGCCTTGTCCATTTCGTCAGCAGACATTCCAGTTTTTCTCATGATGTAGAAAGGAAGAGCTGGGTCCAAATCACCAGAACGGGTTCCCATTATAAGACCTTCAAGTGGAGTAATACCCATTGTTGTATCGTAGCAAACGCCGTTTTTAACAGCACACATAGAAGAACCGTTACCAATGTGGCAGATGATAAGGTTTGTATCTTTCGGGTCTTTTCCAAGGAGAACTGCAGCGCGTTTTGCTGTATAAAGGAATGATGTTCCGTGGAAACCGTAGCGGCGGGCAGCGTACTTCTCGTACCATTCGCGTGGAATTGCGTACTGGAAAGTTTCTTCCGGCATTGTCTGGTGCCATGCTGTATCCATGATAGCTGAGTGAGGAATGTTTGGCATTACCTTCTGAGCAGCTTCAATACCCATGATGTTAGCTGGCATATGGAGAGGTCCGAGGTCTACTACCTCGCGGAAACCGTCGAGAACCTCAGGTGTAATAAGAACAGACTTTGTGAACTTTTCGCCACCATGAAGTACGCGGTGACCAACAGCTCCAATTTCGTCCATAGATTTGATAACACCAACTTCAGGGTCAGTGATTTCTTTAATGATAAGTTCGATTGCTTCTTTGTGAGTTGGACAAGGGCTTTCGATTTCTGTTTTCTTTCCCTTAGCCTTGTGAGTAATGCAGCTTCCTTCAATTCCGATGCGCTCTACAACACCGTTAGCCATTACTTCTTTGTTGTCCCAGTCATAAACCTGATACTTTGCAGATGATGAACCGCAGTTCAATGTTAAGATTACCATTGATATCTCCTAAAAAATGTATGCAAAAAAAATACGGTGGTTGAGTGCGCCGTATGGCGTATATCGAAACCACCGCATTTAGTATAAAAAAAATAATATGATTTTCAATAAGGTGGTTTCGATACGGCTTCGCCTACTCAACCACCTGCTCGACTCTTCGCCTACTCAACCACCAGCTCAATGTTTCACCTACTCAACCACCATTACTATATTCGCCGAGTTAAACTTCGGCTGTTTTTTATAAAGATACTTCAAAGGATGAACATCGAAGGCATTTACGTACCAGCCGCCGACTTCTGAAAGGTCGATTACACTCGAACTTACCGAGCGGTAAAGAGGAATAACCATGCCCTCGTCCAGCAAAATATTTTCTGCCTGGCCCAAAAGATTGAGGCGTTCGCTTTCACCGGCACTTGCGGCCTGCTCAAGAAGCGCGTCAAACTGTGAATTTTTCCAGCCAGAGTCGTTCATTGTAGAGCCGCTACGGAAGAGCTCCAGGAAAGCCAGAGGGTCCGCGAAGTCACCAATCCAGGAAGTTACAAGGATATCTGCATCGGCCTCCGCGATTGTGGCGTAATATTGCCATGATGGAATTTTGCGGATTTCTAATGCAATGCCAAGGGGCTCAAGACTTTCGCGAATCAGCTTTTCATCTTCTTCTGTAAACTCATTTTCAAAAATATGCATTACAAGAGGAATAACTTCATCTTCTGCCAGCTTATATTTTGCACGGGCATCCTTCATTTTAAGGGAAGCTTCAATCGCGTCCGTATAATCAAAACCATCTATCTGAGGATAGCCCGAAAGCGGATAAACAAGGGTTGTAGCAGGTATCAGATATTTTTTATGCATTGCATCCCAGGGGAAAGCCTCGAGCACTGCATTACGGAACTCGGGCAAATCCCAGACTTTAGAACACTTGCTGTCTGCAGGCTTTTTATTGCTCATCTTAAAATACAGATAACCTGTTCCAAAAGTTGCACTAAGCTGAATTGCCTTAAGATCCAGAAGCTTCTGCTGATTTACCTGGCCAGTTACCCAGTCTACTGCGCCAGTATTATAATAGTAGGTATTATCATCTGCATTATCAGACTGAACAAAGGTTATACGTTCAAGCGTAACATTCTTACTATCCCAGTAATAAGGATTTTTCTTAAGAATATATTTTCGCTCTGCAACTATTTCAAGTTCATAAGGGCCGCTGTATACTTCCGGATTACTATGAGTAATTGAAAAGGCTGTATGGCACAAAATCTTTGGAAGATAATTTGCAGGCGCATTCAGGTATATAGAAAGAACATTTTCTGCACTTGCATAAATTCCAACCTCACTGAAATCTGCCTGGCCCATTCTAAAGGCCTCTGCTCCACGGACAATATCAAAAAGTGAAGAATAAGGAGAAGCCGGATTTGCAAGCATACGAAGCCAGCTGTCACGTACACTCTCGGCTGTAATTTTTTCTCCGTTACTAAAAAAGGCATCATCGCGCAGCGTAATTGTCCAGCGTTTTTTATCGCGGGAAATTTTAAACTCTTTTGCTATTGCATACTGAGGCTCAAGAGAAACAGGACTCAGAGTAAAAAGACCTTCAAAAAGTCCATTGAGAATCTGGGAGTCGCTTGAGTAATTTGTAATCTGCGGATTTAATTCGTGAGCCCGAACCGACTCTACAATTATAAAATTCTGCTGAAGCTCCTGAGGCAGTTTGTCTTTCAAAGCCCGCTTACTTTCCTCAGCACCTTCTATTTCAAGTTCTTCTTCCGGCGTAAGCTCATTTTCTGCATCCGGCTCTGTTTCCTGAGTCTGAGAAAAAAGCGGATTTAAAACAAATGCCGCACATAAAAGCATGGCGGCAAATCTGATATTTTTTTTGATTTTTCTAAACATTATCTGTAATTCCTAATTTACGCATCTGCTCACTTTCTTCTTTGAAAGAAGCATAATCACTGCGTTTCTTATTAGCATTTATTATGGAATTGCGCAAGGCAGAAAGCTCAATCTGCATACCTTTGACTTTCGCTTTATTTTCTGTTGCTACTTCATTCTTAAAGTATGCGTCAAAAGAATTGATAATTACAAATTCAGACTGAAGCTCGGAAATCTGTTTGTTTACAAAACTAAGAACTGCATCTTCGTTTGCAGATTCAATTCGCTGATATTCATTACCTTTTGAAGCGATACCGGTATAAACACGTTCTTTCTTAGAAAGATCTGTTACAAAGTCTGTTACGTTGATTTTCTGAATTCTCTCAACTCCTGTCTTTGCATCCTTTACCGGAAGCTGACAAATTCTTTCAGGTTCTTTTAGATTTAAGGCCTTTCTTAAAATTGCCACAAGCTTATTCCACAAGGTAGCTTTACGTGTAAAAAGAATATCAAAATTTTCACTTAGTTTTGCATGAAGTTGAATCAGAGTTGGAGCACAGGCACCTATTGCAAGAACTGTCTGCATAAGCATTTCTTTTGGGTCAGGGCCTGTTTTTTTCTTTGTTTCGGTTTTTGTTACATTTGTAATGGCGAGCCTTTCCAAAACTGCAGCCTGCTTTGCTTCTTTGTTCGGACCATGATCTTCTTCTATAATTTCATTTACGAGATCATTATAAAAATTCTTTTTGCCTGTTACCTTTGAATAAAGTCTTTTGATTTCTGCAAGCTCTGCTTCTGGGGACTCTGCGGCCTTTTCCTTGTTGAATTCAGGATGTTCAAACAAATCCTTTCTAAGGCCACCCTTGTAAAGCTCGCGCTGAAACACTCCAAGTTCATTAAGAATCTTTCCAATTGCTTTTAATGCCTGGGCACACTTTGCAACGCTGTCATTAATCATACTCTGAACAACATTTGGGGCTCCATTTTTAGCACTATTAATTGTGATTGCAAGAGCTCTGGTGTTCATTTTGGCATTGTTCATTGAAAGGTCATCCCATTCAAAAACATTATTGAAATCAAGCAGTTGCTTTACATTCTGAAGATTGAAATTTTCTACGGAAAAGCGGAAGTAGGTACAAATGTAATCAAGCATCGTTTCATAATTTGAAAAACGTTCGCCAAAAATATTCGGAATATCGCTTTCTGCAAATGGTGATGATTCCGGCACTACGATGGACGAAATCTTCTTGTCCAGACGATAAGGATCCGGAATAATCAAAGACTTCTTTAAAAAACTTTCATACAAATTTCGTACACATGTATGCAAAAGTCTGTACTGACTGAGCAGTTCCTGCAGGCATTCTGAGTTATACCATTCCTGTTTTTTACTTAGGGCTTCTTGCAGCGCCTGATTAAAATTATCCACTTCCATTCTTCTATTATCGGCAGGAATTCCCAATTACTTGCTTAAAATCTTTACAGGAGTTCCTGGAGCAATAGATTCGAAATTTACCTCTAAACGTTCGCCGTTTTTGTCATTTCCAACTTCAAAATAGAAAGTGTCATCAGCGGCCCTCAGAATTTTTCCCTTTATTGTTTTATCTGCCTTAAACTCTGCATCTGCCCCCTCCTCTGTAATCAGATAACGGGCTTTTCCTGCGACATAAACCGGCATATGTTCATAATCACTTGCAAACTCGAGTACTGCACTTGTTTTTGCAAGAGCCATAAGTGTTTCATAAGAATTTTCAAAATAGCCCTTTTGCTCTGCAACATCTTTCCGGCTCTGGTCGAGAGCACTTGTAAGTTTATCAATAGTTCCATTAAGTTCCACATTTTCTTTATGAAGCTTTGCCGTAGTGTCTGCAAAAAGCTGGCTCATTTTATTAACCAGTTTATGAGAAGCCTTTACATAGCCCGGTATGGAGTTCTTTTGAGGAAGAGCTGCTACCGCCTTATCAAGATAAGAATAGTTATCATAAAGAGTCTGATACTCGTTCATTGCAGTAGAAATTTTCTGAGAGTTGATTCCACGCTCGCTCATAGCTGTGCCCGCATTAAAATCTGCTGCAGCAGAAGTATTTGCACTAGAAATAATTGAAGCTGCCTTTGAATCATTTAATCTTGGATCCAGCAAAGCAATTTCGGCCTGGTATTGAGAAGAAACAGAACTTACTGCTGCACGCATATCTTCTGAATTGCGGCGCTGGGTATCTGCAAGCTTCTGGTTCATTTCAGCAATGCGGCTTTCGTACTGATCTTTTATTCTCTTCTGCTCAAGTTCCTTAACACGGCGTTCTGAATCCAGAGCCTTTTCCTTTTCCTGAGCTGCCTGAACTTTTGCTGCATCAAACTCTGCAAGCTGCTTTTTGTACTCTTCTATTTCTTTATCTGCCTGGGCAAGCTGGCCGTCATACTCTTCGTGTATTGCAGCAAGCGCTTCCCTGTATTTTTTATCAGCTTCTGCAACTAATTCTGTATGTTTTCTTTTTGCAAGACGGGTCATAGAGTCAATTACGAAAATATCATTTGTATGAGCGTCTTCTGCAGCCTTAAGTTTTACGGTCATATCACCTTCAATCGTTGCCCGTTTTTTTACGGCATTGTCGTAATTTGCCTGAGCCGCGCCAACAGTGTTCAGAAGATTCTTAAGATTAAGGTCATCAAACTCCGCAACACTTACTGTAATTTCTTCGTTGTGAGAAGAGATCGTTTTTGTCATTATAAAGGCAATTGCAAGAACAATTAAAAAACAGCTGATAAGCATAAGTGCCGAAAAAGGAGAATGATTTTTCTTAGACTTTGCGTATTCCTTTTCGATATTGTATGTCTGCTCAGAAGATGTCTGATGAATACGCTCCAGCTCTTTTCCAAGAAAGAGCATTACTTCCTTATGAATCTGATTTGATTTTTCTTCTTCTGTTATTTTGTTGTCATTGCCCATATTCCGCTCCAATCTGCAGGTGCGCCCTTTGTCCCCATTCGCTCAAGGAATACCTGAGTGACATCCAGTTCAAGACCTTTGAATATTTTGCGGGCTGTCTTCCAGTCGCCGTCGTAGTAAGCCTTTAAGCCTTCTTCAAATTTTGCATACTGTTCAAGCAGGCCTTGGTCCATTTCGTTTGTATCGAATGGGAAGTAGATTTTCTTTCCCTTGGTTTTTCCCTTTACCTGAACTGTATCAATTTCAATAAATTTATAGCGTGCAGTTTCAGCACTTACCTCGTCCTTAATTGATTCCGAAACAACTACCGGAATATGGTAGATTCGTGTTAGTCCCTCCAAACGTGAAGCAGAGTTTACGGTATCGCCGATTACGGTGTTTGTCATATGAGACTGACGAGGGTCTTCAAAGTCGTTGCGTCCGATTGTTCCATAGAAAACTTTACCGCCGTCAATACCAACTCCAACATCAACCATTACAGCCTGGAAGACTCTCTCTTCTGATTCTGTGAGCTTTCGTGTCTTTTCAATTTCTTCACGGCGGGCCTGCATTTCCTGTCGCAATTCTGCAGTTGCCCTTGTAATGTTCCAGGCAGAAATTACTGCGTTGTAAGCCTTTGAACGTTTTGACTCCATGGTTCCGTAAATTGCAAGAATTGCATCACCAATAATAGAACCGACGATTCCCGAGTTTTCATGAACGTTATGAATTACACGGTTATAGTGAACATTCAAAACTTCAATAATATCATTACCCAAAGTTTCCGTACGGTAAGTAAAACTCTTTACATCAGAGAAGAGCATTGCGAGGTCTCGCTGCTTTCCTTCAAGGCCAACATCGCGACCGGCATATGCCTTGGCAACAATATCCTTGGAAACAAATTTCTGGAAGGTATCGAGAAGATTATTAACCTGCATTGAAAGCGAGTTGAAGGATGCGGCCATGTAAGTAACATCATCATTCGGTGCCTTTGAAATATCGATAAGGGCAAGCTGTTTTTTCTTCTGCATTTCAATAAGGTCATCTGTAAAGGAACGGAGAGGTCTGAACTCACGGCGGATTGTGATGTATCCGGCCGCAACAAAAAGGAATGTAAAAATAATAATCAGGGCAGAAATGATTCCGTAAATTCTGTAATTGGCTTCTTTAAGATCGGAACGAAGCTCGGCACGAATTATATAGTAGCCCCAATCTTTCTGATATTTATAAACGCCAAAGTAGTCTCCATAAGGAGAGGCAAAAGAAATGGAACCTTCCTCGACCCCATTCTGCCTGTTGTCATTTATCAGTTTAAGTGCCGCAGCATCAAATTGAGGAATGACCGCAAGCTCGTTTGCATCTGCTAAAAATTCAATTCCACCATCATCTGTTACGCCAAGGGCAAGGCTGTTGGGATTTGCAAAACCGGTTCGGGCAACCTTACACATAGTATCAATACTTTCATCTCTGTTTCCGGAATAAGAATAAATCTGAAACTGATTTGATGAAGTTGTGTAAAGCTCTTTCAGCTGGCTCACCATAATTGTATTATTCAAATCGATTATCTGACGCTGGGTAAGCTGAAGCGAAATAAAGTTCGTTATAAAGTTCGAAAGAAGAATGAGGATAATAAAGATGAGCAGCATCTTTAAGCCAATCGGTATAATCCGCGTCTTTCCAACTCTGGAAAAGATTTTTACCTTGCCAGACACAATGAGCCTCCAAAATAAAATTTCAATTTACGGATTTTTAAATAGATGGGTTTTGATTATCGCAAACGTTGTAGTAACTATAAATTATAAATCAATTGAATAAAAAACGCAATTTTTTTATAGTTACCCTATGTCGAAAAAAACAAAATCAATCGTCAAATCCGGTCTTGTACTTACCCTCATGACATTTGCTTCCCGCATTATGGGACTTGTCCGCGAAATGACAAAGGCATCCTTTCTAGGTACCGGACTTTATGCAGACAGTTTTTCTGTTGCATTTATGCTTCCTAATCTCTTCCGTAAGCTTTTTGCAGAAAATGCAATTTCCGTTGCTTTTATTCCTACTTTTAAGGATTATCTTGCAAAAGAAGATACAATCGAAAACAAAAAAACAACCCAGGAATTTCTTAATGCAACGCTCACTCTTGTAACCTTTCTTACAGCCTGCGTTGTAAGTCTTGGAATTCTTCTTGCCCCTTTTATCATTCCGATTTTCTGTAAGGCCCCAAATCCTGATGTAGCTGATTATGCTGCAAAAATGGAATATTACCTTCTTGAGTTCCAGGAAACTACAGTTCTCACAAGAATAATGTTCCCTTACCTCTTCCTGATTTCTGTAGCAGCCTTTTTCCAGGGCGTTTTAAATACCTGCGGAATTTTTGCACCTTCCGGCTTTACTCCTGTTATGTTCAACGGAATCGTAGTTCTTTCAACTTATGCACTCGCTCCACATACTTCAAATCCGGCACGTGCTATGGCAATCGGTACAATTATCGGGGGCTCAGTTCAGGCTATATTCCAGTGGCCTTTTGTCTACAAAACCGGCTGGAAGACCGGCCTTGCCTCACTGCGCAAAGCTTTTACAAATCCGGGAACCAGAAAGGTTATGGCTCTGCTTGCTCCGACAATCATTGGAATTGCAGCCTATCAGCTTAATGACACAGTTTCTACCGCACTTGCAAAACGCGTAGGTCCCGGAATAGCTTCGAGCCTTCAGTACAGCATCCGCCTGCAGGAGCTGATTCTCGGCATTTTCGCAGTTTCAATCGGAACCGTAATTCTGCCGGATCTTTCTGGCTTTGCAAATAAAAGGGACTGGACTCAGTTTAATTCAATGCTGCTCCAGGCAATCAAAATCATGACTTTAATTTCTATCCCTATTACAGCCTATTCCCTGATTACCGGCCGCGAACTGATTTCCCTGCTGTATAAAAGAAATCAGTTTGATGATAATTCTGTGGCTATGACCCTTGGCATTTTCCGCTTTCATATTGCGGGCCTGCTTTTTATTGCGTTGAACAGAATTATGGCACCGGCCTTTTATGCTCAAAAAAAGCCAAAGCTTCCGACAATTGCGGGACTTATAAATTTCTGCTCAAACATTCTGCTCGTCTTTATACTTTCTAAGCCGATGGGCGGAAACGGAATTGCACTTGCCCTGAGTCTTGCCAGTCTTTTGAACACACTTTTTCTTTTTATCTTTATGAAAAAAATGGAAGCTATTGAAGTTGGCCGCCTAGCCCGCGGCACTCTGATTTACGCTCTTAAGATGTGCGTCTTGTCTGTAGTGGCTGCCCTGCCGACTTATTATCTGCATAAGTTCCTTGTAAGGGCTTTTGAAGACCAGACAAATCTGATTGCCTATGGAGCACCAGTTGTAATTTCGGCACTTGCCTTTGCCACAATCGGAGTGCTGGAGCTGGTGATTACCAGAGATGAGATTGTTGGAGTGATTTTAAGGAAGGTTAGGAAATGAAAAAATATACAAACGATGAATTAAAAGAAATCTACCGTGCCCGCCGAAAGACTCTTGCCAGCGAAATGCAGGCCCACGGCGTAGGTGCCTGCGTATTTATAGACAGTGAAGAGCACCGCGAACCGGCCCTGCCATATTATACAAACCACCCGAGCGACGGCGTACTCATAATTTTTTCAGACGGCTATACTGTGCTTGTTCCCTGGGACGAAAACCTTGCCCGCCAGCAGGCCCAGTACGACAAGCTTGTTCCTTACACCCGCTATAAAAACAAGGACATAGACGCAATTCTTGCGGTACTCAACGTCTGCTATACTCACGGAGAAAACAGCAAGGTTGAACTTCCGCCTTACCTTACCTATCCGACTTACCTTAAGTTTATTGATGCCCTTGCCAGCTACGACTGCCGCTGCAAGGAAGACGGCCTTCATCAGTTTGTTGTAGAAAGCCGTATGGTAAAGGATGAGTATGAAATTGAATGTACCCGCGAGGCTGCCCGCGTAGGCGACCTGATTATTGATGAAATTGAAAAGCAGGTTCGCAAGGGCAAAATCAAAACAGAAAGCGATGTTGCCCTTTTGATTGAAAAACGTCTTCGTGAACACGGCTGCCAGAGAACAGGTTTTGATACTCTGGCCGCAGGACCTTCCCGCAGCTTTGCAATTCACGCCTTCCCGGGATATACCGCGGCAGAATGGCCGGCCCAGGGACTTTCCATTCTGGACTTTGGCGTTGTTTATAACGGATATACAAGTGACACTACTTTAACAATTGCTAAAGGACCTCTGACGGCCGCCCAGGAAAAACAACTTGACCTGGTTCAGAAGGCTTATGATGAATGCGTAAAATTATACAAGCCAGGCCGTCCTATCATGGAAGCAGCGAAAAAGGCAGACAGCGTTTTCGCTGCTGCAAAAAGAAAGATGCCTCATACACTGGGCCACGCAATTGGTCTTGAGATTCATGAGCAGCCACGTGTGAGTCCTCGCACCGCGCCAGAGGTACTTTTTAAACCTGGTATGATTTTAACATGCGAGCCGGGCCTCTACGATGTTGAAATCGGAGGTACCCGGCTCGAAAATGACGTCCTCATCACCGAAGACGGCAATGAGGTTATTACTCATTCAAGAATTATCAGACTTTAGAAAATTGCAACCTGCTGGTCTATAAGGGCAATCTGCTCAAGAATGGCATCTGCACTTACACACAAAGCCTTGCAGAGGAATTTGTCTTCAAGTCCTTCTGCAAGTTTTTTCATATCTGAAATTACATGTCTGATAAGATCATTGCTCAATTCTTCTTCGCAGCAGTCTTCCAGCTGACGATTGTATTCTTCGCCAAGAACTCCGGACTTAATGAGCGACTCTGCAGTAAGAAGAAGTCCTGGTTTGCCGGACATTTTCTGAATGATGTATTCAATTACCATGCGCATGCGGCAGCAATCATATGAGTTCTTATCTTTTTCCGGCAGGAAGCTTGAAAGTGTTCTGAGTTTTTTGAAGAGTTCAAGCTCTGCAGCATAATCTTTTGCTGTTTTGTCGTCATTGAGTATGCGGCCGATTTTATCAACCATATCATCTGCTGTAACAAAGTTATCATCTGAAAGATCTTCGTTTTCTGCAGCTGTTTCTACAAGCGACTTTTCAACAGCAGCCTCTTCTGCTTCCGGACTCTCAGAACCGGTGAGGCTATAAATATCATCTACGGTTACGAATGGGTCTGAAGTTAATTCTTCAAACTCCTGTGCAGAGATTCCAACTAACATATCATCATTCATTGGCTCTTCCTCGTCTTCTGACTCAGCTTCTGTCTGAACTTCTTCTTCAGTTTCAGGTTCTGACTCTGGTTCCTGTTCAGGTTCAACTTCGGTTTCTGCTGCTTCCTCTGACTCTGCAAAATCATCTGAATCTAAACCATCCAGAGCTGCCTCTTCTGCGAGAATATCTTCTGACTCACTTGAAGAAATATCATTCTCATCAGCAAAATCCGTATCACCGAAATCTTCGTCGTAAAGCTGCAGGTCAAAATCATCAGATGGAATTTCTTCTGATGGGGCTTCTTCAGCAGTAACATCTTCTGCAGGCACTTCTTCTGAAGGTGTCTCAGCTACCGGCTCTTCTTCTGCAGACTCTTCCACCTCCGGCTCAACTACAGCTTCCTGAGCAGGCTGCAAATCGTATCCAGAAAGTTTTTCTTCGACAGCTTCATCCACTGCTTTACCAACAGCCTCCTGAATCATCTCTTCATTTTTCTGTTTCAGTTCATCTGCAAGTTCCTTCTGCTGTAAAGCGAACTCACGCTGCTGCAATTCAAAGTCCTTCTGCTGCTGCTCCATTTCTTTTTTCTGGTCTTCCATCTCTTTCTGCTGCTGCTTCAAATCGTCCATCAGTTTCTGAGCTTGTGAAAGAGTTTCCTGCTCCTGGTAAGGCTGAGGCTCTGCGGCTGTTTCTGCCTCAGGCTTTGCAGCAGGACTAATCTCTGATTCTGCAGGCGCACTTACAGCCGGCTCTTCATCAGGCGCAGCAGTAGCCGCATCAACATCAGAACCTGCAGCCGGAGCATCTTCAAAATCAGAAAAATCAAATCCACCTTCATCTTCAGAAAGGCCGTTTTCCAGCGAATTATCATCTTCTGCTGCATCCGGTGTCATCATTGACATAAGATCCGGATTTTCTTCATTTTCATCATAAGAGTCGTCTTCTTCTGTAATAGGCTTTGCCTCTGCATTAGGATCATCATCAAAGTCTTCCCAGAAGTCCCCCTCCTCTCCGGCTAGAGCCTGCTCAATCGGAGGTGTAGTTTCGAGACCATGCAGAGCAGAATCATTTTTCTCTTCAGCTTCTGAATCTCCGTTTGCATTAAGTGCATCGAGCTGATCTGCAGTTTCCTCATCACTTGCGATGAAGCTTGTATCATCTGCAATATTTCCGCCCTCTTCCTCTGTGAGCTTATCTGCATCAACTTCTATAGGGCTTTCACTGTCGTTGTAAATTTCTTTATTTGCTTCTAGTTCAGAATTGATTTTTTCGAGAGCCTTAACTGCAAAGACATTAGGATTCTTCAAACCGATTCCCTTTTCATAAGAAGCCTTTGCCTTATTGAGTTCACCGCGTGCCGAGTTAATTGTACCTAACAGATTATAACCTTCCGGCAAGTGAGGGCGGCTGGCAACAAAATTGTCGGCCATTTCTTCTGCCTTTTCATAGTTTCCTGTTTGAATATAACGATCAGCAGCATTAATCATATAGTCTTTATAATGATGATTTAGTTTTCTGATTTTATCGTAATAAGTATTTGCAGCTTCTTCATCACCACGGCAGACAAAATACTGACCATACAAATCGAGAATCTGTACATCTTTTCCATCGCTCTTTTCATCAATTGTCTTAATCAAATCAAGTGCCTTTTCGTAACGCTGGGCAGAAAGAAGCACATGTGCATACTGCTTGCAAACATCAAGATTTTCAGGAGCAATATCAACAGCATCAAGAATCTTATCCATTGCCTGATCAATCTTCATTCCCTTTTCAAGAGACTTCGAAAGTCCTACAAGAATTTCAATATCATTCTGTTTAAGATCTTCTGCACGCTTAAAGGTTTTTGTCGCATTGTCGTAATCGAACTGATTAAGATAAATACGGCCGAGAATACAAAGCATTTCAACATCATCCGGATGCAGTTTAATTGACTGTTCAACCAGCTCCTGTGCCTGTTTTGTTTCCTGGCACTTGATGAGCAGTTCACTGAAATCGCGGATTGCATCGAGCCAGCCCGGACGGGTTTTTAAGGCAACCTCATAGCAGCGAACAGCCTCCGGATAATTTTTCATGTTCTCATAAACATGAGCAAGATTATAATTCAAAATAGGATGATTCTGATCTACCTGCAATCCTTTCTTATAAGCGGCAATTGCTTTGTCATATTCTTTTTTTGCAAAGTAAATTGAACCAAGATGATTATGAGCAAGAACGTCGTCGGGGTTACGGCTGATTACAGATTCAAAAGAATCAATTGCATCATCATAATCGCCCATCTCTTTATAGGTAAAGCCAAGGTTGTAGTTGATGTTTGGGTTAGCAGAAGAAATATCCTGGGCCTTATGAAGAATATTTACAGAATCTTCATAACGTTTGAGTCGGCGGAAAATAGCTCCCAGGCTTACCATTGCGTCTGTGTTTTCCGGCTTGAAGGTAATTATCTGCTCATAGTAAGGAATAGCCTTTTCATCTTCGCCTGCACGCACATAAATGCTGCCAAGCTCCTTAAGGTATTCGGCGTTAGACTCGTCGTTGCGGAGCAGCTCCTTATAGTAGCGAGCCGCAGTTGCCCAGTCGTGAGCTGTGATTGCATTCTGTGCCTTTGTCAAAATCAAACTGTTTGCCATAGTATTTCCCCTGTTTTATATAACCCTTATTTTAACCTTGCTAATGGTCGTGCAAATACTTCTTTAGAAAGATTTCCTACAACCCTCATATCGTATGCAGACCAGGCTGCAACCGCAAAATAATATATTTTTCCGTTCTCAAGTCCTGTAACTGTATAGGAAGTTGTATTACCAACATTGATTGGCGACTGGCCTTCTATTGCCATACGGCCAAGATATTCTCCCGGTCGTGTTCCATAGTAGAGGTAATATCCGCCTGCTGTATCATCCACCGAATAATTCCACGAAACTGTAACACTTCCGTTACCTGCAACTGCCCTAACCACAAATGGTGGCAGCGGTTCCGGCAGCTCAGTAAAGTCTAGAGAAATAGAAGTAATTGCCGGAGTCTTTTCTCCGTTTCCGTCCGGCATGAGCTCAGCCATAACCTGGAAATAAAGTCCTGTGATTCCCTTGAGTTCTTCTCCGCTTTCAACCGGCTTCCACTCCGGCTCATTTTCTGTCCAGCCAAAAAAGTTTTCACCAGAACGTACGTAGTAGCAGACCGCGGTCTGAGCAGGAACATTCATTTCAGCTTCAAGTTTATTAAGCACCGAACCGGTAGAAACCATGATAGGCTTTGTAACAAAACGGCCGCCACCCGGCTGATACTGCATGTGACCAATACTTCCGGCATTTTCAGCAGACTGATAATCCGGCGGGCTGTAAGGTCTGCGAAGAATTCTAAAATCATCAAGTTTACCGGTATACTCAGAACAAATAGCGACTTCAGAAGGAGTTCCAAGATAGACAAGACTAACATCTCCGCTTTCCTTACGATCGGTAGTTATATAAGTTATATCCTCTGTAATTCCATTAACAAGGTATTCAAGAATTCCGGTCTCACAGTCAAAAGAAAGTACATGATAACTCCAGGTATCAGGAATGATTTTAGAAGAGCCCTTAAGTTCAACTTCATTTTTACCGGCTTCATTCTGATATAAATCAAAAATATTATTCAGTTCCCATTTGATGTGGCCCTTATCAAAAGTGCCGTTAATTACCTGAAATACAAGCTGACCGTCTTCGTTTCTTGAAGATTCCCAGTTGAGAACCATCTCCCCGTTTTCTGCAATCGAAGGACAAAGCCAGAATTCAAAAGAGAAGGAACCCATCAAGCCTTCTGACCCAAAGAAGGTTCCCGGTTTTCCGGAAATTGCAAGACCTCCCATATTACGGCTAAGTCCTGCAGCCTTTTCATTTTTTGTCTGATTTGTCTGCTGAAAACTATTTCTATTAATTACATAATCGCCGTCCGAAATCGGCATATCGGCATCTTCAAAATCAATTAATAAATCTGTGTATTCATCAAAAACAAAAGAGTTTGAGGCAAGTTCAATACAGTCATATCCATAGCGGCCCTTTCCTGTTGTAATTCCTTCCTGCTGCATAAATACAGGCCAGCCGTTTTTCCCACCAAAGAGATATTCCTTAGCAAAAAGTCCAGCCGCACCACAGGCACACATCACAGCCGAAAGCGCTATAATAAGAAGTCTTTTTTTGATACAATTTCCTAACATAACATGACAGCCAAAACTACCGGTGGAAAAGCCGCAGCACGCACAGTCCGCGACGTCCTCCACGAAACAGCTCTGAAAGCTCCTCAATCCAGTGGTGTCTATCTGTGGCGAAACGCAGAAGGCACCGTAATATATGTGGGAAAAGCAAAGAGTCTTAAGAACCGCCTGTCTTCCTATTTTTCAGGACAACAGAGCGTAAAAACAAGACTTTTAATCTCCCACGCCAACTCTATTGAATACATCACAACAGCAAACGAGTACGAAGCTCTGCTGCTGGAAAACAACCTTATTAAAAAGTACAATCCCCGCTACAACATCTGTCTTAAAGACGGTAAATCATACCCTGTCTTGAGAATCACAAAAGAGGATTTCCCAAAGATTTATAAGACGCGCCGCATTTTACAGGACGGTTCAACCTATTTCGGTCCCTTCCCGGATGTTGCGGCTCTGGATACCTTTCTTGATGCAATTTTCAAGCTCTATCCAATCCGTCATTGCAGGACTCTCCGTAAGAGGGATACCCCTTGTCTTTACTACCACATGAAGCAGTGTCAGGCTCCCTGCTGTAATAAAATTTCTAAAGACTCCTACAATTTATACATCGGTGAAATTAAAAAGTTACTTGAGGGAAAAGGTGAAGAAAGAGTAAAGGACCTTCAGGCAGAGATGAAGGCGGCTGCGGCGGCTCTGGACTTTGAAAAAGCGGCCAGATTGCGCGACGGCATTAAAGCCCTTATGGTTCTGCAGAATCAGAATATAGTAGAAAGTTTTGATTCTGATGACCGCGACTATATTGCTTACCACAGCGAAGGCGAGCTGGTTAGCTTTACAGTTCTCAAGATTCGCCAGGGCAAGCTGCTGGGCCGTGAAAACTACCGGGCAGAATCGCTGAACGATAACGACGACCTCATAGCCGAGTTTATGGCTGTCTTTTATGATGATATTCATACAATTCCGCCTCAGGTTTACATTCCCCAGACCAGCGAATTTGAACATATTTCCCGCTGGCTGCATGAAGAAAAGAAGTCGACATCCCAGGTAATTATGGTTGCCTCCCGCGACCTGCCCCGGGACGTTGCCGCCATTCAGATGGCAAAGCAGAATGCAAAGGAAGATATTGTCCGCCGCCTTCGCGACCGCGGTGACACTCCTGCCATGGAAGAACTCAAAGAAAAGCTTGGCCTCGACACTCTGCCGGTTAGAATCGAAGGTTTTGATATTGCCCATATCGGCGGTAAGTGGCCGGTTGCCTCCCTCATCAGCTTTTATAACGGCAACCCGGATAAAAAGAACTACCGCTACTTCCGTCTGCGCACAACCGACGGCCTCATAGACGATTTCGCCTCAATGAAGGAAGCTGTTTCCCGCCGCTATACCAGACTTCTCAACGAGCAGGCCGAACTTCCTGACCTGCTTTTAATTGATGGTGGTATAGGCCAGGTAAATGCGGTAGAAGAAATTCTCAACTCCCTGGGGCTGGACATCCCGGTTGCGGGTCTTGCCAAGCGCGATGAAGAAATTTACCGCCCGGGCAACAGCACTCCAATCTGCCTGCCAAAAAGAAGCGATGCCCTGCGCCTGCTCCAGCGCGTGCGAGACGAAACTCACCGCTTTGCCACAAGCCGAAACCAGAGGCTGCGAACAAAAGAAAACACAAAATCAATTTTCCTCGAATTGCCTGGAGTTGGTGAAAAGCGGGCCCTTCAGTTACAGCGTCAGTTCCTCACTCTGGAAAACCTCGCCGTCGCAGAAGAAAGCGCCGTTGCCCAGTGCCTGCACGTCCGCGCCGACGAAGCCGCAGACATTTTACTAAAAGCCCGCGACCTGGACGCTCAGCGCAAGGAGAAAAAAGACCTTCAGCGTCTTTCTCTGGGCCAGGCCGGCACAACAAAAGAAAAAGCCGCAGAGGCAGGCTACATTGCAGACCTGGCAAGTGCGGCTCTGGCGGCGGCGGAAAATCCACCGGACTACGGCGAGTAAGCGTCATTGCGAGGAGCCCAAAGGGCGACGTGGCAATCCATTAAAAGAATCTAAAACCTTTGATTGTCTTCACAGAATTCCGCTCCACAAGCTCCGGGCGGCAGCGGATAATAGGAGGGACTTCTTTTCCATCAATCTGGTCCAGCATCATCTGGGCCGCAATGTCGGCAATTTCTGTAGTACTTTGGCGGAAGGTTGTGAGACCTAAATATTCAGAAGCAATTTCATCATCAAAACCGATTACAGAAATATCTTCCGGAATGCGCATGCCATGCTTTTTTGCATAATCATAAATACCAAAGGCAATCTGATCGTTAGTTACAAAAACTGCAGTGAGGTCTTTGCGGCGTTTTATGAGACGGCCAAAGGCTTCAGCTCCGCTTTTTTTGTCCCAGGCTGCACTAATCTCATAAAGAGATTCGTCATAAAGATGATGCTTTTCCAGCGCGGTTTTAAAGCCTTCATAACGTTCTGTCGGTGCTGTAGAAATACCATCAACAGGACCTGAAATATAACCTATTTTTTTATGTCCATGATTTACAAGATATTCAGCAGCCTCATAACCGCCCTGCTCATTCGCCGTAATTACGGTACAGATTCCATCAAAAACCGAGTTTGTAGAAACGCGGGGCAAATCTGTTTTTACAAAATCTTCAAAATCAGCAGGAGTATTTGTTGCCGGGTTTATGATAATCACGCCATCAATAGAGCGGAAGTTTGCATGAGAAAAATAAGTCATGTCAAAATGGCGGGAAAGGAAAATAATATCGTAACCAGCCGCTTCAATTTTTTCGCGGAAACGGGTAAGCACCGGCGAGAAGAGCGGATGAGCAAAGCCCATATTCATTCCGGTATCATCATAAATTACACCAATAAGATAAGAACGTTTTGTGGTGAGAGTGCGGGCAGTAATATTTGGTTCATAGCCAAGCTCCTTAGCCTTGGACATAATCTTCTGTCTGGTCTCCTCACTCAAAGAGCCCTGACCGTTTAAGGCCTTAGAGACAGTTGGCGCAGAATAGCCCGTAGCTTCAGCAATGTCGTAAATAGTAACCATAGTAAAAACCCCACAAAATAGATGAAAAAAAAAGCCGACCCGGCAGGAATACGGCTTTCCCAAGGTCGGCAGTCTCAAATCACGGGATAACATACAGGAGGAACCCGTAATATGAAAAAATAGTTTTTAGGCAACCGGTTGCCTAAGTAAAAGGATAAACCTAAATACTTTGCCTAGGAATAGGGGATTTCCCCTACGGTATATAAAAAAGGAGGGCGGAGCCCCGCCCTACGCGCCCACTTCGTTGGTCGCTACCCCACCCAACGGGCTCAAGCGCCGCCCGTAACGCCCGCTATAATTTTTCGTTTATTTTTTACAAAATATCTTGAAATCTGCAAAACACTTCGATATTCTTTCTCACCATCGAGGCAAATATGTCGCAAATCGCTGGTGTTTTAGAAAAATTGGAAGGCACTTCTGTTTATGAAACTTTAGTCCAAATGGAAGCCGCCTATGAAAGAATAGCGTGCGAACAAAAGCAGTGGTACGACGCTGCGAAGTTTTATTGCCCCGAGGGCTGCGGCTCTTGTTGCGAAGGCTTTGAGCCCGACTTAATGGAAGGCGAGTTTCTTTACATGGCAGCCTGGCTCATAGAAAATCAAAACGACATTGCCCTGCAGATTGCCCAGAACAAGTTCCCTTTTGATAACGGCAAAACCTGTCCGCTTTTCAATCCGGCTTCTCCCTATCATTGTTCAATTTATAATGGACGCCCGTTTATCTGCCGCCTTTTTGGAGCTTCAAGCTTCCGTTCCCGCAATGGAGACAAAACCTGGCGGCCCTGCAAGTTCTACCCGGATGATATTCTTGCCGCCCATAAGCCTCCGCTTGCAAAACGCCAGTATTCCGAAAGCGAAACTCTGCAAGTCCTTGGTGCTGTGCCGCCACTTATGAGCGACTTCACAGAATCAATTGCAGCCTCTGCATCCGGGGAAACAGAACTCATCCGCGACATTCTGCCGCCAACTATCCGCCGTCTTTTGTGGCTCATCAACATGAACGACAACGGAAATGATAATCCGAATGGCTCGCCGTCCGGGGCGCCACCTATGGCAGCTTAACCACTTGCCCTTCCATAACATTTCTGATATCTTTTCCAAAGATTTTACGTTTGAGATGAACTAAAGGCCAGAGTCCATAGAGTCCTGCATTACCGGCGACGCCACGGCGCACCGCGTATCACATCTACCAAGTAATTTACTGAACATTTTTATTTTTCTCACAAAACAGGTGGTTGAGTGCTTTGCGAAGCAAAGTGTATCGAAACCACATTCAAGGAGTATCTCGATGAATAAATACGCAAAGCGTTATTTAATCGACACAATGTCTGGTATGGCTCAGGGACTTTTTGCATCCCTGTTGATTGGAACAATTATCAAAACTCTGGGACAGCAGCTTCTCCGCCTGAACCAGAATGTTGTTTTCAAGTTTCTGGTTGATGCCGGAAACTTCGCAACAGACGCCCATGTAGTCGGCGCAGCAATGGCAATTGGAATTGGTTTTGCAATGGGAGTGCCTGCCCTGGTACTTTTCTCGCTGGCAGCAGTAGGAAGCGCCGCTAACGTAACAGGCGGCGCCGGCGGTCCACTTGCAGTTCTTCTTATTGCAATCATCGCCGCAGAAATGGGCTGCCTCGTAAGCAAAAAAACAAAGGTAGATATCATCGTAACTCCGGCTGTTACAATTCTTGTTGGCGCCCTTTTGACAGTTCTGACTGCTAAGTACATTGGCGCTGCCGCAAGCTCTGTTGGAAAGTTCCTGGTATGGACAACAAAGCTTCATCCATTCTGGATGGGTATTCTTGTTTCTGTAGTTGTAGGTGTTGCGCTGACTTTGCCAATTTCGTCTGCCGCAATCTGCGCCGCATTTGGTCTTACAGGGCTTGCCGGTGGTGCCGCAGTTGCCGGCTGCTGTGCCCAGATGGTTGGCTTTGCAGTTCTCAGCTTCCGCGAAAACCGCTGGGGTGGAATCTTAAGTCAGGGTCTCGGAACTTCAATGCTTCAGATGCCTAACATCATCAAAAATCCAAAAACCTGGTTACCTCCAATTATCACAAGCGCAATTACAGGCCCTATCGCAACCTGCCTTTTCAAAATGGAAATGAACGGCGCCGCTGTAAGCTCAGGAATGGGAACCTGTGGTCTTGTTGGTCAGATCGGTGTAATTACCGGCTGGTACGAACCAAGCGAAGTCGCAATCGGTCACGGTGCCGCAGCAATTCAGCCGGGCTTTGTAGACTGGCTTGGCCTTGTACTGATTTGTATCGTACTGCCTGCAGTACTCTGCTGGGCACTCGGCTTACTCTTCCGTAAACTCGGCTGGATTAAAGAAGGCGACCTCGCTTTGAACTAGCAGATGTCACCCCGAACTTGTTTCGGGGTCTCTTCAATAATTTCTTCATATCTTATTCTACAATCAGCGCATTTCTGCTATAATTATCTGTTGCGATGAATTATGAAAACCCGCTGATTGTTCAGGGAGACCGCTCGCTGCTGCTGGATGTGCATGCACCTCTGGCAGAGGAATGCCGCAATGCGCTGATTCCTTTTGCCGAGCTGGAAAAATCTCCTGAGCATCTTCACACATACAGACTTACTCCTCTTTCCCTCTGGAACGCTGCTTCTGCAGGTTTTTCAGCTGATGATGCGGCTGCTGTTTTGCAAAAATATGCCCGCTATGATGTGCCTCAATCTGTGGTTGCCTGGCTCAAGGAAACTGCAAGCCGCTTCGGAAAAATCAAGCTGATTGAAGGCCCGGATATTGAAGTTCCAGTAAAGGAAGGGAGTGATAAAAAAGTCCTTGAACACCACCTTTATCTTGTTGCAGAATCTCTTCCTATTTTCAAGGAAATTGGCGCAAATCATTCTGTAAAAAAGCTGCTGACGGCAAGCATCGACGGCGACGGTGCACCTCAGTTTTCTTTCCTTCTTAAGCTGACAGACCGAGGAACAATTAAGCAGCTTCTTCTCCAGGCTGGCTGGCCGGTAAAGGATGAAGTGGCTTTAATTGATGGAGAACCGCTTGATGTGTCTCTACGCCAAACGACAGCAGCCGGCAAGAAACTCGAAATCCGCGAATACCAGCGCGGTGCTGCCCGCGCCCTCGTAGGCGACAAGGGACCTGGAACCGGCTTTGGTACAATCGTACTTCCCTGCGGCGCGGGCAAAACCATCGTCGGCATGACAATCATGGATCTGCTCAAGACCTCTACGCTTATTATTACAACAAACATTTCTGCTGTTCACCAGTGGATAGACGAGCTCCTGGACAAAACGACACTTACTGCAGACCAGATTGCAGAATATTCCGGTGAATCAAAAACAATAAAGCAGGTAACCGTTGCAACCTATCAGGTGCTTACCTGGAGACCGGACAAGGAAGGGCCTTACCCTCACTTTTCTATTTTCCACGAGCGTCCATGGGGCCTTATTATTTACGACGAAGTTCACATGCTGCCGGCCCCGGTTTTCCGCGTAGTTGCAGACCTGCAGGCTGTTCGCCGAGTCGGTCTTACCGCAACTCTCGTTCGCGAAGACGGCTGTGAAGGTTATGTATTCAGTCTTGTTGGCCCTAAACGTTACGATGTACCCTGGAAGGAACTGGAACGCGACCAGTGGATTGCAACTGCCGAATGCATTGAAGTGAGAATAGACCTGCCCGCTTATAAAGAAATTGATTACGCAGTTGCCACTGTTCGTGAAAAGCACAAAATTGCCAGCATGAACCCAGACAAACTACCGGTAGTTAGGAAAATTATTGATCAGCACCCGGATGATAAAATTCTTGTAATAGGCCAGTACCTTCAGCAGCTGGATGAAATTGTACAGGAGTTAGGCTGTCCTATAATTACAGGAAAAACGCCTACCGCAGAACGCGATAAAATCTACCAGGATTTCCGCGAAGGAAAAATCCGGGTTCTGGTTGTTTCCAAGGTTGCCAATTTTGCAATTGACCTGCCGGATGCTTCTCTTGCAATTCAGGTAAGCGGCACCTTCGGCAGCCGACAGGAAGAAGCTCAGCGCCTCGGCCGTATTCTCAGACCAAAAGAGCGCAAGTCCCGCTTCTTTACTTTGATTACCCGCAGTACTGTAGAAGAAGAATTCGGCTCTAACCGACAGAAGTTTCTTGCCGAACAGGGCTATGAATATAAAATTGTAAGATATGATGGAGAGTTGAATCTGGATGAATAGAAGCGAAATCTCACGCTGGCAGGAAGCAATTGCCTCTCTGCCAGACAAGCAGTTTTTCAACACAATGCGTCTCTACCTGGGTGAAATCAAAACACCTTACAACAAGCAGCGCCTCACCGAACAGCTTGCAAGTTTTATCCGCCGGGAAGAAAATCTTCAGAGCATTCTTACTCTCATGGATTCTTTTGATGTTGAAATTCTGACAGCCCTCTCCCTGATTCCAAAAGCCTCTCAGGAAACTCTGATACAGTTCTTCAGCGGTGCCTATACAATTACAGAACTTTATGCAGAAATAATTAATCTTACTGAACGTCTTTTAATTTACACCGATAAAGACGAAATAAGCGGAAAAGAGTTTCTTGCAATTAATCCCCTGCTCAGAGATTCTCTTAATCCTTATCTTGATACAAAAATTATTTTCCCGGATTTTAAGGCCGCAAGTATTTCAATTGATGATGTATTCACTATCTCTCCGAATTTCCTTTCTGCCTTTTTGTCTTATATAAAGGTTCGCGGCATTTCCTGCAAAGCAGACGGCACAATCAAAAAGAATGATAAGAACCGTCTTGCAGAAATCTTCCCCGGCAGGGACAAGCTTCTTCAACTTTTGATGACTGCTTTTGTAAACCTTTCGCTTGTTACAGAAAGCGACAAAGGCTACAGTCTCGAAGCCTCAAAAGTAAAAGCCTTTGCCGCCTTGAGTCAGGCTCAGCAGTATGCACTTTTGTGTGCCGCTGCAGTTTCCCGCTTCAGCCGGGACGGACTTAAAAAAGAAGCCCAGCTTTTACTCGACTGTCTTTCTTCGATTCCGGAATCCGGTTTTACACGAGCGGCAATTCTCCGCCTCGCTTTTCTGGCTGGTACCTATACTCAGGACGGCAATGCCCTTGCCAGAAAAAGCCGCTTCAGTATGATTCTCGAAGCTGCCCGTCAGGAAGCAGGAAATGATGCCGTGCAGAATGCAGAGCTTCTTGACCGCATGATTGACTGCGCTATGGAGCTGGGACTTTTACAGAAGCTTGGAAAAACGGAAGATGGCCTTGATTTGTATAAAACCGCAGAAGCATTATCAAATGAGGATTCGACACACTCCCTGCAGGAGCGCCCAAAAACCGGAGTTCTCAATATTGATTCAACCTTCACCGTCACTCTTCTGCCTGGGCTTTCACTTTCACAGTTACTTCCACTTACAGATTTTATGATGATTAAAAAGTGCGAGGTTGTAACCGAATTTGAAATTACAAGACAGTCAGCTGCCAGCGGCTTTGATGCAGGCTGGAATCCGGATTCAATTTTTGATTGCCTTTCAAACTATACAAACTATCAGATTCCTCAGAACCTAAAAATCAACATTACTGAATGGTACAACTCTTACTCCTCTGCCATGCTTTACCACGGCTATGTTCTTAAGGTTCGAGACAATAACATAGCCCTTGCGGAAAACAATCCTAATATCAAAAAATACATAAAGGAAAAACTGGCTGAAGGCATTTACCTTTTGAGCATTCCGGCAGGCCAGGACATTTCTGACTTTATTGCAGAAAGCTCTCTGGATTTTCTCGGCAATGTAAAATCATCTGAAACAAAATCAGAATTTTCAAGCTTCCCTCTTTTACGTGATGGACACAAAATCGGAGTTCTTGCGGCCGGCCAAAATAAAGCACAAGCTGATAGTTTCGAAATTAAAAAGACCTCTCTGGTTGAAGCAGACAAACTGCTCAAAAAATTAAAAGGCAGTCTTGCATCTCAGGATATGGAAAAGCAGCTCAAGGAAAGCCTTACCCACAGAATTTCCAGCCGCCTGATTCTTTCAGAAAATCAGTTGAAAACCGCAGCAGTACGCACAGAAATTCTGGAAGCTGATGGAATGGATTTTTCCGGCAAGGTTCATCTGATTGAAGCAGCCGTTAAGGATGATGATTTGATGGAGCTGCAAATGCCTGCTGCAGACGGTAAGGGAGACTTTTTTACAATCGTCGGCCACCCTCTGGGAATTTCAAAACAACCGGGCGAAGCTGTTATGCGTTTTGAAGTTGAACCGACAAAAGAAATTGAAAACTTTTTAGTAAGCCGAATCACACATCTGCGTCGGCTTCGTTTTTAGGATACATTATGGAACTTTACATTGTAAGACACGGCACCACAGACTGGAACGCTCAAAAACGCTTTCAGGGTGCACAAAATATCGACCTCAATGAAAATGGCCGTAAGCTGGCAGCTGAACTAGGCAAACGTCTGGATTCAGAAGACATTGATTTTGACTGCATTTATTCCTCGCCTTTGAACCGGGCTTACGAAACAGCCTGCCTTATCCGGGGGCACAAAATTTATCCTATTATCAAAAATCCTCTTCTTACAGAAATCTCCTTTGGAAATCTGGAAGGGCTTCCTTATGATGACTGGATTAACACAGACCATCCAAGAAAATATTTTTTCACAGATCCAGGCCGCTACATTCCTCCGGAGGGAGGAGAAACTTTTGAGTCTGTCTGCGAACGAACAAAAACTTTTGTTCAAACAATAATTGAACCTCTTCAGAAAAGTCGCCCGGACGCCCGCATTATGATTGTTGCCCACGGTGCTCTTCTGGCAGGCATGATGTGCTACCTGGACGGACATGGAATTGACAACTTCTGGGGCAGCGGACTCAAGGGTAACTGCGAAGAAACCGTATACACCTTCGACGGAAGAAAATGGACAAAAACCGCCGAAGATCAGGCTCATGAAAATCCTTATACCCGAGGCACAAAATGATTCTAAAAAAATCAGACCCTTCATCAATTGAAAAAACTGCCGACACTCTCCGCAATGGCGGCATAGTAATAATCCCGACAGACACAGTTTACGGCTTCAGCGGAATCGTAGACCTGGTCAACAGTGACACGGCCGCCAGCGACACAAGCGCCACCACAGCAACAGCCCATGCCACCTTCCAGACCGACGCAAAAATCCGCGCCATCAAGGGCCGTGCAGAAACAAAACCTCTTATCCAGTTGATTGCAAAACCCGAAGATATCCGTCTTTATACAGATGATGATATTCCGCCAGAACTGCTTGCAAAATGGCCGGGCGCCCTCACAATCATCGTGCACATAAAAGACAACTCACCTCTCGCAGCCACAGCCATCCCCGAATCCCGCACCGTAGCCTTCCGCTGCCCGGGCGACGAATGGCTGCGCAAGATTATTGCCAGCTGCCAGGCCCCGATTTTCAGCACCAGCGTAAACCGCAGCGGCCAGCCGGTCCTCGACACCACAAACGCCATCACACAAGAGTTCGCAAACGAAGTAGACCTGATAATAGACGACGGAGACAAAAAAGGAGCCCTGCCTTCGACTCTTGTTTCAATTGAAAATGGCAATGTAAAAGTTCTGAGACAGGGAAGCGTTCAGATATAAAAAAAGACCGCACACAAAATGCGGTCTTTCTCATCTAAGAGCTAAAGATTACTCAACTGTAAAACACCAGGCTTCGTCCCAGCTTACAGGGTCGATGTTGAAGACTGAAGCTGCTTTCTTTCCGCCTTCAGAAAGTAGAGTATAGAATAATGCATATTCACCAGGCTCCAGGTTCTCAAGTTTTACTTCATAAGTGTTGTCATCGATCTGAGTGAATGGCAGTTCTGCTCCACCATTTTCTTTTGTATTGAATCCCATTATTTCAATACCGGTGGAAACTTTTCTTTCTTTTTTTCCTACTTCAAGTTTGTAAAGAAGAAAGTTTTCTGTTGTACTGGTCTCTCCAAAAGGGGTTGCAAGTTTAATTTTCTTTCCTGATTTAGGGGTAAAAACAAAGATTAAAGAATCACCTTCTGCATAATTTACGCCGGATGTAAGGCCTTTCATTTTGTGCTCTGCCTTACCAATGCTAAAACCTCCGGCTGATCCTGAGTTTTTGCTGTTTACCAATCTTGTTACTTTTACAGGCGTACTGGTCTCTCCACTCTTTACATAGAGCCCCGGGTCTTCTGCAAAAATCATCATGCACATTGCAAAAGCAACAACCAAAAGTGATAAAGTTTTTTTCATATAGCACCTCCTCGCGCTAAACTTATTTTATAATGATATAACCCATAAGGTCACTACTTATACTACCACTTTTGTTTTTTCTTTTTATTTTTTTTGTTTATTTTCGTCTTACTTCAAACTTTTTTTCGCCGGCTGTCGGCTTTTTTTCTTCCAGCTCTTTATATTTTTTATAAAGTACTTCCTGGGCACGAACGACATCTTCCTTTTTACCCCGTACTACCGGCAGCCAGCTTCCATTTGCCTGAAGCTCCATAGCTCTTGCATTGTCGGCAAAGTAAGTATCGAGAATTGATTTTACATCTTCAAAGGCTGCCTTATCCAGAATCGGGAACATAAGCTCAATGCGGCGGTCCAGGTTGCGGTTCATCCAGTCGGCGCTGGAACAGTAAAGCTCCGGTGTGCCTCCGTTCTGAAAATAGAAAATTCGCGAGTGTTCAAGGTAGCGGTCTACGATAGAAAGCACCCGGATATTCTCGCTGAGCCCTTCAAGCCCCGGAACCAGCATACAGATTCCACGAACATTCAGTAAAACCCTAACCCCGGCCTGACTCGCCCTGTACAAAGCCGAAATAACTTCCTCATGTGTAAGGCTGTTCATCTTGGCAATAATCAGGCCCGGATTTTCCGGACGGCTGCGTTCAATCTCGCGGTTTATCATTGCAATGAGGCGGGACTTAATTGTAACCGGCGCCATACTCAGACAGTTCATATTCTGCAAAGTTGAATAGCCTGTTACGAGATTAAAGAAAAGTGTCGCATCATTTGCAATCTGCGGATTAGCGGTAAAGAGAGAAATATCAGAATAAAGCTTTGCAGTTTTAGTGTTATAGTTTCCGGTTGCCAGGTGAACGTAGCGGCGGATTGTATCACTTTCGCGGCGAATCACCATTAAGATTTTTGCATGAACCTTAAGATTTACAAGACCATAAATTACAGTAACGCCGGCCTGCTCAAGCTCGTTAGCCCAGGCAATGTTACGCTCCTCATCAAAGCGGGCCTTAAGTTCAACAAGAACCACAACCTGCTTTCCTCTCTGAGCCGCCCTCTCCAGAGCATCGATAATCGGAGAGTTATGGCCGGTTCGGTAAAGGGTCATTTTGATTGCAAGCACATCATCATCATCTGCCGCATCAGAAATAAATTTTACAACCGGGTCGTAGCTTTCGTACGGCACGTGAAGTATTTTATCGTGCAGTTTAAGAGTGTCCCAGTAAGGCTCTTCTTCAGGAAGATCTGCCGGATAAAAATGCTCCCAGGACTCAAAGCTCATCTCCCCGCTTTCGTCTGCTTCCCGCAGCTCCATAAGGTCACCCGGATTTATAATCTGGTCTACACGGTAAACATCATCTTCTGCCAGCTCCAGCATTTCCATCAAAAACTTCTGGATTTTTGTACTTGAAGAATTACAGGTCATCTGAACCGGGAAGGAAGATTTTCTCTGAATCAAAACATCTTCCATTGCGTGAATAAAATTCTTTCCCGCATCTTCGTCTACAGCAAAGTCTGCATCACGGGTTACCTTAAAGAGCAAAGTTTCTTCAACCTCAAAACCTGGAAAGAGCTTGGTTCCAAACTCAGTAACAATATCCTGCAGTAAGGCAAACTGACCGCCCCGGCCACCAGCCCCGTTATTTCCCGAAAGCCAGTAAATATTACGAATTCCATCCGGCACTTCCACTAAAGCAATTCGCGGAGCATCTTCACTACCACGGAATTCTTCTGCCCCGGCAGACTTTTTAATACCAGCGATAGGTGCCAGCAGAAAGGCCGCGTAGGTTGTAAGATTTTTAATATGAGGAAAGGCTTCTGTATCTGTGCGCAGAGGGGTAAGCAGAGGGAAAATTTCTGAATTAAAAATACCGTTCAGATAATCTGACTGTGGCTGACTATACTGCATTGGAGTAACGTAGGTCAGTCCCTGATTTGCAAGAGCAGGCAGAATATCCTGCATAAGGCATTCCTGCTGACTGCGGATAATCTGATGGGCGCGGGCAGAAACAGAAGTATAAACCATCTGAGGGGAAAGTCCTGATACATCAACAAAGTTAGGATTTTCTGCAAGAAGACGTTTTATTGCGGCTACACGGACCTGAAAGAATTCATCAAAATTAGAAGTTACGATAGACAAAAACTGAAGGCGCTCAAGCAGAGGCAGCTCTTTATTAAGCCCCTGAAATAAAACGCGGGCATTAAACTCGAGCCAGCTGAGCTCGCGGTTGAAAAAACGTTCTTGCATAAAACATCCTCCTGAGTACCACGGTGGTTTCGATACGGCTTCGCCTACTCAACCACCGTACTTACAGCAAAATCACCTTATAACCAAAAACTGACTCGAACATGCCGGACTTTTCGTTGAGGGCAATTTTTTCGAGTACTGTATTTTTTGAAGATTTAGTATGAATTACAATCGAGTTGGACTGCAGCTTAATAGAAAAATCATTGAACTTCTGGATATGACCACGGTCCAGGGCATCTGCAATACGAAGAATTGCCGTAAGCTTTAAAATTGTCATACGGTCAGAACGGGGCAGCATAAGGAAGCTGTCTTCATCCTGAGGAACCGAATTACCCTTATGATACTTTGCAATTTCTGCAACGATTGTATTGTCCTTGCGGGAAAGTCCAAAAATCTCTGAGTTCCTTATAATGTAAGAACTGTGCAGGTTATGATTGTCGTAGCGGATAAAGCCACCAATATCGTGAAGAATTGCCGCCGTCTCCAGAAGTGTTCTTACATGCTCATTGTAACCAAGGTCATTGTTCAAAGTATCGTAAATCTTTACCGCAATCATACGCACGCATTCGGCATGCATTTCATCGCCATGATATTTGCGCAAAAGGTTACGGGCAGAAGCGGTAATCTGAATATTGAATTCCTTCTGCAGCTCTTCGTTTTCAATTGAATGCTGGCTCAAAATCAAACCATTACGGATATTAGTTTCCGGAGCAAGCAGTTTTTCTGCCTTTGTAAGATGAAGGAAGAGGTCATAAATCAAAAGACTTACCTGCAGGGTCTCTGCTTCGTTGTAAGGAATTTTAAAACGGGCAACACACTCATCAACAGAGTAGCCCTGAATCTCTTTTGCAAAAGCCGAGAAATCATTTTTATCAATTTCCCAAAGGAAGGTAGAAACCGGGCGGCCAACATTCAAAGCCACAAGAGTAATATCAGGACCAACAGCAATAAACTGGCGGACCTCGCTCAGGTTCAATTCACTTTCAAGAGAACCCTTTGTATTGTTAATTGATTCCTGAACATAACGCTGAATATCAGAATAAGATGAAGTCTGATTTTTCATCTGCTGGTCAATTCGTACAGTACCAAGACGCAGGCTGTGAACTCCGGCCATCTTTCCCTCAGACATCATCATAATTTCGGTAGTAGCACCGCCAACCACAAGAATTACAGTATCTTCGTTTTTAAAAGCCGAGGTCTGGTTTTTAATACAGTCAGAAACAGCCAGATACATAAGTTTGTTTTCTTCAATACCATCTATGATTCGTACGTGGAAACCGGCCTGAACAAGAATCCGGTCCATAATAGGGTCAGAGTTTTTTGCATCGCGGAAGGCAGAAAGGGCAACGCAGGTGCATTCAGCAGGAGTAATTCCCCAGGCCTGCAGCTGCTCCCGGTAACGGATAAGAATCTGAATCAGCTGATTTTGTGTATCCTGGCTTATAATTCCGCTGGTAAAAACGTCCTTACCCAAAGGCAGGGGCTTTTCGGAACGGTCGAGAATATTTTGTTTTCCATCACTTGAAAATTCGGCTACGAGGAGGCGAACCCCTGTCGAACCTATTTCAATAACTGATTCAGGGGCTGCCACTGTAACCTCCGCTTATAGCTTGTCGATAAGCATAGAACATTTGCCGCTTGGAATCGGCAATGTCTTTTTCTTCTGATCGAGGATATTGATTGTAAAGTAGTAGAGCTTTTCGCTTTCCATCTGGATTTCCCAGCCGCGCGAACTCTTGTTCGACAGAATTGTGATTAAGTTGCGCTTAAGCGAAAGGTTTTCTATACCCATTATTTCAAGGTTCGGAATAATCCAGTCTACAGTCTTACGAGGAAGGCTGATGGAAAGTCCGATTACATTTTCAATCATAAGTGCGATTGTAGAAAGGCCTGCTGTAAGAAGATAGCGGGAACGAGCCCAGTCCTTCTTGTTAATTTTTGCACGGCCCTCTTTGTTAGGCAGGTAAGCTTCAAAGAGGTCACCAGGCTGCTTGTTTTCGTTAGGCATAAGACCTTCGAGAACAAAGTAAAGGTGACGGATTGCACATTCGCGGGCAAACTCATACTGAGCATATTTTTCGAGGCCCTTGATTACCATAAAGTTGAAGGCTGGCATTACAGAACCGCAGTAGCCGTTTCCGTCTTCGCTGAAGTTAGGGTTATCCACACTAAGAGTTGGGAACGGATGTTCTGTACCAAAAGTCTTAGGGTTATTAAGATGAGCTACAAGAAGATCTGCCTTATCAGCATTAGGGATTTCTGCAAGCATTGTCCAGTAAGAAGCGATTGTCTTTACCTTAGTCTGCTTTTCTTCCTTATCAAGATCATAGTAGAAGCCTGAATTATTATCCCACATAAGAGAATTGATTTTTGTCTTAAGTGAGAAGTACATCTTGCGGTACTGGAAGCTGATATCCTTGTCGTTAAGAATATCACCAAGAGCCGACATATAAGATGCATTGATTGCCATGCAGGCATTAAAATCTACAGGATAATAAACCTTCTCGCGAGGAGAGTTTGTCATTGAAGAAGCACTTACAGGAACTGAATAAAGTCCGTTTGGCTTTTTAAATGTATCATCCAGCCATGCCATATATTTCTGAAGGGCAGGCATTACATCCTTAATGCGCTTTTTATTAGCTGATTTATGGAAGAGATTGTATTCTGCAAATGCAAAAAGAGGCAGACCTACACCTTCTTTATTGTCCTTTTCGAGAACCGGCTGATTTGTCTTAACATCATACTTCCAGCGGATAGCTCCAGACTTTTCCTGACGTGCATAAAAATAATCGATATTCTTGCAGGCATCAAAATTCCTGTTTGAATATACAAGGAAGAAAGTTGAGAAGATAGACTCAAACTGATTGATAATCAGCTTGTCCTTTTCCGGATAAATAAATAAGCCCTCTGAATCCTGCTCTCCGGTTTCCGGGTTAATCCACAAAGAAGAAACCCAAGACCATGTCTTATTATAAATGTCTACAAAATCCTGATCATAAAAATGGATTTTTGGAAAATCGTGCTTATTCACAAGCAACTCCTACTTTTTGCGGTTAATAGCGGTGCCTGAAAGCTTAGAGGACAAAACCGCTACATATAATATAACACACTTTTTCGAAAATAGATAAAAAATTTCGCAAAATTATACAAATTTTTTTTTCATATTCAAGGGGTAAGAGCTGATTTTTTGAAAAAAAGTAGAAAATTTCTCCTCTTTCCTGATTTTTTTCAAAATTTACCGGAATCTGCAATTTTTTTAAACTTTTTTTCCAAAAAACTGCCTAAAACGATACAAGTCTGTCTACTTTATCTGTGGAGGCATTATGCAGATTTATTCGTTTTCTCCCTTCGGATATGAAGGGGCACTGGTTACTGTGGAAGTTGATTTACGCCGCGGGATTCCTGCGACGGATATTGTAGGGCTGGCGGACGGGGCTGTAAAGGAATCCCGGGAACGCATGCAGGCGGCGATTCGTAATTCGGGCTTCGAGTATCCGCCGGAGAGAGTTCTCATTTCTCTTTCCCCGGCCGACTTGCGTAAAGAAGGAGCCGGCTTTGACCTTCCTGTAGCGCTGGGAGTTCTGGCAGCAAAAGCCGTGGCCGATGGCCGTACAGATTTTCTGTCCGATCCTGTTTTAGTGATGGGAGAGCTTGAGTTGTCCGGGAATGTAAGGGCAGTTAAGGGGATTCACGCGGCAGTTTCTACTGCGGCAGCCTGCGGGGTCATGCGCTGCATTGTTCCTGTCCAGAACGCAGATGAGGCCCGCGAGATTGCTGGAGTTCAGGTTTATGGGGCCGATTCGCTGGAAAACGCCTTTCGGGCTTTGAGCGACATTTCCTTTTACGAATCCCGCTCTTCTCTGGGCACAGGTGAAGGGGCTCTTCCTGCCGGCTGTACGGAAACTGATGGGGTTTACTTTCCTGAAATTGCGCCTGGCTACGAGTATGCAGAACTCAAGGGGCAGAGGCAGCTGGTAAGGGCCCTGCAGATTGCAGCCGCTGGAGGACACAACCTGATAGCCCTGGGAGCTCCGGGCTGCGGAAAGACTATGGCTATCCAGAAGTTCCCGGCAATAAATCCGGTACTGACGACAGACGAGGCCCAGTCTGTTACACGAATCTGGTCTCTGGCAGGCCTTATAAAGCCTTCAGAACCTCTTATAAGAATTCCGCCATTCAGGATTCCACACCAGACTGCAAGCATCGAAGGCATCTGTGGCGGCGGTCCAACCTGCCGGCCGGGAGAAATCTCACTGGCTCACAACGGAGTCCTCTTTCTGGACGAAGCGGCAGAATTCCGCTCGTCCGTTCTTCAGATGCTCCGTGTTCCTCTGGAAAACGGCACCATAACCCTTAGCCGAGCCGGTCGCAGTACAACCTACCCGGCCCGCTTTCAGCTGCTCATGGCGGTAAACCCCTGCCCCTGCGGTAACTACGGCTCACATTCAAAAATATGCCTTTGCAGCCTCAAGAGCATTGAACTCTACTGGAAAAAGTTTTCTGCTCCCCTGCTGGACCGCATAGACCTTCGTGTATTTGTTGAAAATAAAAGTGAAGAGGAAGCAGACATAGAAGAAAGACCGGGCCTGACAACAACTGAAGAAATCCGCCGGGACATAGCCCGCGCCGTAAAAGCCCAGCGCAAACGCCAGGGAATAAAAAACGCCCGTCTTTCACCTCAGGAGATTCTCGACTTTTGTCCTCTGGACACAGAGGGCCGCAAGCTGCTCGACAACGCAACCTTACGCTACGGCTTTTCGCCCCGCGCCATTTCATCCTGCCTCAAAGTCGCAAGAACCATAGCCGACTTGGCCGGCTCCAAAGACATTACCGCGGAACACATGACCGAGGCAGTCGAGTTTCATAAACTCTGCACAAACCTGGTCCCGGAGCTGTAAAGCAAAAAAAAGGCTTCCTGAAACAGGAAGCCTTCAGATACCGGAGAAGAGACTTGAACTCTTACACGATTGCTCGCAACAGATTTTGAGTCTGTCGTGTCTACCATTCCACCACTCCGGCGTGATTTGCTAAATATATCAAAAACAGGAGGATAAATCAAGTAGAAATGTGTTATAATAATTATGTGAAAATTGTTGCAAACGCCTTTGAAGGCTCAGATCCAAAGCTCGTATTAAAAACTGTTTTCGGCTACGATGAATTCCGTCCTCTTCAAAAAGACATCATCGCAAACGTACTCAAAGGCCGCGACACCCTGGCAGTAATGCCTACCGGCGGCGGCAAATCTCTCTGCTATCAGCTGCCTGCCCTTATTCTTAAAGGCATAACCGTTGTTGTTTCTCCCCTGATCTCGTTGATGCAGGACCAGGTTTCTTCCCTCAAAACAGCAGGCATTCAGTCTGCATTTCTAAACAGCAGTTTAAGCTGGGAAGACTACTGCAAAACAACAGAAGAAATCAAATCGGGTCAGGTGAAAATCATTTATCTTTCTCCAGAAGGACTGGCTACCAGTAGAATCCGGGAACTTCTTACAAGCCCTGAACTAAAAATTTCCAGCATAACAATTGATGAAGCCCACTGTGTTTCTCAATGGGGCCACGACTTTCGCCCGGATTATCTTGAAATCGCTTCTGTGCGCCACCTTTTCCCTGATGCAGTAATGCTGGCACTTACGGCAACTGCAACAGAGCATGTACGTCAGGACATCTGTAAAAATCTGGGAATGAAAAATCCAAAGGTTTTCATTTCAAGCTTTAACCGCGAAAATATTTTTCTTGAAGTTCAGCCAAAACGGGGCGCAATGGAAACTGTAATCAACTACATCAGAAAACATGCAGGCGAAAGCGGAATCATCTATTGTAATTCGCGCAAACAGGTAGAAGAGATTGCTCAGACTCTGGATAAAAAAGGCTATTCTGCCCTGCCCTACCACGCAGGCCTTTCTGATGAAGTACGCGCAAAAAATCAGGACTTGTTTATTAAGGATGAAGTTCAGATTATTGTCGCAACAATCGCTTTTGGTATGGGGATTAACAAACCGAACGTCCGCTATGTAATCAATTATGATTTACCAAAATCAATTGAAGAATACTATCAGGAAATCGGCCGTGCTGGACGCGACGGTCTTCCATCTTCTGCCCTCCTGCTTTACAGCCCGGGCGATATTCACAAAATCAAATATTTTATAGATGACTCTGCCGACCCTGAAAAAGCAGAACTTCTTTTACAGGGAATGATTCACTATGCCACCAGCAGAACCTGCCGAAGAAAAGCCCTGCTGGCTTATTTCGGTGAAACTTATGAGAAGAATCCCGAATCTCCAGAAGGCTGTTGCTGTGACATCTGTTCTTCTCCTGCTGCTGAACTCAAAGATGTTACTATTCCTGCCCAGAAGTTTATGTGCTGTATAATCAGAACAAATCAGAGATTTGGTGCAGGATATGTAACAGACGTACTGCTGGGATCAAAAGCTCAGCGCATAATTGATAACGGTCATAACAAAATTTCAACCTGGGGCATTGGAACTGAATATTCAAAGCAGGAATGGATGGAACTGTGTGACCTTCTGATTGCAGAAAATTATATTAGAAAAACCGGCGACTATAACATCCTCGAATTAACGACAGCAGGAAAACGTTTTGTTGCTTCCAGAGATTCCCTCATGCTGCCTATGCGTCAAACCGGCTTGCGCTATAACACGAATGTCCGCGGAGAAAAAATTGTTGCAGAAAAACCGGCAGTGAATGACGCTCAGGCCGAAGCAATCATTCAAAAACTTAAATCATGGCGAAAACGAAAAGCCGATGATTTGAATATCGCTCCTTACATGATTTTTGGAGACAAAACTCTTCTCGATCTGGCCGCAAAAAAGCCTAAAAACAGGGGCGAACTTTTGAATGTTTATGGAATAGGTCGTCTTAAGGCCGAAGAATTCGGCAGGGCCATTCTGCAGCTTATTGAGGAAAGCTGATTTCACCGAAGTCTATCATATCCGCTGTAATCACATTATTTCCGCTGTTCAGCATGGCCCTACGCAGGCACTTATGCAGCTCCCGGATATTTCCAGGCCAGCTGTATTCCTGAAGCAGCTCCACTGCCTCATCGGTAATCATTACCCCCGGATCAAGATAATTTTCTGCCATTCCCCTTATATCTTCTTTATGTTCTCTTAGCGGAGGAATGCAGATAAGATTGTCGCAAATACGAAAATACAGATCCTTTCGAAAACGACCGTTGCCAAGCATTTTTTCCAGATTTTCATTTGTTGCAAAAATCATTCTTACATCTGTATGATGTTCTTTACTTTCGCCGATTTTTTTATAGTTTCCTGTCTCCAGTACTGTAAGCAGCATTGCCTGCAAAGAAGTTGAAGCAACTCCAAGTTCATCCAGAAAAAGACTGCTTCCATTTGCCTCTTCAAAATAACCGCGGCATTCACTTTCTGCATTTGTATAAGAGCCGCGTACATGTCCAAAAAAGGCACTTTCTGCCAGTGTCTCCACAATTGTAGAAAGACTGACGCTTACCATCTTCTTCTCGCGTCTTTCCGACATGGTATGAATAACCTCTGCCGCAGTTGTTTTTCCGGTTCCGGTTTCTCCAAGAATCAGTACAGGCTCTCTTGAATATGCTGCCCTGAGAATCTGTCCTCTGACTTTTTTTATGATGCTGGAATTTCCCAGAAAATAGCCGAAAAAAGATTCCGGAATTTTTTCCTGAGTCAATTTTTGAGAAATATAACCTTTTTTTATCTTTACTGTTTCTCCCGCAACACGCAGTGCAAAAGAACGGAAGTAATCAGCATTTACAGGGAAAGGAATTATATATCTGAAGTTTCTTTCCACATACATCATTACCTCAGAAGGTATATCCTGAGGAAGTATACAAATTGAAAACTCGGCGCATTTTTCTCCGTATTCAAGATTTTTTAAATCATAATCTTTGAAAAGCGAAGCATCTATCAGCAAGAGTCTTGTATTTGTTAACGATAATGTAGAAAAACCAGAGGCTATTGTCAGAAGTATTTCATCCGGACACATAGCCTCTATAAAATTTACAATATCCTGTCGCCTTGAAACCAGCGACAAGCTTATAACATCCTGAACGTCAGGCACATTCTCTCCAAAATGGCACGACTAATTATGTCTAAAAAGTCTGTACCAAACCAAAACAATTATATACCACATGAATGGCAAAAGCAAAAATATTTTGAAGGGGTTATGAAGAACCTCAACAAATATTTCATGTCCTTTATTGAAGGTTGATTCCTTTACCCGTTTTACACGCTCTGAAAAAATTCCAAAGGCATCCTTGTAGTAAAGGAAGATGCTGGTAGAAAAACGGTTGCGTCTTTTATAAGGCCAGCAGTTTTTTTCTTTAATTCCGTCACTGAGCAGAACCAGAGAAGGCTGAGCTTTATAGATAGCTTCGACAATATCATCCTCTACAGACTTTGGATAATATCCGCCATAACGGCCGATTACACGTAAATTGCGGAAGGTATCTTTGATATTTTTTTCTGCCTTATTGATTGTTTTTTTGCTTGAACCAAAAAGGTATAGGGTCTTGTAATGAGAGTCGAGAATCGAAAGGATTCTGATTACAGCTTCAAATGGATTATAGCGTACTGGAATATCCTTTTTGAGAAACTTGGCTCCTTTAAGAATACTCTTTGAAATTGGAATAATTAAATCTGCATTTTGAATGCATTCTGAATAAACGCCCTTGTGTCTGGCTTTAAGAAGATTCCAGATTGAAAGAAAAACAATCTGTTTTGTCCCCGGCTTTGCAAGCAGCTCAAGAACTTCGTTCTCAAGATTTTCCGGCTGTATTACATCTACTGGAACCCCTATTAAAGAAATGCGTTTAATTGACATTTATTACACCCCACCTAGTATCATTGACTGTACAGCTGCAATTCCATAAAGAGCCGCTGTTTCGCACCTTAATATATTTACGGCAAAATGAATCGGAACAAAAAGACCTTTTTCTTCAAGAAGCCTTACCTCGTCAGGACTTATTCCGCCTTCGCTGCCAACTGCTATTGCAGCCTTTTTGATTTTATCAAGGCCACCCGCCTTCTGCACTGCCCCCCCCAGGTTACCGCTGCAATCATCACGTTCCGAAAGTACAAAGGCAACATTCTGGTGGTTGAGTAGGCCGGAGGCCGTATCGAAACCACGCTTCCACGAATCAATTGCCTGCTCCAGGCTCATTGGCTCAGTAACCCGGGTATCCACCGGAGAGCCGCTCTGCTGACGGGCCTCTTTTATAATGCGTTCAAGACGTTCTTTTTTTGCACCTTCAAGGGCCTGGACAGAACTTTTTTCCGTATATTCACCAATAACCGGAACAATTACTGCCACTCCGCATTCTGTAGCCTGCCTTACAATAAGTTCAAATTTCTGAGGTCTGGGCAAAAACTGAAAGAGCCAGTATTCAACCCTTCCGGAAGTTCCTGCCGCAGAAATCTCTTCTGCCTGAACTCCTCTGGTTATAGTTCCACCGGTAGCCGCACAAATCTGCAGGGTTATGCAACGGTTGTTTTCATCAATCTTTGCAACAGTTGCATTATTCAAACTACCGTCCGGTAGTCTTACACTAATCATATCGCCGGCACGTACCCTGAGTACCTGCCTTAAATAGCGGTAATCCTTTCCTTCCAGCTGAATAAGCCCCTTGTGAATCTGTCTATTTTCTACAATGAGTTGCCGCATCTTGAATTAAAGTTATTTCTTTATGCTGCTGCTTGCAGTAAGACCTTTGCCATCTGTAGGCTGAGAATCTTCAGCCTCTTCCTGAAGCTGACGCAAGGTCTTTGTATTTTTAAGCATATTAGCAAATTCTTTATTCTGAACAGCATTAATTGCAGCCTTAAGCTGAAGGTCGTAATCTAAATCATAAAGAACGGCCGGCTGTGTCTTCTGCACCTGAATGCGGATAAGACGGCGGATAATTCTCTGATCAATAGGATATTCCTTTGCAACCTTAACAGCTTCTGCCGCAATATCAGCCTCTGTCATATTTGGCTTTGCTTCCGCTGCCTTGCTGATAATTTCAGACTTAATCATATCAACATAAAGCTTTTCTTCATCTTCATTAAAGTCTGCAAGATTCTTAATTTCTTCATCCGGCGGAATTCCAATTTTGTCGATATTCATATCACTAGGAGTATAATAGCGGGCCATAGTGATTTTGATTCCGTCTGTATTGCTGAGAGGAATTACCTGCTGTACAGAGCCCTTTCCGTAAGTACGCTCTCCAACCAGATATGCAAGATGATAATCTTTAAGGGCACCTGAAACAATTTCTGAAGCACTTGCTGCACCCTTGTTTATAAGTACAACAATCGGCAACCCCTGGCGAACTGTTGTTTTATCCTTATTTGCAGAAAACTGTGTATTTTCAAAAAGAAGGCGGCTCTTTGTAGAAACGATAGGACCGTTATCAATAAACTTATCTGCAACATCTACGGCAGAAGTAATGAGTCCGCCCGGATTATCGCGAAGGTCAATAATCAGCCCTTCATAGCCCTTCTTTTCAAAGCTGTCTAAAGCATCCTGAAGGCGCTGGGCTGTATCCGGAGTAAACTGAATAAGGCGGGCATAGCCGATTTTTGTTCCTTCGATCATTCCATACTTTACAGTCGGAACTTCTATAAGGGCGCGAATCAGTGTTACATCAAACTTCATGCTGCTTCCACGCAGAATTGTTACGGTAACAGGTGTTCCGATTTCTCCGCGCAGGTGAGCAAGAACTTCATTCATTGTCATGCTTGGAGTTGGTAGTCCGTCGATTGCAGAAATCAAATCTCCGGCCTGAATTCCTGCTCTGGCACCCGGAGTATCTTCGATTGGAGAAGCAACCTCTACATAAGCAGGCTTACTTGGAGTAGACTCTGCTGCCTTTGAAATTGAAAGACCAACGCCGCCAAAACTGCCTGAGGTTGTATCGTTGAGATCTCTCATGTAATCTGAATCAAGATAAAGGGTATAAGGGTCGCCGATTGCATCAAGCATGCCCTTAAGAGCACCTTCATAAAGGATTTTTGGATCTATTTCATCAACATAATTCTGCTGAACAAAATCAAAAACAGAATTAAGCTTTTTTACATACTGAAAACTGGTGATTTTTGAATCATTTTCGACCGAAGACTCGGCAAAACACTGAAATGAGCAAAGCAGAAAAGCTACCGCAATAATCTTAATGATTTTCTTCATAATCATATATTGTATGACACAAAAACCAAAAAATCTACCTTTTTATAGATAATTGTGGTATAATCAATGCTATGTCACAAATAATACCTATAGCAAGTGGAAAAGGCGGTGTTGGAAAAAGCCTTTTATCTGCAAACTTAGCAATTGCACTTGGTCAGCAGGGAAAACGCGTAGTTCTTGCCGATCTCGACCTTGGTGCATCAAATCTTCATCTCGTAATCGGTCAGAGACCGGGAAAAGCAAGTCTTGGCTCATGGTTTACAGAAAAAAATGATTTCCGCGAAATCATTCAGCCAACCGACTATCAGAATGTAAGCTTTATTGCGGGCGACAGCCAGATTCCAGACCTCACTTCGCTTAAACATTTACAGAAAGTTAAACTCATCAAAAACCTTAAGAATATTGATACAGATTATATAATTCTTGACCTTGGTGCAGGTACTCATCAGTTTATTCTGGACATGTTCCTTCTTTCTCCGCAGGGAATTATCGTTTCGGCTCCGGCTGTTACTGCAACCTTAAACGGCTATCTCTTTTTGAAAAACGCTGTTTTCCGTCTGCTTTACACTACCTTCAAAAAAGGAACTCCTGGCCGCGCCTACCTGGACGAACTTAAAAAAGATTCAGCTGCAATGCAGAAGCTCTACATTCCGCAGCTGATTCAGGGACTTGCTCAGCAGGATCCTCAGACTACCCAGCTTTTCATTAACCGCATGCAGCAGTTTCGTCCTCGTCTTGTTATGAATATGATTGAAGACCCTAAGGATGCCGACCGCGCACAGAGAATCAAATCTTCCTGCAATCAGTATCTTGGTCTTGAAATTGAATACCTTGGTCTTATGTACCGCGATATGCTGCAGGATAAGGCTCTTGCTTCTCAGCTGCCGGTTGTAGTTTATAAGCCTCAGTCTGTACTTGGTCAGGCAATTTACCGTATTGCAGACAAGGTGATTTCTACACCAGCTCACGAGTTTGACGCAGAATTTAATCCGGACAGCTTTAACGGCGACAACTTCCAGGATGTTGAAGAAGATGCAAATGAAGACTTCAACTTCCGTCTTTCCGGAATTGATGATATTGTTTCAAGCGGTTCACTTTCCATCAGCGAGCTTGCAGAAATGATAAAGACCCAGCAGTATGAAATTACCCAGCTGCGAAAGGAAAACAACCTGCTTAAGTCTAAGCTGATAAAAGCAAGCCAGCAGGGATTTAAGCTTTAAGGATTACAACATGTTTTTATACATCAACTACCCTTCATGGATTCACCCACAGATTTTCCCGGGTGTAAAATTTCTTGAACTTTTGCGCTGGTACGGCCTTATGTACGCATTTGCTTTTGCTACTGCATACTTTATTCTTCGTAAGGTCTGGACCGAAGGTGCTCTTGATTCAAAAAGCATCAAAACTACTGAAGATGATTTGTTCAGTTTTATTTTCACAGGAATCATTTTTCTTTTAATTGGTGCCAGAATTTTTTCAACTTTGATTTATGACACAAGCGGACTCTACCGCCATAAGCCCTGGCTGATTTTCTGGCCTTTCGATGCATCCGGTCATTTTACAGGCCTTGCCGGAATGTCTTACCACGGTGGTTTTGTCGGCGGTCTTTTTGGAATGCTTATATGGTGCAAAATCAAAAAGCGCTCTTTTCTTAAATTCAGCGACGCAATGGTTTGTGCCATTCCACTGGGCTACACCTTTGGCCGCCTCGGAAACTTTTTGAACGGCGAACTTTATGGCCGTATAACTACAATGCCATGGGGTATGGTTTTCCCTGATGCTGAACGTTTTTCTGCAAGACTCCCATGGGTACAGGACTTCGCTGCAAAAATCGGAATGGAACTTTCCGGCAGCGGACTCGTAAATCTTCCCCGCCATCCTAGTCAGCTTTACGAAGCTTTTTTTGAAGGCATTGTTTTATGGCTGATTATCTGGTTCTGCCGCAAGCATAAAAAATTCGACGGCATGCTCGGTGCAATTTACGCAGGCGGCTACGGTATTTTCCGTTTCTTTATTGAATACTTCCGTGAACCGGATGCAGATCTCGGCTACAGAATTGCTAAAGATACAAACGCACCTTTGTATACATCAACATCACTCTTAAATATTTCTACCGGTCAGATACTCTGCTTTTTAATGATTGCATTTGCTCTTATTTATGCATTTGTCGACTGGCGTCTTTCTAAAAAGGAGAATTAAAATGATTAAAGCTAAAAAAATTGCTCTTGTACTTTCTGTTATCACACTTCTTCAGCCTGCCATCTTTGCCGTAGACTCAGATCTCACAAAAGATATTGTTGCTCTTGAACTTGAGCTTACTAAAATGAAGACTCATGCCGGTGAATATGCCGAGTTAAGTGAAGCTGCCCTTAATCGCAAAATTGAAAGAACAGAAAAAGAACTCGAAAAAAAGAAGGCTAAAGCCAAAAAAGAAGCTTCAAAAGACAAGGAAGCAATAAAAAAAGGCACAAAAGAAGCCGGAAAGGATATTAAGGAAGCTGGTAAAAAAGCCGGTGAGGACCTTAAAGAAGCCGGAAAAGAAATCGGTAATACCTTCAAAGAAATTTTTAACTAAATAAAATCGGTCACTGCAGATGCAAAGAATTTTCAGCTGTCAGCAAGCCTCGGAACTCGAAAAAAAGGCAAAAGAAAAATTTGCCATTCCCCCCTTTTTGATGATGGAAAACGCAGCAAGGGCAATGGCGGAATTCTGCACAAAAGAAAGCCGCCTTGTAATCGTCTGCGGCAAAGGCAATAATGGCGGCGACGGTTATGCTCTTGCAAGACTTTTACAGACAAAGATAAACGTAACTGTTTTTGCTCTTGAAGCCCCTGCTGCCGAGGAAGCTAAAACTCAGTATGAAATGTGCAGAAGACTTGGTCTGAAAATAATTAATGCTTCAGAAGAGCCTGACTTCCAGATTCTCTTTGAAAAACTATGCAAATCCCTGACTGCTGATGACTATATTGCAGACTGTATTTATGGTACTGGTTTCCACGGTACGCTTTCTCCTGATGTAAAAAAAATCATAGACATTATGAACAAAAGCCGGGCCTGCAAACTTGCCTGCGATATTCCTTCTGCTCTTGAGTTTTCTGCAGATTACAGTATTACAATGGGATGCCAGAAGCTGGCCCTTTACTCTGACACTGCAAAGGCAGTAAGCGGAAAGATTATTGTAGCAGATCTGGGAATTGCAAGAGAAAAATTTGAAGCAGACACAGAATCATCATCTTTGCAGACGCAGGTAAATGATCTCTTTCTGGTCGAGCCCGAAGACCGCGAATTACCATTTCGCAAAAACCGCGCCGTTCACAAGGGAAAGTTTGGTCACACTGCAGTGCTTTGCGGTGATAAATCCGGTGCCGCAATTCTCGCTGCCTCTGCAGCAATGAGTTTTGGCAGCGGGCTTACAAGCCTTTTAAAATCAAACAGCTCCGATTTGAATCAGTTTAAAATTTCGCCGGCCCTTATGATTTCTGATTGCCTTCCTAAAAAGACAAGCTGTATTCTTGCCGGCTCTGGTTTTTCTGACTTCTCAAAAGATACCGCAAAAATTCTGACAGACTGGTTTTACTCTTTTAAATCATCCGGCAGCCGGACTTCACAGACTTCAACGACCTCTCCAGCTGCAGTCCTGGATGCAGGAATGTTGACTTCCCCTGAAACCCCGGCATTTCTCGACAGCTTAAACAGCATAGAGAACGCCAGAATCATTCTTACACCTCATCTTTCGGAACTCAAGCGGCTGCTTGAACACTGCGGAGCGGAAGGAGATTTTTCTATCGAAGCACTCGCAGAAAGCCCCGAATCAAGAATTGCTGCCGGTAATTACCTTACGACACGCTTCCCTCAAAGCACCGTGATTATGAAAAGCGCAAACACTTTTATTGCATGCGGGGGAGAAACTTTTGTAATCACAGACGGAGCGCAGTCCCTCGCAAAAGGTGGCAGCGGTGACCTTCTCGCAGGAATGGCCGCAGCCCTCCTTGCACAAGGCTACCCAGCAAAATCTGCCGCAATAACCGCCGCGGAACACCACGCCTTGATTTCTCAAAAGACCGGCTCTGAAAACTATAACCTTACACCGGAAGTATTTTTATCTTTACTTTAATCTTGAATCAAGCTGGCATGACTTACGCCGCTTGCATCTTTCTTTACGCAAATCTTTTTCGGAATACGGTTTTCGAGCTCTTCCACATGTGAAATAATTCCAACAAGTTTTTCACCCTGAGAAAGATCTTCCAGGGCCCGCATTGCCTTATTCAGGGTTTCAGAATCGAGAGTTCCAAATCCTTCGTCTACAAACATTGCATCCAGCTTTATTCCGCCAGCATTATCCTGAATCTCATCTGCGAGTCCAAGTGCAAGTGAAAGCGATGCCTGAAACTGTTCACCACCAGAAAGAGTTTGAACTTCTCTTTCTCGTCCGGTATAAAAATCTTTTACATTCAGATCAAGACCAAGTTCGGAACCATCTTTTTCTACCCTGCGTCGCAGCTCATATTTATTATCTGTCATTTTCTTAAGACGCAGATTAGCCCTCCGATTTATCAAATCCAGGCAATTCATCTGTACGTAAGTTTCAAGAGAAGGTCTGCCTCGGGCCCCACGGTTTGAACCGGCTGCAACATCACTTAGTGCACTTATCATATTGTACCGATCTGTTGCCTTTTCAATTTCCGGAATAAGCGCTTCTATCTTTCTAAGACTTTCCTGATTTATTCCTTTCCGTTCACTCAAAGAATCACGCTGGGTATTCATAGAATTCTTTTCTTCATAAAGCTTAAGTTTTTCTTTGTTAAGCTTTTCCATATCAAGGGCCTGTGTTTTTTTCAGTTGTTCATTTAAACTTTTAATTTCACCCTTCAAATTTTCTATTTCTTTTTCACAGTCATTTCTGTTATTATTTGCAGACTCGAAGGCACCCTTTAATTGTGTTATCTGATTTTCAAGAAGCATAAAACTCTTCTGAGCCTCTGCAAAAGTTTTATATTTAAGCCCCGATTTTTCAGCTTCAAGATTCTTTGCTTCTGTTTCAAGTTTTGCCTTCAAACCAGCCATTTTTGAGTTGTTTTCTAAAGCTTCATTTTCTGTCTGCTTAAGGCTGCTCTCTATTTCCGGCAGAGATTTTTCTATTTCTTCATGGCGAAACTTTGCCTTCTTTTCTTCAAGAAGTTTAGCTTCTGTTTCTTCATAATCCTTCTGCAGACTTTCTTTTCTTTTTACAATTTCGGAAGCAAGCTCTTTGTCTGCAGCAGAAAGAGATGAAAAATACTTTTTAAGCAGCTTATTGATTTCTGCTTCAGAATTAGCAGCTTCAGTTTTCTTTTGAGCAGCTTCAACAGCAAGGCTGGTTGACTGACTGCTTACTCTATCTGCTTCTTTTTTTGCTTCCTCTACCTCTGTCTGGTTTGGAGCCTCCGAAGATTTTACTGCCGGATGAGGATGGTCTTTTGAACCACAGACAGGACATTCGCAACCCTCTTCAAGCTTTTCTGCAAGAATACCTGCCTGCTCCAGATTAAATAGTCTGAGTAAATCTGTATATTTTTTGTTAGTCTGGACTACAAGAGAATTTATCTGCTCAACCTTATTCTGTGAAATGACAAGCTCTTCTTTTTTTCTTATCAGTTCACTAAGACGCTTTTCTATATCTTTTATTTCTTTTTCTTCTTCTGATATTTTTTCCAGACTAATCTCATAAGAGCTGGCTTTTTCTCCGGCATTTTTCAAGGCAGCCAGTTCTACTTTAGCCGTCTCAATTGCAGCTTCATATTTATTTTTCTTTTCTTCAAGTTCAATTTCTTTTTTTTCTGCTGTCTTGATTTCTTCACCCAGTTTTTCTAATCCATCTTCTTTCTTTGATATTTCTTCATATTTTTTTAAGGAAGCTTCCAGTAATGTCTTTTCTTTTTCAAGCCCCGGCAGCTTTTCTGCCTCTTTTTCTGCTCTGGTAACAACCTCTTTCAAGCCCTCAAGATTTTTTCCCTTCTCGGAAAGATTTTTTTCTGCAGCAGTCAGTTTTTCTTCCGTTTTAATTCTTTCACTTCCTGCCTGAAGGTCTCCATTTACCTTTTCCAGTTTTTTCTCATTTTCAATTATTTGTGAAATAAGCTCCGAAAGTTTTTTCTCATCCTTAGCAGCAAAGTTCTTCAAAAACTCAAAATCTTCTTCTTTTACATACGAAGAGTTTTTTATCTGATTTATCTTTTCTGCTTCCTCATCTTCTTCGCTGAAAATAAATCCAGATAAAGCCTCTCCCATACGCAGCTTTAATTCATTCAAATAAGCAAGAGCCTGGCTCTTATCGCTCTTTAACTGATTTTGCAAGCTCTCATACTTTTCTGTATGAAAGAGCTCACGGAACAAACGTTCTTTATCATCTTTTTTCGAAAGCAGCAGCTGCTGAAACCTGCCCTGTGCAATCATTGCGATACTGCAAAACTGCTCTTTTTTGAGGTTTAGAATTCTTTCTATTTCGGCATTTACTTTAGAAACTCCGGAAAGCGGCTCCTGCCCGTCAGGCTGTAATTCTGCGTTTGCCGCTTCTGTTGTTATACCTTCCCCCCGCAAGGCCTTACGCTCATATTCCGGATTCCTTTTGATATGATATTTTTTCCCATTAGCTTCAAAATCCAGTTCAACAAAAGTCGGAGTATTTTCATCTGCAAAATGTGAACGCAGCATTTCTACATTTCGGTCTGCCCCGCTGGGACTTCCGTAGAGAGCAAAGGTTATAGCATCGAAAATAGTTGTCTTACCGGCACCTGTATCACCGGTAATCAGATAAAGTCCTCTGTTTCCCAGTTCTTCAAAATTAATTTCTGTTCTGTCTTTATAGGATTCAAATCCTGTCATTACAAGCTTAAGAGGTCTCATCAGTTTTCTCCCCAGATTTTTTCAATAAGAGAATTCACATAATCCTTCTGCTCATCATCCATATCAGCTCCTCTTCTGGATGTATAAAAGGCTTCAAAGATTTCCATAGGATTCTGTGCATTCATAGCGCCAAGCTGTTCAGTTTCTTCAGCAGCCCTGCTTGCTTTATTGTCATAAGTAATTTTAATTACATTCGGATAAACTGAACGAAGGGTTGTAAGCGCATCCATAACCTCGTTTTCATCTGTCAGAATAATATCAATAAAATCTTCATGATTATTAGTATCTTTTTCAGACATTCTCATAATTTCATCAAGAGTTCCTGCAATCTTTCTCAGGTCTCGTTTTGGCTTAAGAGGGATTAAGTCAATTTCAATCTTACCCTTTTCTTTAAGGGTAATAAGTGGCATTACCTTTTCCTGATCAAATTCTGAAGTTGAATATTTGAGGGGAGTTCCAGAGAACATTACATTATGCTTACCGATTTTCTGCTGTCTGTGAATATGCCCCAAAGCCGTATAATCAAAATCCCTAAAGATTTCATCACTCACTGCATCCTGCCCGCCGATATAAACCTCTTCTGACTCACAGCGTTCTGCACTCATTATATTCTGATGTGCAATAATTATATTTCGTTCGCTGGTATTAATATTCATATGTTCAACAGCACAGCGTACTGCTGCATCCCAGGAATTTATTTCTTCATCTTCAAAATAATGCTGAACAATGAGTGGTTTTACAAATGGAAGAAGATAAAAATTCACCGGTCCATACTCATCAGTTACAACTACAGGCTCAATTTTTCCGTCATATGGTTTAGAAAAATAGATTCCCTTATCGGTCATAAACTCGCCGCCAAAGGTAAGGCGTTCTGCAGAATCATGATTTCCGCTGATAATCATTACTTTTATCTTTGCTTCAACAAGGCGGCCCAGAAATTTTCTCAATACCCGGATTCCTGCTTCCGGGGCAACATTTTTATCATAAACATCACCGGCAATAATTAAAACGTCTACTTTTTTTTCAAGGAGAATTCCAGCTATCTGTTCAAGAATATAATCCTGATCTTCTATCAGGGAAAAATTATGAAGTGATTTTCCTAAATGTAAGTCTGAAATATGAGCTAAAATCATTCCATAAGTATAACACACAATTTTCGATTTCTGAAATACATCAAGGCAAGGCAGCTCAATAAGATTGCAAAGAGACCCGAAAATCACTAAAATTACAGATATTCAAAACGCAATGACGCGGCCCATATCGGGTAATATACGGAGTTTCTCATGTCAAACACTAATGTTCCTGAACTTTTTGGATGTCTGGTTTTTAATCAGTCAGTTATGAAGGAAATGCTTCCATCGCAAACCTTTAAGGCTCTTAAGCACACAATGGAAGAAGGAACTCCTCTAGACCTGGAGGCCGCAAATCAGATTGCCGAAGCAATGAAAACCTGGGCTATTTCAAAGGGAGCCACACACTATTCACACTGGTTCCAGCCACTTACAGGTATTACAGCAGAAAAGCACGATTCCTTCCTTACACCTGCAGACGAAGGAAAAATCCTCATGAACTTCAGCGGAAAAGAGCTGATTAAGGGTGAACCTGATGCTTCAAGCTTCCCTAACGGTGGAAAGCGCTCAACCTTCGAAGCCCGCGGTTATACTGTATGGGACCCTACCTCTTATCCTTTTGTAAAAGACCACACACTTTGTATTCCTACAGCCTTCTGTTCTTATAATGGTGAAGCTCTCGATAAAAAGACTCCTCTTCTCCGCTCTATGGAATCCATTAACGAGCAGAGCCTCCGTATTCTTAAACTTTTCGGAAACAAGGCAAAGCACGTAACAACAACAATGGGACCAGAGCAGGAATATTTCTTAATTGATGAAAAGCTCTACCAGAAACGAAAGGACTTGAAGATGTGCGGCCGTACCCTTTTTGGTGCCCGCCCTGTAAAAGGTCAGGAAATGGACGACCAGTACTTTGCAGCAATCAAGCCTCGCGTTATTGAATACATGGAAGATTTGAATGCTGAACTCTGGAAGCTGGGCATTTACGCAAAAACAGAACACAACGAAGTTGCTCCTGCCCAGCACGAAATGGCACCTATTTTTACAACAAGCAACCTCGCCGCAGATCAGAACCAGCTGACAATGGAAATCATGAAAAAGGTAGCCCGTCGCCACGGGCTCATCTGCCTGCTCCACGAAAAACCATTCGAAGGTGTAAATGGAAGCGGTAAACATAACAACTGGTCTATCGCAACAGACCTGGGAGAAAACCTCTTCAGTCCGGGAAAAACTCCACGCGACAATGCTCAGTTTCTCCTCTTCCTTACAGCAGTTATTAAAGCTGTAGATGATAATCAGGACCTGCTCCGTTATTCTGTAGCATCTGCCGGAAACGACCACCGCCTTGGAGCAAACGAAGCACCTCCAGCTATTATTTCTGTTTTCGTTGGTGATGAGCTTGATGCCGTTCTCAAGGCTATCAAGGATGGCACAGACTACGACGGAAAGAAAGGCGGCAAGCTTACAATCGGTGTAGATGTTCTTCCACCTATTCCAAAGGATTCAACAGACCGCAACAGAACCTCACCTTTTGCCTTTACAGGTAACCGTTTTGAGTTCCGCTCTGTAGGTTCTGCCCTTTCTATCAGCGGTCCTAATACTATAATGAATGCAATTCTGGCTGATTCCCTGCGAGCCTTTGCAGACGAGCTTGAGCAGTCAAAGAATTTTAAAGAAGACCTGCAGAAGCTTATTAAACGCGAAATCACAGCTCACTGGCGAATTCTTTTCAATGGAAATGGTTACGGCCAGGAATGGATTGAAGAAGCAGAACGCCGCGGCCTTAAAAACTACCGCACAACTCCAAAGGCAATTGAGCACTACATCGACCAGAAGAATATAGATCTCTTCACCCGACTCGGAATTTACACACCGGAAGAAATGAAGAGTCACTATGATATCAAACTGGAAAAGTACTGCCAGGTTGTAAACATTGAGTCAAACACAATGCTGGAAATGGTTCACAAGGACATTATTCCGGCTGCCTTCAAATATCTGAATGTTCTTGCAGACACTGAGTTTAAGATGCAGCGCGTAATGACAATGTGCGACGCCGGCCTCAAGCTCATGGAAAAGTTGAATACTCTGGTAAACGATCTTTCAAACAAGGCTGATGCTCTGGCCTCTAAACACGAAGAAACCCGTGCTATTGCAGACCTTATGAAACGCGCCCACGCTTACGCTAAAGTCGTAATTCCTGCAATGGATGAAGTTCGTGCCATTGCCGACCAGATTGAACCTCTCCTCGGCGAAGAGTACAAGCCTTTCCCAAGCTACGAAGATTTGCTGTATAGTGTTCAATAATTACATTTGGAAAGATGTCCGAGCGGTTTAAGGTACACCCTTGGAAGGGGTGCGCAGCAGAAATGCTGCCGGGAGTTCGAATCTCCCTCTTTCCGTTATTTTAATATACCATTTTGTATTTTTGGCAAAATTCCGACAAAATCCCACATTCTCTGCATTTTTGTCGGAATAAAAACTCGATTTTCAACTAAATTTAGTACTTTTTATGAATAAATAAGCATTTCCATTAAAATATTTCCGACAAAATCCCGGAAATCCCCCTTTTTTGTCGGATATTTTCACATTTTGTTCCGACAAAAAACATTATTTCTAGCGTTTTTGTCGGATTTTTGTTTTTCATAATGATTTTATACAGTTACAAAATGAATGTCATACATAAATAAACTGCTATAAGAATTGCAAAATATAATGTAAATTTTAATCTTATCGAATTCTTGGAAAAATTACATACTCGCTGGAAAATATAAATCAACAGAAAATTTATTATAAGCAGAAATGGATATTTTTCATTTGCAATAAGCCATACTAAAATCTGAACTGTAACGATAAGAACAGGGGGCAGTTTTTTTACATTTTTTGTTGTTAGAACAACAAGAAGCTTTAATATAAAATATGCACAAGAAATAATAATCATCCACAAAAGAAAATTTCCTTTAGATGGTATTTCTTTTATTTCCTTAAAATAATTCTCCAATATCGGATTTGCAACCGTTGCATTTATCAGAAAACAAAAACTCAGAACAAGGAATGAATAAATATCCAAGATAAAATCAAAAAAGTGCCTTATAAAAGATGCTGTTTTCAGTGCCGTATATTTTATCTTTCCACCACCTTTTTTTCCTCTGTCAAAAACTTTATAAACTTTATTCTCACCTGAATCTGGAATCGAGAAATTCTGTAATAAACCTTCTATCTCCAAAATAAAGGAATTATTAAAAGTACAATATTCATCAGCTGGTGACGTCATTTTATCAAAATAATCTTTGAATATCTTATCTATTAAAAATGGCAAAGAATATTTTTTATTTTCGAAACTATATCTCTTTTCTTGTGTATGAATTATAAGTTCGCTATTTTCGGCAGTAATTTCAAGAAACATTTTGGAATCAAAAAATATTTCACCAGTTTCTTGATGATAAATTTCTATATCGTTTTCTCCAGAAATTTTTGTCGGTAAATTCCACAAAACTCTTTTATCTGTGAATACAAAACCTTGTTTCCTAAAAGGATGAATCCACCAGATAAATATAATAGTTTCATCTTCCAGTAAATTATAGAAAACTTTACAAATCTTTCTTTGTCTGTCTGTAAATTTCTTTTGTATTTTCAGTTTTGTATTCATAAACACCTCATAAAAAAACTAATACAAATTAATACAGAATGCAATGTAAGGTTGAAGGTAAAAATGGAAGTACTTCTGCGTTTTATGTTTTTCATATTCAACATACCAATCAGTATAAAGATAAATTTGATTTTCGTATCTATACTCCTCAGTTTTTTCTTTGATTACACTTTCATAAATAGGCAATGATGAATAAAAATCAATATTACAAATAACTCCAACAATTGGTGAACATCGTCTTTTAGGTGTAAATTTAGCCTGTATATCAATTTCAGAACCTATAATAATTCCTTCCTCAAAAATTTGAATATCTGGGCCCAAACAAGCATTTAGATTTACATAATTTGATTCTAGCATTTTTACAGAAGGGCCTAATGCTATTTTTATTCCCCAGAAACTATTTATTTCATCTATGTTCGGTGTAGAAATCGTAACTGACTCATAAAAACCAATTTTGTTATCTCTAATATAATTCTGATTTAACAGTCTGAAATTAGAATCAAAAATTGCAAATAAGTTATTATTATTTATAGTATAATCTTCTGCCGATATCATAGTTTTATTAAAAAAAGATAATAATGGAAGCGTCAACTGAATATCACTCTTAGCACTAAGGATTCCCGTAAACAAAATCAAAACAAACATTAATACTATCTTCTTCATCCAAATCCCCTAAATTAACAGATTATTCAACTAAATTGGTAATATTATAACATACAAAATAAACCGCTCAAAACAAAAAAATCAAAAATACATATTTTATAGTAATATTTATTACCTTTCTAAAAGTTCCAAGAATGACCGGTCGATGCGATAATAATTTTATGGAAGAGACGGAACTTGATATTCCAACTTTGTTCGGAAAAAACGTTCAAAAATACAGAAAAATGGCAGGGCTCACTCAGTCGGAACTTTCAAAGCGGCTCGAAATTACACAAAAGCACCTTTCAATCATAGAAACAGGAACACAGTTTGCCTCTGCTGCACTCATTGCCCGCATTTCAAAAGAACTCAATGTTCCACCAGCAGCTCTCTTTGGAGATGACCTTACTCAAGCCTATTTTGATAAGCTGTATGCGCGCCTTGCCACTCATTTTGAAAACAAAATCAACTGGCTAAAAACAAATCTTACTCAAGAAATAACAGATGTATTGAAACGACAACTAAATTCTAAATCTGAATAAAAAAATAATTCGTCGCTTATCCAAAGCTAAAAAATCAGAAATTCACCCTACCTCATAAATATAGAAATAATCTGTTTTTTCTGCTCATAATCTTATATCACTTTAGTTTATGACAGATATGGCTGAATTAATGCCATAGACTTATACAGGAGTTTTTTATGAAAGAATTTAATGGCTTTATGCACGGAGTAAACATTGGCGGCTGGTATTCTCAGTGTAATCATACAGAAGAACGTTATGACAATTTTATTAAAAAAGAAGATTTTGCCACAATAAAAAGCTGGGGACTGGATCATATCCGTCTTCCAATCGACTATGAGCTTGTTGAAACTGCTGACGGCCAGAAAATTGAAAAAGGATACGAAAGGATTCGCCAGGCAGCAAAATGGTGTGCTGAAAATAGTCTTAACATGATTCTGGATCTCCACAAAACCTGCGGTTATTCTTTTGATGCTGGATACAAGGAATCAGGCTTTTTTGAAGATGAAAAACTCCAGGAACGTTTTTATAAACTCTGGGAATCTCTTGCTGAAAACTTCAAAGATGTTTTTGCAGGCACAAATAACGAAATCTGTTTTGAACTTTTAAACGAAGTTACAGACCAGGCTTACTGCAAAAAATGGAACGCAATTGCCCGCACCTGTATTGAGCGCATTCGTGCCATTGCTCCTACAACAAAGATTCTTGTTGGCAGCTACTGGAACAACTCTCTTGCTTCTGTAAAAGACCTGGACCAGCCATACGACGAAAACATTGTTTACAACTTCCACTGTTACGAGCCTCTCCTCTTTACTCATCAGGGAGCACCATGGGTTGGTCCGAATATGAATCCTGATTTCCGCTTCCCGCTCAAGTCTAAATTTGCTGATTATATTACTAAGACTTCTGAAAAGGTTGGCCAGATTGGAACTGCTTTTGGAGCTTTCGCACCAGATGCCACTGTAGATGTAAACTACTTTGAAACTATTTTTGCTGAAGCAGTAAAAGTTGCAGAAGAAAGAAATGTTATGCTTTATTGTGGTGAATATGGAACAATTGACAAGGCTACACCAGAGGACACCCTTGAATGGTATAAGCTGATTTCCACAGTATTCAACAACCACGGAATTGGCCGTGCCGCCTGGTCTTTCCGCCAGATGGACTTTGGCCTTGCCGATGCCCGCCTGGATGAAATAAGACCAGAACTGATAAAATATCTTTAAAATAAAGATGCCCGGGTCAAGCCCGAGCATGACACTTATTGTCATTGTCCGGCTTGACCGGACAATCTGATATTACAACTTTCCGCTCTCAGCAGCGCCAGGGAGTCCAATATCCTTACGGAAGAAGGCGCCGTCAAACTTGATGGCGCTGATTCCCTGATAAGCTTTTTCCCAGGCTTCTTTGAAAGAAGATCCATAAGCAGAGCAGGCAAGAACACGTCCGCCGCTTGTAAGCAGGTCGTTATCGTGACGGCGGCCTGCAACAGCTCCCGCAACAAAAATCTTTGCTGTACTAGCATTCAAAAGAGGCTTGTTGATTGTAATTTCCTTACCTTTTTCATATGCTTCAGGATAACCACCACTTACCATACATGGCGCAACCTGATATCCAGGCTTCCACTTAAACTCAAAATCTTTAAGGGTACCGTTCAAAATTGCAGTACACATAGAAGTAAAATCAAAATCCATCAAAGGAAGAACTGCCTGAGTTTCAGGGTCGCCAAGACGGCAATTGTATTCAAGAAGCTTTGGACCTTTAGAAGTCAACATTACACCAAAGAAGATAAATCCACGGTAATCGAACTTTTCTTTGATAAGACCATTAAGCGTTGGCTCAAGAATTGCCTTATTAAACTGCTTCATTGTCTTGTCTGTAACATCTTCAAGAGGACAAACAGCACCCATTCCGCCGGTATTAGGACCTTTAGCACCATCCATAAGGCGCTTATGGTCGCGGGCAGGAAGGAAAGGAACGATTGTAGCGTTTCCGCTTACAGCATATTCAGGTGTTACAGAAACAGCAGCAAGAACAGAAATCTCAACACCTTCAAGATACTCTTCGATTACCAGTTTCTTTCCGGCATCTCCAACTTTGCCGTTTCCCATCATATCTTCAACGGCAGCCAAAGCCTCGTCTACAGTAGCAGCAACTACTACACCTTTTCCCGCAGCAAGACCGTCGGCCTTAACTACAATAGGTGCACCGTGCTTTTTGATATATTCACAGGCTTCGTCTTTATTTGTAAAGGTTTCGCTTGCAGGGCAGGCAACACCGTATTCCTTCATGAATTTTTTAGAAAGGTCTTTACTGCCTTCCAGCTGAGCACCGGCCTTCTTTGGACCAACAACAGGAATGTCAGCCTTCCAGAACTCATCGGCTAAACCGGCACACAAAGGATCTTCCGGTCCAACTACACACATGCGGCAGTTTTCGTGCTTTGCAATAGCAACGTAAGGGTTCTCACCCTCTTTGATATAGTCACAATCTTTTGGATTAATATTTACACATTTAGCTTCATAAGCAGTGCCGCCGTTTCCAGGTACAACAACTACTTTATCAACAACAGGACTCTGAGCAATTTTCCAGCAGATAGTGTGCTCACGACCACCACTGCCAACTACTATAATATTCATAAAATGAGTTTAATGGAAAAACTGATAAATGTACATATAAAAAAAGTTCTGCTGCTTACGTCAGTAACAAAAACAGGCAGCTTCCGCTACTCGCGTCTGGCGAACTGCGGGGATGATGCAGTTCGCAGCCGCGATTCGCTCGCGCTACCTGTTTTAGCATTTATGTAACACTACAGAACTTTTTTTCCGTATTCACAATAAAAATTTAATTTTATGAATATTCTCTACGCAACCTATACCTTAAACTCGTCGATGCGTTCTGAGATGTTGTTTACGGCCTGGGTCATGTCTTCGGTAAGTTTGTTCAGGTTCTTAGTTGTTTCCTGGGTAACTTCAGTTGTTGAAACAATCTTGTTGAAGTTCTGAGCCATGTTCTTTGAAGATTCCTTAAGACCTGCAATTGCATCCAGAACGGAAAGTGCACGGTCGCCGATTTTCTTACTTGAGCGCTGAACACTTACAGAAATATTATTCATCTTAGAAAGAGTTTCGAGCAGATGCTTTGAACCTTCGCTCTGTTCCTCTGTAGCCTTCTTGATAGAATAAACCAGTTCAGAAGTATTATTTGTCTTGTCAGATACAACCTCGAAGGAAGCCTTACTCAAATCGGCACTTTCTACTACCTTCTGAATGTTCTGAGCAATAAGTTTAAGGTTTTCACCAATACTCTTAGACTGAGTAGCAGAAGTATCAGCAAGCTTACGGATTTCTTCGGCAACGACAGCAAATCCCTTTCCGGCCTCACCCGCATGAGCAGACTCAATCATGGCGTTCATAGAAAGCAGGTTGGTCTGAGAAGAAATACTTGCAATTACCATGTTTGTATCCTGCAGAGTCTTACTCTGAGCAAGGACTGAATTCAAAAGCTCGTTTACAATACGGTTCTTTTCAATTCCTTCTGCAGTTGCTGCATTAAGTTCGGTAAACTCGCCGGCCATCTTGTCGACAGAACCTGAAATAGACTGAATGTTTCCAATCATCTGTTCAATTCCGGCAGAAGCCTGTGTAATAGAATCTACCTGAGAATCAATCATCTGATTAAGAGTTGTAATATTTGACGAAATCTGTGCTACAAGGTCAGAAGTGCCCGTTACACTCTTATCCTCTGCTTCAAGAGTTGTAGTAGCAGCCTGAATTTCGTTTGAAATGTTATTCATCTGAGTTCTGGTTTCATCCAGCTGTTTCTTTACATTTTCGAAGGTATCCTTAAGGTCGTCATTTGCATTACCAATTTCGCGTACAGTTTCATGAACAGTATTTACAAAGGTATTTACAGATTTCTTAACCTGTGAGATTTCATTGTTATGATAAATTGTAAGACGCTTTGTAAGGTCTTTATCACCCGTATTCAAATCATCAATATTCTTTTTAATTGCTGAAAACTTAACAATAATTGTTCTGATGATAAAGAGTTCGAGAATCATGAGAATAAAAGCAATTACTATACCACCTATCAGAGATTCTCTCTGCAAGCGACGTGAAATTTCCTGTACTTCGTCTTTCTCTACAGTTGCAATAACCTTCCACACCTTATTGTTCAAATTGAATGTTTTTGTATAAACCTGAAGATGATTTATATCTGTCTCTCCAAGAATATCTTCTCCAGCTCTGAGTGCATTTGCATCATCATAAACAGAAATACGGCCGGTTCTAAAGAAGGTCTTTCCAAGGGTGGTGATAGGCTCAAGCTCAAGGAAGCCTACACAACCACCATTAATTTTTTCACCGGTCTTTTCATCAGTAAATTCCGATTTTACAAAAAGTGGCATGGTATAACCACCTGCTGCAGCCATTCGAGGAGATTCAAGCCATACAGAAACATCACTCTTTTTATGATTTATATAGTACTCTTTCTGTAAAATACCTGCTTTAGAGGTTCCGCCTTTTGTATTAAAGGTTTCAGGACCTCCATCCTTTGCATCAGTATTTGTATCCCAGAAAACCATACAATATTCAAAGCCTTCTGGTTTTGGAACTGTCTTTACTCTTTCTTTGATTTTTTCCGGAGAATCAACCTTGTCTACAATAGCACGCTGAAAAACGTTCATTACTGTAACCTGATTCTCAAACCACATTTTTACATTATCTACAGCAGAATCAAGGAAGTTATTAATTGCCTCATCATAAATACTTTTTATTGGAGCCTTGATATTATGAGACATAAACACAATAAATAGTGAGATAATTGCGAGAATTTCCAGAAAGCCAATTACACCATACTTAAAAAGCAGCGATTCTTTACGCTGTTTTTTCTCCTTTTCAGCTGATTTTCCCTCTTCCAGAATTATCTGTTCTTCCATAAGCCTGCCTCAAAATTATAAAATCTGTGTTATTTTAAGTATAAATCATTATCGGTAGAAGTCAACTTTTTCATTATTTATCCATCATATAAAAAGGAAAAATTACCGGGCTCTCGGCTTGTGACAATTTGAGCAGCCTACCACATGAACGTGTTTTTTTCCCATTGCTTTGTTAAAAAGACGCGCTGTAAGGCTTTGATCCAGGGCTACTTCCTTATGACAAACCGGACAAATGCGTTTTAAGCCAGGTTCCAGCCGCGGATAGCAATGTGGACAGCCCATAACTATCATAAGCTGGTCCGGAACATTCATTGGCCGATAGACTTTTGAGATTATATTCTCCCCTACAAAGAGATTTGAATCGCAGAGGGGACATTTTACCGGCTGCAAATTCTTATGACGGGTATTTTTCTGATTTTTACTATTAGTATATTTGATATACCAGGCAATCAGCGCGATTATTACGCAGACTGCAGCTCCCATTAATAAGTAGTCCATAAAGTAATTATACACCCTCAATTCGCGGTGGTCGAGTGCCGCGTAAGCGGCGTATCGAGATACAGGTGGTTTCGATACGCCCGTTGGGCTACTCAACCACCGGGAAAAAAATATAAATATTTTTAATTTTTTCCTAAACTTTTTTTTGCCTCACCCGACAATCAAGTATAAGGGTGGTGGAAACCCGTGAGATAAACCACGTTGTGGTTTGAAACCCACCAATGTGTTTTATCTTATAACCAAAACTATAAGGAGATTATTATGGTTATTAATCACAATATGAGTGCTATGTTCGCTCAGCGTTCCCAGGGAATTCAGGATCTTAACCAGTCAAAGAGCATGGAAAAACTCTCTTCTGGTATGAGAATCAACCGTGCCGGTGACGACGCTTCTGGACTTGCAGTTTCTGAGAAAATGCGTGCTCAGATCCGCGGTTTGAACCAGGCTTCAACAAACGCTCAGAATGGTATTTCTTTCATTCAGACAACTGAAGGATACCTCCAGGAAACAACAGACATCGTTCAGCGTATCCGCGAACTTGCTGTTCAGTCTTCAAACGGTATCTATTCTTCTGAAGACCGCATGCAGATCCAGGTAGAAGTTTCTTCTTTGATCGCAGAGGTTGACCGCATCGCTTCTTGTGCTCAGTTCAACGGTATGAACATGCTTACAGGCCGCTTTGCTCGTCCTACAGGTGAAAATGTTGTTACAGGCTCTATGTGGTTCCATATTGGTGCTAACATGGATCAGAGAACTCAGGTATACATTGGAACAATGTCTGCTACAGCTCTTGGTTTGCGCAACATCGGAGACGAATCAATCATGTCTCTTGCTACTCCAGATGAAGCTAACCGCGCAATCGGAACTCTTGATGAAGCTTTGATGAAGATCAACAAGCAGCGTGCTGACCTTGGTGCTTACCAGAACCGCCTTGAAAAGACAGTTACAGGTCTTGATATTGGTGCTGAAAACCTCCAGGCTTCTGAATCACGCATCCGTGATACAGACATGGCTGAAGAAATGGTACGCTTCACAACTTCTAACGTACTCTCTCAGGCTGGAACAGCAATGCTCGCACAGGCTAACCAGTCAAGCCAGAACGTACTCAGCTTGCTCCGCTAGAATAGATTGTCCGGCTTGGCCGGGCAATAAAAAAAACCGATGCAATTTGCATCGGTTTTTTTTATTTAACAAAATGTAAATAAACCAGAAATTAGCCGAGAGTGATAGCTCCAGCCTCGCTGATTGTAATAATTGCTTTACAGTTTGTACAGCGGAAGCGGCCTGCATGTGCAGCCTGAATATTCTTTCCGCAAGAAGGGCATACAAGCATCTTAGGGAATACAGGTCCTGGTGTTGAGCCTTCATCATGGCGCAAATACTCCAGGGCTTCATCTGTTGTGTCCTTCAGATTAAAGAACTGAGAGAATCCAAGAATCTGGAATACTTCAGCAACCTTTTCCTGTACCTCTGACAGAATAATATCGCCGCCCTTTACCTTTACCATCTTAAGAAGGATTGTAAATGAGCCAAGGCCTGTAGAAGATACATAAGACAAGCCACCGCAATTGAAAAGAAGATTAAAATAACCTGCTCCAATTACTTTAGTAAGCTGTTTCTGAAAGAAAGATGAATTATATGTATCAATATATCCATCCAGGACAACCATACAACCGTTCTGGACTCCTGGAATCTTATGCAAAGTGATTTTAAGCGAATCGTCCTTATCACTGTCAAAGCCTGAAACTATAGAATTATTTGATTCCATTTATACTACTCCTTATGCTCAATTATAACACAAAAAAACCATTTGTCTACTTAAATTTTCAAAGATTCCCTTGTCGAGCAAGGGAATGACACCTGGCTTAGAACTCGCTTCGACCCCGGAAACTGAGGGAAAGAGTCCTCTTGTCGATGTATTCGAGGTCGCCGCCCACGGGAATACCTGTGGCAAGGCGGGTAACCTTTGGCGGCTGCGGAAGATTGAGTTCTGTAATCATCTTATTAAGATAGAGGGCTGTTGTGTCGCCTTCTACTGTAGGGTTTGTAGCAATGATGATTTCAGTAACCTCAGAGCTTCGGATTCGGGCCATGAGAGGCTGAATTGCAAGTTGGGCAGGACCTATGCCTTCCAGTGGACGTAAAAGTCCGCCTAAAACATGATAAAGTCCCTTATATTCACCATAAGCTTCTATAGTAGACACATCCTGAGGCTGTTCTACTACGCAAATCTGGCTTGAATCTCGCAGCGGATTTGAACAGATTGGACAAGGGTCGCTTTCTGTCCAGGTACCGCAGACTGAGCAGGGCTTTATTTTTTCCTGAAGGCTGCCAAGATTCTGGGCAAACTTCTGTACATAAGCGGCATCCTGCTTAAGAAGCCAGTTTACCATGCGAATGGCAGATTTTTTACCGATTCCAGGGAGACGAGAAAAGTTGTTTGTTAGTTCATCAAATGCGTTCATAGTTTTATCTGGATTGCCCGGTCAAGCCGGGCAATGACAGTTTTGCTTCCTTATAATCCAAACTGACCAAGGTCCAGGCCGCCAAGTAAAGAGCTTGATTTTGCTTTAATCTGTTCCTGAACATTGTCTACGGCATTTTTATGAGCCGAAACTATCAGATCTTCAAGCATCTGAACATCGCGGTTATCTACACAGATAGGGTCAAGCTTAATTCCCATCATCTCAAACTTTCCATTAAGTGTTATGGTTACCATACGGCCGCCAGAAGAACCTTCTGCGCGGATATCAGCCAGTTCCTGCTGGAGTTTTTCTGACTGTTCTTTAATAGCCTGTGTATTCTTAAGTAATTCAAACGGATTCATTTTTTACATCCTCCCTGCAACTATTGTTCCCTTAAAAGCATTTACCAGAATATTTACCTGTTCCGGTATTTTTACCGGAGCAGAAGCAGCTTGAGTCTCTTCTGATTTAAGGGTCACATTAAATCTCATTGGACGGCCACAGGCATTTGAAAGCTCTGCAACTATCACATCTTTTTTCTTTTCTATAAGGCTCAAATCGTAGTCTGTTTCTACAGTTGTGCTTACACAGTCTGCATCAACTACCCACAAGCCTGTTTTTTCAATATTTGAAGCAGCAAATCCATCTGTTACTGAAAGATTCGCCGTAACCTGCCCGCGAAGCTGGGCTATAGAAATTGTCTGACCATTTGCAAGTGTCAGAGTATCCTGCAGCTGAACAGGAGCCGGACTATATCCATTCTGATTTGCAGAAGCCTCTGCTGCTTCATAAGCTTCTTCTGCCCTTTCGCTGAAGTCCGCTTCTACTGGATAATAATCATCATCTGGCGGCGCATCCATATTAGACCAGCCGTCATCTCCTTCTTCCGCATCCGGATTTTCGGTAAAAGCAGCATCGGTTAAAGGAATATCCACCACAGGCATAGACTGACCATCGTCAGAAACTTCATTCAGAGGAATATTAAGTTTTAAACGTTCGTCAAGCTCTGCCGGGTGAGCATTTTCTGCCTGCACATTCTGAGAATTCTGCGCAGCAGCCACTGATTGTTCAGGCGGCAGTGGACCGCCATTATGAAAAGGGTTTGAGTTATCTCCTTCCCCGGAGCCACCAGGACTGCCAGGGGCACCCGTATCATCATCAGAAATACCAGCCTGCTCCTTTGCAATCAGCTCATCGAGCATGGAAAGGCGGGGCATGCCTGCCGGAATCGGATTCATTCCCGCAGGAGTTGGCTGAGTCTGCTGAGGCTGAGAAGTTTCGGCAGATACGGTGGTTGAGCTTGTCGAAACTACCGCTGCACTCTGTACATTACTGTGTACTGCGGTGGTTTCGATACGTCCGCTTTGCGGACACTCAACCACCGAGTTTCCCATCAGTAAGCCCTGAGCCGCATCAATTGCCTTTTTAACTTCTGCATTAGAAACATAGCTTCCAAGCCAGCAAAGACGGCTGAAGGCAAGCTCAAGCTCGTAGCGGGGCGAAAGTGAATAGCGGATATCGCGGTAAAGCTGTAAAAAGAGAGAAAGGGCACGTTCAATCTGAACGGTATTCCAGGCTCCGAGAACTACGCTGCTGTAGCGCTCTGCGGAATTGCCAAGAAGAGACTCTTTTTTTACGCCATTCTTAATAAGAAGAAGGCTGCGCAGGTAGTCTGCGCTGTTAGAAATCAGCTGTTCTATAGAAACGCCGGCCTGCAGGAACTCATCCAGAAGACCAATTACATCTGCAGTTTTGTTCTGAGCACAGGCTTCAAAAACAGTGTTCAGGCGGTCAATTCCAACAAGACCAAGCTTATCGCGGATTTTTTCGTAAGTGATGTGTCCGTCGCTAAAGGCTACAACCTGGTCAAAAAGGGTGTAGGCATCGCGCATAGAACCGGTAGACTCGCGGGCAATCCAGAAAAGAGCTTCATCATCAGCCTGAATACCAAGCTCGGCTGCTGCATCGGCAAGACACTGCTTTACCTTATCAACTGCAACAAGACGGAAATTGAACTGCTGACAGCGGGATTTAATTGTAGCCGGAACCTTCTGAAGCTCGGTTGTCGCAAAAATAAAGATTACGTATGGAGGCGGCTCCTCAATAGTCTTGAGCAGGGCATTAAAAGCCGAAGTCGAAAGCATGTGGACTTCGTCTATGATATAGATTTTATACTTAGAATTGCTAGGCGGAAAAAGAACCTCATCCTTAATCTGGCGGATATTTTCAACGCTGGTGTTAGACGCACCATCGATTTCAATTACATCAAGAGAAGTTCCCTTTGTAATTTCCTGACAGGTTGAACAGGTTCCGCAAGGCTGGTCTGTAGGGCCGTTCTGACAGTTAAGTGCCTTTGCAAGAATACGGGCAGTAGAAGTCTTACCACAACCACGGGGACCAGAAAAAAGGTAGGCGTGGGCGATTTTTCCCGACTTTATAGAATTTTTGAGAGTCTCTGCAACAAATTCCTGACCAACCAGGTCTCCAAACTGCTGCGGACGACGTCTCGTCGCTGTTACTTCGTATGACATAGGGTTTATTATAATGTGATTTTGGGGAAATTTGAAGAGGGCGGAGCCCCGCCCTACGCTCGCACTACTGAACTGCCCCCATTTTTTTAGACAGTTATTACGCACATTTTAGGCTGAAAGTCTTTGGAGATTTCCAGCCTAATTTTTTCTGTATGCGGTCCTTGTTATAGAACTGAATAAAATCTGTTATCAGTTCTTCCATCATTTGATATGAAAGCAGGCCATGTCTACTAACATTGTAATATCCAGACTCTGCTTTCAGCGTACCGAAAAAGTGTTCCATGCAGGCATTGTCCCAGCAGTTACCAACTCGACTCATGCTCTGGATAAAACCTTTCTCTTCCAGCAGTTTTCTGTACTCTGACGCTTTATAAGTATTTCCCTGATCCGAATGAATCAGCGTATTGG
>NZ_ATWV01000012.1 GCF_000421345.1 Treponema bryantii NK4A124
AAAGATACCAGACGGTACAAATTTGATTTTACATTCAGATCAAGGATGGCAGTACCAGATGTACAATTACAGGGAACGTTTGAAAAAGAAAGGAATAAGACAAAGTATGTCCAGAAAAGGAAACTGTCTTGATAATTCTGTAATGGAAAATTTCTTTGGACTATTAAAATCAGAACTTTTATATTTGCAGGAGTTTGAATCTGTAGAGCATTTCAAGAAAGAACTAATAGAGTATCTTACTTGGTACAACGAAAAAAGAATTAAGGTTAAATTCAAAGGACTGACCCCTTTACAATTTAGGAATCAGTCCTTAAAATCAGCCTAGTTAAAGTGTCCAATTTCTTGGGTGCACTTCATTAGTAAAGGATGGTCTTTCTTTTTATTATGGTTTCGATATGCCCTAAGGGTTACTCAACCACCAGACATCACGGAAACGGCGTTAGCCGTTTCGAATCCGTGTGCAAACTATTTAATTAACGAGTGATATTCCTGAAGGCTCTTAACTCCACCCTCACCACCATTACCGTTCTTTACAGCTTCAATTCCCTTAACCGCAGCAAGCGCCCCGGCAATAGTCGTAATGTAAGATACCTTATACTTCAAACAAGCCTTGCGTATCGTCTTCCTGTCCTCAGCATAGTTGCGTTTTGCCTTAGGCGTATTGATTACCAAACAAACTTCCTTGTTCATAATCATGTCGACTACGTCTGGGCGGCCGGCTCCGATTTTGTTTACAACGTCGCACTTGATTCCGTTTGCGTTGTAGAAGTCTGCGGTGCCCTGAGTTCCAACCAGTGTGAAGCCTAGGTTCTTCAAAGTTTTTCCAATCTCAAGAACTTGATCTTTCTGGCTTTCCTTGTTGCTGAGGGAAATAAGAACCTTCTTGTTTTCCCAGGCAGCCGGTGCGTGTGGAAGTTCTGAACCGGCAGCTTCCTGTGACTTGTAGAATGCCAGAGGGAAGTTTTCAGCAAGACCAAGAACTTCACCAGTAGAACGCATTTCAGGTCCGAGGATTGGGTCTACTCCAGGGAAGCGTGCCCATGGCAATACTGCTTCTTTTGCTCCGTAGTAAGGAATCTTCTTGTCTTTGAGGCCGAGTGATTCAAGTGATTCACCAAGCATCATGCGGGTAGCAAGGCGAGCCATCTGAGTGTCACAAACCTTTGATACAAGAGGAACTGTGCGCGAAGCACGTGGGTTAGCTTCGATTACATAAACCTTTCCGTTTTCAATTGCGTACTGCATGTTCATCAATCCGCAAACGTGCAGGCTTTCTGCAATCTTCTTTGTATATTCTTTGATTGTTGCAAGGTTATCAGCCGGAATAGATACCGGAGGAATTACACAAGCCGAGTCACCAGAGTGAATACCCGCAAGCTCAACGTGCTCCATAACAGCAGGAATGTAAACGTGATTTTTTTTTAATGAAGGAGGGGAAAGCTTTCCCCTCGCTCCAACCGCCAGTGGCGTTTTCCGCTACCCCTTCTCCTAGGGCTCCGCCCTAAAACCCGCATGGTAAATTGCTGTCGCAATTTGCTATTTACTTTTGTACTCTCTACACTTTTCTTCAAGCAATTTAAAATTATTGCACCGCTGGCTTAGCTTTGATTTTCCGTCATTTATAAGCTTATGGTCATAAACTATTCTTGCATTACTTACAATTTGTTCAGATTTCTGTTTAATGATACGGTATTCGGCTCTTATAAGGTTTTTATAATGCTCATTCTTTATGTCAGAAATAAGAACAGGTTTACAGATATTTAAAGGAGCAGGAAACATATTATTCAAATTGATAACGGCATAGACACCAATCTTTATAAAATCATCAGTTTCGCAAAGCCGTTTGTGTTTGGGTTTAAAAGATGAAAGGGGCGCAAAATATTTGAATCCTTCGATTTCGAGTATAATTCCAATATATTTTCGAGAGAAGTCTTGAGTTACCTTTTTGTTTCTGAAAAGATGCTCTTCAAATGCAGAAAGATATTCAATATAAGCTGAATCGATTTCGTAGATTTCTAAATCTGCCATATAAAAAAAAGCGCCGAAGCAATAAAAACTGCCTCGGCCGTATAAATTTCGCAGTCAAAGGTGCGATATCCTTATGGTTAGAATATAATGCAGAACCAGAGAGAAGTCAAGTGAAGGTTTGAAGTTTGATGTTATTAACATTCTCAATCAAAAATCCCATTAACTCGTTTCATCATAGCTTCTACCGTCAATTTCCAATTATCAACAAACCAATCTGGAGAAATAGGAATAGCATGAGAGCCTTGTGATAGAATCCATTCCATCACTCTGAGAGTTTGAGTTGAAGAAAACTCTACACGAGTTCTCTCTTCTTCTTCAAAATTCGTGACTTTCTGATTATCTGCTAAAATCCTTTCTTTGACGATTTCTCTGGCATCGTTATATAAATCAATTACAAAATCTACAGCTTTATCGCTCATAAAGATTCCGAACTTACCGCCACCACAACGAGATGAAAAATCAAAATTTTCCGGTAAATCAAAGTGTTCTGAAGTAACTTCAAGATTTTTGATTCTGCTTAAAGAAAAAATCCGCTCTGCATTTCGTTCATAAGAATATCCAAAAATGAAGCATGAACCGTCATCAAAAAGAAATTGATAAGGAGCAAGTTTTCTATGAGATGTTTCAGTATTCCAGCGACCGTTATAATCAAACTCAACTACATAGTCATTGCGGATTGCTTCAAGAAATTTTTTCCAGACTATTTCATCAATATTTACTTTGGGAACTGGTGCAACAGCAATTCGTTTTAAAAGTGAACTTTTTCCAACTCCCTGTGTATCTGTTACGAAGTTAATAGCATCAGAAATCGAGTTGTAAATCGGGCTTCCCTCAAAACTTGAAAGAAGCGTCTTGGCGGCAGAAAGATAAAACACATCTTCCGTGGAAATATTATTCAGGGCAAAATCCCATTTTTCATCAAAATAATAATACCCGCCTTTCTCCCTGTCAAACTCGAGTGGCGCATGAAAATATGTTCGGAGCAAATCAATATCACGGTAAATTGTTGCTTCTCCAACCTTACTATAACCTGTCTGCTCGCAGTAAAGTTTCTGCAATTTTGGAACATCCGGGTACATTCCAGCTTTGATTGCGTTGTGAATGATTATGAGTCGTTCAAGCATCTTTTTGTTAAGAGTACGTTCTGGGGGATTTAACTTCTGCTTCATGATTAGATTATACCACGATTTACTATCATTTAGTGATAGTAAAGTTAAAAATTTTTATATTATTGAATTTTATATAGAAAAATGTGTGATATAATGTAAGTGCAATATGGATTATAAATTTGATTTCTCAGTTTATGAGCAAAAGAAAAATGATGAACTAGAAGTTCTTATGAAAAATTGGATTTCACAAGTTTCAACTAAGAATAAAAATACAATTGATAATGGAAATAAGACAAAACGGTCTCCTAAGCGGTGCTTTGCAAAAGATGGATTTTTTCCAGGGTATTTTGATGAAAAGAATCTGCGGATACTCTTTGTAGGACGCGAGCCCAGAAAAATAGGCGGTTATGATTTCAGAGATACAACTAAAGAATGTTTTGATGAAACATGCATAGGTAAGAATAATTGGTGGAGAAGAATCTTTTACATCGTCTATGGAATAAGGAATAAAGGACATTTTTCTTTTGAAGATATCCCAACAGCACAAGAAATATTAAATAAAATGTATGAAAAAAATGATTATGGTTTTGCTTGCATAAATATTTCAAAATACAGTAATGACCATCCTAAAAACTGGCAAGCAAATACAAAATTAGTTTCTCAATTTTTTGAAGATTCTGAATTGGAAAAAACGAATTTTTTCAAAAAGGAATTGGAATTCTTAAATCCAGATGTAATGATAACTGCAAATTTGTGGGATTGGGAAATTGATGAACATTTTATAGATTTATGTCTTCCAAATGAAAATTTCTCAAAAACATCTTCAGTTACACATAATAGAGAAAAAGTTGCAGAATATGGTAAATATAATCTTAACGGACATGAAATAGATTTTATAGACTTATTCCATTTTTCTGCACCAGATAAAAAAGATAAATATCACTATTATAATCCTGTAATGAAAGTTTTATTTCCGAAGATAAAATAATTAAAAAAATCCTCCACTATCGCGAAATGATAGCAGCCTGTGTTATAAGTGAACTAACATTGAAACATTGCTGCTAAAAAGTAGCGATAGGAGGAATTATGAAAAAATTTATTTCTTTTTTGGGTCTGTTGTTTATTGCAACAGCAGTATTTGCTCAGTCTTTTAGTCTCAAGACTGCTGACAAGACTCCATGCACAGTTACACTCAATGGTGATTTTATTGTAATTGAAGAGACTTTACTGGGCGGATACATAACCCGCATTACAATTCCAAAATCAAAATTCACTTCCACTGGTACAAAAGTCACTTCTGAGGAAGGTGGTAAATCCGTAATAAACAATAAGCCGTTTATGGAAAGTGGTGATGTTATTTACATAATTGAAGATCAGAAAAATACTTCTATCGTTGGTTTTCTCTCCGGTAGAGCTTATTATCAGCAGAATCCAGTAATGGGTATTTGGCTTTACAAAAAAGACATTCAAGCTATAGCAAAGAAACTGAAATTGTAGTTTATAACTCAAAGTATTTTGAAATAAAATGCTTTGAGTATTACTGTCTTGGAGGCAAATATGAATAAGAAACTGATTATTGAAAATACGCTGGTCTTTTTGTTTGTTTTGCTATTATTGCCATTTCCGAAGCTCATGGAAGAAATATTGATAGGAAGTATATTTGCAGTTTGCTTTATTTTCTGCTTTTTAAATTCGAGAAAATGTGTCAAACATGTCTGTGAGATTTTTTCGTATAATATTCCATACCTGACGATAGTGATTTTAATTTTGCAAATCCATTCTGTCCGTTTCTCTTTGTTAGCAAACAATATTCAGGAACAGCTTTTTTGTGTTCAACTCTACAAATGGCTTACAGACCGATTGCCTAACAGAGAAGCCTTCCTTATTGGATTCCTTATCTATTTTTGGCTTTTGTTGTACATCTTAATTCTTTTTCTGGAAAATGGAGTAAAAAGAAAAATTGAAGTAAGTAATAAATTCAATCAAGATACGTTAAATGTACAGAAGCAGGATATAGCATACAAAGAATATGCTGGAATTATTTCTGATAAGCAAGCCGTTATTGAAAATGATAATTTGGCTGCAACAGTCGAATTAAACAAAGACATTGCTTTTGAAATCAAAAAAATAAGAAATTATCTAGTTGGTAGTCTTGTTGTATGTTTATGTCATTTCGGAAGCGGAATGGTAAAAGATATGATGTTTGAAAAATTATGCTTTGAAGAATCGTTTTTCAATAACGCAGTAATTGCAGTCGGAAACACCATTCCTTTTGTATGCATTTATCTAATGATGACAAGATTTCTTTATGGAAAGAGCAATGGAAATGAATAAGATTTTTCTGAAATATATGGATATTGAAGGCTATAAGAATTTCTACAACCGGGTACATGTGGATTTTTCACCTCACTTGAATATTGTAGCCGGCCCGCCAAAATTTGGAAAATCAAATCTTCTTAATGCTATAAATTGGACTTTGCTTGATACTGATGGTACGGACAACACTCCTGAAACAATCATTTTTCACGGTAATAAAACAAGAAAACCGTATGATTTTGCAGAAGTCACTCTCTGTTACGGCAAAGAAAATAATGAAGGATCAATCATTATTAAGCATCGGCTTGAGAAAAGTGGGAATAATTTCTGGCAGATAGACACAAAGCAATACTATTCATTTGAAAGTTTTAAGAGTCACCTGCAGGAATTCAAATTTCCAGAGTTGCGCTTGATTAAAGATTTTAATAAATCAAATAGAAATGTTTCAAATCATTTTGAAGGATTGTTAAAACAGGTGGACGAAAAACAATGCATTGTAGAAATATGTAAAGAGATTAATTGGCATAAGATTTCTAACAAGAAGATTCCAAACTGTCTTATCGGAATTTACCCAAGTGAGAATGATGTTATAAAAGTCATAGCACTAATTGATAGAATGGGTGACTAATTTGCAAGACAGGCAGTCGAAGATGAGTAGGCGGAAGAAAAAGAAAAAAGCACAAAACACTTGTATGTATTTGTGCATGAACGCTTATCTTGTTTCGTTTGGTAATATAGATTTTTGCGGCTTTAAAGTACCACAACTAATCAGCGGATATGTAAAAAAGATGCCGATGTTTTCCAATTTATCAATAAGAAACATTGAAAAGCAGTTCAAGAAAGGACTTTTGATTTTTTATTGTAAGAATAGGAAAAGATGCATTATATGGGAACATAAGTTGCAGCTGTTAAAAGCTGAAGATCTGACAGAAGATTTAATCAATCTCGTTGTTGAAATGTATAAACTGCGATTGACTGTTTTAAAAGATTTTGTGGAAGAGTCATTCAGTTTTGAAGATACTGGATATATAGAAGTAATGAGCCATGACTTGGGACTGTCTGAAAATGAAATTGATAATGTGATAAAAAGAATTAACTCAGACCTTAATCTCAAATAATCGACTATCGTTAAATGATAATAAGAGATACTAGAATTAAAAGCATCTGGAGAAAATTATGAATAAAGAAAAATTCTTGAAAAGCCGAACTGAATGGAAAAACTTTCACAGTGCGATTTTGTTTTCAATGTTGAATCCAAATCACGAAACAAGTTCGCCCGATGTTTTGAAAGATTTTTTGGATTTTGTAAAAATGTCTGAAAAGGCCCGTGATTCATTTCTGGCGGATTTTGATTTTCTTGAATTTTCAACCAACATAAAGCAGACAATTTTTTTAATCAAAAATAAAAAATATGGCATTTTAATAGAAAGCAACCTTGATTGTAAAAAAAATGACAAAGAATTAAAGCGATGTTTTGATAAATGTCTTACTGAATGTTATATAAAGCCGCCGATGATTGTAAGCATTAACTGGAGAACTCCAGATGAACGAAAAATTCCTCAAGGCATAAAAGAATTTGTTCACAATATCACCGCAAAAGAATTAGCCAACTTTTTTAACAAATGGTGTGAAAAACAATCGGAAGAATCTTTGACTAAAGGGATTCTGTCTCAGTATGCAAAGAAATTAGCTAATTAAAAAAACGCCAGCCTTGCCACAAAAAGCAAGACTGGCACTATAGATAGCCGAATTGAGAGATTGCCGTGTCGAGCACGGCAATGACACAAAAAACTGTCATTGCCCGGCTTGACAAGCAATGTCATTTTCGCACTTGATGCGGGAATCTCTTACTTTATCAAGCTATGATATTCCTGTAGAGACTTAACTCCACCCTCACCACCGTTACCGTTCTTAACACTCTCAATTCCCTTTACAGCGGCAACGCCACCAGCGAGAGTTGTGATGTAAGGAACCTTGTACTTCAAACAAGCTTTGCGAATTGTTTTGCGGTCTTCGGCGTAGTTGCGTTTTGCTTTTGGTGTGTTGATTACCAGGCAAACTTCCTTGTTCATAATCATATCTACTACGTCTGGGCGGCCGGCGCCAATCTTGTTTACAACGTCGCACTTAATTCCGTTTGCGTTGTAGAAGTCTGCTGTGCCCTGTGTTCCAACCAGTGTAAAGCCGAGGTTCTTCAAAGTCTTTCCGATTTCGAGAACCTGATCCTTCTGGCCTTCCTTGTTGCTGAGGGAAATAAGAACCTTCTTGTTTTCCCAGGCAGCCGGTGCGTGTGGAAGTTCACTTCCGGCAGCTTCCTGTGACTTGTAGAATGCCAGTGGGAAATTTTCAGCAAGACCAAGAACTTCACCAGTAGAACGCATTTCAGGTCCGAGGATTGGGTCAACTCCAGGGAAGCGTGCCCATGGTAATACAGCCTCTTTTGCTCCGTAGTAAGGAATCTTCTTGTCTTTGAGGCCGAGTGATTCAAGTGATTCACCAAGCATCATACGTGTTGCAAGGCGAGCCATCTGAGTGTCACAAACTTTTGATACGAGAGGAACTGTTCGAGATGCACGAGGATTTGCTTCGATTACATAAACCTTTCCGTTTTCAATTGCGTACTGCATGTTCATCAAACCGCAAACGTGCAATGACTCAGCAATCTTCTTTGTATATTCTTTGATTGTAGCAAGGTTATCAGCAGGGATGCTTACAGGAGGAATTACACAAGCCGAGTCACCTGAGTGAATACCTGCAAGCTCAACGTGCTCCATAACAGCAGGGATGTAAACGTGTGTGCTGTCTGCAAGAGCGTCGGCTTCACATTCAAGCGCGTTCTTCAAGAAGCGGTCAATCAAAAGTGGACGGTCAGGAGTTACACCAACAGCTTTTTCAACATATTCCTTCAAAGTTGCTTCATCATAAATTACTTCCATTCCGCGTCCGCCAAGAACGAAAGAAGGACGAATCATAATCGGGTAGCCGATCTTATCTGCACAGGCCTTGGCTTCATTAAAGTCAATTGCCATTCCACTTTCTGGCATTGGGATTTCCAATTTCTCCATCATGTGGCGGAAGAGGTCGCGGTCTTCAGCTATGTCGATTGAGTCAATGCTTGTTCCCAGGATGTTTACACCGTTTTCCTGAAGTTCACGGGCAATGTTAAGTGGAGTCTGTCCACCAAACTGTACGATAACTCCGAATGGCTTTTCTTTTTCGTAAATCTGAAGAACGTCTTCAGTTGTAACTGGCTCAAAGTAAAGTTTATCAGAAGTATCATAGTCTGTAGAAACAGTTTCAGGGTTACAGTTTACGATGATTGTTTCGTAGCCCATTTCTTTAAGCTGCATTGCGGCATGACAACAGCAGTAGTCAAACTCAATACCCTGACCAATTCTGTTAGGACCACCGCCCAAAATCATAATCTTTTGATTCATAAAGATGATGGGGGGGGGAGGCCTTCCCCCTGGGTTCAGCCGCGAGTCGCTCCACAAGTGTCAAAGTAAACTTTGCCACTTGTTCCGCTTTGTCGCGTCTTCACCACACCCCTTTCTCCTAGGGCTCCGCCCTAAGACCCGCATGGTAAATTGCTGTCGCAATTTGCTATAAATATTCAAAAAAATTTAACTCATTAGAAAGATCATATTCTCTATCTATTATTGTCTTATAAAAATGATGCTGTAATTTTTTTCGATCATCTGATGGTATCTTTCTCCAAAAATCTTCAGAAATATAAAAGTTATCACAGTTTCTGATAATACAATCTGTTATAAAACATTCAAGTTCATAATCTTTTGATTCAAACCTCCGAAGAAAAGCCTTTAATTCATTTGTTTGTTCTTTCAGAACTGAATAAAAAATTTTTGTATGACCATCATTTGGAATTATAGTCATAGCACAGTATAACGGCATTTCTTTTGTTATATCCTTTTTATATATAATATCTTCTGTTGCTCCTTGTACTGCAAAAAAACTTTCTGCAAATAAAGATAATTGTTTTTGAATTTCTATATATCTATAATCAAATAATTGTTCATACTTTTTATGTTGTAATAATTCGTCGCATTTAACCTTCAAACATTCTAACCAATGTAATTCACAATATCCTTGATATGCTTCCAGTATTGCAAAGAATTGGGCATAATCATTTAATTCTTCGTGATTATTTATTTGTGATAAAAACTTTTTTATTGTATTAGAAGATTCCTTTGCTTTTACATACTCTCTGCAAATAGCTCTATAGGTTAATAAAAACATTTGTTCATTATCTGTAGATAACAATGGCCGTAAATTATTTTCTATTGGATAGAAAATCTCAGAATCATGTTTATTACAAAATCCAAGAAATGTACTTGCTTCAGATGTCGGTATGGGTTTTACAATTTTTTTAAATTCCATTTTACTAATATCAAATCCAAAATGCAGAATTTCTTTATTCGGATTAGAAATTGTATTTAATAAAGCGTGTTGAATAGAATGTGAAGCTATCGCTTCTTCTATGCATTTGGGGTAAATACATTTAGAGTGTTTTGAAGGTTTTATTGACGTAAAGAAAGCTCCTGTAAGCTTGTTACGAATTTCCTTTGGCTGCAGGTATTTTTCAGGTATATTATTTAAAACATCTGGATTAGTTTTAATTGTTTGAACAACTCTATTTAATTCTTCAATATTCATATTTCTCCTTTGAAATTCTGAAAAAGGCTTTACTCCACCACCCAGTCTTCTATCTTCAATCCTTTAACTCTAGAAAATTCGTCAATATTATGTGTCACAAGAATTGCATTTTCACTTAATGCTGTAGCGGCTATTAGTAAGTCATTTGCACCTATTGTTTGTCCGGTCTTTTCTAAATCCCCTCTGATTTCTGCATACTCATAAGTCATTTTATCTGAAAAATCGACAACATCAAAAGGCCTAAGAAATTTCTCGACTTTATTTGTTGTTTGTTCACGTGTTTGACTTTTAAATGCCCCCAATAACAATTCACCTTTTACTATAGCTGAAATCTTTATATTCTTGGGAGAAATGGAAAGAAATTTTTCCCTTACCGATGAGAATTTTCCATTCATAAAGTAAATACATGTATTTGAATCTACAAAATAAATCATAAAGACTCCCTTGTTTCAAGAGTTGGCTGAACAGGACGTTCAAAAGAAGTATCTGAAACGGATCCAAATAATTCCGCCCAGTCTTCTGGATAACGAGGTTCTATTCTATTCATTAATTGTGAAACAACCCATTTTGAAAGAGACATTTTTTCAGCATGAGCCTCTCTTTCTATTTTTTGAAACTGCTCTTGTGTTACATATAGAGATAACTGTGGCATACTTGCACCTCCTGTTTATATATAATAATAGAATATAAATATTTTTAATACAAGTATATTTGCAAGTATATTTAATTATAATATAGGTAATATAAAAAAGACTGCTTTCTCAAAAAGCAGTCTTTGAAATCTTTTAATTAAATAATTTTTCTAAAATGCATTTTCAGGTAGTCCCATTTTCAATAAAGTTCGTTTTACTTTCAGTCCAACTGGGCAATTACCAAATGCTTTTACGGCAGACCAAGGATCCGTTACCAATCTTGTATAAGACTGTAATGCCGCTCCTAAACCAAGAAGATCTTCATCTGGATCAATTTGTAATTTTGCCTTTTTATATAAATCTTCAAGTGTATCTACATCTGCAATTGGAATTCCCGCAAACGAAATGTCCGATAATGATGTGCAGTCATTAAATGCATATGCACCAAATTTTCTCATCGTAGAAGGAATACTTAATTTTTTGAGATTATGACATTCTGCAAAACATTTTGGAGCAATATAAGTACAGCCTTCTTCAAAAATAACTTCTTCTAATAAATCTGATTTCAAGAAAGCATTATCTTCCTGTGTAATGCAATATTCCAAACTAAACTTGTTGTAAGGGGTATGATACTGGAATCCCCAGTCCTTATAAACAGAAATCTTTTTAATCTTATTATCAGAAAATGCGTCAAAGCAAATCGTAAGTTCCTTTCTAGGAAGATTTAATTCATGTATTTCATTATATCTAAATGCGTTTACGCCAATTCTAGAAAGTTTTGAATCTTTTCCGAAGTTTAATTTTTCAATTCCTAATCCAACACAGGCATTATCAGATATAGTTGTTACAGATTTAGGTATCGTAACATTCTTGAATTTTGCATTATTTAGTGACTGCAATGAATATATTGTTCCCACAGGAATTCCTTCTATCTTTTCTGGAACAACAAGAGTGTCAACTGATTCTCCTAGATAACAAATAATTGCCAAATCTCCGCTCTTATCCATATAGTAGGCATATAAATCAGTTTTATATACATCACTATATCCAAGATATTCATTTATCTTATCAGCACTTAATTTTAAATCATCAATTTTTTTCTGATAAGCTCTTCTTTCTTCCTCTGCCTTACGTTCAGCAGCAAGTCTCTCTTCTTCAGCTTTTCGTTCAGCTGCTAATCTTTCTTGTTCTGCTTTTTCTTCAGCTTCAATTCTCTCTTTTTCAGTAGTTAATTGTATAACTCGTTTATTTAATTCCAAAGTTTCATCCTTCTGAAAATCAGAAAGTATTAGATTAAGATTTTTTCCATCACTTATTGCCTTGTAATTTAAAAATTTTCCATCTTTGGAAACAACAAGAATACTGTCATAATTAGCCAATGGTCCATACTTTTGAGTTTTTTTATTTAGAGTGGCATTAGAGAAAGTTTCTCCTTCCAAAACTAAAAACTTTATCAAAGCATTGTTGTACACAATTTCATGAGCGAGTGATTCTAATTGAAATTTATCAGACTTATTTTTAAAAATTATATATACCTCGTTAGTGTAATCAAAGTTTAAATCTCCTTTGCAAATCCGTTTCCCCTTTGAATCGAAATTCGAAATTTCTAATCCGAAATCCGTTTCCGTTATTTGCAAAGGTATTTCCTTTGCAAAACAAGACAAAACCATCATTAATGAGATAATGATACTTAAATTTTTTTTCATAAATTCCTCCTGTGCTATACGCTATTAGCGATATATGTATAACTCTAATAAAGTTTTGTCAAATAGTCAATCTATTGGTGTAATAAACTATACACTAATGGAGTAGTATCATGGAAGAAATAGAAGTACGAAAAGTTTTTGCAGAAAATCTAAAAAAATTAAGAAAACAAAAAGGCTTGTCTCAACTTAAACTCTCAAATGAATTACAAATGGCATTTACATTTATCAATGATATTGAAAATTGCAAGAAATGGGTTTCCCCTGAGACAATTGCACGATTTGCAACATTCTTTGATGTTCCTATTTCTACATTTTTTCAACTTGATTTAGAAGAAAAAAATAGTAAAAATGAAAAAATTGATTTTTTTGTAAAAACGATTGCTGAAGAAATATCAAAAACGATTGAAGATGTAGGAGAAAGATTTAAATCATAAAAAAATACAACGAATTTTTAATTAAAAGAAAAATAATAATAAACTATTTTCCGTACTTTTTTATTTCTTCACTAGATATATTTGATGGAAGTCCAACACGCATAAAGTATCTTGCAAAACTTTGAGCTAAATGTTCCTTATAAGGTGATAATAACCTGTATCTTGCTTTATCCTTTACTATAGCTTTTAAATAATTTTTTGGAACTGAAAAAATATGATGAAAACTTACACAATAAAAATCTTCCTCAGAATTATTATCCAATTGTAATTTGTTTAACAAATGATATGAAGGCTGATTGCCCTGTCTTAATTGTTCCCTAGCATTTGAACTATTAAAAAAAGGATTTTGTGCAATCAAGTCTTTTAGTGTACATATAGGACATAAAATAACAAAATCTATCTTTTCATTTTCTAAATCGCATGACTGAGAAAGAATAATACAATTTGTTTCAATATAATCCATTTGAATTGAAGTATCATTATCATCCAGCAGTGCTAAATAATGCGTCTCCTGAGGTAATAATATTTTACAATTCTCAATAATATCACCTTGTTCAAGAGAAAGCTCATTATTTATAATTTGATACCAATTAGAAATTTCCATTTAAGCAATTAAAACCATGCGAGAGTTCGCTTTCTTGCTCCATTTAATATTACATTTTTTTTACCTTGAATTGGTAAAGAAATTACATTTTCTGAATTCAGATTATTTTGATTGAGCAAAGATGCATCCACAATAATTATATTATTATAAGTCTGTGGATTATTTATAATAGAAACATAGTTATTTGGCTTAGCATAATTATTCCTATTATTTTCTATATGCTGCAAAGTGCCGGTAGAAAATGCAACAGAAAGAGCCAGTGTTCCAATCGTTAAAAATTTTTCATTATTCATAAAGAACTCCTAATATATTGGTTTAAGAGATTCCATGAACTGTTTGTTTAATAAATCAAAAAATGCCTTTTTCTCATTTTTATGCAACAACTCCAGATAGTTACTATAATTTTTAGAGAATTCTTCCTTTGATAAAGTTTTTTGATAAACAGAATCAATATCTATCATCGAAGCAGATTTTGGTTGTTCTCCATTTATACTGACCTGAACATTATTATTTAATTGGTAAATTAACGACATTCCATCTTCTAGTTGCTTTTCAATATGAGATGTATTTACATCCATTTTTGAAATTATTGTATCCCCCAGATTTATTTTCATTAAGGTCGCATCAAACAGAGATTCGGAGATAACATTTATATATCTTATTCCTATTCGCTGTACAGAAGTAATTGCATCTGTGTTTAAAATTGAATCCATGGCAGACTGCACAAATTCCTTAAATGCAGTCCATCCTTTATAATCTTTTGTATTTGAAAAAATTATTGATTTTGGACTTATTCCTATACTTAAATTATTATTTTCAAGTCTATAAAGAGGTTGAAACATAATATTTGGATCAGATTTTCTTATTTCTAAAGGAATCTGTAAAATTGGCTGTGGCTTTGGAACAAAAGATGCGTAATCTTTCTGTATACTATTATATATAACTCCAAAGATGGCTTCATCTAATAAAGATGAATTAAATCGAATTTCTAATACAGTTTCAATAAGAGGACATTTTTCTAATTTTTTTGGGAAAACATCTGCCATTAATTTCCTTCTCTAATTATACAACAATTATAAATTAAAGATGTAACAATATCTAGTATAATATCGGATATTGCCACATCTAAAATAAACATGAATTATTTAATTAAGCTGTGGTACTCCTGCAGAGACTTAACTCCACCCTCACCACCGTTACCGTTCTTAACTGACTCAATACCCTTAACAGCAGCAAGTGCACCGGCGAGTGTTGTGATGTAAGAAACCTTGTATTTCAAACATGCCTTGCGGATTGTCTTGCGGTCTTCGGCGTAGTTGCGCTTGGCTTTTGGAGTGTTGATTACCAGGCATACGTCCTTGTTCATAATCATGTCGACTACGTCAGGGCGGCCGGCACCGATTTTGTTTACAACGTCGCACTTGATTCCGTTGGCATTGTAGAAGTCGGCAGTGCCTTGAGTTCCAACCAGAGTAAAGCCGAGGTCTTTCAAAGTCTTACCGATAAAGAGAACCTGATCCTTCTGGCCTTCCTTGTTGCTGAGGGAGATAAGTACCTTCTTGTTTTCCCAGGCAGCAGGTGCGTGTGGGAGTTCTGAACCGGCGGCTTCCTCGGCTTTGTAGAAAGCGAGTGGGAAGGTTTCGGCAAGACCAAGTACTTCACCTGTTGAACGCATTTCCGGTCCAAGGATTGGGTCTACGCCAGGGAAGCGGCTCCATGGAAGAACGGCTTCCTTTGCACCGTAGTAAGGAATCTTCTTGTCTTTCAAACCGAGAGATTCAAGAGATTCTCCCAACATCATGCGGGTTGCCAATCTTGCCATCTGTGTATCACAAACCTTTGATACAAGAGGAACTGTACGGCTGGCACGAGGGTTAGCTTCAATTACATAAACCTTTCCGTCTTCGATTGCGTACTGCATGTTCATCAAACCGCAGACATGGAGGTTTTCTGCAATCTTCTTTGTATATTCTTTGATTGTGTCCAGGTTGTTCTGTGGAATAGAAACTGGAGGAATTACACAGGCAGAGTCACCTGAGTGAATACCAGCAAGCTCAACGTGCTCCATTACGGCAGGAATGTAAACGTGAGTTGAGTCAGCCAAAGCATCAGCTTCGCACTCAAGCGCATTCTTAAGGAAGCGGTCGATCAAAAGCGGGCGGTCTGGAGTTACACCAACAGCCTTTTCAACATATTCCTTCAAAGTTGCTTCATCATAAATTACTTCCATTCCGCGTCCGCCCAAAACGAAACTTGGACGAATCATAATCGGGTAACCAATCTTATCAGCACAAGCCTTAGCTTCATTAAAGTCAATTGCCATTCCGCTTTCCGGCATCGGGATTTCCAGTTTTTCCATCATGTGGCGGAAGAGGTCGCGGTCTTCGGCGATGTCGATAGAGTCGATGCTTGTACCCAGGATGTTTACGCCATTTTCCTGAAGTTCGCGTGCAATGTTAAGTGGAGTCTGTCCACCAAACTGTACGATAACTCCAAATGGCTTTTCCTTTTCATAAATCTGAAGAACGTCTTCTGTAGTAACTGGTTCAAAGTAGAGCTTGTCAGAAGTATCATAGTCAGTAGAAACAGTCTCAGGGTTGCAGTTTACGATGATTGTCTCATAGCCGAGTTCCTTGAGCTGCATAGCCGCATGACAGCAGCAGTAGTCAAACTCAATACCCTGACCAATTCTGTTTGGACCACCACCCAAAATCATAATCTTCTTCTTGTTGTCTGTTGCAACAGAAGTGTCTTTTTCTGCATTGTAAGTTGAGTAATAGTAGCAGGCGTTTTCAACACCGCTTACAGGAACGCGGAGCCATGCTTCTTTAATACCAAGCTCGTTGCGGCGTTTGCGGATATCTTTTTCTGCAACCTTAAGGATTTTTGAAAGGTACTTGTCGCTGAAACCGTCTTTCTTAGCCTGAATCAAAAGCTTATCTTCCGGAACGCGTCCAGGGTTCTTAAGCATTTCCTCTTCCAAATCAACAAGCTCTTTCATCTGCTGGAGGAAGAACTCTTTAACGTATGTGATTTCAGAAAGCTTAGAAAGTGGAACACCCTTACGGATTGCTTCGTAAAGCTGGAAGTAGCGCTCGCTCGAAGCAGTCTTAAGCATTTCGCAAAGTTCATCAGCGCTCTTCTTATTAAAGTCTTTTGCAAAACCAAGACCGCTGCGGCCGTTTTCCAAACCACGGATAGCCTTCTGGAAAGTTTCTTTAAAGTTTTTACCAATGGCCATAACTTCACCAACGGCCTTCATAGAAGTTCCAAGTTCATCTTTTGTTCCGCGGAACTTTTCAAAAGCCCAGCGGGCAAACTTAAGAACAACGTAGTCTCCATCAGGAGCGCCGCCCAAAGTGTATTTTTCAAGAGTGCCGTCACGCCAGTAAGGAATCTCGTCGAGTGTGAGTCCAGAAGCCAGTTTTGCAGAAACAAGAGCGATTGGGAAACCAGTTGCCTTAGAAGCCAAAGCAGAAGAACGAGATGTACGTGGGTTAATCTCAATGATAACAACGCGGCCAGTCTTAGGATTGTGAGCAAACTGAACGTTAGTACCACCGATAACACCGATGTTCTCAACAATCTTAAATGCCATTTCCTGGAGCTTCTTTTCCAGGTCCTTATCAATTGTCATGAAAGGAGCGGCACAGAAAGAGTCACCAGTATGAACGCCAACTGCATCAATATTTTCAATAGTACAGATTGCAACCATCTGATTCTTAGAGTCGCGTACAACTTCAACTTCAAGCTCTTCCCAACCAAGAATAGACTCTTCAATCAAACACTGGTGAGTCATAGAAAGATCCAGACCATTAGCAACAATAGTGCGCAGCTCTTCAACATTGTAGCAGAAACCGCCACCCTGACCGCCCATAGTGTAAGCCGGTCTAACAACCAGAGGGAAGCCAATTTCTTCAGCAATCTTTTCAGCACCTTCAACAGTGTGACAGATTCCCGAGCGAGGAGTGTCGATTCCAAGCGACTTCATAGTCTCCTTGAAAATCTCACGGTCCTCACCGCGCTCAATAGCATCAAGGTTTACACCAATAACTTTTACACCGTATTTATCAAGAACGCCGGCCTTGTTCAATTCCATAGCCATGTTCAAACCAGTCTGACCACCAAGGTTTGGCAAAAGTGCATCAGGACGTTCCTTTTCAATAATCTGAGAAAGACGTTCAACGTTCAGCGGCTCAATGTAAGTAGCGTCCGCCATAACCGGGTCAGTCATAATAGTAGCCGGGTTAGAGTTTACAAGTACAATCTTGTAGCCAAGTTCGCGCAAAGCCTTACAAGCCTGAGTTCCCGAATAGTCAAACTCACAAGCCTGACCAATAACAATCGGGCCCGAACCAATAATCAAAACCTTTTTGATGTCTTCTCGTTTCATATATTTACTCCTATAAAATGCAATGTAAATCTGTTTTGAGCGAAAAAAAAAGGCGGAATTCAAAAGAATTCCGCCTTAGAAATCACCAAATAAAAATAGTATGAACTGTGTTTTTCATCTTGAGAATCACAATATCTAAACAACATTCAGTTTTCATACTGAGACTAGAATATATCAGAAAACCGAGATTTATTCTAGTACCTGCGTTATTTTCTATTGTTTTCCTACCAGATTAATTTTTATTCTTCAATCTCGTCTGAATCAGCTTCTGCTTCTACATCAGCTGGAGCTTCTGATTCAGTAACCTCAGGAGCTTCCGGTTCAACATTAACTGGACGAGGCTTAATAGAATATCCGCTGTCTGCCTTAACCTTAACAGCAAGAGCAGAAACTACAGTAGTTACAGTAGTGCGGTTGTGTTCAGAAGAAATTGTAGTTTCAGACTTAAAGCAGGCAAGAGCATCAGCTTCGTTGAACTTTGCATCCTGAATCAATTCATATTCAGCAAGAGCCGCAGAACGTTCAAAAACATTCATCTTGATATTTACAGGCTTTCCAACAAAACCGTAGGTTGCAGTGTCGTTACCAAACTTAACTGAAATATTCTGTGGATCATAAGCAAATTCATTTTTAATCAGCTTAGAATATTCTTCATTGGACATAGTAATAGAGTTAGAAGCAGAAACTTCGCCCATAACAATGTAGCGGCCAGAAGACAAATCACCAGAATTGATTAGAGGGAATTCACAAAGGCTTCCAAAAGAATTAGAAGCACAGGAAACAAAAAGTAAACTTAAAAGTCCTGCAATAATAGGAAGAATTTTTTTCATAGCAATCTCCAAAATTTTTGTTAAAGTTATAATAGTGTTTAAAAAGTTATTAAGCAAGCATGGTTAAAAAATGCAGAAGTAAGTGTTGGTGTAAAAATACAAAAAGGATAAAAAAATACCCGAAGCCATGAAGGTTCGGGTATAAAAATAAAAACTGAAACATAAAGGAGGTTTCTAAAAACTTTTATAAATAACTCTCTCTCCGATTTCCGCAACTTTATTTAATACCAGCGCTTTGCTGGGAGAAATCTTCCGAAATCTTATTTACATCAATATTCTACAAAACAGACCGTACAGAATCAGCACACAAAAATAAAAAATTAAGCACAAAATCAGCACAAATTTCATAAAAAATGCACTTTTTTTAGTAACCTTGGTTATTTTTTATGATAAAATAAAAAAAGGCAGGTAAAAATGATTTTTAAAAATTTAGTTGAAAAGTACAAAAGCCGTTATACCATTCCCTATCTGGACTTAGCAGATGCCGGTGAATCAAACAGACTTATAGTTCACATTGCGAGCATTGCACTTTTAGCATTTTCTGTTTTCTGTCTTGTCTTTTTTGCAATTACTCTTTATCCGGATTATGGAAATTATATTCCAAGATTTACTTATTACACTGTTTTTTTGATTTTCAGCATCTATGCTTTTTTTGCAAGCAGACAGGGAAAAGACGTTGACCGAAAAAAGGCCTACATAAAAAAGACAATTCCTTTTTATGTACTTTGCACAGTAATACTTGCAGATGCAGTTTTTACTGTTAAAGTGGGCGCGGTCTTTAATGGATTTATAATCTTTTGTATTACAGCATTTATTGCTTTGTGTACCTGTTCTTTTTCTCCAATCATTTTTCTTTGTGGAATTGTAATTACGGTTGCCTGCATGACTCCAGATCTGCTTAAGAGCTTTGGAATATCCGGATACATAAATATAATGATTACTGTGGTGCTTATGTTCTGCCTTTCCCTTTACAAACGCAGTTCAGAAAAACGCCAGATATCATTTCTTAAAAAACAGAGACAAACCCTTGTTGTAAAAACCTTTGGAAATTTTACACTGATGTATGAGAATAAGGTTGTTAAATTTACACGTACAAAATCTGAAGAACTGATTGGATATCTCATCTACAAAAACGGAAGCTCTGTAAAAACAAAGGAACTGGTTTCTGTTCTTTATGGGGACAATGCCGATTCAGTAAAATCTGCAGCTAATTTCAGAAATCTGGTTGTAGATGTTAAGCATACTCTGGAAGAGCTGGAAATACAAAACTTTTTTATTGCAGAATATAACAACTTCCGAATTAATCCGGAAGTTGTCAAATGCGATTATTATGATTTTCTTGCGGGGGAACCTTCTGCCATTAAAAGATATGCCGGTGAATTTATGAGTCAGTACAGCTGGGCCGAAGAAGCAGCAGGATTTCTGGAACAGAAGGCGCTTAAGAAAAATTAAAAATTAAAGAGCCTTTGCAATGAAAGAGTCGAGCTTTGCAGGAGTGTCAGTAGGAGCAAAGCGGGCAAGCACAGTACCGTCGCGGCCAATCAGGAATTTTGTAAAGTTCCATTTGATTTTTGAAGTACAGAAGCCGCGTTTCTTGCTCTTAAGATAAGTATAGAGAGGATCTTCATTTTTGCCGTTTACATCAATTTTAGCAAACTGAGGGAAGGTAATACCAAAGCGGCCTGTACAGAAGGTATGAATCTCTTCATCATTTCCAGGAGCCTGATTTGCAAACTGATTACAAGGGAAATCCAGAATCTCAAAACCCTTATCTTTGTATTTGTTATACAATTCCTGCAAGCCGGTATACTGAGGAGTAAAACCACAGCCGGTAGCAGTATTTACAATCAAAAGAACCTTGCCTTCGTAATCTTTAAGGCTGATTTCTTTTCCATCACGAGCTTTTACTGAAAAATCATAAATAGACATAAAATACCTCACAAATAATTGAAAATTAGATTGTGTACAACCTTTCTTGTAAGTCTAATATAACATGATAATAAAATGTTGTCAACTAAATTGTGCACAATTTATAACAAATTTAGGCTTGAAATTATCAATTTAATTGTGTACAATTAAAGCATGGCTACTAACGAAAATCAGGAATTTAATCCACTGGCGCTTGATAATCAAATTTGTTTCGCGCTTTATGTTTGTTCAAAAGAAATCATCAGAAAATACAATCCGCTGCTGGAGCCGCTTGGGCTTACCTATACAGCCTATATTACTCTGCTCTGTCTCTGGGAAAAAGACAACGTTACTGTAAAAGATCTGGGTGCCCGACTTTTTCTGGATTCTGGAACTTTAACTCCGCTTCTTAAAAAAATGGAAGGTCAGGGGCTTTTAACTCGAACTCGCGGTGGCAAGGATGAACGTACTGTTTACATAAAGCTTACTGATAATGGAAGAGCAATGAAAGAAAAATGTTCCGGCATTCCACAGCAGATGATGTGCCAGAATATTATTGATATGAAGAACGCCGCACCTCTTTTGCAGACCCTCCATCAGATTATGCATAATATGGACGAAAGCCTCAAAAGCTAAAATTTGAAAAATCCGCCCTTGTATGTTAGAATTATAGTGAATTTTCTTTTAGAAAGGGGAAAAAGGGCAAGGAATGGATTTTCAAAAATTTGTTGATGGTTTTCTTCCAATGACATGCATAATGTCCGTAGAAAATCTTGGAAATGGCAAATGGGGCGAGATTCGAATTGTATGTGGAAATAAAGCCTACATCGATTCAATCGAAAATAATCCAGATGCCCCAAAAATGCTTACAGACAAATTTATTCCCAATAGCCTTTATCAGAATTATTTCCCTAAAGATCCAAACTTTGAATTTTTCTGCTACAGCAGTGCCGTTCTAAAGCAGCCGCAGCATTCCTATGTACATCCGGAACGTTTTGATTTCTGGTTCAACCTTTTTTCTCTGCCTCTTAATGCAGATGATGGAAAGCTATGCTACTGTACATATACTCAGGAACTAACCCACGAAGCAGACTCTTCTAAAATGTCAAATATTTCTCATGATACTGCTACAGAAGTTTTGAACACCTGTATTAAGCTGCGTGGTGCAACAGATTTTAAGGCAACCTTAAAGGAAGTAATTAAAGATATCCGCATTATTTGTGGCGCTGATTATTGTGGACTTCTTGGAATGAATGACCTTACAGAGCAATGCAGCCTGCTTGGTGAAGACATTGATGAGAAATACCGCAGAACAAAATATAAGGAAGACTGGTTTACTCCGGATTTTTATAATATTGCAAAAACCTGGGAAGGAGTTCTTAACGGCAGTAACTGCATAATCTATCGTAATCCGGATGAAATGAATTTCATTAAGGAAAAAGACAAAGCCTGGTATGATTCCCTGAAAGAAGCCAATGTAGAAAGTCTTGTTCTTTTCCCTCTTAAGTCCGGCTACGAGCTTTTGGGCTATATCTGGGCTAACAATTTTGATACTGAAAAGACCATGCACATTAAAGAAACTCTGGAGCTTACAACCTTCTTCCTGGCCTCAGAAATTTCCAGCTATCAAATGTTTGATAAATTCAGAATTCTAAGTACTGTAGATTTGCTTACCGGCGTACTTAATCGAAACGAAATGAACAACCGCGTTATGCAGCTTGGTATTGATGATCGTCCCGGCAGAAAGAATATTGGTATTATCTTTGCAGATTTAAATGGCCTTAAGCGCATGAATGATGATAACGGCCACTCGGCTGGCGATAAACTGATTAAGGATGCAGCTGCTATTCTAAAAGAAGTTTTTCCTCAGGATGAAATTTACCGTGCCGGTGGTGATGAGTTTATGGTGCTGCTGCGGGATACTTCTCTTGAACAGCTTAAGCAGTATGAAAAGACCATTAAGGAAAAGGCAGACAAAACAGACAATGTCAGCTTTGCAGTAGGTATCAGTATTGAAGAAGACAGCCAGAAAATTTACAACGCGATGAAGGCCGCCGACGTAAATATGTATGAAGATAAAAAGAAATTCTACGGCGGACATCCGGAGTTTAAGCGGCATTGATAAAAAGAAAATCAGATATATCTTCAGTCCTCATGCTGCTGGCCCTTATCTGTCTTATGGCAGGCGGCTGGCATGTTGCCCGCAAAAAGGCGCGGCTACGAGAGGCTTCTTCGCTTCCATATTATAAGATTGAAATGTCTCAGATTGCAGACGGCCAGTATGAAGGCAGGACAAACACAAGCTTTCTCCATCTGCACTTAATGGTAACTGTAGAAAATCACCAGCTGAAAAATATTGAAGTTTTAGAAAACGACGGACTGGACGGGGAAACAGCAAAGCCGATAATTCAGGAAATGATAAAACAAAATAAGATTGTCGTGCCTGCAATAAAAGGGGCTGAGCTTGGAAGCCTTGTTTATATCAGTTGTGTGAGCACTGCCCTTTCATTATAATTAACTCATGAAGACAGTTTGTGGAAACGATTTAACAATCGAAGATGTATGCGACGTTGCTTTGCGCGGCGAAGAAGTTGGATTGCCTGAAGATAAGGCATTTTGGGAAACCCTGGAAAAAAGCCGCAAGTTTCTTGAAGATTATATTGCAACCGGTGTACCAACTTATGGTGTAACAACTGATTTTGGTGACAGCTGTCACAATCAGATTTCTGTTGAAAAAGCCGGTGAACTTCAGAGAGTAATCTGTACATATCACGGAATCGGACTTGGTCCAAAGTTTGACCATGAAACAGCACGTGCCGTTGTTCTTGCCCGCTTGAACGGAAACGTAAAGGGAGGCCATTCGGCAATCCGTCCTCAGCTTGCCCGCATGATGGTCACTCTCCTTAACAAAGATATCATTCCTGTAATTCCACAGCTTGGTTCTGTTGGTGCTTCCGGCGACCTTACACCTCTCAGCTATCTTGGCGCAGTTATCATGGGCCAGCGTGAGGTTTACTACAAGGGTAAGGTTGTTCCAACAATGGAAGCCTTTAAGGCAGAAGGAATAGAGCCTCTTCCAATCGAAGCAAAGGAAGGCCTTGCAATTATGAACGGTACGTCAGTTATGACAGCCGTTGCATCTCTTGCCTGGAAAAAGGCAGAACGCCTTGCAAAAATCTCAGACTTCCTTACAGCAGTAACTTCAGAAATCACACGCGGAAAAGACACTCCTTTTGTTGCTAAAGTTAGTGAGATTAAAAACCACCGCGGCCAGTGCGAAAGCGCCGCTTACGTTTATGACATTATAAAAGATTCAAAGCGTGTATGGCGCTACGAAGACTTCCTTAAAAATCAGATTGAAAAGATGGAAGGAAAGGGATTTGTTGCTCAGACAAATAAAATTCAGGACCGCTATTCAATCCGCTGCGCTCCTCAGATTACAGGTGTTTACCGCGACACACTCCGCTTTGCCCGTGACCTCATTACCGAAGAGTTAAACTCAGCTAACGATAATCCTCTTGTAGATATTGAAGCAGGCCGCCTTTACAATACAGGTAACTTCTACGGCGGACACATCTGTGCAGCCTGCGACTACATGAGAACTGCTCTTGCAAACATTGCAGACCTCTCAGACAAACAGGCAGAAGTAATCATCGACGGAAAGTTCAACGGGCTTACAGAAAACCTTATTCCATTTACACCTGCTGATCATCCTCGTGCCGGCCTCCGCCTTGGCTTTAAGGCTGCCCAGATTACAATCTCTGCAATCCGTGGTGAAGTTGCAACTTACTGCTTCCCTGTTTCTTTGACATCCGCTCCAACAGAAGCCCTCAATCAGGACAAGGTTTCTATGGGTACAATTTCTGCACGCAAGTGGGCAGAACAGATTGAGCTTGTATTCCTTCAGTTTGCAACACATCTTCTTGCGGCAATGCAGGCAGTTGATCTTGCGGGATATGAAGATTTTGCTCCATTCACAAAGAAGGTTCACGACGAGGTTCGTAAGATGAGCGCCTTTGTTGAAGACGACCGCGAGCTGGACAAGGAAGCAACTGCTGTCGCAGAATGGCTCAAGACAACAGAGCTTTTTGCTTAATTAATTCTTGCCGTATTTTCCTGCAAATTCGTTTGCAGGAATAGGTTGAGAGAAAACAAAGCCCTGGAGGTAGTCGCAGCCGATGTCTCTCATGGTATCGGCTAGCTCCAGGCTTTCAATTCCTTCTGCTGTAACAGTAAAGCCCATCTGTTTGATTGTCTGAACCAGCGTTGGAAGAATCTTATCTTTTTCCTTAAAATAATCCCATACAAATTCCATATCGAGCTTCACGTTGATAAAAGGACATTTTTTCATTCTTGCGATATTTGAATAACCGCGTCCATAATCATCAAGGGCAAAACAGAAGCCGGCAGCCTTCATAGCTTCCATCTGTTTTTTAAGAAGCTCATAATCAATCATGGACTCTTCTGTAATTTCAAGGTGAATCTTTTCTGCGGGAATGTCATATTTCTTGAGAATCGCCGTAAAATTATCGCAAAGGTCGCGGCGCAGGAATTGAATAGGCGAAAGGTTTACATTAATCCAGGAAAGCCCCATAGCTTCAATATCATTATCATGCAGAAACTGGCAGGTCTTTTCAAACATCTGCTTGCCAAGTATATTAATGCGGCCGTTCTTTTCTGCTATAGGAATAAACTGTGAAGGCGGAATGATTTCCCCGTTTGAATCCCGGATTCTTGCAAGAGCTTCTGCACCTGTAAGTTTTTGACTTCTGGCATCAACAACCGGCTGAAGATATAATTCAATAGAATTGTGTTCGATTGCAAGTTCAACAGCTCTCTTAGTATGCTTGTTCTGTTCAATCTGTTCTACCTGCTCAATTGTAACATTCAGCTCTGCCTGATTTTTAGATTGAATATCAGTTAGTGAAGTAAGCATGGTAGTAAAAAGTAAATCACGGTCGCAGGAAATTGTTTCCGGATTTAACTGGGCAAAGCTGATTTCCAAAAATAAATCTATATCTTCGCCTGTATTCCAGGCAGAATCAAAACGGTTACGAATTTTATTTTTGATTTCCTCTGCCTGTGAATAATCTTTTCCTACAAGAACAAATCTTCCGTCGCGCAAATAAAAAATCATAAGCTTTGGAAAAGTCTGCTTTAAGAAAGAACCAATCAGAGAAAGCCCCTTATCGGTCTGGTTGTTAGAATAAATGTCGCGCAGCTCGCCGTAATTATGAATTGTAAAGCCTAGAATTAAAGGGTATTTTCCGGCCTTCATTTCCATAAATAAATGCATCAGGGCCTTACGGTTAAAGGCGCCGCTCTTTTCTTCAATAAATAAGGCTGGATTTTCAAAGGCCAGATAAATTACGATTATTGAAACCAGAGTAAAGAAGTTCATTATTAAATAACGGGGATAAACAATTCTCAGTGTATAGCCTGTAAGAAGAACAAGATTATATCCAAGGCAGAAAATAAATTCTCCGGTAGAAATGTTTTTGCGGTAGCGAATTACATAGATAATTGAAAGAATAACATAATAATAAGCACAGACGTAAATCAGACAATAAAGCGGTCCCTGAGAGTATTTTCCGGATTCTGAAATTCTAAAAATAGTTTCAAAAAAGAAATTAAGAAGAACAAAGATATGAGCAGCAAGAGTCGGAATAAGGAAGATAAGAATTTCTTTTTTAGAAGTTCTCATATCTTTCTTAACAATAATGGTTGTAAACATTAAGAAGCAGAAAGTTCTTTGGAGAAATAAAATAAAGAAAACAATATTCTGAAGTCTTAAAATACATGGATCAAGGTAGTTAAAGTGTTCCAGACAATAAGAACTTACAACATCAACAAAAAGGGTAAGCAGATCAATTACAATAATATAGATAAAGGCTCTGTTGATTTTGATGGGTAGGCGGGGCTGAGTAAAATAGAAAATAAGGAAGGTGCCTATGATGACACATTCCGGAAGGATGAGATTATAATTCCACAAAATAAAACCCCCTCATAAGGTTATTTCTTTAATTATGAGGGGGTATTAACAAATATGCAAATAACAATTTGTTATGAGTTTTTAAGATTAATTACAACTCTTCCTGAGTAACGCTTACATTTCCAATCCAGACATCATTTGTGTCCAGGCCAAGATTAAATTCCAGGCGGGCTGTAGGGTCTGTATCATTTTCCATTGTAAAGAAGTATGAAAAATGCTGACTATCGGTCGTTAGTTCAGGATAGTATTCCGGTGAATAAACTGCCCAGCTGTTGTCTGCGTCGCCGCCAAGTTTTACTGCAATTTTGCGTGCTGCACTAGCTTTAGCGTCAAACTGGATTTTGTAAGAGTAACCCTTTGCAACCGGCAGGTGCTGAATCAGCTGAACAGAATAATTCTGATTTCCCGGGTTTGTGATTTTTACACGGCGGCCTTCGCCTTCTGCAGAAGATACTGCTTTTCCGCCAAAATCAGAAAGTGCAAGAAAATACCATACTCGCTCTTTTACATCCATATTCTCGTTAGAAGACATACCTGCATTTTTACCTTCGCAGACAGCCTTTGAAAGCTTAGAGTCAAAAATAAAGTTACGTCCATCAGCAGTTTCAAAAGATTTGAACTTAGTTTCATCGCGCTCCGGGGTAGGGCGCTTTACTTCTGTTGCATAAGCTTCATCCTTGTCGTAAACGCGAACCCAGTCTACCAGCATCTGAGCAGGAAGGTCTGAATCTTCCGGTGCAACTACGCCGTCGTAATTACCACCAAGGGCAAAGTTCAAAAGAATGTAGAAAGGTTTATCATAAGGAGCAGGGTAGGCATATGGTTCAGATTCGCCGGCTCCCAAAGACCACCACTGTGAGGTTTCGTAATATTTGTTACCGTCAACTAACCAGCGGAGAAGACCAGGTTCCCATTCAAGAGAGTAAACGTGGTAGTCTGCAATAGTTTCTCCGCTAGGGAACTTATACATTCCGCCTGTATATTTGTTTCCTGGCCAGGCCTGACCAAAGTGCACAGTTCCGTAAACACGGTTTGGCAGACGGCCCTTTGCTTCGAGAATATCAATTTCTCCGGAAGAAGCCCATACACCATAATCAGTTGTTGCAGGAAGCAGCCAGAAAGCAGGCCAGATTCCGTTTCCGGTTGGCATTTTGATTCTTGCTTCAATGCGGCCGTAGGTTTTTGTAAAGAGCTCTGTACCGTCATCTTTTACTGTTCGCAGTCGGGCAGAGGTGTAAGACATGCCTTCGTAATTTTCTTTGCGGGCTTCGAGAACAAGGTTGCCGTCTTTTACACTGGCATTTTCCTTGCGGTAATACTGGAGCTCATTATTACCCCAGCCAACAAGACCATACTGGCTTCCGGTTCCAATCTGAAAGTCCCATTTTGTGGTGTCAATTTCTTTTCCGTTGAACTCATCGTTCCATACAAGGTGCCAGCCGGCAGGCGCCTGGACTTTGGCAGTCTTTCCACCATTTTTATTACAGCTGGTCAAACTAACAATCGTTAGTAATACAAGACCTGTTGTGGCACCTGCTGCAAAAGCCTTACTTAATTGTGAATATTTTTTCATCTGCATCTCCTTATTTTAGCTTCCCGGTTCAAGCCCGGGAATGACATGTTATTTTAATATCCAGGTTTGAATTGCACGTGGCGGGCACTTAAGGTAAAGAGGAGCTGCCGGATTGCCGGACTCTGCCTTTGCGCCATCCTTTGAGTTTGCCGCAGTGCGGGCTTTTTCCCAGTCGCGCAGGTCTGCAGTCTGCACGCCACCGGCTGCTTCAATTTTGAACTCAAAGGCCAGGTCTGCTTCTGTACGGTTTGTAACAATCAGAACAATGCTTCCATCCGGATTCTTAAAGGCTACAGTTTCTGCTTCGTCAGTAAGGTGACCGCTAACAGTGGCCGGTGTCATCCATGAGAAAAAGTCGGAAGAAACCCGCACCGCTCCAGGCTTTATAAAACGACTGAAATGTCCTATATAATAGTAAGAACTCTGAAAGTGGAGTTCGCCTTTTTCTTCATCAGCTAAGATAGGAGCATCGCAGTAGTTACCAACATGGTTAGGACCACCCTTCATATCAAGAACAATGTTCCAGTCAATCCATTTAGTACAGCCGCTTCTAAGGTCGTTAATAATGTTATGGGCATAACGCTCACCTGTAAACCAGGCACCATTACGAGGGCCGCCTTCAATACAGCCTTCTGTAAAAATCAGGTCAATGTCTGGGTAGCGCTTTGCAATTTCTTTAATGTTGTCGTACTGGTCACCCGAGTACCAGTGGAAGGCAAGACCCGCAACATATTTAGAAGCACCTGGAACCTTAAGAGATTCTTCCAGACGTTCAAGAGCCAGGTCACGGTTATGATCCCAGATGTAAATTTTTACATCGCCAAGACCTGCCTTTTCGAGTGCCGGTCCAAGATATTGTGCGGCAAATTCACCCTCTTCCTTAGCAGAGTATTCGCAGGAATCCCAGGACTGCACAGCAGCCGGTTCATTCTGTATTGTGACAAAGCTGATTTTAATATCACGCTCTGCCATCTTTTTAATAAAAGTCACAAAATACTGGGCCCACAATTCTCTATAGCAGTCGAGGAGGTGGCCGCCATGGTTCATATCACCGTTGTCTTTCATCCATAATGGAGGAGACCATGGGCTCATCAAGAATTGAACGTCACTACCTTCGTTCTTAGCAATTCTTTGAACATCCATAGTCAATGGAGAAATATATTTGTCGGTGCGGTCCATAGAAAAAGACTTGAGCCTTTCATCTTTTTCTGGAACGCAGGCCCAGTTATCAAGAGAAAAATCACAGGAATTCATATGGATGCGGGCAAAATGGTAAGCATTACCTGTTTTAGGATTATAGTAGGCTTCAATAGCCTGCTTACGTACCTGAGATGGGAGACGAGAAAGCACATAGCCTGAAGATTCAGTTAAAGCTCCTCCAAAGCCGTAAAACTTCTGAAAGCTTTCTTCCGGCTTAAGGTTGAGAGTGGTTGGAATCCAGCCTCCGGCTTCGTAGATTCTATCTTCCGGAGAAAGTTCCCAAATGCGTTCTGCAGTATCCTTTGCAGTTTCGTATAGTTTTTCAATTTTCATGCCTTGAGTATAAACTCGGATAAGGCATTGTGAAAGTTTGATAATTTTCTAAATGGTGTAAAATTTTCGGCTGTTTATGAAAGGAAAAGAGTTCCAGTAGCAGCGTCGTCGTATAGCGAGGCGAGAGCATTTTCTTTACCGCCGTTTGCCAGAAGCATATCAATTCCGTATTCAGTAACCTTTTCTGCGGCCTGAATCTTTGTTTCCATACCGCCTGTACCAAAGGCATTTGTTTCGCCAATTTTTATGGATTTTCGCAGCTCCGGAATAGATTCTACACTTTCAATCAGCTTTGCATCCGGATTTGTTTTAGGATTATCAGAATAAACGCCGTCTATATCGCTGAAGAGAATAAGCAGGTCTGCAGACCAGAGAATTGCTGTGAGGGCGCTCAGGTTATCGTTATCGCCGATTTTAATTTCGTCGTAGCTTACACTGTCGTTTTCGTTGATGATGGGTACAACACCTTCGTCTACCAGAGTGAAAAGTGTGTTGCGGATGTTGAGACTGCGGTGTTCGTTTTCAAAATCATCTTTTGTAAGCAGCAGCTGGCCAATGTGAAGCTCCTGTTTCTGGAAAGCCTTACGCCACTGGTGCATAAGCTCAACCTGGCCAATCGAACAAAGGGCCTGACGGTAGTGAACATCCTTTTTGCGGGCCCATTCCTTAGTAGTAGAAACACCTGCAACCTGAGCACCGGAAGAAACCAGAATAATCTGTTTTCCCTGCTTTATGAGGTTTGCGCACTGCTCGGCAAAAGAAAGCATAAAGTCCAGATTGATTGTACCGTCTGCTTTTGCCAGAGTGTTGCTGCCGATTTTAATTACTATTTTACGTGCCTTTTTTAGGCTTTCGTTTATTTTACTCATCTTATCTGTCCTTCGCCGTCTATTAAGTATTTTGTTGTTGTAAGCACTTTAATTCCCATTGGGCCGCGGGCGTGCAGCTTCTGGGTTGAGATTCCGAGTTCGGCACCAAAGCCAAACTCGCCGCCGTCTGTAAAGCGGGTGCTGGCATTTACGTAAACACAAGAGGCATCAATCATAGACTGGAAGAGTCTGGTGTTAGCCCGGCTTTCAGAAATTATGCTTTCGCTGTGCTTTGTGTTGTGAGAGTTGATATAGCTGATTGCTTCTTCAATTGAATCTACAACCTTGATGCAGCATTCGTAATCAAGATATTCGTTGCCAAAGTCGGCATCGGTAGCGGGAAGAAGGGTGGTTTCGATACGTCCGCTTTGCGGACACTCAACCACCGCATTTTTCAGAATCTCGAATGCTTGCTCGTCGGCATGCAGCTTTACACGGCCTGCAAACTTTGCTTCCAGCTTTGGAAGGAAGGCTTCGGCTACGGCTTTGTGCACTACAATACACTCAATCGCATTACAAACGCTTGGGCGTTGAATCTTTGCGTTTTCGGCAATTGTGCAGGCCATATCAAGATTTGCTTCGCTGTCTACATAAAGATGACAAACTCCGCTTCCGGTTTCAATAACCGGCACTTTTGCATTTCTTACAACATTTTCAATCAGCTTTTTACCGCCGCGTGGCAGACATACATCAATCATACCAACAGCATTCAAAATCTGGTCTACATCGCTGTGGTCGTGGTCGCGGACCTCTACAAGTTCAATAGCTTCAGGCACGCCACCTTCCACAGCAGCCAGAGCCTCGCGGATTACGCGGACAATTTCCACATTAGATTTATAAGAAGATGAAGAACCTCGCAGCAAAATTGCGTTTCCGCTTTTGTAAGCAAGACTAAAAGCGTCTACAGTTACGTTAGGGCGGTTTTCATAAATAATTGCAACAACTCCAAGAGGTACACGAACCTGGCGGATTGTCATTCCATTAGGAGTTTTCCAGCCGGCAACTTCTTCGCCAACGGGGTCTGTCTGGCCAATTACAAGGCGGAGGCTTTCGATAATTCCGTCAATTCTTTTGTCATTAAGCAAAAGGCGGTCAATAATAGACTCGCTCATTCCGTTTGCGCGTGCCGCATCAATATCAGCTTTGTTAGCAGAAATAATGGAAGCACGGTTTTTGTCCAGAGCTTCTGCAACGGCTGCAAGGGCGCGGTTTTTTTCGCTGGCATTCTGCAAGGCAAGCTTCTGGCTGGCAGATCGCAGGGAATCGGTTGTTTTTTTCAGGTCCATAGTTTTCTCCAAAAAAAAAGACCGGAACTTTTCGCTCCGGTCTGCTTAGTCAATTTTTAGTAGTTTGCAAGGAAATACATTCCCAGCAGCATAGCTAACCGGCATTTTTCTTCTGACCATTCAGTTTTGGGAGGAAGGTTTGAAATGTACCACCAGAAAATTCCGAATTCAGGATCAATGCGGAGAGTATATTCTGCAAAGTCAGGAGTGTCCGGTTTCTGTCCGAACATCAAAAATACTGCCTGATTAATCAACTGCAAAAAGAGAACGTAATTATCTTTCCATGATTTGTTACTCAGGAAAACGTCAAGCTGGTAAAGAAGCTGATCCTTCAAAGCAATGTCAGATTTTTCAACCCAAGTCTTCTGAATCAGCAGGGTTAAGTTGTTCTTGAAACTTGAAACCAGTTTTTCAACGGCTTCTTCCTTCATTTTAGAAAAACCCTTTCCAAAACCAAACGCAGCAGCAATTGCATCAGCAGACGATTCGTAACCCTTTTCTTTATTAAGGAAAACAGAAAGCGAATCTATTGTTTTTTTGTCTAAAAATTCAGTAATCAAGTCAGCCTGTTTAGTCATACTGTAAATATTAAAGATTATTGCAGGCTTGGTCAATAAGACTCTTCTATCCCTGGTATACTAGTATTTACTGCTTTCCTACTGTAAATTTGTATAAGGTAATATGTAATTTTTTTCGGGGCCTTATTGACAAGTTAGGTAGTGCTAACTATAATGAATAAAATGTTAGCACTACCTAACTTTATTTTTTAACTTAAATGTTAGATAAAACTAACTTTTAGGGGGCTAAAAAAATGCCATTAACAATGGTAAATCAGGATGAGCATTTTCTGATTAAAAAAATCACAGGTAAAGAAGAAGTTCGTCGTTTTTTGGAAAATCTTGGCTTTGTCGCAGGAGCTGAGGTGTCTGTTGTTTCTAAAATCTGCGGAAATGTAATCGTTCAAATCAAAGAGAGCCGTGTTGCAATCAGCAAGGAAATGGCTCAGAAAATTATAGTGTAAGTTTTTCGTCATTGCGAGCGCAGCGAAGCAATCCAGCTCGGAAAATGGATTGCCACGTCGCTGCGCTCCTCGCAATGACGGTGGAGTATAGGAGATAAAGTCATGACATTACGTGAAACAAAAACTGGCCAGACAGTTAAAGTTGTAAAACTGAATGGCGAGGGTGCGGTAAAACGCCGCATTATGGACATGGGAATTACTAAAGGCGTAGAAATCTACGTTCGCAAGGTTGCACCTCTTGGAGATCCTGTGGAAGTCACAGTTCGAGGCTACGAGCTTTCTGTTCGCAAGGCCGATGCAGAAATGGTGGAGGTAGAATAATGATTAAAATAGCACTTGCCGGAAACCCAAATGCCGGTAAAACAACTTTGTTTAATGCCCTTACAGGCTCGAATCAGTTTGTAGGAAACTGGCCTGGAGTAACTGTAGAAAAAAAGGAAGGAAAACTTAAGGGACACAACGGTGACGTTGTAATTATGGACTTGCCTGGTATTTACTCTCTTTCTCCATATACTTTGGAAGAAGTTGTTAGCCGTGACTATCTCGTAAAAGAACGTCCTGATGCAATTTTGAATATTGTTGATGGAACTAACCTTGAAAGAAACCTTTATCTTACAACTCAGCTTGCAGAGCTTGGTATTCCAATGGTAGTTGCAGTTAACATGATGGATGTTGTTAAAAAGAACGGCGACAAAATTCATATTGATGCAATGCAGGAAGAGCTTGGTTGCCCGGTTGTGGAGATTTCTGCTCTTAAAGGAACAGGATGTATTGAAGCCGCAGAAATTGCAGTAAACAAAGCTAAAGATAAAAAGCCTATGATGTACAAACACCGCTTTGAAGGCTGTGTTGAACATGCACTTGCTCATATCGAAGAAGCTGTTGTACATGATCTTCCAGAAGAGCAGCATCGCTGGTATTCAGTAAAGCTTTTTGAACGTGATGAAAAAGTAATCAAGGCTCTTGGAGTTAGCGAAGACAAACTTAATCATATTGAAACAGATATTAAAGCTTGTGAAGCAGAACTTGATGATGATTCTGAATCTATCATTACAGCAGAACGCTACAAGTATATCGAATCAATCATTCAGAAATGTGTTACAAAAAAGAACCGCACAAAGCTCAGTACATCAGACAAAATTGACCGCGTAGTTACAAACCGCTGGCTGGCACTTCCGATTTTTGCTCTTGTTATGTGGCTTGTTTACTATGTTTCTATGGTAACTGTTGGTGCCGCTGCTACAGACTGGGCAAACGACGGGCTCTTTGGTGACGGATATCATCTCTTTGGAATTGGTACAGGGGCCTATGAAGAAGCTGCCGAAGAGTTTGGTGATTCAGCTGCAATTCTTGAAGCTGCAGAAGCTGGCGAAGTTACTTATGTTGTAGTTGATGATGAAACAATGGAAGTTTCTGAACCAATCGAAATTACAGAAGATGCAATAGCAGAAGCTAATGCAATGGTTGAAAAGTATGGCGAAGAAGGTCCTGATCCTGCTGATTACGGTGTATGGGTACCAGGTATTCCAGCTCTCATTGAAAGCGGCCTTGATGCTATCGGCTGTGCAGACTGGCTCAAAGGTTTGATTCTTGACGGTATTGTTGCCGGTGTTGGTGCAGTTCTTGGCTTTGTTCCACAGATGTTAGTTCTCTTTATCTTCCTTGCCTTCCTTGAAGCTTGTGGTTACATGGCACGTATTGCCTTTATTCTTGACCGTATTTTCCGCCGCTTCGGACTTTCCGGAAAATCATTTATTCCGGTTCTTATTGGAACAGGTTGTGGTGTTCCTGGTATTATGGCTTGTCGTACAATCGAAAATGAACGCGACCGCCGTATGACAATCATGACAACAACCTTCATTCCTTGTGGTGCTAAGGTTCCATTTATTGCCCTTGTTGCCGGAGCTATCTTTGGTGGTTCTGCAGCAATTGCAACATCCGCTTACTTTATCGGAATTGCAGCAATCATTTGTTCTGGTATTATTCTTAAAAAGACAAAGCCTTTCATGGGTGAAGTTGCTCCATTTGTAATGGAACTTCCTGCATACCACTGGCCTACATTTGGAAACGTTATGCGTTCAATGTGGGAACGCGGCTGGTCATTCATCAAGAAGGCAGGAACAATCATTTTGCTTTCAACAATCATAATCTGGTTCCTTTCATTCTTTGGCTGGACAGATGGCGGATTTGGAATGCTTGAAGAAGATCAGATGGATGCAAGTATTCTTGCAAAGCTTGGAAGCTGCATTGCATGGATCTTTGCTCCTCTTGGATGGGGTAACTGGCAGGCCGCTGTTGCTTCTGTAACAGGTCTTGTTGCAAAGGAAAATATTGTTGGTACAATGGGTATTCTCTATGGTGGAGAAGAAACCTGGGCAAATCTTGCTGCAGCATTTACCCATCCGGCAGGACTTTCATTCCTTATTTTCAACCTCTTGTGTGCTCCTTGTTTTGCTGCAATCGGTGCTATAAAGCGTGAGATGAACAACAGAAAGTGGACCTGGGCTGCAATCGGCTGGCAGTGTGGACTTGCTTATGCAGTTTCATTTGTAGTTTACCAGCTTGGTTCTATGTTCAGTGGAGCCGGAAATATCTTCGGATTCATCCTGGCAATTCTTGTGATTGCCTGCTTCGGATGGGCTTTATTCCGCAAGGCAAAAGTTGTAAAATAAGCAATCAAATGTCATTCCCGGGCTTGACCCGGGAATCAAGAAATCATCGTTATGTATGGATTGTCCGGTCAAGCCGGACAATGACATATCTGGAGTAACTTTATGGGAACACTTATAGTCAGCATTATTCTTCTCGCAATTGTTGTACTTGTAATCCATTCTCTCATAAAATCTAAACGCTCCGGCCGCCACCCCTCCTGTGGCGGCAACTGCGGTACTTGTGGACATGTCTGCAAGGCAGCCTATCCTCATTCAACTTCTTTTCTAAATAATCATACAAAAAAAGCAAAGAAAGATTGTAAGTAAGCAGATAAAAGCATTTAACAGTAAATTATCAGTTAGGATAAAATAACTGTTGTCGATTATAAACTCTTTTAGTATACTATATCTAAGAGGTTAATATGGTAATTAAAGAATCTGCAGAAATGTATCTTGAGACAATTTTGGTTCTTTCAAAGCAGGGAGCTGTGCGCTCTATCGACATTGCAAAAGAAATGAACTTTTCGCGTCCATCAGTAAGTGTTGCCTTACATAATCTTGAAAAAGAGGAATATATTTCAATTGAGTCAGACCAGACCATAAAGCTGCTTCCAAAGGGCGCAGAAATTGCCAAAACAATTTACGAACGTCATACTGTTCTTACAGAGTTCTTTGAGCAGATTGGTGTAAAATCTTCTATTGCTTCAGAAGATGCCTGCAAAATCGAACACGATATCAGTCCGGAATCATTCAAAGCTATTAAGAAGCTTGTTAAAAATAATAAGGCTGAAAAATAAAACAAAAGATATTTTAAAATAAAAAAGGGACTTCCAGTAAGAGGAAGTCCCGGAGGTATTAGCCAACCAGTATTTCGGTTGTATTGCTCTTGATATTGTGGAAAGCCCAGCTGTAAAGAATCTCAGCTACATCGTTCAAAGGCTTACGGATCTTAAGACCCATGTTGTAAGCAAAAGCTGATGATGTTTTATTAGCTTCTGGATTCCAGAGTTTTGCATTTTCAAGATTTACAAAGCTTGTTTTTTCTGCGTTTGCAATTGCCTTAATGTGGGCATTCATAAGATTAACTGATTTATCGTTTGAAGGGTTTTCAACAGAAACCAGCGCTATACGGCAGTTTTTGTTGAGAGCCTTAATACTTTCAACAAGTGCCAGATAATTTCTGTCGAAGGTTGAAGAATCAGATTTGAAAGTCTGAAGATCAGATTCGCCAAGGTGGATAAGAACTGCTTCAGGCTCAAGAGCAGCAATGTTTTTCTGGAAGTATTCGTTTGCATTTCCAACACTAAGCTTTGCTGTACTCTTGTTGTAGATGTCGAAGTTGAAGTTGAATTCTTTAGCAAGATTGCTTACAGGAATTTCTGTGTCTATGCTGCCACCCATAAGGATAACTGCATTTTTCTTTTCATTAGCTGCTGCAGGCTTATGAATCAATTCATCCAAAGAATATGTGTAGTTCATCATAGTATCCTCCTTTTCTACAACATTCTTAATATCGTTAGCTGTAATTTTGAGGCTTTTCTTAGCCTCAACCTTTTTATCCAGCGCTTTGTTTCTGATGTAAACAAAAACATTTGTCATTACTATTGCAAGGTTCAAAAAGTAAACAACAAGTACATAATTGTACTGACCATTGATGATTTTTGCAGAAATACCGGCAAGGTAGCCTGTAATAATCAAAATGATAAAAGGAAGACTGGTTCCTTTTGCTGTGCGTGCCTTGTATGCTTTAATTACATTCAAAGGCCATGAAAAACCAAAACAAACCAGCATAGCTGCTTCAAAAAGATGTGCAAGATTCATAACTAAACTCCTGTGTAAGCCCGCAAGTTGCCGGCTTTCTTTTACTTTATGACTTCATTATAGGCGGGAAAAAAAATAAAACAATTTTTTGAAAGTTAAAAAATCATTCTTCTTTTTGAAATTTTTTTTACTTACTAAAGGGGGTAAAAGAATTTAATGTATAGAAGTTAACTTCTTGACAGGTCAAACGGGGGGGGGGTAATATAGAAGAAACATATCAAAAAAGGGATGGAGTACAAAATGAAAAAAACAAAATTAATCTTGAACATTTTATTATGTATTACAGCAATTAGTTTTATTGCCTGTTCAAGTCCTTCAGGCTCAGATAATTCTGGTAATACAGACACTACCGGAACAAGTGGTGTTGACACAGGTACAAGTGGCACTGACACAGGAACCAGTGGCACTGACACAGGTACAAGTGGTACTGACACAGGAACCAGTGGTACTGGCACAGGAACCAGTGGTACTGGCACAGGAACTAGTGGTACTAGCGGAACTGGAACTGGTGGTACAGAAGGTACTGGCGGCTCAGGCGATACTGGTTCAGGAACTGGCGGTGGAAATGAAAATCCGCCTGTAACTTACATCGGAACAAAAGCACCGACAGAGGCAAAGGCTGTAGGAGACATTGTATTTACAGATGGTTCTGCAATGCCGTATTCTGAATATGCTGCGCTTTCTGAAGATGATGTAAAAACAGCAAAGAAAAACGCAGCCATAGCTTTGATTTTCTACAAGGGAACTGGATTGAACAGTGATGTAAATGGTGTTGCTGATAATACAACAAGTCGTACTTTAGGAGTTGGGTTAAAACACAACAAAACTTATCTAGCCTGGTGTATACCTTCTGCAAATGCATATTATAAACAAATTACTACAATTCTGTGTCCTCTTGAAGGAGAGGATAGTGCTTTAACATTTACAGGTGATAAAAATGGAAGCGATAATCTTGAACAGATAGAAGCTTTTGATGGAATTAGTGATACAGGAACAGGTGGTTCTACAACATCTGCTGAACAGGCTGCTTTGAATTATCCAGCTTTTTATTTTGGAAAGAACTATAAAGATCATTTTAGCAGAGTAGCAGGCACAGTTTACCAAAACGGCTGGTACTTACCAAGTATAGCAGAACTTTTCCAGATTTATGCCTGCAGAGAAGATTCAGTAAATGGATTTAATATTGATGAAGCAAGCGAATCTTTAGGTGGAGATAAGTTTGGGACTTGGAAGTACATGTCATCGTCTCAAAACAATTATGACCAGTGTAGTAAATATGCCTTGTTCTTCGGCTATGGGGGCTGGGGTAGACCCAGCAAGGGCAACACCGATAGTGAGTTTTGTTGTTGTATCCGGGAATTCAACTAATGTAATAATATAATTCAACTGCCGGCAAATTGCCGGCAGTGAACAAGGAATAAATATGTATACATTTGGAAAGGATGATATATTTATTGAAGAACAAGTAACAGGAAAAGATTTAGCAAAAATCTTACAAATTTTAGACAGTCATTTTACAGGTAAAAGTTATAATCAGCCGGTTTTGCTTAATAAAATATATTTTTGTATAAATGCTGGTTCTGTGCAGCCGCTTTCTGAATTTTTCCATATAAAATATGATGAACAGAATAAAAATGGAATGTTAGAAGTTGTTTTTTATAATTCAGAAAAAGTAAATTATGATTCTGTTATTTTATGGAAAAATTTTTCATCAGAATTGCTAAGCAAGGCTCAAAATGGTCTTCGTTATAAAACCCAATATTGTTCTTATTTTAATAATCCCGAATAATATGGATCTTGCCCGTGTTCTTTAGTAATTTCATCCAATTTTCTTCAGCTCTCCAACTCTTTGAAGTAAGTCAAAAAAATCTTTCTGATTACTTAGAACGCGGGGCAGGTAAGTCTGCAGGAAATCAAGATCCAGTCGGGCGAGCTTTTCTGTAAAGCTTTCGTAGCGGCTGCCTTTTGCGCAGGTAAGCAGAAGCTGGAATTGTTTTTTGTGCTTGTAGGCAAAGTCCAGATATTTTATGTAGTAGTCTTCCGGCTTTTCGGGGAGACGGCCTTTTTCTGCGTTTTCCCAGTAAATTATTTTGTCATTCTCGAGGCTTGCCGTTAGTGATTTTTGTCATCTGAAGCTTTCCAAGGTCCTTTTCAAGTTTATCAAGGGCAATCATGTTTTCAGGATCTTTAAAAGCATCCTCCTCATCAAACTCAATCATAACGTCATAGCTGTAAATATTTCCCAGCTTTGTTTCAAGAATTTTTTCGATTCGCTGAACAGATGGAACCTTGTTACCCATGAACTTCAGGTAGTCCATGTTTACTTCCATTTTCAGGAGGCCAGGAATACACAAGGCTATAACAACAACAGAAATAATTGTTACAAGCTTGCTTCGTTTTACAATCTTTTTTCCAATTCCTTCAAATACAAGGTCTGCCTTTGTTGCACCCTTTGTTTCTGCAAGTACAGGGGCCTTTTCTTTTTCCTGTCTGTCTGAAGAGCATCTTAAATGCGTTTATATAGTGAAGGGCATATCCGATAGAAAGCGCCATTCCCAGAAGAACCGGGAGCGACATCATATCTCCATCTGCCGGAATATTTATAAGGCTTGTAAAACCAAATACAGTTCCAATTCCAAGGAGAGTTTCAATAAATGGTACGATTACTCCGGAAACAGAGCGTGCAAAAATGATAAGACAAATGAGCATAACCAAAAAGCCAAGACCGATTCTGGAAACAAAATCCTTTGTAAGAATATCCTCTTTTTCGGCGGTAGTGTAGGCACTTCCAATTGGCATGAGGGTCCAGCGGTCACTTTTGAACTCATCGCTCATAATAACCTTTTCTGCGGCATGGCCTACGGCAGAAACATCTTCGCTTTCGTTTTTGAAAGGATTAAGCTTTAAGGAAATCCAGCATTCCCTTGCGTTGTCGGAAACGAGATTGTTGACGATGGATTCGCGGCTCATAATAAAGGCTTTCTTTTCAGCCAGTTCGCGGGCATCGCTTGGAATACCATCGTTGAAAGGACTTTTTACTTCATTCAAAATGTTAGTTGCAAATAACTTAGTTTAGTGATATTGTTAGTTAATGCTAATAAAAGTTAGTATAAACTAATAAAACTATAGGAGCCTGATATGACAGACGGAAGTAAGAAATTTCTTTGGGGAGTGGTTGCAGGTCTTGCAGCTGCTGCATTGATTAAGACAGATACCTTCAGAAAAGGCTGTGCCAAGGTTGTTGCAGGCGGACTTCAGCTCAAAGATGATGCTAAAGAATACTTTGAAACAATTAAAGAAGATGCCGAGGATGTAAAGGCCGAGCAGGACGCAAAGGCCTAGTTGTCATTGTCGGGCTTGACCCGACAATCTTTTCAAAGAAGTGTAATATGGATTTCATTATAAGGCACTCAATTCCAGGGCGGATCCGAATCCGCTATGATAAATCAAAAATTTCTAAGCGACAGGCTGCCCTTGCCCACAGTCTGCTTTCTGTTCAGGAAGGAATGACAGATGTTTCTGTGAACTATACAACTGCTTCCTTCCTCATTTATTACGACACAAAACAATTAACCGAAAAACATATCCGTGCCTATTTTATGGCACTTTCTGATAAGTATCTGAAAAATCAGGAAATGCTTGATGCCGTTGAAGAGCCTCAGGAAGAAGAAAGTCTTCTTTTTGATCTTGCCTGCATGACAGCCTGGCATTACTTTAAACAGATTTTGCCGCTACCGGTTAGACTTGCATTACGAGTCTGGTCGCTTGGCCCTCGCATTTTGAAGGGAGTTAAGCAGGTAGCGACAGGTAATATCTTTAAGTCTGAAGTGCTGGATGCTGCGGCAATTTCCATGGCACTTATTACCGGAGATACAAAAACTGCTTCAAATATCAATTTCCTGCTGAACATCGGAGACACAATAGAAGAGTTTACAAAAAAGAAATCTTATTCAGATCTTGCCAATCGCCTGCTTTCCCAGAATGATCAGGTGCAGCTGGTTACTAAAAATGAAAAAGGTGAAACTGTAGAAAAAACAGTTCCGCTTTCTTTTGTGAAAAAAGGTGATTTGGTCGCCGTTCGCACCGGCAGTATAATTCCTGTGGATGGTGAGGTTGTTCGCGGGGAAGGGCTTGTAAATCAGGCTTCTATTACAGGAGAGCCTCTTGCTGTAGAAAAACGTGAGGGCACTTCTGTTTTTGCCGGCACTGTGGTTCAGGAAGGGGAACTTTTTATTGAAGTTCGTGCTACCGGAAGTCAGACAAAGGTTCAGAACATTCTGACAATGATAGATAATTCGCAGTCACTCAAGGTTTCCTCTCAGGTGCGTTCGGAGCATCTGGCTGATTCACTTGTAAAATATAACTTTCTGCTTTCTCTTGCAGTTTTCCTTGCAACCGGCAATATGACAAAGGTGATGGCAACCCTTATGGTAGACTATTCCTGTGCCATGAAGCTTGCTTCTCCGATTGCAGTTTTGAGCGCAATGAAGGAAGCAGCAGAAAACGGAATAATCGTAAAGGGCGGAAAGTTCCTGGAAGAAGCCTCTCTGGCAGATACAGTTGTTTTTGATAAGACTGGAACTCTGACGGCAGCAACTCCTCAGCTGGCCCGCATAATGGCTTTTGGGGGACGTACAGAAGAGGAAGTACTTGCGCTTGCAGCTTGTCTTGAAGAACACTTTGCTCATCCGATTGCGACGGCAGTTGTGCATGCGGCGGCTGAGCGTGGACTCCTTCATCCGGAAGAGCATGCAAAGGTTGAATACATTGTTGCTCACGGAATTGCTACAAAATTACATGATAAGAAACTAACTATCGGTAGTCGTCACTTTATTTTTGATGATGAAAAAGTAAAAGAGCCGGCTGGGCTTGAAAATATCCAGAAAGAAGCAATTGCAAACGGCGAATCACTTTTGTATCTTGCAGAAGAAAAAGAATTGATTGGTATTTTTGCAATAAATGATCCGGTTAGAAAAAATGCCCCGGCAATTATCAAAAAACTTCATCAAAGTGGAGTGCGAAATTGTGTAATGATTACCGGCGATGACGAAGGAGCCGCCTGCAATGCCGCAAAAATCACAAAGATAGATCACTACATTTCGCGTGCTTTGCCGGAAGATAAATTCAAATACATAGAAGAACAAAAATGTCTCGGTCACAAGGTAATCATGATTGGTGATGGTATAAATGATGCTCCGGCCTTAGCCGCTGCCGACACAGGAATTGCCATGGGAGACTGTGCAGATATTACCGGCGAAACGGCAGATATAATCCTTTCCAGTGAGGACGGTCTTGAGGGCTTGTATAAAACCCGACTCCTTGGCACAAGGCTCATCGAAAAAATTGACACAAATAATCGTGGCATAGTTGCGGTAAACACAAGCTTTATGCTGCTGGGCCTATTTGGAATCATATCACCTTCTGTGGCCGCAATTCTGCATAACGCTTCAACCGTTGCCTTCAGCGTAAATGCCATGAAGCCGGTGCTGGATAACCGGTCATTGAGCTTGTCGAAATGACCTTACGGAGATGAACTGAGTTATGACTTATAATTATTTCCCCGGTCGCCTTCGCTTTCGAGATCCCATTCTTCGAGACACAGAAATAAGAAATGCTGCCCTCGAAGTTGTGCAGCTTATTTGTCCACAGGCGGAAATCACTTATAAGGAAAGTACGGCGAGTATATTGGCCCTCTATCCCGCAAACAAAGTAAATCCCGACTCACTTCAGCCGCTTCTGCCTCTTCTTCTAAAAATAGAACCCAAAATCCGCTTTTATAGGCCAAATAAAAAAAGTATTATTCTAGAAGGAATTGCGGAAATAAAATCACAAGTTGAAAAAATACAAAGTTAATAACAAGGAAGATAACAATGAATAAAACAATTTGGGATAGATTTGCACCTGTTTATTCTCTGGCAATGAAGTCGCAGAAAAATATTTATGATTATATGTATAAGCATATTGCAGATGCTGTGATGGGTAAAAAGGTTCTTGAGCTTGCAACCGGGCCGGGACTTATCGCAAAGCATGTAGCCTGGTCCGCAGAAAGAATTACTGCAACAGACTTTTCTCCGGAGATGATAGAGCAGGCAAAGAAAGGGAATGTTCCTTCTAACGTCGTTTTTGAAATTGCCGATGCCAGCGACCTGCATTATGAAGATAAGTTTTTTGACGTTGTGATTATAGCGAATGCCCTTCACGTAGTTCCGAATCCGGAAAAGGTTTTATCTGAAATTGACCGTGTGCTGGTAGACGGCGGACTTCTTATTTGCCCGACCTTTATTCACCGTTCAGCAGAGAAAAAAGAAAATCTCTGGGCAAAGATCTTAAAACTTGTTGGAATACATTTTGCCCACCAGTGGACTGCCGAAGAATTCAAAACTTTCATCGAAAGCAAGGGCTGGAAAATCACCGCAAGTGAAATTGTTCCTGGACGAATAGATTTATTTTATGCAGAATGTGTGAGGAAATAAAAAATGACAAAAGCAGAAAAAATACTGGAAAGTAAGACCTTCCTGAAAAATGAAATCGAAAAAGAGATTCCTGGTAACAAGACTGCAAGAGTCTGGCAAAAGTCTAAGGAAAAACTTGATGCCATTTTCACAAGTTATGGAGAGCTTCCCAAAGGTGTTGCACCCCACACAGACAGTTTTATTTTTCCTTCCGCTGCAATTTACCTTTCGCTTAAGGAAGAAGCGCCAGATAAAGCCTTTGAAATCATGAAAAATTCAATGAAAGAAAAATCTATGAAAACTGGGGAAAGCCTTGCTAAAATGACAAGAATTCCCGGTTTTAAAAAGTTCTTTTTGAAAATGTGGGATTCCTTAAGTCGGAAAATGTTTGGTGAAACAGCTGGTTTTAAGAATATATTTTATGATTGCCCGAAAGGTGAGTTCCGCATGGATATCACTCAGTGCCCATATAACAAATATCTTACAGAGCTTGGCTGTCCGGAGCTTACACAACTTTTCTGCAATAATGATATTTACACATACGGAAAGTTACCTGGCTTAAAATTCACAAGAACAAAAACTCTCGGAACCGGTGGTGACTGCTGCGATTTCAAGATGGAAATTATTAAGAAATAAAATTGTAGATAATTACTTCAAGCATAATGAGCTATTCCTTATTTTAGAAAGTTAGTGTATACTAACAAATAGAATGTTAGGGAAAACTAACAAAATAAAAAAAATAGGAGGCTCAAAATGAGCGAGTTTTTTAAGAACATCCCTCAAATTAAATTTGAAGGAAAAGATAGCAAAAATCCATGGGCATTCAAGTATTACAATCCTGAATTAACAATCATGGGCAAAAAGATGAGCGAACATCTTCCTTTTGCAATGGCCTGGTGGCATAACCTTGGCGCAAATGGTGTTGATATGTTCGGTTCTGGAACTGCCGATAAGTCTTTCGGCCAGACTCCGGGAACTATGGAGCACGCAAAGGCAAAGGTAGATGCAGGTATCGAGTTTATGAAAAAGCTCGGAATCAAATACTACTGCTGGCACGATGTTGACCTGGTTCCGGAAGATCCGAACGACATCAATGTAACTAACAAACGACTGGACGAGATTTCAGACTACATCCTGGAAAAGACAAAGGGTACCGACATTAAGTGTCTCTGGGGTACAGCAAACATGTTCGGTAATCCTCGCTTTATGAACGGTGCAGGCTCAACAAACTCTGCTGACGTTTACTGCTTTGCTGCTGCTCAGGTAAAAAAAGCGCTTGAGATTACTGTAAAGCTTGGTGGCCGCGGTTATGTATTCTGGGGTGGCCGCGAAGGCTACGAAACTCTTCTCAATACAGACGTAAAGCTTGAACAGGAAAATATTGCAAACCTTATGCACATGGCTGTTGATTATGGCCGCTCAATCGGCTTCAAGGGGGACTTCTACATCGAGCCTAAGCCAAAGGAGCCTATGAGCCATCAGTATGATTTTGATGCTGCAACTGCAATCGGCTTCCTCCGTCAGTATGGTCTTGATAAAGATTTTAAAATGAATATCGAAGCAAACCACGCAAGCCTAGCAAATCATACTTTCCAGCACGAGCTTTGTATCAGCCGCATTAACGGAATGCTTGGTTCTGTAGATGCAAACCAGGGAAATCCAATTCTTGGCTGGGATACAGATAATTTCCCTTGGAATGTTTATGATGCAACTTTGGCTATGTACGAAGTTCTCAAGGCCGGTGGTCTTACAGGCGGTTTCAACTTCGACTCAAAAAACCGCCGTCCTTCAAATACTTTCGAAGATATGTTCCACGCTTACATCATGGGAATGGATACTTTTGCTCTTGGTCTTATTAAGGCTGCAGAAATTATTGAGGACGGAAGAATTGACGGCTTTATCAAAGAAAAGTATTCAAGCTTTGAAAGCGGAATTGGTAAGAAGATTCGCGACAAGCAGACAACTCTAGAAGAGCTTGCTGCCCGTGCCGCAGAAATGAAAAAGCCATCAGATCCAGGTTCAGGCCGCGAGGAATACCTCGAAGGAGTTGTAAACAACATCCTCTTTCGCGGATAAATATCTGGATTAAAACAGGGGGACAAATATGTCTGATAGTTTTCAACTTTCTTTGTTTGATGATGAACCGGAGCAGGAAAAAAGCCTGGACTATATTGCCATAGATTTTGAAACTGCCAATCAATATGGGAGTAGCGCAATTTCCGTTGGTCTGGTTCGTTATGTAAACGGTAAAGAAACTGATAATATCTATGAACGTATTTGTCCTCCTACCGATTATTTTGTTCAGGAATGGATAGATAAAGTTCATCATCTTACTTATGCTGATGTAAAAGACAGTCCGAAGTTTCCTGAAGTCTGGGATGGAAAAATTATCCCATTTATTGAAAAGACACCGGGCCTTCCTCTGGTAGCTCATAATGCAAAATTTGATATGAGTGTAATCTGGGATGCCTGCAATTATTATCACCATAAGCTGCCTGGCTACAATTATTTTTGTTCACTGCAGCTTTCTAAAAAAGTCTGGCCCGAGTTTGAAAAGCACGCTTTAACTTTTCTTGGGCAGAAATTCGGAATAGAATACCTTGCTCACGATGCACTGGAAGATTCAAGAACCTGCGGCCTTATTGTAAATCTGGCTGCACAGAAAACAGCCTGCCGCACAGTTGAAGAGCTCCTTAAAAAGTGCGGATTAAAGCTCGATAAAATATAAAAGAAAAGAGCCGTTCACTAAGCGGGCTGAACGGCTCTTTAAGTAGATTAACAACAAACTTTATTAAATTTATAAGAGCAAAAAGTGTAAAAAAAACATGACATATTTGTTAGTGGCAACTAACAAATATAGAATACGATATTATTAACTATAAGTCAAGTAGGTTGGTAAAAATTTATCACATTTTTGAAATTCCCGCAGAATAGAATTGTGTAAGCTTGATTATATAATCCTTAGCATCTTCAAAAGTCATTTCTTTGATAAAAGGAATGAAAAGATTCTGGTAAAAAGAATAAGTTATGCTTTCGAAAAAGAGTTTGCGGGAAGAGTCGCTGATGCACCAGTTTTTAAGCAAATCAGTTGAAAAATCTTTCTGATTACTTAGAACGCGGGGCAGGTAAGTCTGCAGGAAATCAAGATCCAGCTGGGCAAGCTTTTCTGTAAAGCTTTCAAAGCGACTGCCTTTTGCGCAGGTAAGCAGAAGCTGGAATTGTTTTTTGTGCTTATAGGCAAAGTCCAGATATTTTATGTAGTAGTCTTCCGGCTTTTCGGGGAGACTGCCTTTTTCTGCGTTTTCCCAGTAAATTATTTTGTCATTTTTGAAGAGCTCCATAAAATCTGAGTAGGCGGGATTGATTATCGCTTCGAAGAGAGCTTCCTTATTTTCGAAGCGGGTGTAAATGGCACGCGGAGAAGTCTGGGCTTTTTGGGCGATTGTGCGGACGGAAGAGTTTTCGAAGCCGTTTTTTAGGAACTCTCGGCTCGCGGTTTCTATCAGTTTTTTTGTAACTCCAATAATTCTTTGTGGCATTTTTTCTCCTATTAGAGGAGGGGGAAGTCTCCCCCTCGCTTCAAACGCCTTCGGCGTTTTCCGCTACCCTCTCTACGGGGGCTTCGCCCCCGTAACGCCCCCAGCTTATTCATTCTGCAATGTATACAACTTCTTATAAACTTCGCAGTTTTTCATCAGTTCATTATGAGTGCCGTTACCGACAACTCTTCCCTGGTCCAGCACAATGATTCTGTCACAGTTTACTATTGAGCGCAAGCGGTGCGCAATCATCAAAACCGTACGACCGTTAGTTAGTTTTTCAATTGCATTCTGAATCTTTGTTTCTGTTTCAGGGTCAATTGAAGCAGTGCTTTCGTCTAATAATACAATAGGCGCATCTTTAAGCAAGGCTCTTGCAATTGAAAGCCTCTGACGTTCACCACCACTCAAGGTGTGTCCGTTTTCTCCAAGCACTGTATCAATTCCGTCCGGCAACTTTTCGATAAATGGCATACACTGAGCCATTTCTGCGGCTTTCAAAACTTCCTCGCGGCTGGCATTTTTATTTCCAATCAAAATGTTATTGTAAATTGTATCATTAAAAAGAGTAACATCCTGGAATACAATTGAAAATAACTTAAAAAGATTTTCCGGTGCGACATTTTTTATATTCTGACCGCCTGCTAAAATATCGCCGGAATCGTTATCCCAGAAGCGGGCTGCAAGACGGCAGATTGTAGATTTACCACTTCCCGAAGCACCAACGAGGGCTGTGTACTCTCCCTGCTTTGCAGTAAAAGAAACATTCTGAAGAACCGGCTTATCATTTTTATTATAAGCAAAGCTTACATTCTTAAACTCAATATCATAATTCTTTGCTTCAATATCAGCCGAACCAGACTGCTCCGGATAGTCTCTGATATTTTTAATTCTTCTGGAAGCCACCTTAGAAGCAATTACCGCTCCAAGATGCTCGCAGGTATAAGAAAGGGGCTCGTATACCCAGACAGAAAAGAGCATGAACACAATATAAACGGCAGCCGTAATTTCTCCTCTGACAAGCAGGCGGGCACCTACAATCGCAACTACTCCAATTCCCATTCTGAGAACGTTATAAGCAGTTGAAACGCTCAAGCCCGAAAGAAACTCGAAGAGGACAAGATGTGGAACAAGACGCTTCATCTTTTTTTCAAGCCCCTTCTGATATTTTGCTATGTTTCCCGAGGCCTTAAGAACCTTAATGTTTTCCAGATATTCCTGAATGCCGTCTGTAATTGCAAGCTTCATGTTACGGTTTTTCTGGTGAGTTTTACCGGAAATAGGATCACAAAGAGACATTGCAAGAGCAGCCAGAGGAAGCACGGAAAACAAAGCAAGCGTCATCTTTACATTCACAAAAAAGAGGACAGCTACAGTTACCCCAATTCCAATAAAACCGCCGATAAATTCTGTCAGCTGATTTGCAAGAATACCTTCAATAATTCCGATATCATCCATAATTGTAGAAGTGAGGTCGCTCAAATCATGCTTGGAAAGAAAGCTTTCCGGCAGGCGGCGAAGCTTGTCGGCCACTCCCATTCTTAAAGTGAGGTTTTCTTTTGAAGCAGAAAGATATTTTTCCTTGTACATTTTTCTATAGGCAAAATACAGGGCAAGAACAAGAAGCGTTCCAATTCCAAAAATTACAAGATAAGAAAAATCAATTTTATTTCCGCTGGTACCGGCCGCAAACATTTTGCTGATTGTCTGATAAATCAAAATCAAAGGCAGCATCGCCACAATCTGAAAAATTGCAAGCCAGACAGAAGATTTATAAATTGCACGGCGGCCATTTTTTGTAAGAGTTTTTAATATACTAAGCATGAACTTCCTCCTTTTTCTCTTTTCCGATTTTCCAGCTGACTGCTTTTGAATATTCGCTGACCATGTTTTTATATTTTCCTTTCAGTTTCATAAGGCTGTCATGATTTCCTTCTTCAATAATCCGGCCGTTTTCAATAACGCAGATTTTGTCTGCATTGCGGACGGTAGACATTCGGTGGGCAATCATAATTACCGTTTTGTTTTTCAAAAGCTCTTCAAAGGATTTTCTAATCAGATATTCATTTTCTGCATCTGCAAAGGCTGTTGCTTCATCAAGAATGATTACAGGAGAATCCTTAAGGATGGCACGGGCAATCGCAATTCGCTGAATTTCACCGCCCGAAAGATAAACTCCCTTTGAGCCGAACATGGTATCAATTCCATCCGGGAGCTTTTCAAGAATGTCATCGCACTGGGCCAGGTGCAGGGCACGTAAAATTTCGTCGCGGCTGGCATCCGGCTTATACAGGGCAACATTTTCTGCAATAGTCATTTTCAAAAGACTGTTTTCCTGAAAGACAATGCTGATATAATCATTCAAATCTTTTTCGCTGATATCCTTAATGTTTACTCCACCCAGAAGCACTTCCCCCTGAGTGACATCGCGCAGGCGGGCCGCCAGAGAAGCAATAGTACTTTTTCCGCCGCCGGACATTCCCACTAGAGCTGTAGTTTTTCCTTCAGGAATCTCAAGGTTAATTCCATCAAGTGCCAGAGGAAGATTTTCTGCATAGCGGAAGCTTACATCCTTAAAATTAAAAGTGAAGTTTGCAGGCTTTGCATTTCCCCTGTATTCCATTGGCTTTTCATCTAAAATCTTTTTAAGACTTTCCATGGCTTCATCAACAATAATCGATTCAGAAGAGTTTCCCATAATGCGTTTTAGAATCGTAACTTCCATTGGAATAATCGAAGCAAAGAAAACAAAGGAGCAGATAAGGTTCATTGTATTTCCGCCCTTATTGAAAAGGAAGACGGCGGTAGGAACCAGGGCATAAAAAACACTGTTGATTGCAGTGTTGTAAAGACTGTCAGCCGTCATCATGGAAATTGCAAATTTGTAAACATAATCACAAAAGCCGTTGACCGCATTTTTGTAGCGGGAAAAAGAATCCGCTGTCTGCCCGAATGTTTTCATAACTGGAATGCCGCGAACATATTCAACAGCCGCGTTGGACATATCCTTTGAAGCCTGCTGATATTTATGAACGAACTCACCGCCGTTTCCCATCATAATTGCCATCAAAAGTACAAAGCCGATGATTACCGGAATAAGACAGGCCACTGAAAGCAGAACGCTGTAACGGAACATAAAAACAACAAAAGCAATCGGAAGAACAATTGACATTGTGGTGTTTGGAATCTGATGAGCCATCATAGTTTCGGTTGCGTCTGTATTTTTTTCGATAAGCTTACGAAGACTTCCGCTAGGGTTAGAATCATGAAAGCCGCCCGGCAAAGCTCCAATATGATTTATCATCTTCCGCTTAAGACGCATTACCGTGTTAAAGGCTGTGATGTGAGAAAAAAGCAGGGAAATGCCGTAAAGACCATAAGCTGCACAAACTGCAAAAACGATGCCCTTGCCATATTCAGCAAGCAGGCCGGCATTTACGGCTTTTATATTGCCCGCATTCAGAATCAGTTCCTGTGCAATCTTGTAAACGTAGGTGTAAGCATAAATATTTTCCACAGCAGAAAAGGCTGCAAAAATAATGCTGAATACCATTGTGATTTTGAAGGGCCCCATTGAACGAATCAAAAAGGGCAGGTTGGATTTTTGTTTCATTTTTTACTCCTGAAAAAGGTGGTTTCGATACGGCCTCTGGCCTACTCAACCACCGTATGTTTGAAACAGTGTTTCAATATATCTCTTGAAAAGCCTGATACTTTCGTACCAGGCAAAATTCAAGGAGGTATATTATGTATTTGGTTCTACTTTTTTATTTTCTTTTAGGTGTTTTCTTAAAATCAGCCAGCCGAGGAATACTCCGGCAAAGGCCAGTGCAAAAACGATGAGGGTAGAAACTATTCCCATAAAGCCGGAAGTAAAGCGAATCATCTGATCCATAGCCTCTGGTGTCTGGCCGCGGCCAATCCATTCAGCTTTATAGCTTTCGAGGAAGAACCAGCTTGGAACCATTGTTCCCCAGGCTTGTCCTACATGGAAAATTCCTGAAGCAAGAGCTACCTTCCAAACAGCAGGTTTCTCTTCGCGGGAAGCAATGAAGTCTGCAATAATTGCTCCTACCATTGAAGTAATGAACCATGGCAGATATCCGGCTCCCATGATTGAGAAAATCAACATGCAGATTGCCTGCATGATTGTAAACTGGAAAAATTTACCAACCTTGCGGGTTACAAAAAACATTACAGCTCCGGTTAGAAATCCGCAGATTCCAGGACTGATTGCATGTCCGAATTGCCCGAGCACCATGGTGACACAGCTGGCAAGCATGTAGAAAACCATATACAATGCCGTCAGCAAGGCGGTCATTACTACATCTTTGATTTTGAGTTTACGCATAGTTACGCTCCTTTTTTATAATACTGTCAGCACCTGCCGACTTTTTTTGCATAAAGTCAAAGATTTCATTCAGCTCCCCGAGAGTCTGGGAAGATAAAATAAAATCCTTTTCTATTTTTCCGTCATTCAGAAAGACAATTCTGTCTGCAACATGGCGGATAAATTCATAGTCATGAGAAATTACAAGAATTCCAGCATTTTGACGAAGACTTATAACTTCTTTTGAAACCTTCTGCATGGAAGCAACATCAAGGCCGCTTGTAGGTTCATCAAAAATAACCAGCTGGCGGTCACAGAGCATTGCCATACCAATCTGAAGTCGCTGTTTTTGCCCGCCACTTAGTTCGAATGGATGAGCGTCTTTGTATTCTGCAAGCCCAAGATATTCCAGGGTTTCATTTATTTTTGCAGAATCTTTCCTAACTAACGATAGTTCGTTTTCTGCGGAGGTTCCAAAAAGCTGATAATCTGGATCCTGCATAATGAAAAAAGGAAGGTCTTTTGTCTTTACAGAGCCTGAATCTGGCTTAATACTTTTACACAAAAGCTTTGCAAGTGTTGTCTTACCAGCTCCATTGTTTCCTACAAGAACTGTTACTTCACCTTTTTTTAACTGAAGATTTACATTCTTTAAAATATTTTTCCACTCTGCATTTTCTATGCTTGCGCAAACTGATTTTTCTGAATCAGGGAGTTTTTCAACAAAAGGAAGGTCCAGTGAAAAAATATTAAAACTGCGGGTATCATAACCGCTTTTTTTGAAGGCCTCTTCGCTGTCATAAATATTAAGCTTTTCTTTATCCATAAAGAAAACACGGTCAATAATTCCGTTCAGATAGTAAAAACGGTGGTCTGCAACTATTACAGAAATTCCTCGATCTTTCAGCCAGCTGATAATCTGACCAAGCTTCATAGCATTTCCATAATCAAGATTTGCAGAAGGTTCATCAAAAAGAACAACCTGCTGATCCATTGTGAGGGCAGAGGCAAGGGCTACCATCTGGCGTTCGCCGCTGGAAAGCAGGAAGATGTTTTTGTCCATCAGCTTTTCAAGACCAAAGGTTTTTACAAGGTCGCTGAGCTTTTGCTGCATCTGCTCTTTTGAATAGCCGTAATTTTCCATAGGGAAAACAAGCTCGCTTGTAGTATTGTCTGTGAAAAACTGAGAGCGGGGATTCTGGAATACAGAACCAATCTCGCGGTTAAGCTCATGCATTTTAAGCGTGCTGTAATTTTTATCATTGATAGAAAGCTGACCGTTCAATTCACCTTCTGTAATTGCAGGAATCAATCCATTCAAACATCTGAGAAGGGTGGATTTTCCGCAGCCGCTGTTTCCGGTAAGCAGAATCACTTCGCCTTTGTTGATTTCAAAATTGATATCATGAATTCCTTCGCTGGAATCTTTATATTCAAAAGAAAGCTTGTCGGTTTTCATTATTTTTTGTACCATACAAAACCTCCGATGAGTCCTGCTATAAAGAGGACAAGAATCAAAGCATCAGTAAATCTGAATTTCTGTTCAAAGTAGGAAGTGCGTTTTATAGGCGCATCAATTCCCTTAACGAGGCCGGCAGCCGTAACTTCTTCTGAAAGAGCGGCACATCTGAAAAGCTGTGGAACTACAAAATACTGAAAGCTTTTTACAGGACGACGCAGGGTAAAAGGAATGCCGCGCAGTCTCATAGATTCCCGGATATATTTGAACTCGCGGGCAAAGGTTGGAATATATTTCAGAGTGATTGTAACTGCTACAACCAGTGTTCGCGGGATACGCATAGTCTCGAGTGAGGAAAGTAGTTCCGCAGACGAATATTTTTTCATCAGTGCAAATACCAGACCAAAGCATGGTACCGACTGCTGCAGTACTACAAGAAAAAGTGCAAAGGATTCTATCGGATGAAAAATACTGCTAAGCATTATGATTCCTTCCATCCCTGCATACACAAGGGCAGTTATCAGAAAGATTTTATAACAGCCCATTGCAAGCAGAAGAACCGTTGCAAAAATTACAAGATAGATTTTTAAGAAGCTGCCATTCAAAAAGATATACATTGAAGGAGCGAGAATATTTATAACGATAAGGACAATCGGATTTAGTTTTAGCTTGGGCATTTATCTCTCCTTATGCCTGATTTACAGGATTTATCTGATTAAAGTCGCGTAGACAGATTTCACAGTCGCAGCATTCTTTGATGAGTTCACGGTCGTGAGTAACTACGATTACAGTTTTTCCCTGGTCTTTGAGGCTGCGGAGGATTTGTCCGATTTGCAGCATGTGGGTGTAGTCCAATCCGCTGGTTGGTTCATCAAAAAGCATGATGTCGCGGCCGCTTGCTATGGCAGAGGCTACCGCTACTCGCTGTTTCTGTCCGCCAGAAAGGGACTGCGGATGGCGGTCTGTGAATTGTTCAAGATCTAGCGAGGCGAGAATGCGTCGTGCTTCTTCTTCGTTTTCTTCCGGCTGGCTGATAAGAACTTCGTCTAAAACGCTTTCTGTAAATAACTGATGATTAACGTCCTGCATTACAAAGTAAATCAGTTTCTGGCGCTGACTGGCTTTGTAAGTTTTGCCATTATAGATGAGAGTTCCTTTTGAACGATGGCCAAGACCGCAGAGGCAGTTGAGCAGGGTAGTTTTACCATCGCCGTTGTTTCCGGTTATGGCTGTGATTTTGCCCCGAGGAATTTCAAGATAAGGAATATTGAGGGCAAGATAACCATTTCTATATTTATATTTAAAATTTTTAAGTGTGAGACTGTTGTTATCATTTTGAATAGAAAATCTTTTTTTAGTTTGAGTATGTCTTGCACTTCTCAGTCCCAGCGCGTGTAATTCCTCTTCACTGATTTTATCCATCTGGGCACGGCTGAGTTCCTGAACAATCTGCCCGTCTTTTAAAACTACCGTTCTATCTGCTAAGTCCCAGAGATAAGAAATTCGGTGCTCTGCAACGATTATGGTTTTACCTTCGCTCTTCCACTTTTTCAGAAGACCGGCAAGCTCATCAATTGTGCGTAAATCAAGATTGGCGCTAGGTTCATCAAGAAGGATTATTTTATTTCCTGTAACTGCAACAGAGGCGCAGGCGATTTTCTGTTTCTGGCCGCCGCTTAAATCAAAAAGGCTGCGGTTCATCAAAGGTTCAAGATGAAGTTCTGAAACGGTTTTATCAATTCGCTGCAAAATCTCACTTTCTTCCATTCCCTGATTTTCGCAGGCAAAGGCAAGCTCGCTTGTTGTATCAACATTAAAAAACTGAGAACGAGGATTCTGGAAAACGGTGCTGACGCTTTTTGCTGTGTCATAAAGTTCTGCGTGACTGACATCAAAGCTGTCTACGGTAACCGAACCTTCAAGATTGCCTTCGAAAAAGTTTGGAATAAGGCCGTTTATAAGACGGAGAATTGTAGTTTTGCCGCAGCCAGAGCCACCTGTGAGAAGAATAAATTCTCCTTCTGTTACAGATAGATTCACGCCACGCAGGCTGCCATTAGAAATCTTTTCGCCAATTCCACCGGCACTACCTCTTTCAAGTCCTTCTCCTGAGTTATATTCAAATGTTACATTTTTTAATTCAACCATGTTTTGATTCCTTTTCTAAATCTTTTTTACTATGAAAATGCCAGTGATTTTTATTCCAGATTAAATGTGTATGTTCATGGCTATGGATTATTCTATGAGTATGAGTTGTGCCGTCATGTGTATGAGTAAAAACATGTTCGTGCTGATGGCAGTGAGCATGAGATAAAGTATCAAAAATCAAAAAAACAATTCCAGCAATCATAATTGTCAGAGCAATAAAATACTGAGCAGATAATTTTTCACCAAGCAAAATGAAAGATAATAAAGCACCCACAAAAGGATTTACTGCATAAAAGGCGCTCGTCTTCGCTGCCCCAAGAAACTTTTGCGCACGGACATAGGTAAAAATACTAAGACCATAGGCTACGAATCCAAGCAGGAGAACTAAAGGAATGTATCGGCTATCAAAAATCATGTTTGTATTTGCGGAATTAAAATCACCAAGAAGAGCGGCAACAATAAGTGCTCCGCTTCCACTGGCAAGCCCCTTTACCGTAACAATCTGATAAGTGCTTTTTTCTGAGAGCCGTCTTGTGCAGTTATTTTCAAGTCCCCAACAAAGAGTTGCTCCAAGAACGAAAAGTGAACCGGTAGAAAAATTAAATAATCCTTGTTGTAGAGAAGATATATTTTCAAAAGAAAGAATTATGCTTGCAAGTGTAATTAAAATAATCGAAATCCAAAGTCTGAAACTTACTCTTTCTTTAAAGATGGCCAGAGCAATAATCGTAGTTGCAACAATTTCAAAATTGCCAAGTAGAGAGGCACTCGAAGAAGATCCTGTTTTTACTCCTTGCATCAGTAAAATTGGTGCAGCAATATCAAGGATTATCATGGCGATTGTATATGGCAGGTCAGATTTTGAAAGACTTTTTGATTTGTCCTTGTTTTTTATTTGAAAGAGATAAATAATTCCAATGCCAATTCCTGCTCCCAGATACAAAAAGCCAGCCATAGAAGCAGCTGGAATTTTTGTAAGCAGAAGTTTTGAACAGGGAATATTGATTGCATAAAAAACTGCTGCTAAAAAAGCATACATAAATTGAATCATTATAAAATTCCTATGGCGCGTAAAATAACAAAAGCAAGTCCGCCAGCAAGACAGGTAAAAGTTATATAATCGCACCAGCCAAAACCGAGTTTGCAGATGTTTGTTCGCTTGTCAGGGCCGCCTAGTCCTCGGGTAAGCGAAGCTGCGCTCAGCTCCTGCCCAATTTTTACAGAACAAGTCATCATTGGGATCAGACGGTATTCAATCATTTGCAGGGCCTTTTTGCCGCCGAACTTGATGTCGCGCATAGCCATTGCCTTGTTTATGCTGCTGGCCTCTTCTACGACTGTCGGGAAAAAGCGGAACATAACGGCCAGAGGAATTGTGATTTTCTGGCTCACGTGCATGCGTTCCATGGCGGCTATGAATTCGCTGACGGTGGTTGTGGAAACAACATACATACCAGTCATGATTCCCGGCATAAAACGAAGAACGATTCCGCACATGGCAAGAATCAGAAAGTTTAGAAGGCCTTTGCAGTGCGGCATGAGCAGCGTGGAAAAAGCATAGGCTAGTGAATAAAAGATTACCGAAAATAAAACCGGTTTCCATTTACCGGATGCCAGCAGCAGTAAAAGTGGCAGGTAATTTAGGGCTACACGGAATTCTGCGGCGGCATTTCCTCCTGCGTTTCCAAGAACGAAAACTGAAACAAAGACCAGCAGACATAATTTTGTTCTTGGATCTAATAGTGTTTTTTTATTTGATGATTTCAGGATTTCCATAGTGTTATACCGGGGGTGTTGCGGGGGTGTCCCCCGCTAGAAGGGGTAGGTGGCAACGAAGTGCCACCGAGGGGGATGCTTCCCCCTCCTTATTATACAATTCCGGCCTTAGCGAAATGTTTCTTCAAAATCTTACGGCCAAGAAGACCACCAAGAATTCCAAAGACAAAACACAAAAGAATATGAACCGGGAACATCCAGACTGGGAAAAGCTTTGTAAGAGCGTCAATGTACTCCTGACCAAAGTCCTGTCTTGTAGACCAGTATTTATCTGCAAAGAAGAAAAGCGGAATATAGTTGCTTACAATCCAGAAGCAGAAAACTGCGTGGCAAAGAACAGCACATTTTGCACTCTTGTATTCGCCCTTCTTCAAAATTAATTCTGCAATGAGGCCTGAAAAAATACCGATTACAAAAGCGTAATACGACATTCCTGTGAGCCACATAAGAAGGCCCATAATGATTGTCATAATCCAAACCATGCCGAACTTTTTTACTTTTGTAAGAAAGAGCATGAAAGGAATACCGCCGAGCAAAGGCATAAGAATTGAATATGATGGCATGAAGATTGGGATAAAGCCCAGCATTGCAAGAGCCATAATTACTACAAAATAAATTGCGGCAAAAATACCGATGTTAATAAGGTCTTTACCTTTAAGCTTTTTTGAATCGTCCATAAAAATCTCCTTTTATCATAAAGTTAGTAAAAACTAACAATATAGGTTAGTGTATACTAACAAAATATTAATAATTCGTCAATTCATTGTAAAATTGTGTTATTTACAAAAAGGGTGAAATTTGCTTGTGTTTTTGACACTATTCAATTTTTTAAATAAATTTGACAATTTTACTCGCTACTGTTATATTTAAGTTAACAAGCCCCCGCACACTTGCATTCGCAGTGACCCATGCGGGGTTATCTTTTTTAAAGGAGTTTTTCTTTGGCAAAACCAATTTACACTAAACCTGCACTTAAAATACAAGATCAGGCGAAACTCCTTTACAGTCGTAATCTATCTGGAATAAAGACTTCTGAATTATTAAAGGAACTTGAGCGTACAAGCTATTATCGTATTTCGGGATATGCATTCCCATATCAAGATAAATTAAATAATGATCGTTTTATTATTAATAATGCTTGGAAAACAATCTCAGCAGATTATAAACTTGATGAAAAAATAAGACATTTACTTTTTGCTTCAATTGGTAAGATTGAAATTACATTGCGAACACAACTTATTTATCAAATGTCTATTACTCATGGTGCAAACTGGTATAGTGATACATCTCTTTTTCGCGATACAACGAAGTTGTTAAAAGACCATGCTGATTTATTGAAAAACTGGAACCGTTCTAATGATTTATTTGTACAACATTACAAAAACAATTATGATACTTCAAAAGAGCCTCCTGCTTGGATGATTTTTGAAACGACAACCTTTGGTTCACTTTCACGTTATTTTGAAAATATCAAATATAAAGATATTGGAAAAAATGCAATCTGTAATTATTGGCACATAACAGACCGTAAAGATTACGATACGTTTTCAGGCTGGCTTAAGAATGTAAATACAGTTCGTAATATCTGTGCACATCATTCACGACTTTTTAGTAGAGTATTTCCATATAAAGCAATGCCACTTTTACGATGTGCAGATAAGTCTTTTGTGATGAGTTGGCCAAATAATACAAAGGTTTATGCATCAATTTGTATAATCAGAAATCTGCTATCGATATGTAATCCAGAATTCAAATTTGAAAAGAAGTTGAGAAAAATACTTCGAAACGTATCAAAAACACAACTTAATATGATGGGCTTTCCTTCAGATTGGAAAAAGTATTTTTGATTAAATCATCTCCAGAAAATTTTCCAGCGCCGCAATCTGTTCTTTAGTCAACTTTTCTGCCTTTTGGATTAATGTATGATATTTTTTATAAAGGCGAGCCTGGGCTTGTGTTTCATCTGAGAAATCTTTTTGATTTTTAGGATTAGTTTCTTTACCAGTTACAAGATATTCAACACTTACTCCGAGGGCGGCTGCAATCTTTACGGCGTTTTCGGCGGAAGGACTTGCAGATTTTTGAACAAGATAATGATTCAATGTATTAAGGCTGATTCCTGTTTTTGCAGCAAGCTCTTTTGTTTGAATATCTCTAAAAGTCAATTCATCTTTAAGATTTTCTCTAAATCCCATAAAAATTATTCTAACCTTTTTTGATTAGTAAACTGTGTTTAATTGCAAGATAAGATTAGTGATGATATAATAAATCAAATATGGTTAAGAGAAAAAAATCTAATCATTTATTTAATTAAAAAACTTGTTTTTATTATTTATCAATATAGAAATGCTATGTGGATAATTAAAATATTTGGTTTGTCCAAGAATCTTAATCTTAAAAAATTTGAAAACTAACTCCGGACAAACAAATATAGAAAAGTAAAGGAATTTTTGTATGTCAAAAAAAAGCATTGAAGAAAAAATTGAAGATATTGCTAAGAAACAATTAGCATCATTACATTATTATACAAAAACAGATTTTATTAATTCTGAAATTGAGAATGCCTTGAAATCAGCTCCCTCGAAATCAGGAGGCGATGGACCAAACTATCCAGATATAAAATTGCTTCTTGAAACAAAATCATTAAGACGTATTCCTGTCATGATTGAAGTAAAAGGTACTAAAGGCGTTTTAATAAAAGAGGCAAATGGAGTAATAGAAAATACGAAAAAAGATGGGACTCCGAATGTAAATAATATAAAAAAATTTGCTGTAAATGGTGCGGTTCATTATGCTAATGCAATTATTTCTTTTTCCAATTGCTATAATGAAGTGATTGCGATTGGAATGAATGGATACGAGGAATCGTCTGCTATAAAAACAGAATTTGGTGTTTATTATGTTTCTAAAGATAATTATGGGATTCCAAAGAAGATAGATGATTATTCTGATTTGTCTTTTTTATTAAAAGAAAATGAAGATTTGTTAATAGACAAAATTGATAATTTAAAGTTGACATCAAATGAAATAGAACAGAAATCGAAAGAGTTTGAAAACGAAATTGAAAAAAGATTAAATTCTTTAAACGAGATAATGCAAGGAGTTTTACAGATTTCTGTCGGTTCTAGGGTTGAATTAGTTTCAGGAATGATAATGGCTGGACTTGGCGTAGAAGGAAAAGTAATGCCGTTGGAAATCAATGAGTTAAAAGGTGAAACAGGAAAAAACAATAATGATGGATTTACAATTATAAATAAAATAGGCTCATTTTTAGAGGAAAAAAATCTTCCATCAGAAAAAAAGGCAATGATTATAAATGATCTTTCTAGAGTATTTATTTATTCTGATTTATGGAAACCAATTGATGGGGAAAGTAAATTAAAAAGTGTATATACTATTGTGAAAAATGAATTAATGCCTATTTTTACTTCTGCAAAACATTTAGATTTTACTGGAAAATTATTTAATGTTTTAAACAAATGGGTTGAAATACCTGACAGTGATAAAAACGATGTAGTTCTAACGCCTCGTTATATTACAGAATTAATGGCAAAATTGGCTCAGGTAAATAGAAAAAGTTATGTTTGGGATTATGCTGCTGGATCTGCAGGATTTTTGGTTTCTTCCATGAAGTTAATGATTAAAGATGCAGAAGAAAAAATTAAGAGCCCAAAAGAATTAAAGAAAGCAATAAAAAAAATTAAGGAAGAACAACTTTTAGGTATAGAAAAACGTTCTGATATATATCTTCTTGCAGTCTTAAATATGATTCTCATGGGAGATGGCTCATCAAATATTGTTCATAAGAATAGTTTAACAGAATTTGAAGGTAATTATGAACAGGGTGAATTGAAAGGAAAAGCGTTTCCTGCAAATGTCTTTTTATTAAATCCTCCATACTCAGAAGATGGAAAAGGCTTGAATTTTGTAAAAGCAGCTTTGGAAAAAATGAGTTCAGGAAAAGCTGTTATATTAATCCATGAGAGTGCAGGAAATGGACAGGGATTGCCGTATACAAAAGAGTTATTAAATAACAATACTTTATTAGCTAGTATAAGAATGCCAGATATTTTCAAGGGAAAGGCATCTGTACGAACAGCGATTTTTCTTTTTGATATTGGCATACCACATAATAAAAATCAGATTGTAAAGTTTATAGATTTTTCGAACGATGGTTATGCAAGATTAACAAAAAAGAAAGCAAAGAATCAAGATGTTAATCTACAAGACGTTGATAACGTTCAAGGTCGTTATGAAGAATTAGTAAATCTTGTTTTGTATGGAAAGCAATACTTAAATATTTATTCAGAAAATGAATATATCGAAGATACTATAACTTTTGAGGGAAATGATTGGTGTTTTTCTCAACATATAAAAGCAAAAGAAAAACCTGAGATTAAAGAATTTGAACGAGATATTAAAAACTATTTGACATGGAAAATTTCAAATATCATTCAAGGAAATATTGATGATAAATTAAAATTGTCACTTTTTTCAAATACTACACTTACAAGAGAGGAAAAGAATGCAATAGAATTGTATATGAATGAATCAGTTCATTTTGAATCTTTTGAAATTGGTAAAGATTTATTTGATATACATCCAACTGCGGCTTATAAATTTACTAATAGAGTTTTGCATAAAACATCTGGGACAGTACCTGTTCTTGCTAATTCTAGTGAAAATAATGGAATAGGAAAATTTGTCGATCTTTCTCCTACTGAAAAAGGAAATATGATAACATTTTCTGATACTACAGATACAAAAACAATTTTTTATCAGCCATATGACTTTATTGGTTATTCTCATGTACAAGGATTGTATGCTTTATATCCAGAAGAACATAAATGGAATGAGAATTCTTTATTATTTTTTGCGACAAGTTTTAGAAATCAAGCAGACAGAAAATTTGATTACGTTATGAAATTTAATAGAGATATTGCAAAAACTATGTGTGTCTTATTACCTTGTAAAAAAGATAATAAAATAGATTTTGATTTTATTGATAATTTTATGAATGGTTTGAGAAAAACAGTTATATCACAAGCTTTTTCAAATGATAAAACAAATTATCACCAAAATCCAAATTACGGTGTATTAAAAATCGCAGAATCATAACTTCTTATATTTGCAATTATGCGTTAGCGCTGTGCAGGGCAGCGAAGCTGGCCACCGCAAGCGAGGAAGTGAGCTTTGCGAACGGACGAGTGCGGAGGCTGGAGCGAAGCGGAACCCGGAACATAGCGACCGCCGTGGCTGAAGGACACGGCGGGAACGCCATATTTAATCTAAGCAGTTTGTTTACTAACCATCAGCGCATATTCGCCGTTGGCCGCAATCAGCTCATCGTGAGAACCACTCTCCACAATCTGACCATTCTTAATCACAAGAATTTTATTCGCATTTCGGATTGTGTTCAGACGATGTGCAATTACAATCAGAGTTTTGCCGCGGCAAAGTTCGGAAATTGCTTCCTGAATAAAGTGTTCGTTATCGGCGTCTACGCTGGCAGTAGCTTCATCTAGAATTACGATTGGCGCATTCTTGAGCATACAGCGGGCAATAGAAATACGCTGCTGTTCACCGCCACTCAAATCTGCTCCGCCTTCACCAATCACAGTATCAAAGCCGTTTGGCAACTTCATGATAAAATCATAACATCGGGCTTTTTTTGCAACTTCAATAACTTCTTCGCGGGTAGCGTTTGTTCTACCCATTGCAATGTTATTGAAAACTGTATCCTGGAAAAGATAGACTCTCTGGAATACCATTGAGATATTATCCATAAGATTTGCGACTGGAACATCGCGGATATCTGTTCCACGGATTTTTATAGAGCCATCTTTTACATCCCAGAAGCGGGCAAGAAGATTTGCGATTGTAGATTTACCGCCGCCGCTAGGACCAACAAGGGCAATCATCTGGCCTTTTTGTGCATCAAAATTAATACCGTGTAAGGCTTCCTTATCACCGTAGGCAAAACTAACATTCTGATAAGAGATTTCCGGCAGACCTTTGCGAGCTGCTTCTTCCGAAGACATCAAAGTATCTTTACCTTCATTTACAATTTCTGCCTTATCAAAAACACTTTCAATACGGTCCAGACAGGCATCAGTTACTGTAAGGCGGGCAATGTTTCCGTAGTAAGCTTTTATTGGCGCAAACAAATCAAAAGCAAAAAGCACCATTCCAAGAAAATATTCATTAGTCATCATACCCTTTGAAGAGAGCAGTGCGGAAACAAAAAGTGTAAGAGCAGTTACAATTCCATAAGAAATTAGAATAGACGCCCACCATGGAGCATAAGCCATTTCAAAACCAATTGAGTTTTTACAGCTTTCTTCAAAGCTCCTGCTCACTTCTTTTGATTTTTCTCCAAGCAGATTAAAGGTCTTGATAATTCCAATTCCCTCCGCAAACTCCAGAACTGCACTGGTCATTTTTTCTGCGGTTTTCTGCTTAAGCATAGAATGTGAAATTGAAATTCTTGTGGTAATGTTTCCAAAAAGAATTACGAGCAGGAGGCAGGCAAGAGCAGTGAGTCCCAGCTTCCAGCTCAAAAAGAACATAAAGGCAATCATAAGTCCCTGCGAAATCATAATGCCAACAAGCTCTTCCAGAACCATCATGCAGTTCTCTTCGATAAAGTTCATGTCGGTTGCAAGAACGCTGCTCACCTTACCGATGTTTCCCTCGGTAAAGAAGCCCATGGTAAGCTTACGGAAGCGGTCGCCCATTTCCATTCGCTTGTCTGCAAAAACCTTAAAGCCGGTAGCCGACTGAAGACGGTCCGTTATATTTTGCATTACAGCCTGAAGAATCACACAGGTGAGGATAATCAGTCCGTAAATAAGGCAGCTTTTTTTAGTCATTCTGCCAGCCATAAAATCACAGGCCAGAAAGAAAGAAGCCATAAGCGGCGACTTCATTACAAGGCCTTTTAGAAAGCCCGGCAGGTAAGACACGCGGATCGGAACCTTGTATTTTCCGCAAAATTCCACCAGCCGATGCATCATCGAAATCATAGATTTATTTTGTTTTTTCATTTTAAATCCTCCACTCAGCAGCTTGAGTGCTTGCGGCCCACAGCTTCTGGAACTCTTCGCAGTTCTTCATTAATTCTTCGTGTGTACCTTCGGCAATAACATTACCTGCTTTAAGAACACAAATCTTGTCTGCATTTTTGATTGAAGAAAGCCTGTGAGCAATTACGATTACAGTTTTATCTTTTACAATTTCTGCAATCGCAGCGTTCATCTTTTCTTCATTTTCTGGATCCATAAATGCGGTAGCTTCATCTAACACAATAACCGGTGCATTTTTCAAAATTGCACGGGCAAGAGAAATACGCTGTCGCTCTCCACCGGAAAGCTGCTTGCCGCTGTCTCCTGCCATTGTGTCAATTCCCTTTGGGAAGCGGGCAAGGAACTCGTCGCACTGGGCACGGTGGGCAGCGTCTAAAACTTCCTCGCGGGTGGCTGTTGGCCGGCCTATCAGAATGTTTTCGTAAAGGCTGGTATTAAAAAGAAACTGTTCCTGAGCTACATAAGAAATCTGATTGTTCAGGGCTTCGATTGACATGTCGGTAATGTCCTGCCCGCCGATTTTTATGCTGCCAGAATCCAGGTCGTAAAAATGAACAAGGAGTTTTGCAAGGGTAGACTTACCACTTCCGGATTCACCGATGAGAGCGGTGGTTGTGCCCTGCTTGAGGGTGAGATTGATTCCATGCAAGACCTCAGAATATACGGTGGTTGAGCTTGTCGAAACTACTGCAGACTTTTCTTCATTGGTGGTTTCGACGGGCTCAACCACCGCAGATTTCTTATAACTAAACTTCACATCCTTAAACTCAATATCATAATTCTTTCCTTCAAAGCCGTGAGTTCCCTGCTTTATTGCGTCGCCATTCATCATCTTTTCGAGCTCGGCAATTTTATAATCCAGCTGAGGAATCTTTCCGCCAAAGCTGAGGGCACGAAGAATTGAAGAACCAATCGAAAAGGACATGCACAAAACTAAAAGCAGTTGGCTCAAATCAATTGTACCGTTCAAAACAAGAAGGGCTCCAATCGGCAAGGTAAAAAAAGCCAGACAAGGAAGTGTTGAATTATAAACTGCCATCCATGGCCAGCAGACCTTATACCAGGCCAGCGTAAAATCACGATAGCCGCGAACTGCATCCCCAAATCGGCGGAAGGAATCTCCGTCTTTGTTGAAAACTTTAATGGCCTCCATTCCGTTTACATACTCGATGATTGTGTTGTTCATCTTTTTTGCAGACTCGTAATAAGCGCCCATTTTTGACATTCCGGCCTTCATCATCATGGACATTGCAAAAACGCCGACAGGAATAATTGCGAGAGTCAAAAGTGCAAGGCGCCAGTCAACTATAAACATTGCGATTATCACGATGAGGGGAACTAAAAGATTTGCAATTCCCTCCGGAATGGCGTGGGCAAGGAGAAGCTCAATCTGGTCGATGTCGTCTGTAAAAACGCGCTTTATCTGACCAGTTCCCATTTCCTTGATGTTTCCCAGAGGCTGATTTTCGAGCTTTGACTTTAGAGAGATGCGAATATTTTTCAGCGTGTTATAGGCACTCACGTGAGAAAAACATAAGCCTGTCGTGTAGGAGATTGCATAAAAAGCAAGGCAGGCAAAAATCAATAAAACACGAACCACCACAAAATGAAAGTCCGGCAGCTGATGTCTTGTAAGCGGAAGTATCAGCTGATACAAAAAGAAATAGGGTGCTACGTTGGCAATAATTCCAAGCGTTGTCAGCACCGACGCAATGACCGTATATTTTTTATATTTACCAATATACGGCGCTACAGATTTTAACATAGGGCCTCCGAAATAACTTTTTATTGTTAGTAGTGACTAACTTGTATAGAGTATAATTTATTGCAAATGTTGATTTCTACTAAAAATCGGGAGAAAACTAACAGTTTTCAGTAACAGGGGTTTTCATCATTGAATATTTTTTTGGTGAAAGCCCAAACTTTTTCTGAAACTCTTTTGAAAACCAGCCCATATTGGTGTAGCCGCTCTGCAGGGCTGCTTCCGAAACATTCACTTCTTTACTGGAAATAAGGCGGGCTGCATTTTCCAGACGCTGGTCTTGTATATATTGATGAATTGATGTTCCGTATAGAGAACGGAAAAGACGGGTAAGTTTGCTTTCGCTCATGGAAAGATTTATTGCGAGCTGGTGAACTTTGTAATCGTCTGCCGGATTAAATTGAATACGATGATGCAGGGCTTCTATCTGAGCAATATCAGACTGGCTTCCTTCTGCCATATCTTTATTGCGTTCTATCAGGGAAGTTTTGTTATAAAAGATTCCGTGCAGAACAAGTGCTATCAGTTCAATCAATTTTGCTTCGACGTAAACACCCTTGAACTCGTGATATTTTTCTGCACTGTCAATCTCTGAAAGAACTTTGAACATGTCTGCTGTTATTGCAGTCTTTGTTACATGGGTCAGAAAAAGAGATTTTCCCATTTCGATTTTATCCGATTCAAAATAGCGGGAAAGAAGAGTTTCAAAAAAATCAGTTGTCATCTGAAGACTCTTAAACTGAAATTTTTTATCTCCCTCATAATTCATAGAGGTTGCGTAATTCTTATTTCTGAAAACGCAAACCTCGCCCGGCAGCATGCTGACAGCTTCATGCGCGCTGTCTACCTGCCAGTCAATTTTTTGGTTGATGTTGAAGATAATCTGAATCTCATCTTTCCCGAAATTATCCGGACGACTTGCAAAAGTTTTATCCTTAAAACTTAGATTCCAGTCATAATAAACAATCTGATTACGACATTCCTTGCGTAACAGCTTAAGATCGCCTATCTCTCTTGGAATATAGGCGCTGCCATCAAAGAATTCATCTGGAGAAGAATTATAAACGTTTGGAACGATAATCTGATTGTTCATTCCGTAACCTTATTTTTTCTTTCCCTGATTTGCAACTGCATTCATCTTTGCGGCAATTGCTTCCTGGTCGCCAAGGTAGTAGTGTTTGATTACCTTGAAGTTGTCGTCGAACTCGTAAACAAGTGGGGTACCGGTTGGGATATTAACTTCGAGGATTTCTTCCGGTGTAAGGTTGTCCAGATACTTTACCAGAGCGCGGAGGCTGTTTCCGTGGGCTGCTATGATTACTCGTTTTCCGGCCTTCATCTGTGGTTTGATTTCTTCGAGGAAGTATGGAACTACGCGGGCAATTGTTGTCTCAAGACTTTCGTTTTGTGGAAGGAAGCTTGGATCTACATCGCGGTACATTGCCTGATTTTTAGCAGAGCGAGGGTCGTCATCTGCGAGTACCGGTGGCTTTACATCAAAAGAGCGGCGCCAGATTTTTACCTGATCTTCGCCAAACTTTTCTGCTGCTTCTGCCTTGTTCTTTCCCTGAAGGTCACCATAGTGGCGCTCATTCAGCTTCCAGGTTTTGATTACAGGAAGCCATTCTCTGTCCATCTCACAAAGGATTCCATTAAGGGTGTGGATTGCACGTTTCAAGTAAGAAGTGTAGCAGATATCAAAATCGTAACCTTCTTCCTTTAAGAGCTTGCCTGCTGCAGCGGCTTCACTGCGTCCCTTGTCGGAAAGTTCTACATCTGTCCAGCCTGTAAAAAGATTAAGCTTATTCCATTCACTTTCGCCGTGGCGAACTAAAACTAATTTTGTCATTTCTTTTGCCTCGAAAAATAATTTAAAAATTTTATGAGTTAGTATTGACTAACTTATAAATACAATATATATTCTGAAGCAGTTAGTCAATACTAACATACTGAATGATAAACGAGGTAATTTAATGAAAGTAGCAGTTATATACGCCAGTACAACTGGTAACACAGAAGCAATGGCAAATGCAATAAATGAAGCTTGTAAGGCATCGGGTGCAGAGGTAGTTTTTGGAACAGCAGACAGTGCTGATAAGGCAGCTGTTACAGGATGTGATGTAATTCTTCTTGGAAGTCCTGCAATGGGCGATGAAGTTCTTGAAGACACTATGGAAGAATTTTATACAGGAATCGAAGGTTCTCTCAACGGAAAAAAAGTTGGAATCTTTGGTTCATATGACTGGGGTGATGGTCAGTGGCTTCGCGACTGGAATGACCGCTTGACTAATGCAGGTGCAGTAAGTGCCGCAGAACCTCTTATGGTTCATCTTACTCCAGAAGAAGCAGATGTAGAACAGTGCAAGGCTTGGGCTGCAGCTGCAATAAAATAGGCTCTTATAAAATAAATATATTTTGAGCCGCCTGGTTTATGTCATGGCCAGGCGGCTTTTTCTTTTGAGGATTTAAAAATGAGTTTCGATCAGATAATAATACAATCAAGTTCACCAACCTTTTGTAATATAAAACCCGGAAATCTTTTCTTTGTAAAAAATGAAGATTTTGAAAATGATAAGTATGAGTCCTGGAAAAATACTTTTTTCAAACAGGGACTTATGTTTTTTTCGGCTCAAATATCAGAAACTTCCACAGCCATTCTTCTTCTGAATGTTTGCTGGTGTAGAAAGATTTTAGATGATGTCTTTGTTCAGGCTTATTTATCTGAAAAAGGTTATCATACAGGAAGCGTCTTTGAATTCGTAGAGGAACTGCTTTCCCGTATGATTGAGAATGAAGGTTTTCCTCATGAGGTAGGAGTAATTCTGGGATATCCTGTAGAGGATGTTATTGAGTTTGAAAATCACCAGGGGCACGACTGTAAATACTGCGGTTGCTGGAAATCTTATTCTGATGTAGACAAGGCCAGAGACTGTCACTGCAGATTTACTGAATGCAGCAGGCTGTGCAAAAAGTGGTACGACGAAGGCTATTCTATTAATCAGATTATTACAAAATATCAAACCTTAAAAACCGTAGCCTAAAAAAATCCGCCTGATTTCAACGAAACCGGGCGGATATTATAATAGGACTTAAAAATCTTTAGGGTGTTTATCTTAACTTCTTATAACCGTAAACTGCAGCCTCCCCCAGCTCTTCTTCAATGCGAATCAGCTGATTATATTTTGCCATACGGTCTGTACGGCTCATTGAACCTGTCTTAATCTGGCCAGAGTTTGTTGCAACTGCGATATCTGCAATTGTTGTATCCTCAGTTTCTCCAGAGCGGTGACTAGTTACTGTTGTGTAACCGTGGCGGTGTGCCATCTCAATTGCTTCAAGAGTTTCTGTAAGTGAACCAATCTGATTTACCTTGATGAGGATTGAGTTACCTGCTCCCATCTTAATTCCCTTTTCAAGGAACTTAACATTTGTTACAAAGAGGTCGTCTCCTACAAGCTGGCAGCGGTCGCCGATACGGGCAGTAAGCTTCTTCCAGCCTTCCCAGTCGTTTTCATCAAGACCATCTTCAATAGAATCGATTGGATACTTTGTGATGAGTTCTTCAAGGTAAGCAATCTGCTCGTCGTCAGAGAGTTCCTTTCCGTTTGGATCTTTTGGAGTTCCGTTTGAAAGCTGCTTGTAGTTGTAGAAGAACTTGCCGTCGCGCTCAACACTGAACTCGCTTGAAGCACAGTCCATGGCAATCTTAACATCCTTACCAGGCTTGTAGCCGGCGTCCTTGATAGCCTTAACGATGCTATCGAGAGCGTCATCAATTCCATCAAACTTAGGAGCAAAACCACCTTCGTCACCTACAGCAGTTGAAAGTCCGCGCTTTTTCAAAAGCTTAGCAAGAGCATGGAAAACTTCTGCACCCATGCGAATTGCTTCCTTTTCATTTTTAGCACCAACCGGACGAATCATAAATTCCTGGAAGGCGATAGGAGCATCAGAGTGAGCACCACCGTTGATAATGTTCATCATTGGAACCGGAAGAACATGAGCGTTTGCACCGCCAATATAGCGGTAGAGTGGGATGTTGAGAGCCTTTGCTGCAGCCTGGGCAGTGGCGAGGGAAACACCAAGAATAGCGTTTGCGCCAAGCTTGCTCTTTGTAGGAGTGCCGTCGAGCTTGAGCATCTTCATATCGATTTTGCGCTGTTCAAAAACGTTGTAGCCTTTGAGGGCTGGAGCGATAATCTTATTTACATTTTCTACAGCCTTGAGAACACCCTTTCCACCGTAGCGGTCCTTGTCGCCGTCGCGGAGTTCAAGAGCTTCGTTCTCGCCTGTGCTGGCTCCGCTTGGAACTGCGGCACGGCCAAGCACTCCGTTTTCAAGAATTACATCTACTTCAACAGTAGGATTTCCGCGTGAATCAATTATTTCGCGGCCAATTACATTTGCAATTGCAACTTTGTTTAACATGATATTACCTCGTTATATAATTTGACAGTTAGCAACAACTAACAGATTGAAATAATACCATTTTATTTTTATGTTAGCAACCACTAACTAACATGTGGCTTTTTGAAAAGCTTTAATTGCGCCTTTTGAGTGAATGCGGACAACCCGGTTGCTGTCGTTTTCAGAGATTTTTGAAAGAAGATCAATGTAAGGGGCTGCGAGTTCCGGCTTGCGTTTCCCGAGAACACGAAAAATTTCCGGCGCTTCCATACGCACTTTGTCGTCTGGGTCCGCAAGGAGTTCTGCGAAAATACCCATATAATCTTCGTAAATATCCGGTGTATTCGTAGCGATATTTTCTGAGGCCCAGATAAAGTTTAATCGGACATTCGGTGCCTCATCTTTTGCAAAACGGAATAAATCATTCCAGTAAGCTTTGATAAGACTGAAATCCGCACGACCGATTCTTCCCAGAGCGTTGAGAGCGCGTTCGCGGAGCAGCGGGACAGGGCTGTTCAGAAAATCAGAAATTGCCGGGACCCACTTCCCGATTTTCTCCGGATGCTGCAGTCCCATCTCGCCAAGCAGCCACAAGGCCTTAGCCTGGATTTTTGTGGAATCGTATTCCAGTAAGGCTGCGACATCAGAAATACTGTTCTCCCATGCTGCTTTGTTTTTTGTAAGTTCTCCGAGTTTTTTATAGAGTTCAGTTTCATCGTCATGCTGAACTTGTTTCAGCATCTTTACTTTAGATTCCGAATTATGTTCGGAAGGACAGTCCTTTATATTTTTCATAGCTTACTCAGTGTTTCTTTTTCCATTTGAATTATCTGAATCATCCGGTCGATTGCACAGATATCGATGTAGGGGACTTTTGAAGCTAGCATTTTGTCACGGTTTTCAATTGTTCCTTTTTCGTATTCATCAAGAAGTGTCGCTCTTTTCATTTTTTCTTCTTCAAGTTCTTTTTTCGTAAGAATTCCCGAATACATCACTGCAAGACAAAACCATACTGAATCAAAATCAACCCTTTCAAAAAGTTCGCAGATTGTAGCTTTCAATTCAGAGCGGCCGGCTTCGGTAAGGCAATAAACTGTTTTGTTATCCGCTTTGCCGGTGTCTTCAATATAGCCCTTCTTTTCCAGCCGCAGGCAGCTTTCGTAAAGCGTGGTCGCTCCAATTGGATGCCAGTACTGCATGTTCATATTGTCAATCATTTTGAGCATGTCGTAAGCATTCATATTACCCTGCAAAAGCATTCCACAAATTACGATTGAAGTTTTAGATAACATAATAATCGCTCCGAATATGTCATTATCGGGCTTGACCCGATAATCTCTTTTTAGAAATAAAAATCCATCCAACAGACAGAACTAAAATTATAAGCGCAATAATAAAAGATTCTAGATTTTTGATTTCCTCTCCCGCTTCCGATGAAACAATTACATCCCACAAGGCGCCCACACCCCAGAAGAAAGGAAATATAATCAACAGATTTTGGGTGATGTAATAAACTGAACAATACATGAGACCCACAAAAAAGAGATGCAAAAACTCCGGCTGGAAGCCCGCATGATGAAAAGAGTAAAAGGCCGCCGTCAAAAGAATCGCAGGAATAATTCCAAAGGCTTTTTCAAAGCTCGCCCGAAGGTAGCCGTAAATAAAAGTCATTTCAAAAATTCCCGCAACCAGAATATAAGTGGCGGCATAAAGATTTTTAATTTCGAGAATCCCCGCTGGTTTTTCATCTTTCAAAAACATGGCAAGAAGACCAGCCGCAAGAAGAAAATCAATCAAAAGGCTCAAGGCATTTTTTTGGCCTGTAAAACCAAGGGCTTTTAGGCTTCCGGCCTTTTTACCGACATAGAGCGAAACAAAAACGATCCCAAGACCAAAAATCATAAGCAAGTCGCGAAGAATAAAAGACATGGCTTTATCAATTAAAGAGTCCCCGCCAAAGAGAAGCATAATCAGGCTAAGAAAAATCATAACTGCACTCGCTCCAAAAGCGACAGCAGTATCTTTTGTGAAATTGAATCGGACAAATCTATTCATAGGAGTCTCCTGTGGGGTTAAAATACTACGTATACGTAGTAAAGTCAAGGCTTTATGCATGAAAGCGTCTTGAGTCGATGTGTTTATTCGAGAAAATCTGTATTCATACGGATAAATACTAATACCCACTTAATTTTATCCGTACGCAAAAAAGGGATTTTTACTAAAATTTCCCGCTATGTAATTAATAAATACGGATAAAAACATAGTTTGAGTGTAATTTATCCGTAAATAAAGCCGGAAACCAACACAAGAATGAATAAAAATCAAAAATTCTACGGATAAAATCCATCACTTACTGTATTTTATCCGTATGAATCTCAAAAAATAGCGTTAGTTTTGACTAACTATTATAAAGTGTATATAATACAAAACAGATGCTGAAACAAGTTCAGCATGACAAGTCGTTTACGAATGACAGCTCAGCATGTTAAGTCGCTTATGTGGAGGTCTTATGAAAGAATACGTCTGGCTTTTTCCGATTATTTTTATGTTTCATGACATGGAAGAAATAATCGGCTTTAAATACTTTTTACGACAGAACACCGCAGAACTCCAGCAGCGCTTTCCTTTTATCCTCCGCCGCTACAAAGATTTTTCGACAGAAGGCTTTGCCCTTGCTGTTTACGAAGAACTCATTTTATGCATTGCAATTTCCGCCCTCGCATATTTTATGGACCGCAATTTTCTCTGGTATCTCTGGCTGGGGGCTTTTCTTGGCTGCGACCTTCATTTTTTTATTCATCTGATTCAGGTAAGCATTTACCGCCGCTACATTCCGGCCTGCATCACAAGTTTAATTTGCCTTCCTGTAAACACCCTGATTATCTGCAAATGTCTTTTATGCATTGAAGATTCTGCACTCTTTGCCGGAGCCTTTATGGCACTCGGCGCAATCCTTGTTTTTGTAAATATTTTTATTGCCCAGAAGCTGATGGGCTGGTTTACAAAAAAGACAGCATAATTATAATATTTCCTATGGAAATCAGAGATAAGCGAATAGATGATGGGAAAGCCTTTGACTGGGGAAAGACCTCAAAGGAATATGCAAAGTTCCGCGACATTTATCCGGAAGAATTTTATAAGAAGATTGTGGACCGCGGCCTTTGTGTAAAAGGACAGAAGGTTTTGGACCTTGGAACAGGAACCGGTGTTGTGCCGCGCAATATGTATAAATACGGCGCTCAGTGGACCGGTACAGATATTTCTCCGGAGCAGATTGAGCAGGCAAAAGTTCTGGCGGCTGATGCCGGAATGAAAATTGATTTCATTGCCGCGGCAACAGAGCAGCTTAATTTCCCAAAAGAAAGCTTTGATGTAATTACAGCCTGCCAGTGCTTCTGGTATTTTGACCACGAAAAGGTTATGCCGGTTTTAGCTGATTTGCTTAAGCCAAAAGGAAAGCTTGTAATTCTTTATATGGCATGGCTCCCGTATGAAGATAAAATTGCCGGCAAGAGCGAAGAGATGATTTTGAAGTACAGCCCTAAATGGTCTGGCAGTGGAGAAAAGCGCCATGAAATCTGGATACCGGATGTTGCTTATAAATATTTTGATAAAATCGACCACGAAGAATACGACCTTAATGTTCCCTTCACAAAAGAAAGCTGGCACGGCCGAGTAAGAGCAAGCCGTGGAATCGGCGCTTCACTTAATCCGGAAGAGCTCGCCCGCTGGGATGCAGAACATCGTGCTCTCCTCGACGAAATCGCACCCGAAAAGTTTGATATTTTACACTACGGCGCAATCACAGTTTTGCAGAAGAAATAGTCAAAAATTCTGGAGGATTTAATAATGAGAAAAATTGGACTTGTTGGTGGCACAGGACCGGAATCTACTTTAATGTATTATAAGGAACTCAATTCTCGGATAGACAATTTGACTGGCGAAAAGGCAATGCCTGATATTGCAATTGAAAGCGTAAACTTTCGGCGTGCCTGGGAATATGTTTGTAATAAAGATTACGAAGCACTGTCTGATTATCTTGCAGAAAAGGTAAAATGTCTGGAAGCTTCTGGCTGCGAGGTTATTTCTCTTACTGCAGTTACAATGCATATTGTTTTTGATGAAATTGTGAGAAAGTCGGATACCAAACTATCGTTAGTTAGTATCCCAAAGACTGTCGCTGAAGAAACTGTAAAGCGTGGCATCAAAAAAATAGGCCTTCTTGGAACTATTTTCACAATGGAAGAAGACTATATGAAAAAGGATTTGCTTGAAGCCGGTGTAGAAGTTTTCGTTCCGGATAAATCTGAACGCGAGCTTATTGCAAAACGAATTTTCGAAGAACTCGAAAAAGGAATCGTAAATGAATCTACACTTGCCGAGTTTGTCCAGATAATCAATAAGATGAAAGAGCGCAACGGAATCGAAGGAATTATTCTTGGCTGCACGGAATTGCCGCTGATTTTGAATCAGAATAATTGCCTGCTTCCTTGTCTCGATGCAGTGGAAATCCATATCAAAAAACTCATAGAACTGGCTTTATAAAACAAGGAAGAACATTAATGAATATTGGAATTATAGGTTATGGAAGCATGGGGAGCATGCTTGTTGAAAAATTATCGAAAAACAAGGATAACAGACTTTATGTTTATAACAGAACTATTGAAAAACTGAAGAGTCTGCCTCCTGAAATTTATATCTGCTCAAGCAATTCTGAACTGGCATCTAAAGTTGATATTGTCATTATGTGTGTGCGTCCCCTTGATATCAAACTTGTGCTTTCTGAAATTGCTGAATCTGTACAAGCTGACACATTGATTGTCTCTTTAAATGGAAGTGTGTCTTTTGCATCTATGGAGAAAATCATAAATCATAAAATGGCAAAAGTCATTCCAAGCCTCACCGCTGAAATCGGTAAATCTCAGACTCTGGTCTGCTTTAATGAAAAGGCCGGCGAAGATGATAAAACAAATCTCAAGTCTCTTTTTAAATGCATGGGAGATGTGATTCTTCTTCCTGAAAATGAAATGGGAATGGGCTCAGAACTTGTTTCCTGCATGCCGGGCTTTATTGCTTCTATTTTTGATGTACTGTGTTCAAAAGCCCGCGAGCATACTTCTATTTCGGAAGACCAGATTGCTTCAATGGTTTTAAATACTCTTTGCTCAACCGGCGAATTAATGCTTATAAAAAAGATGTCCTTTAATGATGTGGTTACCAGAGTTGCGACAAAGGGCGGTATTACTGAAGAAGGAACTAAAGTTGTTTACGAAAAGTTCCCTGCAATTGCCATAGACCTATTTGAAAAAACTCTTGAGAAGCGCAGACAGACAGCCCTAAAAGCTGAAGAACTGTTTTTGCAGTAGGCAACACATTTACAAAAAGAAAAATCAACATTCTTCCGATAAAAGATAATTTATTTACGCGTTTATCGGAGACTTGCGTCTTCTTTTGTCCCTGATATTTTATTACAACCCGATAAAAGCATTAGAAAATCTATTTTTATCGGAACCATAGTCCGAATATTCAAATAATTTTTCTGAAAATCTTTTGTCTGCGTATGTTTTCTTATAAAATAATCCGATAAATACAGGAGATTTTTTATTTTTATCGGGAGTTAATATTTTTTCCCAAAATTTCAAAATATTTTCTTCCGATAAAAACAAAGATATTTACGTTTTTATCGGAATCCGGGACAATTATAACTTCAAAAATTCTAAAACTTAAAAGAAAAGCCCCTTCACAAAAATCTCAATTCCAATGCCAACAAGAATAAGTCCGCCCGCCAGTGTTGCTTTTGCGCCGAGTTTGTCGCCGGCCTTTTTGCCAATCAGCAACCCTGTCATACAGATTGCAAAAGTAACGCCGGCGATAAGCAGTGAGGCAACAAGTGCCATCAGTAAACCATAATCTGCAATTGTAAAGCCGACAGAAAGTGCATCAATTGAAGTTGCAACGCCCTGAATCAAGAGGGTAGAGATGGTGAGCTTTGCGGCAACTTCAGCAGCCTCGTCTTCTTCCCCATGCACCGCTTCCCAAATCATCTTGCCGCCAATCCACAAAAGCAGGGCCAGGGCAATCCAGGGAATCAAAACTTCAAATTTTGAAAAATACTCAACAATCGTGTGAACGCAAATCCAGCCAATCATAGGCATGGCAAACTGGAAAAAAGCATAAACGCCGGCAATAAAACACATGCGGCTTTTTTTCATTGCGGATTCACTTAAGGCATTTGCAATTGAAACTGAAAAGGCGTCCATGGCAAGACCAACGCCAAGCAGAACGCTGTTTACAAAAAAGATAAGATTCCATTCCATAGTAAGAGTCCTTAAACATGAGTCTCGCTATTTAAGGCAAGCCAGGATCGAAGTGCCAGCCGGCAATTCAGATTCCAGTATGTTGACTTGTTACGTTTCTGAAAATCAGAAACGCCAGCTACTCCCCCATGGAAGTTATTTGAAAGATGTTTTTGAATTATCGCAAAAATCAGCCGACAGGTCAACATTATATGAAAAGTAAATTGCAGAATAAGCAGGACACCCGCGAAATGTTAGTCAGCGGAAATGTCTTTAAGACAATGCTCACTCTGAGTGTACCGGCTGTGCTCGGTATGGTTGTTATAGGGCTCTATAATTTTATGGATGCCGTTTTCGTAGGCCAGATGGTTGGCCCTGTTGCAATGACAGCAGTAAAAGTTTCTTATCCTTTTACTCTCATCAACAGTGGAATTGCAACTTTGATAGGTCAGGGCTCTGCTTCGGTTCTTTCGAGAGCAATCGGTGAGCGCGACAAAGATACCGTTGACCGCATAATGGGAAATCTTATTTCATTTGTAACACTTCTTTCTGCAATCGTAATTGTAGTTGGTTTGATTTTTACACGTCAGCTTTTGACACTTGCCGGAGCAGAAGGCGAAGTTCTTGAGCAGGCAATCCGCTACCTCCGCATAGTATTCTGTGGTTCTCTTTTTGTAAACCTCGGACAGTCTACAAACATGATTATGCGCGGTGAAGGCAAACTCAAAAAAGCAATGATTATTATGGCAACCAGCGCCATCCTCAACATCATTCTTGACCCGATTCTTATCAAAGTGCTCGGTGCAGAAAATGGAGTTCTCGGAGCTGCCTTTGCAACAATCATTTCTCAGTTTGTTTTGATGTGCATGTCTTTCTTCTATTTTATCAAGAAGAGCGACACAGTCCGCATTCACAAAATCCGCTTTGAAGGAAAGCTTGTAAAGCCTGTACTGGGAGTCGGCGTTTCTGCAATGCTTATGCAGGTAATGTCCATGGTTCAGCAGACAATCCTTTACAATACAGCAGCAAAGTGGGGCGGCAGTGAATGGCAGACAATTTTGGGTGCAGCCCTCAGCCTTCAGGCTTTTGCCTTTATTCCTCTCTGGGGAATCAGTCAGGGCTTCCAGCCGGCAATCGGTACAAACTACGGTGCAAAGCGTTTTGACCGCGTTGGTGCCTTCACCCGCACCTTTATGATTTCTGCAACCGTCGTGGCTCTTCTCTTCTACGTTCCTATTATGTGCTTCCCAGTGAAGATGCTTTCAATGTTTATTACAGATGCAGCCATCGTTCAGACTGGTGCGCCAATGCTCCGTGTAATTTTTGGCGCCTACATCTGCTACGGTGTTCTGATTCTTTCGATTACTTTCTTTCAGGCAATCGGTAAGGCCGGAGGAGCTTCAATTCTGGCCCTCGCAAGACAGCTTGTTCTCTTCCTGCCACTCGTTGTGATTTTGCCGCATATCGCAGGCTTTGGTGTAAAGGGCGTCTTCTATGCCCAGCTGATTACAGACCTTGTAGTTCTTCTCCTTGCAATTATCCTGATGATAAAAGCCTTCGCCGGATTTAAGAAAAATTAGAAATATTTGGGCGCATCCCTACTTGGTGGTTTCGACAAGCTCAACCACCACTCCGGGTCGGGCGTTCCGCTGTTCCGCTGGCGCTCCAGCCTCCGCACTCGCTCACTAACTAACGTTAGTTCACTCGCTTGCGTGGGCCTCCTTCGGCGCAGCTCCATGCCCTTGCGCAGGAATCAATTAAACTTAAGAAATAACTGTATAGCCTGTGTCGCTGATAATTTTCGATAATTCAGATTCTTCCAAAGAATTCTTAGCCCGCACCAGTACACTTTTCTTTTCGAGATTAACTTTAGCCCACACTCCATCTTTCGAGTTCAATGCATTTTCGACCCGGCGGGCGCAGTTACTGCAGTGCATACCGTCCACGTTGAGATTGTAGGTGTAAGGGTAGTGGGCCTTGTTTTTATCTTTCACTTTGATTTTCTTTGGCGCAGCATCGTGGGTGCCACAGCAGGCTGAGCCGTATTTAATTCTTTTTCTGATGCTGAGGATTGCGCATACCACGATGATTGCTAAGACAAAAATTACGATTGCTGTTCCCATATTATTTTATAACCTCCCACATGATTCCCATATTCTTAAAGCCACCTTTTGGCATACAGGAATCGCAGTGTGATTTTCCCTTTCCGTGTGAGCAACCGGCGCAGGACGTACAGTGTCCCGAACAAACCGGTGCCGGCTTTTTGCCCGCCGTGAGCAGAGTCTCATCTTGCGGATAAGAGGTTGCAACCCGGCGGATTATTTTTGAACGTTCCAGAAAATCGATTTTGCGCAGAATGTCGTCAGTAGTTGTGCCTAACTCGCCGGCAAGCATTTCGATAGTTCGAGAACGTCCGTCAGTTAATAAGTTTAACAGTTCTTCCATGAAGACCTCAAGCGTTAGGGATTGTAGGGGCGCGAAGCGTTCTGGGGTGCCAACCCCAGAATGAAGCGAAAGCGGAACCCCGCAAAGCCCGACCGGCCGCCGAAGGCGGACGGGAACGCCCTACCAGATCAAAAGTCCAATATGATAAGCCACACAGGCAATGAGGAGGGCACCGAAAGTATAATAAAGAGCAATCAGACTTGTCCACTTTGCGGAGTGAGTTTCCTGATAAGTTGCGGCAAGGGCAACGATACAAGGCATGTTGAAAGTAATTGCAAAGATGAAGGCGAGAGCTTCAGGTTTAGAAACATTTGACACAAGCAGCTCGTTGATGTTTGCAACCGCACCGCCAGCAACTGTGCTTCCAACTGTAATCATGCTATGGTCTGTAAAGATCGTACTGAGAACTCCAATTGCACCTTCCTTACCAAGAGAAGAAACAATGAAGGCCATAAAGGTTTTCCAGCCAAGACCAAAGATTTTTGTAACTGGTTCTATTGCCTGTCCAATCTTATACATGATGGAATTATCCATCTTTCCAGAGCTTGTGTAAGTGAGCAGCCAGAAGACAAAGGAAACAAGAAGAATTACTTTGAGTACGCGGAAGAAGGTGTCCTTTGTGCGGCCAAGAACGTAGCGGAAAAGGCTTCCCCAGCGTGGCTTGTGATATGGAGGAAGTTCCATAATCATACCGCAACGGTCTTCTTTTTTAACGAGAGAACGGCCGAATACTTTTGAAGTAATCCACATGTGAAGAACCATTACTACAAGAATTGCAACAATTACGAGCGGTGCACCGGCACCAAACCAGACGGTAGAAAGCATTGGAACAACGGCCCAGGCAGCACCACAAGGAATTGCCCATGCAAGTGCGATGGTCAAAACCTTCTGACCCCAGTTATCAATTACACGGGCACCTGCGGCACCACCCATTGTACAACCAAAGCTTACGAGGAATGGCATAACTGATTTTCCCTGAAGTCCCAGTTTAGACATTGTGTTGTCGAATACGTAAGAGATTCGGGCCATAACGCCGACTTCTTCCAGCAGACCAAATACCAGAGTTACGCCAAATACAAAGCCCAGCATCTTAAAAATAAAGCTGAGAGAGTTGATGATTACATCGCAGATGATTGCAATGATAAAGGCAGGGCAGCCTATTGCATTCAGACCTGAGCTTATCGGACCTGCAAGTGCACCCACGGCGCTACCAATTCCCATAAATGGAAGCGCTGGTATAAACGACGCAATAAGTCCGAACAAAACTGTAAGAACTACAACAGGCTTTCCCCAGATGCGGTGAGTTATCATGCGGTCAAACTTACCGAGAGTTCGGGTTTTCTTTTCTGATTTTACAGATCCGTCAAGGAGAGAATCAATCCAGGCAAATTTCTTTTCGCCTGTAAGCAGAACTCCGTTTTTGATTTTTGCAACAGCAGTTTCGAATGCTGTTCGTTTTTCTCCAATAAGTGCATTTTTGATTTTTGCAGTTACCGGGGCATCTCCTTCAATTGCCTTTGCAGCCAGCCAGATTTCTGAATATCCAGGAATCACGTTTGCAGGAATCAGATTTTTAATTTCACTATATCCATCAATGGCTTCAAATTTAGAATCAATAAGAGAAGCGTCTAAAACTGTTTTATTTTCAATAGCACGTTCAAGAGCAGAATAAAAACTGTCGTATTTCTTTCTGTCTGGGGCAGAGAAGAGAACAACCGGAATGCCAAGCTTCTTTTCAAGAGCGGCGTAATCAATCTGCTTTCCCTGTTCTTCTGCAACATCATAAAGATTCAAAAGCAGGAAGCATGGAACTGTAATGCCGGAATAATCAGCCAGCATGTAAAGACTGCGCTCAAGCTGAGAAGAGTCTGCGAGAATACAAACTACATCTGCTTTTCCGCTTGCAATATAATCACGGGTAATGATTTCTTCATCTGAGTTTGCACTTAGACTGTAAGTTCCTGGAAGGTCGGCAACCAGGTACTTTTTACCGTTGTGCTCAAAAGTACCTTCTTTCTTTTCTACAGTTTTTCCAGGCCAGTTACCTACATGCTGCTTCATTCCAGTGAGAGCATTAAATAAGGTAGATTTTCCTGAGTTAGGCTGACCGAGCAGCGCAATTACTGTTTCTCCATTATCTGTCATACGGCTTCCTCCACTTCAATGTCTTCGCATTCATTACGGTTAAGAGCAATCATTGTGTCTCTTGAATAAACGAGCAGTGGACGTCGCTTTTCATTTTTTACTACGGTTACTTTGCAACCGGGAGTAAGCCCGATAGAAGTAATTCTGCTTACAAAACGGGTATCGCCATTAATACGGGTGATAATACCGCTGCCTTCTTTTTCAAGCTCTGTCAGCTTCATATCTTTTTGCCTCTCTTATTAGTTAGTACTAACATAGAAGTTAGTTGACAATAACATTACTATAAAATATTGTTATATTCAACTAACTAAAATAGGAAATAGTTATGAATACGATGCCTGCAGATAAACTTTTTCAAACCTATATGGATCTAATAAGCAAAAGAGAAAGTGAAGAAATCTATCGGTTGAATGAACCTATAGGCGAAGGCATAATGAGGCATACTCATATTGCCAAAGGTATAGAACTCGTTTATTCCGAACTTGAAAGTTATAGTCCGAATTATCAGGCAGAAAAAAAAGAAGTTGATGGTCTGGAAATCATGTATATTGTCGATGGACACGGTGAATTTGAACTGCAGAACAGACAGTTTGCCAGTGGTGAAAAAGGCGATGTTATGATTTTCAACTGCAAAAGTGCGGTAAAAAAAGCAATTCTTGGTAAAAGCGGAATGAATTGTATAAGTATTATTCTTTTTACCGAGGATACAATTTCATTCCTTAATACTTTTCTTGGAACCAGAGACTTCAGCTCTACTAATTTTTTTAATGACATAAGAAAGAGTGACAGTGCAGTATCTTTCCCTTGCGGTGAACTACTGGAAAAACTTTTTCTGGAAACTATCAGACTGCCTGGAGCCTTTTCTAAATATACTGTGAGGCTTGCTGTGATACATGCAATTATACTTTTAATTCAGAAATTCAGAGATAAAGATGGGGTAGATGTTCGTTTAAAAAATGATAATCCGGATGCATATTTCAGTGGCTCCACTGGACGTAAGGTTCAGAATGTCCGCCGTATTATTAATTCGAATCTGGAAAAAGAAATCTCAATTGAAGAGCTTGCCAGCAAGGTTAATCTAAACCGTACAACTCTTCAAAAAGTTTTTAAGGAAATCTATGGGCTTACTGTAAATGAATATCGTACCAAAGCCCGCCTTCAGTTTGCCAAAAATCTGCTGGCATCTACTGAGCTTTCAATAACAGAAATTGCCGGCCGGTGTGGTTATGCAAATGCAAGTAAGTTTTCAGAGGTTTTTAAGAAAAATGAAGGGGTACTTCCTAAGGATTGGCGAAAATAATTTTATGTTAGTTATAACTAATTTATTGACAAAATATCCGTATAATTATATTATCCTCCGCGTTAGTTATAACTAACACAGGAGTTAAAATGATTAAATCTAAAAAATTGGTGATTACAGCCGCTTTGTGTGCTTTCACCGCAGCTATTTCATTTGCACAGGAAGTGTCATTTGAAAACAAACTTTCATCAGAAATTGTAAATATCAACATTACAGAAGATGATACAGATTCCGCTTTTGCAGGTTTTGAAAACGAAACAAGTGCAGAATATTCTTCTGATAACCTTGATTTTGGACTTACTTTGAAGTTTAATCTTGCAAAGGAAGATGATGATTCATTCTCAATTGGTAGTGAAGATTTTATTGATGATTATTTTATTGAATTCCGCCCAATTGATTTGCTTGGAATTGGTTTTCATAGAGGATATTCAGTAGCAGGTTCATATCTTCCATGTCTTGATGCCGAAATTGAGGCAGCAAATATCGGAAGCGATTTTGGATTATTTGTACGTCCGATTGAAGGACTTGTTATTGCAGGTGGTATTGATTTCATTTCTTATTTCGGTAGAGATGGAGAAAAACCACTCTTCAATGCAGGTGCTGAATATACTCTTGGAGAAACAGTAGCATTTGGTGCTGCAGTACGAAATATAGCATCAGATGACCGCTCTTTTGGTGCCTATGCATCATTTACTGGTCTGGAAAATTTTACAATAAATGCTGGTTTTACATATAATGGTGCAATAGAAGATTATAATATTTCTGGAAATCTTGTAAATGCAGCACTTATTTATACAAACGATCCATTAAGTATTTCTGCTGATGCAGTATTTGCTGTAGGCGGAGATGAAGATGAAGCTAACGAACTTTACACTGCTGCAAATGTTACATATCAGATTACAGAACCTTTATCTGTAAATCTTTATGGATACTTTACAACAGACTTTGATAATGATGATTCATGGTGTGTAGGTGTAAATCCTTCAGTAGATTATCAGTTGACTGAACACAATACAATTGGTGGCGGTGTTTTTGTAAATGTTATGAAATCACTTAAATCAATTTCTTTCCCGGTTTACTGGAAATATGCTTTCTAACAATTCATAAATGATTAAGTCCTGACTTTTCCGGCTGTACCTCTCGTGCAGCCGGTTTTTTTTATAAAAAACTCCATTCTGCACAATTCACTCCAATCTGCAATTTAATTTTCTGAAAATAGATAAGTTAGTCTTGACTAATTTACAACAGATTTTTATCTTAATTTATTAAGTTAGTAAGTACTAACATTATAAGAGGTTTATATGTCTAATAACAAAAGTAATCGTCCTGTACCTAAAAAGACAGCAACCTTTAAGGCAGCTCACCGCGGTCTTATCAGCTGGATTTTTTATTTTGCAGGAAGTAAAAAAGGGCAGTACATCGTTAGTGTATTCTTTGCTCTTTTAAGTGTGGCCTGCTGTATTGCACCATATTTTATAATTGCACGAATTGTTCAGCAGCTTATGGCTGGGGTTCGTGACTGGCAGCTCTTTTTGAAGGAGTGTGGTATTACAGCTCTTTTCTGGTTTGGCAATGTGCTTTTTCATGCAATTTCTACAAGCATGAGCCATATCGCAACCTTTAATTTGCTTGGCAACATCAGAAAATCAATGTGCGACAAGCTCACACGTCTTCCGCTTGGAACTGTTCTTGATATGCCGTCTGGCGCGCTCAAGAGTACAATTATAGAAAGAATCGACAGTATGGAAACAACGCTCGCTCATATTGTTCCTGAATATACTTCGAACATCATTTTGTCAATTGTTCTGGTTGTTTATCTTTTTGTTCTGGATTGGCGTCTTGCCCTTGCCTGCATGGCGGTTCTGCCCGTGGGCCTTATTGCAATGTGCTTTATGTTGAAGGATGGTGATAAACGTTTTAAGTTTGCTCTGGATAAGACAAAGGCTTTGAACGATACTGCTGTTGAATATATTAACGGTATTGAAGTTATCAAGGCTTTTGGAAAATCTAAGTCCAGCTACGAGCGTTTTGTTGTCGCTGCTCAAGAAGGATCTGCCTGCTATGTTGAATGGATGCGTGACTGCATCTGGCCTCATGCCGTTGCAACCGTTGTGACTCCGACTTTGCTTTTCTCACTTCTTCCAATCGGCGGCTTTATGTTCCTGAAAGGTGCTATTGATGCTTCACTTTTTATCACAGTGATTGTTCTTGCAGTCAGCGCAATTCAGCCATTTTTGATTGCCTTTACCTATCATGATGATATTGCAAAAGCCGGCGCAATTTTCGGCGAGGTTGGTGCCATCATGACTCTGGATGAACTTGAGCGCCCGGAAGTTGATGTTAAGAAGCCTGCCGATAACTCAATCGTACTAAAAGATGTGCATTTTTCTTATCATAAACAAAATGAACCACACGGATTCGAAACGTCTAACGACGTTTCTGATAATAAAAAAGATTTTGCGTTAGCAAAATCCAATCCGTGTGGCAATGAAATATTGCATGGGGTTTCAATGAGTTTGCCACAGGGAAGTTACACCGCCTTTGTTGGACCAAGTGGTTCCGGAAAATCTACAATTGCCCGCCTCATTGCTTCACTATGGGATGTTGATTCAGGCAGCGTAGAAATTGGCGGCGTTAATATCAAAGATTTGTCTCTTCAGGAATACAACAGCCGCGTTGCTTATGTCAGCCAGGACAACTTCCTCTTTGATATGAGCGTTCGCGAAAATATCCGTCTTGGCCGTCAGAATGCGACAGACGCCGAAGTAGAAGAAATTGCCCGCAAGGCCGGCTGTTATGATTTTATCATGTCGCTTGAAAATGGCTTTGATACAGTTGTTGGCGGCAGCGGTGCTCACTTGAGCGGTGGCGAACGTCAGCGAATTGCAATTGCCCGTGCCATGATGAAGGATGCCCCAATCGTAATTCTCGATGAGGCTACAGCTTATACAGACCCTGAAAACGAAGCAATCATTCAGAAGTCTGTTGCTCAGCTCGTAAAGGGAAAGACATTGATCGTTATTGCTCACCGTCTTTCAACAGTAAAAGATGCAGATAAACTCTATGTAATCAAAGACGGCGTAATCGACAGCGAAGGAACTCACGAAGAGTTACTGGCTCAGAATGGTCTTTATAAAAAGATGTGGGAAGCTCATATCGAGTCTAAGGATGAATAATTATGTTTAGTACATTGATAAAATTTTTCAAATTCTGTGATGAAGAAAACCGTAAAAAGTTTACAGGTTCGATTTTTGTAGGAATCTTGAACTCGCTTTTTATGGCGTTTAGAATTGCTGCGGTAGCCGTTATGCTCCGCGGAGTTATTGGTACTGCTATCGAAGGTCAGCCTTTTGAAACAAAAACAATCTGGCTTTCCTTCGGCATTATGTGTGTTAGTATGATTGGTGGAATCATCACCCGTAAAATAACTGCAATGTGGCAGTGCGAAGGCGGCTACAGAACCTGCGCAAAAAAGCGTATCGAAATTGCCGAGCATCTGCGCTATCTGCCTATGGGTTATTTCAACGAAAACAGTCTTGGTGAAATTACGTCAGTTACAACTAACACGATGGAATCAGTTGGTGACGTAGCAACCCGCGCAGTTATGATGGTTTTCCAGGGCCTGCTCGATACTTCACTTATTATCGTGATGCTCTTTTTCTTTGACTGGAGAATTGCCCTTGTTGGCCTTGCAGGTTTTGCCCTTTTTGAGTTTGTAAACTTTTTCATGCGCTTTGCAGTAAAGAATATTTCTGCAGATAAGATTCGTGATGACGCTGCAGAAATCGGAAAGGTTCTTGAATATATTCAGGGAATCGCAGAAGTTAAGGCTTATAACCTTGTTGGTAAGCGTAGCCGCGAGCTTAACGACGTTATCAACCGCAGAAAAAAGACTCTTGTAAAAATGGAGATGCGCTGTATCCCGGTTTCAAATATTCAGTCTCTGGTTGCAAAGCTTAGCGGCGTTGCCATGATGATTACTTCTTTGTACTTTTATCTTGCGGGCAGTATGACCCTTGCAGACTGTGCAACAATGCTTGTTTGTTCTTTCATGCTCTTTAATGCTCTTGAAGCCGGCGGAAACTATTCTGCACTTTTGAGAACAATTGATCTTGGTGTTACTAAAGCAAGTGCTATACTTGCACTGCCAACTATGAACATTGACGGTACAACTGAAAATAATAAAAATGATTTTGCGTTAGCAAAATCCAATCCGTGTGGCAATCCTCTCATCCAGGCCAGCAATATCGACTTCGCCTACGACAAGCGCAAAATCATCGACAATATTTCCCTCTCAATTCCGGAGCACAGCACTACTGCCATCGTCGGTCCAAGTGGCGGCGGTAAAACAACCTTCTGTCATCTTCTTGCCCGCTTCTGGGATGTAGACAAGGGAAGTGTCACTCTGGATGGAAAAGATGTCCGCGATTACAGCATGGATAACCTTATGAAAAACTACAGCTTTGTTTTCCAGAATGTTTATCTCTTCCACGATACAATCGCAAACAACATCCGCTTTGGCCAGCCGGAAGCTCCGATGGAAAAAGTTATTGCCGCTGCAAAAAAGGCCTGCTGCCACGACTTTATCAGCCAGTTGCCGAACGGCTACGACACAGTAATAGGTGAGGGCGGTGCAAGCCTCTCTGGCGGCGAACGTCAGCGTATCTCAATTGCCCGTGCCATCATGAAGGATTCTCCAATCATCATTCTTGATGAAGCTACAGCAAATGTAGACCCGGAAAACGAGCGAGACCTCATGAAAGCCATCGCAGAACTCACCCGCGAAAAGACAGTTATCATGATTGCCCATCGATTAAAGACTGTTCGCAATGCAGACCAGATTGTCGTAATAGACAAGGGCCGCATAGCCGAGCAGGGTAAGCACGAAGAACTTGTCGCAAAAGGCGGAATCTACGCGAGATTTATCGACTCGCGTAAAGAAGCAGTTTCCTGGAAATTGTGATATAATTAATCTATGAATTATATTATTGCAAAAGGACTTTTAATTCCTTTTTTAGGAACAGCACTTGGTTCAGCTCTTGTTTTCTTTATGAAAAAGGAGCTGGACTCTCGTATTCAAAAAATGCTTTCAGGTTTTGCGGCCGGCGTTATGGTGGCCGCATCTGTCTGGAGCCTTCTCATTCCGTCAATGGAGATGTCCAGCGACTGCGGCAGACTGGCCTTTATTCCGGCAGCAGTGGGATTCTGTCTTGGAATGATTTTCCTTCTCATTCTGGATAAAACTGTTCCACATATGCACCTTGATGAAACTCAGGAAGGTGTAAAAAGCAATCTTCAAAAAACTACAATGATGGTACTTGCCGTTACCCTTCATAATATTCCGGAGGGAATGGCCGTTGGTATTTTGTATGCGGGCTGGGCTTCCGGTTCTGCCCAGATTACCGAGGCTGGTGCTCTCAGTCTTGCTTTGGGTATTGCGATTCAAAACTTTCCTGAAGGTGCTATCATTTCCATGCCGCTTCATTCAAAGGGGCTGTCTAAAGGAAAAGCCTGCTGGTACGGAGTTCTGTCTGGAGTTGTTGAGCCTGTAGCCGGCTTCCTCACAATTCTTCTTGCCAGCCTTGTTATGCCGGTGCTTCCATACTTCCTGAGTTTTGCCGCTGGTGCTATGATTTATGTCGTAGTAGAAGAGCTTGTGCCTGAAATGTCAGAGGGCGAGCATTCTGATTGGGGAACAATTGCCTTTATGCTTGGCTTTGCTTTGATGATGATTCTGGATGTTGCCCTTGGCTGATTAGTCCGGGCATCATTTTATTTCAAATGACTTTTAAGAGCCTCAATGTAAGCATTTGCATAGCGGGAAAGATTCATAGACTTTCTCGTGATGTAGCCTACGGTCATATGTTCCTTGCAGTCCAGAGGGCGGGCAATAATTTCAGGACCGTTAAGTTCATGGCTGATAATACCTGAACAAATAGTGAATCCATCAAGACCAATCAAAAGATTAAACAAAGTGGCGCGGTCTCGTACCTGTATGCTTTTCGGGCAGTCAAAATCAATTTCAGTAAGAGGCTCTTCTGCAAAATAAAAGGAATTAAAATCCCCCTGCTCATAAGTCAGATATGGAAAATCCACGAGGTCTATAAGTTTAATTTTTTTCTTTTTTGCAAGCGGATTTTTTTTAGAAATAAATACATGCAGTGGTGCAGTAAAAAGAGCTTCAAATGCAAGATTGTTCTTTTTAATTAATTTTGTGATTACGTTTTCATTTCGGCTTGAAAGATAAAGTACTCCGATTTCACTTTTCAAGTGTGCGACATCTTCAATAATTTCATGGGTCTGAGTTTCCCGTAAAGTAAAATTATATTCATTTCCGCCAAAGGTCCGTATCAGGTCTACAAAAGCATTTACAGCAAAAGAATAATGCTGGCAGCTTACAGAAAAAATTGTATTTCCTATGGATGCATTTTCAGATTTAAAGCGATCTTCCAGCAGGCTTGCCTGTTCAAGTACCTGTCGGGCATAAGATAAAAATTCATCGCCTTCATTTGTAATTGTAACACCTTTATTTGAACGGGAAAAAATAGTAATTCCCATTTCTGCTTCAAGCTCACGGATTGCGGCGGTAAGGCTTGGCTGTGAAACAAAAACTCGTCTGGAGGCTTCTGTTATGTTACGGCTGTCTGCAACTGCAACGACATATTTTAACTGTTGTAAGGTCATGGAAATATGATACCAAAATTGATAAAAAAGCGCCATAGTTAAAAACTATGACAAAGTGTTTGAAAATAGTATTTTTCTTGAGCAAAAAAAATCTATATACTTGCCATTATTAAACATAGTAAAAAGGTAGGTAAATCTATGGCAGCAAAAACATCAGTAATCGGTTTTCCAAGAATAGGAAAAAATCGTGAATTAAAATTCGCAAGTGAAAAATATTTTAAAGCAGAAATCTCTGCAGAGGAACTTGAAAAAACAGCAGAGGAGCTTCGTGCTTACGGCTGGAAAAAAATGTCTGAAGCAGGAATTACTTTTATCCCTTCAAATGATTTTTCTTTTTATGACAATATGCTTGATACAGCCTTTTTGCTGGGTGCGATTCCTGAACGTTATAAGGCTCTGGGCTTAAGTCCTCTTGAAACTTATTTTGCCGCTGCGCACGGTTACCAGGGTGGAGCAGGAGATGTAAAGGCTCTGCCTATGAAAAAATGGTTTAATACAAACTATCATTATATTGTTCCGGAACTGACTGATGATATGAATATTACAGTTAGTGAAGATAACAAGGCCCTTTCAGAATTTAACGAAGCAAAGTCGCTTGGAATAAAAACTGTTTCTTCTGTAATCGGTCCATATACTTTCCTACATCTTGCAACTTATACAGGAGAAAAGAAAGCTGAAGATTTTGCGGCAGACTTTGTTAATGCTTATGTTCAGCTGACAAAATACCTTTCTGCGGCAGGTGCAGAGTGGATTTCTTTCGCAGAGCCGGCTCTTGTTTTTGATGTTACAGATGATGAAAAGTCTTTGTTTGTATCAATTTATAAAAAACTTATTGCAAAACTTCATTCAGATGCAAAAATAAAAATCAGCCTGCAGACTTACTTTGGAGATATACGCGATGTGTATAAGGAAGTATGTCAGCTTGGCTTTGATGCAATAGGACTAGACTTTGTAGAAGGAAAGAAATCTTTTGAGCTTGCAGAGAGCAGCTTCCCTGAAAATACTCTTTTACTTGCAGGACTTGTAAACGGAAAAAATATCTGGCGTGCAGATTATCAGAAAAAAAATGAAGTGCTTGCAAAGCTTTCTGAAAAGATAGAGAAAGATAATATCGTTATTGGAACTTCATGTTCACTTCTGCATGTTCCTTATACAACTTCATCGGAAGAAAAACTTGAACAGAACATCCTTGAACATTTTGCTTATGCAGAAGAAAAAATCATTGAGTTGAAGGAACTTGCCTCTGGAGATACTTCGGCATTCGAAGCAAACAAAAAATTATTTACAGGCCAGCGTGTGGAAAAAGATGAGTCAGTTCAGAAAGCCCTTTCAGAAATTACAGAAGCAGATTTTGTGCGTAAACCTGATTTTGCAGAACGCGAAAAAATCCAGCACGAAGCATTTAAACTTCCTCTTTTCCCAACAACCACAATCGGAAGTTTTCCTCAGACAAAAGAGGTCCGTGCAAATCGTGCTGCCTATAAAAAAGGCAGTATTACACGCGAAGAGTATGTAAAGTTTAATCAGAAAAAAATAACAGAATGCATAAAGCTGCAGGAAGAACTTGGACTTGATGTTCTTGTTCACGGTGAGTTCGAACGTAACGACATGGTTGAATATTTTGGAAGTCAGCTTAAGGGATATATATTTACACAAAATGCCTGGGTTCAGTCTTATGGAACCCGCTGTGTAAAACCTCCTGTAATCTGGGGTGATGTTAGCCGTAACAAACCAATGACAGTTGAGTGGTCTGTATATGCTCAGAGTCAGACAAAGAAAATCATGAAGGGTATGCTTACAGGTCCTGTAACAATTTTGAACTGGTCTTTCCCACGTGAAGATATCAGCCTGAAAGAGCAGACACATCAGATTGCCCTTGCCATTCGCGAAGAAGTTTTAGATCTGGAAAAAAACGGAATCAAAATCATTCAGATTGATGAAGCTGCCCTCCGTGAAAAGCTTCCGCTCCGTCACTCAGACTGGCATACAGAATATCTGGACTGGGCTATTCCAGCCTTCCGTCTTGTTCATTCAAAAGTTCAGCCACAGACACAGATTCACACTCATATGTGTTACAGCGAGTTCAACGATATCATCCGCGATATAGACGCAATGGATGCAGACGTAATTACCTTTGAAGCAAGCCGTGCAGATCTCAAAATTCTTGATGCACTTAAAGAAGCAAATTTCAGAACAGAGGTTGGACCCGGAGTTTATGATATCCATTCGGCACGAGTTCCTTCCGTTGAAGAAATTACGGAAGCCCTCAAAAAAATGCTTGGTAAAGTTCAGAAAGAAAAGCTCTGGGTAAATCCGGATTGTGGACTCAAAACCCGTGGTGAAGAAGAAACTGTAGCAAGTCTTAAAAATCTTGTTGCTGCTGCAAAAGCATTGAGGGCAGAGGCATGAGAATATCTGATATTCTAAACAGCAAAAGAGTCTCTCTTTCTTTTGAGGTATTTCCGCCAAAAAAGAAAGAGGCTCTGGAATCAATCAAAAAAACGGCAGTGTCTCTTACCCAGCTTAAGCCAGATTTTATCAGCGTAACTTTTGGCGCAGGAGGAAGTACAAAGGGCTACACTGCAGAAATTGCAGAGGCAATAGAAAATAACGCTACTACTTCGCTGGCCCATCTTACCTGCGTGCGTTCTACAAGCGAGGCACTGAAAAATACCATTGATGATTTGAAGAGCAGGAATATAAAAAATGTTCTTGCACTGCGGGGAGATTTTCCAAAGGATGCAGTAACAGGTGAAAATATTTTTCCATCTGGTTATAAGCATGCTTCAGATCTGGTAAAGTTGCTCAAGCAGGAAGGAATGTGTGTCGGCGGAGCCTGCTATCCTGAAGGACATCCGGAAAGCCGCAGTCACGAGGCAGATATTGAACAGTTAAAATACAAGGTTGATGCCGGTGTCGATTTTCTGACAACACAAATGTTTTTTGATAATGACATGCTCTATTCATTTTTGTATCGTCTGCAGTCTGCCGGAATTCATGTTCCGGTGCTTGCAGGAATCATGCCGATTACAAATGCAAACCAGGTAAGCCGCATGATTGATTTGTCGAACGCCTTTATTCCCCGCAAGCTTCTGGCAATCTGCGACCGTTTCCGTGACTCTCCGGAAGCAATGATGCAGGCAGGAATTGCCTATGCGACGGATCAGATAATTGATTTGATTTCAAATGGGGTTCGCGGAATTCACATTTATACAATGAACAAACCGGAAATAGCGCAGGCGATAATTCATAATGTTGATGATATTATTAAAGCTATAAATGATTAATGCTCTTCGCAGGGAATGCCCATCATGTGCATCATTCCATAGCGGGTAAAGGCTTCAATATTTTCTATGTATTGGAAAGCAGCCTTTTTTGACATTTTATGAGTAATAATTTCTACAAAGGCATTGATGACGGTAGATGCAATAAAATGCACCGTCATCTTGTCTATTTTTTTTGAGGAAATCTTGTTCTTATACATCCAGCCAAAAGTTTCTTCGCAGTTTTTAGTGTATAGTTCGCAGATTTCTTCCTGAAAGTGTTCGTGAGTAGAGCCTGAAGCTTTTGTAAGCAAAAGAGTAAAGGTGTCGAAGTTATCAAAAATATAATTTAACAGTTCATTAGTTGATTCTTTTTCCTGATCAAAATGTTCCTGTGAAACCAGATTGTCCAGGTCAAGATGATGCGAAGAATCAGCCAGCATAACAGTTTGAGTCGTAAAAGCGATTGCCTGATCTACAAGGGCACAAAAGAGGGCATCCTTATCCTTAAAGTGGCGGTACATGGCGCCGGTAGTGAGGCCTGCATTCGCTGCAATTGTACGCAGGGAGGCATTTACAAAGCCCTTTTCGAGAAATTCATTTTTAGCGCTTTCCAGTATTTTTGCCTTTGTTTCAGCAGCCGATTCGCTCATGGGCCTATTCTATATCGGAAAATCAATAAAAGTCAACAAATTCTGATAACAATGTTATCAAAATTCACGAAATTCTATTGACAAGATAACACTGTTATCATTAATATCTGTTAACGATAACAGTGTTATCTAATAACGGTGTTATCAGAAGGAGAATAATGTGAAAGTCACTAAAATTAATGACTGGTTTGAAAAATTTGGACGCTTCGAAGTAAAGCACCGCTGGGGCTTTATTATCGGACTTTTGATTGTAACAATAGTATGTAGTCTTGGCCTTCCACGTCTTAAGCTGGACAATGGAGAAGAAGACTGGTTTGACGACTGGGAAACAACAAAAGTTAACCAGGATCACTTTGAAAGTATTTTTGGTTCAACCGACAGCCTTCTGGCTCACATTAAAGCAAAAGACGTTTTTGACCCGGAAGTTTTACAGATGATAGACGAGCTTGGTGATGAGCTTTTGAACAAGGTTCCTTATGCGGGAAGTATTACTTCTTTGATGGAACTTTCTCTTCCAATTGGAACAGAAGACGGCTTTGAAGTAACAAGTCCTTTTGAAGACGGCGTTCCATCTGATCCGGCAGAGCTTGCAGAAAAGAAGGCCTTTATTATGAGCCGCGAGTCTATCGTAAACAACCTTGTAAGCGATGACTGCACGGAGACCTGGCTTATTGTAAATCTCGAGCAGTATTCAGAAAACCTTGATCAGGCAATGAACAAAATTGCTCCACCGGCAATGGCAATCTTTAATGACCCTAAATACAAATCAGATAAATGGGAAATCCGTCCGGCAGGTCTTTCTTACACAGAATATGAAGAGGAAAAGGCAATTGTATGGCAGTGTGTAAGCCGAATTGCCTTAGGCTTTATCGTAATGCTGATTTTTCTGATTGTATTTATTCGCTCTTTGCGTGGTGTTGTGGTTCCTTCAATTGCAACACTCGGAGCCCTTTGTACAACTCTTGGTGCCTCTGCCTGGATGAATATCAAAGGTAATAACACAATGATTCTTGTAACAGTTCTGCTTTCTATGGCACTTGCAGTTGGTTATGCAGTTCATTACATCAACTCTTTTAAGATGCACTTTAGAAAAACTGGTCAGCGCAAAGAATCAATTGTTATGGGAATCAGAGATTCCGGCTGGGCTTTGTTTTTTACGGTAGTCACTACAATGGCAGGTATGCTTTCCTTCCTTTCTGCAAACATCAGACCAATGCGCTGGGTTGGAGGAATTACCGCTGCTGCCGTTTTTGCAGTTTTCGTTTTTGAAATGATCCTGCTTCCATGTCTTTACAGTTTTGGAAAAGATCAGGAGCCTGACCCTGACTTCGTAAAGAATGAAGGCTCTACAAACTCAGACCTCCGCGTTGAAGCAATGGGAAAATCAATTCTCAATAAAAAGTGGATTACAGTTGTTGTTGGAACTGCGGTAATTCTTGCTGTAATTCCTGGCATTTTCAAAATCAGGGTAAATATGAATTATGCTGATATGATGGGTGAGCGAACCCCTTACATTCACCGCCTTATGGAAATTACCCGCAGCCAGCTTGGAAGCCAGTATTCTTATGAAGTTCTTGTTGAGTATCAGGAAGAAGACGCACTTAAAAATCCAGATGTTCTTAAGAATATGGATGAAATGGCAGCCAGAATTGGTACTTTGAGTTCTACAAAGGTTTCTAACGGCAAGCCTCGCGTTTCTTCTGTCACAAAGGTTGTAAAGGAGATGAACCGTACTTTGAATGGTGACGATCCTGCGGCTTATGTTATTCCTGATGATCAGGACCTGGTAAGCCAGGAAATGTTCCTTTATGAGATTTCCGGCGGCTCAGATTTGTACGACTATGTAAGCGAAGATTTTAAGGCCGGCTACCTTCACATAGAGCTCAACGGCTATGACGGAGAAGAAATTGTCCGCAATCTTGAGGATGTAAAAAAATGGTGTAAAGAGCTTTTCCCTGATGCATCAAATGCAGGTGTAGTAGGTGAGGTTGTTCAGTATGCTCAGATGAACGGTAAACTGGTTCGTGGTTCCATCAAATCAATTGGAACTTCGCTGCTGGTAATTTTATTTCTTCTGATTCTTGCTTTCACTTCTTTCCGTACAGGCTTTATCGCAATGATTCCAAACGTTGCGCCAATTGTTATTATCGGTGGAATTATGGGATATGCCTCTGTAAATCTGGATATGATTACTGCAATGATTATGCCTATGATTCTTGGTATTGCAGTAGATGATACAATCCACTTTACAAATCATATCAAGTATCACTTTGAGCTTACAGGAAACTATCGTTCGGCAGTTTTGAACTCATACCGTGAAATCGGAAAAACAATGATTATGACAACAGTCATCCTCTGTGCAATGTTCGGAATCTTCCTTACAAGCACAATGACAGTTCTCGTAAATATCGGCTGGCTCTCAATCGTAGGTCTTGGCAGTGCTTTGATTGCTGACTATACATTGACACCAGTGCTCTTGTTCATTACTAAGCCATTTGGCAAGGAGACTAAATAAATGAAAAAACTTATCACAACAATTTCGACAATTTTACTCGTCGGAGCTCTCTTCGCAGAGACCGGCTACGACATCATGAAAAAAGCAGATGAGGTTGCTGAACCAAAAACTTCCTCTTCAACTGCAACTCTTACAATCCACTCAAAGAAAGGTTCAGACCGAATCCGCGAAGTGATTATGAAGAGCAAGGACTACGGTGACGTTGAAAAAAGCGTAATCGTTTTCACAACACCAAAGGACGTTGCTGGAACCGGCTACCTTACCTTTGATTACGCAGAAGAAGATAAGGATTCTGATAACTGGCTTTACATGCCTGCAATGAAAAAGACCCGCCGTATCGCAAGCAGCGGCAGCGAAAGCGAAGGAAGCTTTATGGGAACAGACTTCACCTATCAGGATATGGGAGACCGTAGTCTCAACAAATACGACTATAATTTGTTAGGCGAAGATAACGTAGACGGAGTTGCCTGCTACAAGGTTGAATGCATCAGCAAGGCTCACACAGAAAAAGATCCGCGCTACATCAGCTACATCGGTAAGGCAGATTACATTCTCCGTAAGTGTGAGTTCTACGACCGCCAGAATACACTTCACCGCGTTCTCACCTGCACAGACTTTACAACAATCAAAGGCTTTACAACTGCCCAGAAAATGAAGATGGAAAATGTTCAGAGCGGTACCTGGTCTCTCATCGAAAGCAAAAACATTCAGTACGATGAGGGAGATATCGATGATTCACTCTTTACTGTAGCTGCACTTGAAAAGGGTAGAATTCGTTAATTGTCATTGCCGGGCATGACCCGGCAATCTCGACATAACTGGAGTTCATATGAAAAAAATAATATTACTATCAATACTCGGAGTTCTCTCCGTCAGCCTGCTCTCTGCCGATGGCGGTATAGACTTTTCAGGCGAAGTTTCAACCCGATGGGGTGCTGCAGCTCCATGGACAGACAGTGACACTGCAGCCGGCCGTTTTACAATAGGTGACCTGTCTTTTACAGGTTCAATAGATGCATATTACGATAATAGTTCAGCACTTGCAGAAGGTACTGTTTCTTATGATGCAATTAATAATCAGCTGGACTATTCTATTGATGAACTGTGGCTGGATTACACCAATTCCTTCTGGGGCCTTCGTATTGGACGCCAGAAAGCAGCCTGGGGAAAAGCTGATGGAGTTGACATCACAAATGTTTTGTGTCCGTCAGATATGAGCAGCCTTTCCGCTATGACAAATGATGATTCAAAACTTGGAGTAGATGCAATTCGACTTTCCTTAAACGGAAATCAGTTTACGGCAGATGCTTACTGGATTCCTTTTTTTACTCCCGCAGTACTTCCTGAAGAAACCGCGGGTCAGCTTGTAATTGAAAAGCCAGAACTTGCAATCTGGAATGGAGAATACGGCTTAAAGCTTTCCGGATATTTTTCTGCATTCGATCTTTCCCTTTACGGCTTTTACGGCTGGGACGATATGCCTCTGGTAGATTATACAGTGGATTTTCAGAACATGAGTCCTCTCGTTATTCCAAATGGAAAATATGAACGCATGGCAATGATTGGAGCAGATGCTGCCCTGCCTATAGGTGAAACTGTGCTTCGACTGGAAGCTGCTTTTTTTCCACAGAGAAATTTTCAAAAAAATGCAGAAGGTGTAGTTGAAGAAAAAATAACAAATCTCACAAAGGCAATGCTGACAGGCACAGAGGCTGCTTCTGTAGACAGCTTTGAAAAACATAATCAGCTTTCTGCACTGGCAGGAATAGACTGGATGCCGGAAGGCTGGACACTCACTGCACAGTATTACTGCGACTTTTTGTTTGGAGATATTGATTTGCTTGAACGTTCAGATGCCTATATGCACGGAGCAACAATAAGTCTTTCTAAGAATCTGCTAAACGAAACACTTGAGCTGTCCTTTGCTGGAATGCTTGGCTTTAATGATTTTGACAGCCTGATTTCTCCATCAGTTAAATACAGTCTTTCAGATCAGATTTCTCTTGGAGCAGAAGCATATATCTTTATTCCGGGACCAGATAATGATGGAAAATACGGAGCATATAAAGATCTTTCAAGCATCTGCATAAAGGCTAAATTCAGTTTCTAAAAGAGGTAAAAAGGCAACCGGTTGCCGTAGATATATTGACAGTTTAGTGATACAATAAGTGTAGTTTTTTTTATGGAGGATAAAGCACATTATGAAAACTGTTGCAGGAATTGACCTTGGTACTCAGAGTATGAAGGTTGTAATTTACGACTACGAAAAGAAAGAGATTATCGAAAAAGCAAGCTGCCCTATGGAGCTGATTTCTGAGGCAGACGGAACTCGCGAACAGAAGGCTGAATGGTTCGACAAGGGACTGGAAGTTTGTTTTGGAAAGCTTTCTGCAGAAAATAAAAAGACTATCGAGGCAATTGGTGTTTCTGGTCAGCAGCACGGTTTTGTTCCGCTCGATAAGGATGGTAAAGCTCTTTATAACATTAAGCTCTGGTGCGATACTGCAACTACAAAACAGTGTGCCGAGATTACTAAGAAGGCTGGCGGTGACAAGAAGGTTGTTAAGCTGCTCGGCAATTTGATGCTTCCTGGTTTTACTGCTCCAAAGATTCTCTGGCTTAAAGAAAACAAACCTGAAGCTTTTAAGGCTTTGAAGTATATTATGCTTCCACACGACTACCTCAACTGGAAGTTGACCGGCGAATATGTAATGGAGTACGGTGATGCTTCTGGTACTGCTCTCTTTGATTCTGCTAACCGCTGCTGGTCTAAAAAGATTTGTGACATTATTGATGGCAACCTGCTTGGTCTTTTGCCAAAGTTGATTGAGCCTAGCGCACCTGCCGGTAAAGTGTCGGCTGAGGCAGCTAGCGCTTATGGCATTCCTGAAGGAATTCCAGTTTCTGCCGGTGGTGGAGACAACATGATGGGTGCTGTAGGAACTGGTACTGTTGCTGATGGCTTCCTTACAATGTCTATGGGAACTTCAGGTACACTTTACGGATATTCTGATAAGCCTATTAATGACCCTGCAAATGGTTTGAGCGGCTTCTGTTCGTCTACAGGCGGATGGCTGCCTTTGCTTTGTACAATGAACTGTACAGTTGCAACTGAGTTTGTTCGCGGACTTTTCCAGATGGATGTAAAAGAGCTTGATGGAGAAGCTGCTAAGGCTCCTTGCGGATCTGAAGGTGTTCTGGTTATGCCATTCTTCAATGGAGAGCGAACTCCAAACCTGCCAAATGGACGCGCAAGCATTACAGGTCTTACTTCGGCTAATACAAACAGAGCAAATATTGCACGCGCTTCACTTGAGTCTGCAGTATTTGCAATGCGCGGTGGTCTGGATGCTTTCCGCAAACTCGGCTTTAAGCCTCGCGAAATCCGCCTGATTGGTGGTGGTTCAAAGTCTCCGCTCTGGCGCCAGATTGCAGCAGACATCATGAACCTGCCAATCCGCGTTCCAGCACTGGACGAAGCAGCTGCCCTCGGTGGAGCAGTTCAGGCCCTCTGGTGTCTCAAAAACATGAACGGCAAGTGCGACATCGCAGAACTCTGTGCAGAACACATCACACTCGATACATCAAAGAGTGCAGATCCTATTCCTGAGAATGTTGCAGCATACGATAAAGCATACGCTGAGTACAACAAGGTGCTCGACCAGGTTGCTCCATTGTACGTGTAATTAAACCGGTGGTTGAGTACCCGCGAAGCGGGTGTATCGAAACCACCTTCAGTAGGCTTCTCGCTGTCTGGCCTCGTGCTTGACGGCTTGAACTTCCACTCAGTTGTAGCAAAGCTCCTGAGTGATTACATATATCGTCCCGCGTGACTACGTGTTGCGCGGGATTTTTTTTTGCATTTATTACTTAAGTACCAAAGTTTGTTTTTTCTGTAATTGTGCTAATAATGGTTTATAGATAGATGTATCATCTATTTTTGTGATTGTCGTTACTTTTCTGCCCCCATCTTTTGATGATGAACCGCAATGGTAGATTTTTTCGTCGCTGGTATTGTAGTCAAGAATGATATAACGGTCATGAAAAATATTATCTGCCTTTTTGATATCAATTTTCAAACCAGAATATTCTTTGCAAAAGTCATCAAATTCAACTTTATGAAGACCATTATTTGTATTATCTGTGTAGATTGTTACAGATACATTTTGCTTGGCATGTCTAAATAATACGAGAGTTTTTAGAGAAATATAATTATCAATAATTGAGATGGATTTATTTGCGAGAGTGTAAATTTGCTGATAAGCTAAATCACTTTCTACAGGCTGTCCGTTTAAGATAAGCCATCCGGGAGGAATTTCTGGCTTTCCAAGATTCAACATTATAGGTGAAAGTTCAGATTTTCTTACCATGTCACCAAGATTGCTTACAACATTTTCAACCTTATCATCAATTTCTGTGAGTTTTTGGCGGAATTCAACAATATTTTGAGCATTTTCAGCAGTTTGCAGCGAAAGGCGCAGGAAATCTCGCTGATTTATCATTTGTTGATTATCTACGATATAATCTTTCATTTGCTTAAAAAGGCGGACAAGAGCCTTACTCTGTTTTGTTGCAAGTTCGCCTTTCAGGACAGTCATAAGCATGTACACACCTTGTTCGGTGAAGGCGTAGGGAGTATATCGGGTACCACCCCAACTTGAGGTCAAAATTTTTGACCTCAAGTTTAAGTTTTCTTGTTCTAAGGTCGAATTATTCGACCTTAGATTTAACTTATCTTCGTTCAAGGTCGAAAATTTCGTCCTTGAAGAATTAGGTGTATTTTCTAAACTTGAGGTCGAAAATTTCGACCTCAAGTTGTATTCTTCTTGTTCTAAGGTCAAAATTTTTGACCTTAGAATTGTTTCTGCTTCTTCCTTTGTTAATTGGAACATTAAATCTTCTTCATCAAATTTTTCAATATTATTCTTTACTTGTTGATTAAAAGCTTTTGTTGTATATCCATAGATTTCTGCCAGATCAGAGTCTATCATCACTTGTACACCGCGGATAATGTAAATCTTATCTTTGAGTAATTTTTCATCAATAATTGCTTCATTTTTTTCATTCATAGCTTAATCTCACTCTTTAATTATTTAGAAAAATCCTACATACTTTATTTATGCAGAATCAGATTCAAATCAACTTTGAAGAAATAGACTCATACATCCAACAAGAATTTTGTTACGAGTCAAATAAAGCGTCGTTTGTTATAAAAGAACCAACACCCAATTACTCTTCAATCAATGACTTTATAAAACAGTCTGACGAAATTCTGCAGGATAATATCCGTAACCTTATTCTTTCAAAGCAGCTTGATGAAGTTGAAGTCTACAAAAAGGCCGATGTAGACCGCAAACTTTTCTCAAAAATCCGAACCCAACCAGATTACCATCCGAATAAAAGCACTTTGCTAAAATTGTGCCTTGCAATGAATCTAAACACAGATGAAACAGAAAATCTGTTGAAATCTGCCGGTTATTCTCTTTCAAAAAGCCTGCGGTCAGATCTGATTTTGCGTTATTGCTTTGGACATAAGATTTTTGATGTCATAACCGTAAATCAGATATTGGACCATTATGGAGAAAAGGTTATTTAGACTATTTTATTCCTTCTTCTTTGAAGAAAGAATACAAGAGGTTGAATGGGAAGTGGTCGCTTTGAAAGCGACAAATTGATTTTATAAACGAGCTAAAAGTTCTATAATTTCGGATTTGATTTCATTTTTTACATTTATATCTGATTCAGTAGTACTTTCAGGGAAGAACTCGCGAGGGCTTACTTCCAGGGCTTCGGCGATGCGAATTAGTGTCATTGCGGAAGGCTCTTTTTTGCCGGTTTCGAGATTTGCTAAAAAGCTTTGAGACATGTTTGCCCGAATGGAAAGATCCAATTGAGACATATTCTTTGCTTTACGAATTCTGCGGATAGAGGAAACAACATACTCCAGCATTTCTTCATTTGTCATAAAGAAATAATAATATCCTAAAGAGCAAATTAGAAATTCTCTATAGAGCAAAGTAATGCTTTACAGAATATTATAACAGAATTATAATACTCTATAGAGTAATAATATATTATGGAGAAAATAAAGTATTCCATTTCTGAAGACTTTAATGGAGATGTTATTTGTAGTCCAAGCGATTTAGAGATTAATTAAACAAGATTGGAGTTTCTTATGAAAACAATTCTTTTTATTTTGTCAGTTTTGGCAATGATGGTTGTAGTAGGATGTTCAACACCTACTACAGATAACTCGGTTGAAGAGGAAACTGTAGTAACTGCTACAGAAACTCCTGTAGAACCACAGGAACCTGAAACACCGGCTGTTCAGGAAGATAAAAGCCCTTATGAGTATGTAAAGCCGGATTGCGTAAATCTTGATGATTATACTTATGTTGGTGATTATATCTTTGCTGATACAATGAACTTTGCAGAATGGAAGTACAGTAATTCTGAAACAAATTACTTACTTGCTTTTGAAAAGATTGCTCGTGTAAAGAATGATAATCCTGATACAAGAATTCGTAGATGTAATCATAATGACCCTAATACGGAGATTCCAGTTATTAAAGCAACAAAGTATAAGATTTACGTTAATAACGAAAGAATGAATGAAACCATTATATTCAGTAATGTAACAAGTGGTTTTAATGATACCTATGATGGTACTAGATTTAGAATTGTAAAGAGAAATGACGGTACAATTTTTATCGGAAATGCAAGTGAAGATGTTTCAGGTTATGTAGAATATTAATTCAATTCTAACATAAAAGAAGGTAGTCTTAATTGGCTACCTTCTTTTTATTCTATTTTCTAGGAAACTTTACTCGTAAATGAGTAAAGTAATAATCAGACATACCCTGTGGTAATACTGTCTTTGGTGTAAAGACAATATCTTTCAAATCAGTTGTGGCAAAATAAATCATGTATCGTAGAGCTATCTGGTTGAAAGTTTGTTCATCCAATTGAATACCACATTCAGGATAACTACGATAAACAGCCGGAGCGGTTTCGTAAATCAGAAGCTAGTTTCTGCAATTTTTTCAAAAAATGCATATAAAATCAATATAAACTGGTTTTTATATGCACGATTTTGGAAAATTCAGGGTTCTGCGTACGAAATAAAGTGAATTTTTAGCGGATTTTGGGGATGCGTACGGATAAAATGGACTCATAGTGCTGTTTTATCCGTATTTTTTTTTGGTGAGAAGGGTGGTTATGAGTTTTTCGTGCATATAATTTTACGAATTTTATGATTTTATATGCATTTTGGACCAAAAATTCTGCGTTTGAGGCAAAATAATTGTAACTGGCGGAGGGGGTAACGAGAATTCTACGGATAAAATGAACTCAAAACATTTTTTTATCCGTAGCAGGAGACTATTTCACATCCCTCAAATGCCGGTCGTCATTCAAAAGTTCCAGTACTGGCATTGCGAGGCTGCCGGGATTTTTGTCGAAGCGGAGAACGCTGATTCCTGTGTGGGAAAAATGGCAGAGGGCGCACATGTAGGGGAAGGTCTGGTTCAGGGTGCGGGCGAGGAAGGCTGATGAGGCTCCGCCGTGGCAGAAAATGGCAAGAGTTCTTTGCTGGTCGTCGGGCCGCTTGTTGCGGTAATAGAGGCCTTCGCGCACATAGCCTAAGCCCGCCAGCCACTTGTCTGTTTCTTCGCCAATTTTGTCTGCGTCGACCGTGGCGAAGTTACCTTTGTAAACGGGGTAGTCTCTCCAGCTTTCGCTTTGCAGGTTCTGGCCTTCTAACATAAGCTGGTCGGCACCTTTCCAGGGATGCCATTTGTCGTCGTAAAGTTCGCCTTCGCGGCCGTAGCGGATTTCGCGGATAAAATCCAGAATATGGATGTCTTTTATGCCAGATGCTTTTGAAAAATATTCGGCGGTCTGCAGAGCTCTTCCCTGAGGTGAAGAGTAAATCTCATCAATTCCCTCCTTCAAAAGTCTCTGGGCTGCGGCTGCGGCCTGTTTGTGGCCTAGTTCTGTAAGGCAGTCTTTTTCATAATTAGGATCGCCGTGGCGAATAAGTATAATTCTCATAATATTCCTTCCAATTTCTCAAAGCCTTAAAAGCTTTCTGTAATCAGAATTGGTTTTTCTATAAACACTCTTCGAAGCATCTCTTCATTGCCATTTATCGTTACGTCAGAACGCAGGGCTGCTTCATCTATATTTGTGCAGCCAACAACAAGCTGACTCAGGGCGCGGATATCAAGTTCTATATCTGACTTACTAACGTTAGTTAGTCCTGCGGCGGTGCCAGTCTCCGCGCCTACGCCCGCCAGCACTTCAACCTTATCCGCCAGAACTCTAAGGGTCAGATTATTTTCCTTTATTAAATCATCTTCTACTTTAATTGTAAAATCACAATCAGCCGGTTTTCTGATAACTTCAAAAAGTCTTAAAGCATTCATCACCCTTACCATAAAATGCTGGCAGGCCTGCTTTTCAATTTCATAGGCATTAGGCGCGTGAATGATTTTAAGCAGGTCTAAACCTTTTGGAAGAGGCAGCACAATAGAACCATAGTCAGCAGAAAAGCGGGCAAGAAAATTCAAAATTGAATTAAAGCCGGCACGACTTGTCCAGGCACATTCTTCAACCTTCAGTACCGCTGCCTGTGGATTAAACTCATCCTTGAAAATCAGATAGGCCACTGGCTGGCCGTCGCGAGAGAATATATAGGAGAACTTACGGTCAACGTATTCCTTTTCAAACTTCAAGTGCTCCATCATCATTTCTTCCGTTCGAAGAGCTGAAAGATTAAAGGCCGAAGCGAACTTGCTGTAAACATCCAGAAAATCTTTAACATCCTCTCCTGTCTGCCATCTGCGAACTTCGCACTTTTCTTCTGCGACTAACGAATGGTAGTCTTTAAGAACGTTTGGATGCATTTTGTATTCATTTCTAAAAGGCACAACCTCATAGCCAAACTTTCTGTAAAAATTATGATTAAAAGGATAAAGGGCAGAAAGCACCTCTCCATTTTTATAAGCCTCTAAAAGCAGGGCCTTAAAAATCTCGCGAATTGCACCGGTCTCTCTGTATTCAGGGTAGGTTGCAACTCCGCCAATTCCACCTGTTTTAACAGTCTTTCCATCCAGGTAAAAATCATAATGATTATTTATTATGCGGGCCATCAGTTTGCCATCATCATCAAAAGCACCCCAGTCTTCCTGAGTTTCTGCTTCCTGCTTCTCGCGATCGGCCTCAATATTTTCTGGTCTCTGGTGAAAGCAATACACAAAAAGCTTGTGGGCTTCAAAGCGTTCCTTTCCTTCTAGTTTTTTAATTGTCATTTTTTTTCTCCTATTTAATACTATATTTTACTATATCTTTACATTTATTTATATATTCAGTTAAATAGTCGCATTATGGATAATACAGAAAACAAAATGGGCACAATGCCCGTCGGCAAGCTTTTATTTCAGATTTCGCTGCCAATGATGATTTCGATGCTGGTTCAGGCACTCTACAATATTGTAGACAGCATCTTTGTTGCACAGATTTCGGAAAATGCACTTACTGCAGTTTCTCTTGCATTCCCTATTCAGAACCTGATGATTTCTACTTCGGTTGGTACAGGAGTTGGAGTTAATGCCCTGCTTTCACGCCGCCTTGGAGAGCAGAACGAAAAGGGTGTTACAGACAGTGCCCTCAACGGTATCTTCCTTTATGCAGTTACAATGATTATTTTTGCTGCACTTGGGCTCTTTTTGCCACGTCTCTATTTTGAAACACAGACTAACAATCCGGAAATTATTGAATACGGTGTTCAGTATCTTTCTATTTGTATGATTGTAAGTATTGGTCTTTACGGAGCGATTCTTTTTGAGCGCCTACTTCAGTCTACAGGCCGCACTGTTCTTTCTATGATTTCTCAGCTGGCCGGTGCAATCACAAATATCATTTTTGATCCTCTTTTGATTTTCGGATTCCTCGGCTTTCCAAAGCTTGGAATTGCGGGTGCTGCCTGGGCAACTGTTTTTGGCCAGATTGTTGGCTTTGTAATTTCTTTTACCTTAAATCTTACAAAGAACAAAGAAATTAAATTTACGGCAAAGGGCTTCCGTCCTCATGGCAAAACTATTGCCGACATCTACAAAGTAGGTGTACCTTCAATTCTTCTCGGCTCAATCGGTTCGGTGCTTACTTACCTCATCAACCTGATTCTCGGTGCCTTTACAATGACTGCGGTTGCGGTTTACGGTGTTTACTTTAAGCTGCAGAGTTTTATCTTTATGCCTGTATTTGGCCTTAACAACGGTATTGTTCCAATTGTTGCCTACAATTACGGCGCTAAACGCAAGGACCGAATCATGCGTTCTATTAAGCTTTGTGCTATCGCCGCAGTTGTGATTATGGTTGCCGGCCTTTTGCTTTTCGAGTTTTTCCCACGTCAGCTGCTTGCCATGTTCAATGCATCTGAAGAGATGTACGCTATAGGTGTACCGGCCCTTCGTCGCATAGCCATTCACTTCCCGGTAGCCGCAGTTTCTATCACTTTGATTTCAGTTTTCCAGGCGCTCGGCAAGGGCTTGTTGAGTATGATTGTTTCTTTCGTTCGTCAGATAATTGTTTTGCTTCCTGCAGCATATCTTCTTTCTCTTACTGGTGATGTAAACAATATCTGGTGGGCCTTCATAATTGCAGAAGGTGCATCTGCAATTGCCAGTTTTATTGGAATGAAGATGACATACGATAATGAATTGAAGAATCTATAGAATAGATCCTCGGGTCAAGCCCGAGGATGACACTTTTATTAACAATCTTTTTTTGACAAATTCATATTTTCAGGGTTAAAATCTAATTTACGATAAAAGTTGTGGAGAAGAGATATGAATTTGTTCCAAATCTACATGTTATTTTTTGGCATCAGTACGGTTATTGGGGTACCTTTGCTTTCATCCTTTCAGGTAACCCAGATTAAGGGTTCTACCTGGGGAGACTGGGTAAGCAGCCTCGGAGCCTCCCTTGGACCTGCTGCCGGAATCTTTGTTGTTATTACAATCATCAGTTACATGATTATGAAGCCGCTTTTGAACCTTATTAAAAAGGCAGAAACAGAGTCTATTTCAGAAGCGGAACAAAAGAGTGTAGATAAAATCCTTAAAAAAATCAGAATACTTACTACGATAGCTCTTATGGCCGGCTACCCTGTTGGTAATGGTGCTACAATTATCATTAAAACTATGGCCGGAAAGGTTAACTATAATACGGTTGATCTTATTGTCATTATGATTCTGATTCTCGGCTATGGTTTTACTGCTGTTCAGTATTCAGTAAACTGTTTTGCAACTGTTTCGCGCCGTCAGCTTTATAAGCTTAAGTTGGTTACAACTGATGGTTTTAAAACCTCTAAGGTTTCATTGAATCTTGGACAGGGCATTTTGATTGCAGGACTTACAGTTGCATGGCATGTTTTCTGTTCCGGTTATAGTGCTGTTCGCCACGGCTGGTCTATGGATTTATTTGCTCATAAGGCTATTTTTGGAATTGTACAGTCTGTAATTTTCTGTGGACCGCTTATTCTTATCACTCTTATACAGCTTAGACATCGTTTTGCAATTTCAATTAATCAGATTCGTATGCTCCGCACAGAAGGTGATCTTCAGAGCCGTATTTATGTTGGTACTTTTGATGACTTTGGAATTATGATGTCGGAAATGAACCTTTTGATGGATTCTCTCCGTAATTCGCTTGTAAATCTTAAGAACGAAGTTACTTCGGTAGATTCTAGTGCTGAGGAGCTTATGGGACTTACAGAGTCTTCTTCGCAGGACGTTAAACAGATTGTTGAACGCTTCCAGGCTATGAGCTTTGAATCTACTAACCAGGCAGAGCTGCTGGCTTCTGTAAATGATGGTGTTGCAAAGCTTAATGTTGATGCTACTAAGGTCAGTGACTTTACCGGCTTTCAGTTTAAATCAGAAAAAGAAAACGAAAATTCAATGTCCGAAATGGTAAACAACTTTAAGTCTATTACTTCGCTGATTGAACGTGCACAGGCTCTTTCTAATCAGCTTACAGATGAATCTGTTTCGGGAAGTGCCGAGGTTAAAAAGACTCAGGATGTTATCAACGGAATTACCGAAATGTCTAAGCGCATGATTGAAGTAATTAAGGTGATTCAGGCTGTTGCTTCACAGACCAACCTTCTTGCTATGAATGCTGCAATTGAGGCGGCTCATGCGGGCGATGCAGGTAAGGGATTCTCTGTCGTTGCCGATGAAATCCGTAAGCTTTCTGAGTCTACTCAGAACTCTACAAAGGATATCAGTAATCTTATCAACGAAATTGCCAAGGCTATGGAATCTGGTTCTTCTAACATGGAGCTTACAAGTAATGCCTTTAATAAGATTCAAAAGGAAATTGAAGAGCAGAGTCAGGTTGTTGCAGAGATTTCCAAGACGGTTGGTGAGCAGTCTAAGGATGCAAACTCAATTCTTTCAAGTACAAATATAATTGTAAAGCAGATTGAAGATGTAAGCGGCCTTGCAAAGAATCAGGCAAATTCTACATCGGAAATTATGAATAATTTGAATGAAGTTGTTAATCTTGCCGGTCAGGTAAATGATTCGGTTGTTCAGTCAGAAAGTGTTGTAAAGAACTTCTCTGAATCTTTCTCTACAGTCCGAGCAAAGGCCGAAGCAAACAAGCAGTCTGTTCGTGCCATTACTGCCGAACTGGATAGATTTAAGTTGTAGATTGTCGGGTCAAGCCCGACAATGACGATGTTAATCAAATTCAATTTGTGTGCGGAGGTCGCCGCTTTTGCCGTAAATACAGCAGATGTGGCGGCCTTCAACATTTGCATACTTGCAGATAATTTCTTCGCCGGCCTTAACTGCCAGCTTGTAGCTTATGCGGAGCTTCTTGAAGTCACGGTTATCAAAAACTTCCTGAGGCAGACCTTCGAGGGCATAATCAAGATAAGTAAGATTGTGAACGTGATCATTAAAATCAATGTCCAGGCGTCGGATTGCGATTGGTGTTTCGCGGCTAAAGCTTTCCGGCACAACAAGCTTAGGAAGTTTTGAATCCTCATAAGTGTGTTTGTCTTCCGGCTGGTATTTGTCTATAATTTCCTGAGTGATTTTGCAAGGGCGGTTGGTAGTAAGGTCGAGAAGAATCCATTTTGTAGTTCCCTTTACAGAAAGCTCGCCGTTACAGTACATTTCAAAGTTACGGGTACAGATCAAAGGATGATTTACCGGCTCAGACCAGGTGCGTGCCATAATCTTGTCGCCATATTTTGGATAGGTAATAACATCAATCATCCAGTCGGTAAGTACCCAGGCTTTTCCGTTATTTGAGCCTTTGAGAATTGCGTCTCCGGCTGTGTCAGAATGTTTGTTTCCTGAGTTTTCAAGAATCTTTAGTATTGAGCCAAGCTTCATGTCGCCGTTCTTTTTATAATCTTCAAGAACAGGTTGATATTCAAAATCTACTATCACTTTTTTCTCCTTAATGACAGATTTTAAAATGACAAATTTACCTATTTTTGTCAATTACCGGCGGACTGCAGAGATTTCTGATATGCGGAATAATCAACTTTAACCGGGGCTGCCCCTGGGAGACTTACAAGATAATAGCCTTCGCCGGGTGCTCCTTTTTTTAAGAGGACATTATCGTAACAAACTTCGAGTTCTGGAGTGTCGCTGCCTTCCGGTGTTTTCATTTTTACAGTTCCGGTAAAGGTCCCGTTCTGTGCCATATTTGAGTCTGTGATGATTTCGCCATCGAAAATCCAGCCTTCTTCATCGCAGTAATTTGTGTAGCGCAGGGTAACATGGCCGCCTGCTCCTTTGATTTTTACATCATAGAAGCAGGAGCCTGAAATATTGCCGGCAACGGTTTCTGTTCCTACCTTTGCAAGAGCACTTTTTTTGTTCATGTAAGTCAGCTTCTTCTGTGTTTCGTTGAGTTTCTTGAAGAAGGTGAGGGCATAGTCTTCTGCCGCCTCGGAGTTTGCGGAGCTGGCCTGCTGGGCAAAGGCGGCGGAAGCGGCTGAAAGAATCAAAAATATAAGAAAAAAGGTAAAAAACTTTTTCATGCGAACCTCTTGCAAATTACTGCAAGCGGGGGCGGATTCCCGCTTGCTGCGGATTATATTTACCTGCTCATTTTATAAATCTCGTACATGTCTTCTTCTTTCAGGAAGCGGGCAGAACCTTTACCACCGTTTACACCGACAGCGCATTTGTGAGCCATAAGCTTAAGGTCTTCTTCTGTGGCCTCAACGCCAAGCTCGCGGAGATTTGTAGGCATTTTGATTTCGCGGTAGAAATCTTCCATTGCTTCGATTCCCTTGAGGGCGATTTCTTCATCTGTGCCGGCCGAAGCGGAGATTCCCATAACATTGATTGCATAGCGCTTAAATCGTGGCAGGCAGTTCTTATAAACATAGCGGGCCCAGCTTCCCCAGATGGCTGCGAGACCGGCACCGTGAGCTACGTCGTAAAGGCCGCCGAGTTCATGCTCAAGCTTGTGAGTCATCCAGTCGCCGCCGTCGTTACCGCAGCCTGTGAGCCCGTTGTGAGAAAGACTTCCGGCCCACATAACCTCTGCGCGGGCATCGTAGTTTTTAGGATCTTTTGCGAGAATCAGGGCATTTGTTTTTACAGTGCGGAGCAGGGCCTCTGCCATTGAATCTGTGAGCTCCATATTTCCGCCGTTTGTAAAATAACGCTCCATTGTGTGCATCATGATATCAGTACAACCACAGGCAGTCTGATAATCGGGCAGAGTCATTGTCAGCTCCGGATTGAGGATTGCAAACTTAGGGCGGCCGAAGTCGCTTGAATATCCGCGCTTTACAAGTCCTTCTTCTTTAGTAATAACAGAAGAATCGCTCATTTCACTTCCGGTTGCGGCAAGAGTCAGAATTACACCAAGAGGCATGCTGGCCTTTGCCTGTTTTTTGTAATCATATAAATCCCAGACATCACCTTCGTTCATAAGGCCGTAGCCAATTGCCTTAGCAGAATCGATTGCAGAACCGCCGCCTACAGCCAGCAGAAAATCAACTCCTTCTTTTTTACAAAGCTCGATTCCTTCATAAACAAGACTCAAACGAGGGTTAGGAACAGCACCGCCGAGTTTCACGTAGGCAATGCCTGCAGCGTCGAGCTTTTCTGTAACGCGCTGCATCAGTCCCGAGCGGATAACACTTCCTCCACCGTAGTGAATCAAAACTTTTTTACCGCCAAACTCCTGAATGAGGTCGGCAACTTTATCTTCGGTATTTTTTCCGAACAAAACCTTAGTAGGTGTAAAATATTTAAAATCGAACATTATAACTCCTTGCGAGATTCCGCGATAATAATTAATCGTAAAGCGAAAAATCCAAAATCACAAGGAGTAATATATTTAATAATTGTATGTTTCTTCTATATATTTAGAATTATTCTTACGAAATCAAAAATATAACAAAAAATTATTAAAATTTCCCTAAAAAATCCCCGTGAAACACACTTTCGTGAAACACCTCTCTCCGAAAAAAAGGGTCATTTAAATCGAATAAAAAAAACTTTTCATATAAGGAGAAAGGAAAGTATGAAAAAAATTACTTTAATGCTTTGCGCTTGCGCAATGGCGTTCGCTGGACTTCTGGTGTCATGTAGCAATGGCACTGAGAAATGGATTGATGGAACAAAAGGTGGCAGCTACTATGCATATGCCATCAGTGGAACTGTAACAGAGAAATTCGAGGACAGTACAACAACACAGACTACTGTATATACCCTTGCAAAGGGAACAGGTGGAATCAGTAATAGTATTAAAGATAGCAGAGACCAGAATAAAGATAATGTTTATTATGGATATATTAACTT
>NZ_ATWV01000013.1 GCF_000421345.1 Treponema bryantii NK4A124
GGTTCAGAATTTATGGATTTCTCAGGAATTGAAAATTCTAAGGATGGAAGAAAAAGAACTTGTTTGTATTTTGCGCATCCTTATTGTGCAAGTGAGCGAGGAACTAATGAAAATCACAACAGGATATTCAGACGATTTTATCCAAAGGGAACAGATTTTTCTAAATTGAATCCAAAACTTTTTGCTGAAGTTCAGGAATGGATGAATAACTATCCGAGAAAAATCCTTAAAGGGTCAACTCCAGAATTGGAACTTCAAAAACATATAGGTATGAATTTTAAGATTCCAATATAAAAAAATATCACCAGTTTAAAGAAACTGGCGACATTATTATTTACAAGTTACAAGGAAAAATAACTTTAATGACTACCCTCCCCATTAACTTTCTTCTATATTATATATGTTTATTAATGATGATTTTTTGTGGGGGGAAATACTTAAAATTGCAGGTTTTGTAAAACGTTTTATGTCACAAATGTTCAGGAGCAGGCTCGCTTACTATTTTACGAACCTCTTCTTCTGGCATTTTTAGAGATTTAGCAATGACTTCTATTGGAACTTTGTTAGCGTAGAAATTTCTGGCAGCTTCAATAGCCTTCTCCTGTTTACCCTGAATAATGCCGTCGCGGAGCCAGCCTTTGATACTTAATTCTTCATTAAATTCTGTAAGTAACGTCATCTTTACCTCCGCCTTCTGTTCTCTGATATAGCCTTCCAAAAGGTTTTGTTCACTTGCCCATTCTATAGCTTCGTCTACAGCTTTTTCTGTTTGCATGCCATTATCTCTGTTTTGTTTTATACGGCTTGTGAACTGTATATAATCATACAACGACTTACATTTTTTTTGAAGAGGTAGATTGTAATCCTTATTGATATTTAACACACGGGCAGTCCATTCATATCTTCCGCTTTTATCTTCCTGCATAAATGCATCTGAAAGCTTCAGTTCATAATCTTCATCCCGGATGGTATCTCCATTGTAAAATACTACATAATTTGGATTGGGTATTTTTATAAGAGTACTGCTTGTAAGTTGTTCTTCTGCATTTATGAGAAACTTATGATAAAGCTGTGAAAAATAAAAGAAACCTCTCAGGGGCATATTTTGATTTGTTGTTCGCTGATGTTCAAAAAGTGTCATCTGTGAATCTACAAGAAATGACACATCATTATGCATCTTTATGAAAAGCACATTATCGAGCGTGTTCAGCATAAGTGCATCTGGATCAGTGTAATTTGTATTATTTAGCGCATTGTAAAGCTCGAGCCGCCAGCGTTTACTGCGTTCACTGTCTTTTCCAAAAACTGCAATGAACAGGCTGTCATAGATTTTGTGTTGAACTGTAAAACCTTCTGAATTTTCTTGAGTCTGAGTCATATTTAAACCTCTTTAATATAGTTTTTTGGAAATTGTTTAAAATACCGACCAGCTGTTACCGCCCGCCGGCAAAACAAATTCCTCACACTATATAAATAGACTCACTTTGTTCATTTCTGACACTTTTTTTGGAAAAAAGTTGAAAAATCTTTTTATAAAGTTAGGCTTTGGCAGGAACTTTTTCCTGATTGTTTCTAACTGATAACCATAAATTTTTACAAAAATCATAAAACGCATCATTAATAAATATAGCTTTTGTAATTTCTTCCGCAGGTGAAATCAATTCGGGTTGCATACGGAACAGAGGATAATATCGTTCCAGAGCATCTGAATGAGTGTTGAAATAATCAATTGCATGAACCCAATCTATATCTCGAGCAGGGAATTGATAATCAATATCTATTAGTTCATAAATTTGGTCCGTTGTTTCTTTTTGAGAGATTTCTTTGAACTCTTTATCTTCCAATTTATTTTTTATATTTTCTCCCACGTTTTGAATTTTATCCAGGAGATAAGGAGCTATTCTATCACCAATTTTATAATAAATAAGATCTTGGGGTAAAAATATGTCGTAGTCTTTTTCACCATCGAAAATAACATAAGAATCTTTATGACAACATTCTCTTAATCTATTTTCGAAGGAAACTTCATCTTCTTCTTTTATATTTTCTAACAAGAAGTTTCTGATATCAATCTGGCTATCGAAATATTTTGATAATTCATTTATATAATCATCAATTGTAAATTTTATAAAAATGAAAGAGTCTGTCGTATCAGGTCCAAATAAAGAATGGCTGAATCCCAAAGAAAAGCCATGTACTATATTATTTTTAGGATCTCTTGAAATTCCTACGTTTCTGGAATATCTGTCTCTATTATTTTCCGCTTCAATTATCGATTTCAAAAGTTTTAAGTAATCTTCTTTTGTATTATTTAACTGGATGTATTTAATTAAATCTTTAAAAGCAAGGCCATAAGAAAAATAAGCCTCCAGTGCTTGCTGAAAATTATAGCTTCCAATTTCATATTCTTTGAATCTGTATTTCCAAAAATTATTGAGTGTTTCTCTACCAAATTTTTCTTCAATAAGTTCTTTATAATAAAAGTTTATGTTTCCCAGATAAGTTTTTTCCATGAGATAAATTTTTTCTTCCTCTGAAATATCAGTCTTCCTAACAATACTATAAAGTCTGTTGAAGTCACAGCGGGCAGGGAGTTCAATTTGTTCATCAAGAATATTATTAACAATTTTTACCGCTTTTTCGCAATCTTCTCTGTCAAAGTCACCACAGATAAATATTTTTTCTTTTAGTTTACTTTCCATGAAACATAGAATTGCTAAAAGTCTTATATAATAAGTATCTCCATAAATTCTTAGACCTCTTTGTCTAATCTGATTTTCATAAATTTTTGAACGTACATCTGGACTTAAATATAATTGTTCCAGGATTGCCGGCGCTGCATTTTCATCATAGTTATCTATTTCTCTTTTTAATCGAAATATATCTCCTGTATTCATATAATTATAATCACTGGATGCTTGCCAGAAATGAGTTTTCTCTCCGAAATATTTATTTGTATGCTCTTTTACCTTGCAAAAAGCATAAGCCCCTACCCCCTTGTAATAAAACTTTTCCCAGTCTGTAAGATAAATCTTATTTGCTAAAACAAGAGTCTCTTCATAGACTTTTGTCCATTCCTCTTGAGTTACTGAATTTGAAATTGAAAAATATAAATATGCCATACATTACTCCTATATTGTATTAATATTTTTACATTACATAGATTGTATAATACATATAATACACTTTATGTTTAAAGTAAAGCATAAAGTCACAAAAAAGTTCATTTTGAAGCAATATTTATACTTTTTTTTACATTTTTTATCAGTTATAATAAAAACATGAATATTTTGAGATTATTGCGAGACAGGAATAAATTTACTCAGGATTTTGTTGCCGAGAAATTAGGTGTAACACGACAGTCATATATCAGATATGAAAATGGTGATGTTGAACTCAATGCGTCTGCTATTCGTACTCTGGCACATTTATATCAGATTGAATACAGAAATATTATTGATGGCGTTATGCCGGAAGATACTATTTCCTATATGGGAGCGAATAACCGAGATACGGAAAAGTTCCGCCAGATTGTTTTGTATGCGCTGCAGACGGCGGGGGATCTGGTTTATCTTACTCAAACTGATTTTTATAAGCTCATTTATTTAATTCATAAGGATTTTTACGAGCAGTATTTTGTTTCCCTGACTTCGCTTTATTATCCAGAGCAGGCTCTTTCTGAAGGCCTTGAGATTTATGCAAACGAAATAGCGAAGATGGAAACTGAGAATCTTGTTGAAATGCTGAATACTTCAATTCACAAGGGGCAGTCTAAAAAGATAATTCCTCTTAAACGTGCTAATCTGAATTATCTTTCTGGAACTGAAGTCTGCTTCTTACATCGCGAGTTTTCTAAGTATTCGACGGAGTTTTAAAACAATAACGGCTTGGGAAACCAAGCCGTATGAATAATAAATTCCTGTTCACGCAGGTTCGTGGTTTATTTTTTCCTTTAGTTCCTGGACTTTTTCGAGTGTAAGACCTTGAGCCTGGGCGATTTCTTCTGGAGAAAGCTTGCCCATTTTTAAGAGATTAATAGCGGCTTCTTCGGCCTTCTGTTGTGCCCCCTGTTCTAGTCCTTGCTGTAAACCTTCTGCGTGACCTCGTTTTTCAGCGTTGTGTATTTGTGTATTCTTGTCGCGTTCGGCAATGAAACGAGAATTCTGAACGAACCAGTTGTCGTCTGCTTCGCTCATGTATTTTACAGTGTTTTCTGCAGCCATAATTCCTTTTTCACTCCTGACAAGTTCGCTGATATAATCAGCATATTGGTCATTGTCTACATAACTGAAAAACAATCCCCATTTTTCTACTGGAGTTAGTTCCTCAATAGGGGTACCGAGCTTTTTGCGAATAGTTCTTAAATCAATAAAGATTATATTCTGCCTGTCCGAAAGTCCCTGACCCGATTCATTTTTCATAGTATACCACGATAGGATTTTATTGTCATCTTTCCTGTAATGAAAATTGAGTATGGAGATCTGATAGACTTTTGGAGAATCCCAGTTGTCACCTTTTTTAGCATTATTATTCAAAAGTCTCGACGCTTGAATTTCTGCACGAACCGCATAGTCATAATCTTCCTTCCAGGCCTGGATTTCAATATCAGATAATTCTCCGTTATCAAACTCAACTGTTATATCATAGCTCATTCCTTTTTGATTAGGAGCATCCTTAGGTGGTTCGTTTGGTTTTAATATCACATACTTTACAGTTCGCCCAAGTACTGCAGAGATAAAACTTTGCAATGCCAGGTTTGAATCTTCAGTTTCCTGAGTAAAGATTCCTTTAAAGGTTGAGTCATACAGCGGACTCAAAAGTGCCGTAGGATTAGGCCTCTTAATATACAGCTGTGCCGGATACTGAGGTTCAAATTCTTTGTCATCTTCCTTTTTGTTTTCTTCCATAAAAATCTCCTGATTTATATAATGGGACATAGTGCCGCACCGCGGCCCTTACATATCTCTATATATAAATTAGATTTGATATGTCATTTCTGACACTTTTTTGGAAAAAATTTGAAAAAACTATTTGTGATTTCTTCCGTAGAAAAATGAGCTGATGTAGGCGGTGGCGAGGCCGATGAAGATTGAGAGGCCTATGAGGTGGACGGGTTTGAAGGAGCTGAGGGCAAGGGCGCCGAAGGAGATTATGGTGGTTACGAAGGAGACCATTGTGGCAAAGGGCTCGAGGATGGTGGTTTCGTTTTGTGACGCGGTGGTTTCGTTGGACATGGTGGTTTCGATACGTTCGCTTCGCGAACACTCAACCACCGTGCGTTTTTCGTTTTCCATCATGTAGATGATGTAGTCAAGGCCGAGGCCGAAGACAAGAATAAGGCCTGTTACCGAGAAGAATTCCATATTTATTTTGCAGATTGCAAAAACTGCTACTACAATCAGGATAATTAAAAAAGGCACGGAAATGATTTTCAGGGCCTGCTTCCAGCTGTAAAAGAAGCGGAGCATTATGAACATCAGAATATATGCAATTATAAAGAACTTGAAAATCATAATGGTGAGGCTGTCTAAGTCTGCACTTATATCCTGAGACTTGCTTATGAAATATACGTTGTCATCCTGTTCTGCTAATGAACGGTAGTTAGTATAATCTGTAACCTTTGTTGGCAACATTACTGTAAAGTATTTTCCATCAACCTGACCGAGCCAGGCAGAAGAGATTGCTGATTCTATAAAAGACGGAATGTTTCCATTTTCAAAAGAAACAAAGGTCTTTCCGCTTTCTTCATAATCTTCCATTAAGTTTTTAAGCGCAGCTGATGTTTCTGCTTCATCAAAACCAAGATTCAAAAGCTGGTCACCGGCATTTTCCATCAGTTTTTTATAGGCCTGGCGGGATTTTTTCTGCACTGCCTGTGACGGAACAAAGCTTGATGTACTTACATAGCCAATCTGGCCGCCTGTCATTTCTTCAAACTTGTGGCGAAGGGCTTCTTCGTTTGCCAGTGCCTGATCTTCCGTTTCTCCGCTGACAATGTACCAGCCGCCAGGGGTATACTGAATTACCTGCGATGCTGTAATTTCATCCTGAAGAAGGCGGCCTTTCATATCGTAAAGGGTAAGGAGATTGTTTTTGATTTTTACATTTTTGTGACAAATTAAAATCGAAATAAGGGCAAAAAGGAAGAGGCCTATAATAACGCTTCTGCCTACCCACTTCTGCTCAAGGCGTCTGATAACTTTTGCAAAGCCTTTTGTAAAACGAACCTTACCTCTCTGGGTGGGCAATTTGATATATGGATAAACTGCGATGGTTGTAAGGAAGGAACTTACCAGACCTGTGAGACAGAAAAAGGACATCTGTTTAAGAATTGCAAAGGGGGCAAAAAGCAGGATTGCAAAACAGATTCCTGTTGAAATAATGGCCATTAAGAGGCCGGAAAAAATATGATTTCTGATTTCGATTCCAGATTTTAATTCTGTGTTGGCAGACCAGTGGGTAAAAAAATGCAGGCTGTAATCTATACAGGAACCTATAAGCGAGGTACCAAAGACCAGAGTGATTACGTGCATTTTATGGAATACAGCCAGGGTTGCAAGCACAGCCACTCCCAGTGAAATTAAAATTGAGCCTACGGAATAGGCCAGGGGCTGCAGGGAACGGAAGATGAAAATTAAAAGAATTATTACTGCCAGCATGGAAAGGCTTGCAATAATTGAAATTTCCCTGCTGGCAGAATTAGAACTTTCGTGGCTGTGAAAAGGAGTTCCCGAGTAGACAAATGTTGCATCAGGGAATTCTGCTGTGGCCGAGTAAATTTCTGTAATGGCATTATTTTTTGATGCCAGTTTTGCTCCCTCCCGGCTTAAAACGCCCCTTATCATTACATACCATTTTCCCTCGAACTTTGAGGCAAGCACTCCGTCTTTTACACTCATGGCGGTTCCGGCATTCTGGACTGCAGTAAGATAATTCTGCAGATGATGTTCTGTGAGTAAAAAGGGGTCGCTGTCCAGATTGTCCAGAGGCAGCATTGTAAAACCGCCGTAGGCTTTTGAAAGGGCTTCCATGGCAAAATCCTGAGCACCCTCCGGGTTTGTCAGAATCTTGTCTGCTGTTTTTTCATCAATAAGAAAGGAACGGTATTTATACAGAAAATCTGTTATCTCGCCCATGGAACTTACATCGTTGTAAAGCGAAAGAGATTCAAAATTATGGCTGTCTTTTAGCCTGTCATAAACCGCTTCTGCAACCTGCTTTGCCTGAGCAAAATCTTCGCTGGCGACAAGTACAAAAACATTCTGCGATGTTACAGCCATCATTTTTTCATCTGCCTTTTTTACTGAAGCCTTTGAAATGCTTTTAGGAACAAGATTAAAAAGATCTGAATCTATGCTGATTTTTCCGTGAAAAAATATCAGTGAAAAAATGAAAAAGGCAAGGATAAGCGAATGATAAATAATCCATGCGCCCAGGAGTTTTTTTTGAGAAATATTTATCAGTCTGTTCATAAACTACTCCCAGAAATCAAAAAAGTTATACCACTGATATGGATAGAGAATGCAGTACTTTTCCAGGCGGGCTACAAACTCGCCGCAGCACTGAATAATGCGGGCCTCACGTTCTGAGCGAGGGCAGTTAAAATCTGTATGGCATTTTTCTATATAAACGTTCTGCTTTGGATTAAAGATTGAAAGGCGGCTGCGCAGACCAAACATAAAATATACTGGGGCTTTTAAAAGGGCTGCTATCAAAAAGACTCCGTATGGGAAAGGTGCATCTTTTCCAAGGAAGCTTATTCTTAAATTCTTTTCTTTTAGGGCAACTGATGTTCTGTCACCCGCAATTACAACCAGAGAACCGGCTTCTATCGCATCCATTAAGGTTACGATTGAATCGGGTCCTATGTCGTTTGAATTTATTACATTAAACGAAACTTTTGGATTTACACTTTTAAGGGTTTCCGAAAAATTACGGTTTACATCCATATCCATTACAACATAAACAGGAACCTCACGGCCCACGAGCTGTTTGTTATAATCTGAAAGGCTTCTAAGCAGCTCCATGTTTCCCAGATGCGATGTAATTAAAAGTGCTCCTTTTCCAGAGCGGAGTAAATCAAGAATATTTTCTACATCATCGTTATGATATTGTATGCGGTCGAATTTTATTTTTCCGAGCCAGCCTTCCATCTTCTCCAAAACACAAAGAGAAAAAGAACGCATCTGTCTGTAGGCGCTGATTCTTGGCGGGATTTTTCTTCCCGTAAATTCACGAAGCTGTTTCTGATAAGTTTGACATGCCTTTCTGGCATTTTTATTAAAAATATAATAGAAAAAAGTTACCGGATAAATAAGTGAGCGAACCATAAAACCTGGTGAATACTTAAATAAAACCAGCAGCAGCTTTAGCGGTCTATTTGTTTTGATAACTTCTTTTTCTTCGGCCCAATGTTTGTGTTCTTCGCTCATTTGCCTCTTGCCCCTATGCTTCTTTTTATCTTTCTAAAAATAAGAACAGGTGCACGAAGTATGAGTTCCAGGCAAAGTCTTGTGTAAACCCAGGAAATACGTACTGTATCTGTAAAATAATTATAATTAGAAATTCCGTCTGCAGGATAAAAAACTTTAACGGGCTCCGAAATTACCGGAACTCCGCGCCAGTACATTCTTACCAGCACTTCTATATCAAATCCCATGCGGGCGTCTATATAAAGTGAATGCTTGTATACATTCAAAAAATCTTCTACAGGATAGATTCTAAAACCTATCATTGCGTCTTTTATGTCTTGTGAAAGGGTAACCAGATGAATCCAGCCGTTGGCAACCTTGCGGCCTTTTACTCTTTTCTTTGGTGCGCTTGCATCGTACTCCGGGTAACCGCAGATTATTGCATCAGGATTATGTTTTGAAACTTCAAAAAAACGGGCTGCTTTTTCTGCATCGTGCTGACCGTCGGAATCTAACTGCAAGATATGGGTAAGGCCCATTTCGTGAGCTTTTTTAACGCCGGAAACCATTGCGAGGCCTTTACCGCCATTTTTTTCTCTTGTTACTAAAGTAACCAGAGGATTTTTTTCTGCAACTTCTGATATAAAGCTACGGTTTTCTTCATCATTTCCATCATCAACTACAATAATCGGAAAGCCGAATGCAGCTATGCTGTTTACAACTGTCTGGAGAGTAGAACCGTGTCTGTATACAGGAATTACAAAACCGAATTTCATTTATGCAGTAACTTCCTCAAGAACAGCAAAGGAACCAGATGAATAAACCTTGCCTTCTACATTTGCGTCTGCCATATTAAAGCTGACAGAAGACTTGTCTCTTTTATAAGTAAGCTCCAGATGGATTTTTGTATCTGGTTTGATTGGTGCTGAAAACTTTATTCTTTTGATGTTTGGAACATAACGCTGGGTTGAAAAATATTTTCGTGAAAAGCGTGTGATTATTTCAAACTGGGCAACTGCCGGAAGCAGCTTGTACTGGGGAAAGTGTCCGTCGAAAAAATCGCTGGTGGCCGGGATTGTAAACTCAAGGGCGATTTTGCTTTCGTCGCGGCTAACTACAACCTCGTTGTCTATGTCGTGATTATTAAAAATCATATTGTCCTCCTGATGATGTGGTTTCGATACGCCCTTCGGGCTACTCAACCACCGTCTTTAATCGCCTTCGGGCTACTCAACCACCATCTTTAATCGTCTTCGGGCTACTCAACCACCGTTGTAAACAAGGCTTCTATTTCCAGCTTATGTTTCTTTCCCTGAACGTCGGTTGGGAGCTTGTCCATAAAGCGCCATTTTTTTGGAATTACTACATTCTCAAAATATTTCATAAGGAAGTCGTGGAACCAGCGGTTTATCATAAACTTTTCTGTGTCCTTAAACTGCTCGCGTCCTTTTGCGTTGAGTACGACTGCGGCTGCAAGATACTGACGTACATCGTTGCTGAGGGCAACTACTTTTACATCTTCTACAAGGCCGCTTTCCATAAGGCGGGCTTCTACCTCGGTCATAGAAATGCGTTTTTCTTCTATTTTTACTATTGAATCTGAACGGCCTTTAAGAATAAAGCGGCCGTCTTCGTAAATCTCTGCAAGGTCTGCTGTGGCAAAGCCTTCCGGATTTTTAATGTATGGCGAAATAATACGGATACAGCCGTCATCTCCCAGCCAGATTTTTGCATTGTCAAAAGGTGTCCAGACCAGCTTGTCTTTGTTCTGCTGGCGGTAGGCAATTCCAGAAGTTTCTGTTGAACCATAAACTTCCAGCGGACAGAAGCCGAATACCTTTTCTGTCTGAAGGGCAAGTTCCGGAGATACTGCACCGCCGCTTGTGAAAATCCAGACCTTTTTCATATCGAGCTTTTCTTCTACTTCTACCGTACGTTTAAGGAAGGCTGGAGTTGCAATGAGAATATAACTAACATCCGTTAGTTTTTCAAACTCTTCCGGGAACTCTACTCTGTGGCGGCGGAAAGGAGTACCAAGAGTAAAAGGCAGAGAAATACCGAAAAGGAAACCGTAAATGTGGTGCTGGCTTACTGTTGTAATAAGCTTACGCTCTGTAAATTCCTGTCCCCACTTTGAAATTATAAAGGCGTTATCTTCTTCGAACTCCTTCATGCGCTGAGGAACTGCCTTTGGCTTTCCTGTGCTGCCTGAAGTAAAAAGGAAGATTCTTGTTTTTTCGCCGTCTATGGCAGGTGTTGTGCGGTACTCTGCCTGGTCTGGCTGAGCTGCCTCTTCTATCACTTTTTGAATTGAAACTGCATCTGCAATTTCTGTTTTCTGGTCTGTAAGAAAAGCCATTCCCGGCTTGCGAACATCGGCCATAAAATTTTCGCTTATATTTTGTGTAAGGTAGGCAGCCTTCTGGCACTGCAAGAGGGCAACAAAGGTACAAAGGAAATACCAGTAATCTTCGCAGTGAAGAATAAATTCATCTGCACCAGTGGCCTCAATAAAACGACGCATCTTTGCTGAATCAATTAAAAAATCTTTCCAGGTTTTATAGCCGCCTTCTTTACTTCCGGTCCATGTGTCTTCGTAACACATAACGTAGTCATCTTTGCGTGAATCTGCATTAAACTTTGTAATTGGATAAGCTTTAATCATTTTTGCATCTACCAGTTTTCTGATTATAAATTCTACAAGGAACAAAGTTCCCATAAGCACATAAGAAATGCCGCTATTGTAAACTGCCCAGACTTTTCTGGCCTGATCCGGACTAAGACCGAACAGTTTATCTGCAAAGGTTGTAAGGGCCGCTGCGCTTCCATTCAGAATAAAAAAGCAGCACCATACAATCGTTACCTTTTTACAGTATAACTTAACTTGATTTTCATAGGAAGAGCCGGCAATTGATTTGTCTGCAAGAGTGGCAAATCTGAAAATAATATTTGGCTCGAGAAAAAGTGTTGAGCCAAAAACTACAAGAAGCGTTGCGTTTATTACAACAGAATAGAGCTTAAGGAAAAACTCTTTGCCGGTAAAAAAACAAAAAAGACCAGCGGCTAAAAAAAGCAGGGAACTTAGAATCGGCTTCCAGTCCAATGCACTTTTTTTATTACTGGTCTTTTTGCTTCCTGTAGCGCTTAAAAAGAATGCAGCTGCCAGTGCTACTATGCACAGGGAAAGAATCTTTGTTTCTACTTTTAATACTACAAGTAATGTAAAAACAAGAATTGGATAAATGGCTGCAATCACATAAAAAAGCGCCTTAAGGAATTTTTTCATCAGTCTTTAGTCACCTTATGCCATGTAAGGAACAAGGGCGTCTACTACATCCTGAACTGTCTTTACAGTCTTGAAAATTGACGGATCAACATTTCCCTTATCTGCAGGCATAAATTCCTTCATTTTTACGATAAGGTCGATTGAATCGATTGAATCTAAATCCAGATCATCTCCAAGAAGTGCATCCGGAGTGATATCTCCTTCATCAAGTTCGAACTCTGAAACAAGGATTCCCTTAAGTTTTTCGAAAATTTCGTCTTTTGACATACAAAACCTCGTATATAAAGATTATGCTCTCTGAGCCGCAATATATTCGGCCAATGCATTTACTGAAGCAAAATGCTTCTTATTTTCTCCGCTTTCTGCAGAAAACTTTACTCCGAATTTTTTCTTTAATGCAACGCCAAGTTCAAGTGCATCAATAGAATCAAGACCGAGTCCGTCTCCAAAAAGCGGTTCTGAATCCACGATATTCTCCGGCTTAATATCTTCAAGCTGAAGGGAAGAAATTATTACTTCCTTTATTTCGTTTTTCAACTGATCCATAAATCATTCCCTAAAATAACAAATTTAACGTAGAAAATTAGCACTATTTTATTGAATAATTTTAATAAAAGCAATAGAAAGATATATTTTTACAGAAATGCCTTGAAAACTTTGACATATATTGCGTTAATTTGCAGTAAATTGTCACCTTCTTGAAAAAAGCACTAATATACTATAACTTTATGTTATGGATAAAGCTTATTTTGACATTAACAAGTACAAAAAAGATGACCTTCGTGCTGTAGACGCAAAGTTTGAAGCTCAGAAGATTGCCTTTGCCCCGCTGGCTTTTCAGGCTATAAAAGCCATGATAAACCTTGGTCTTTTACAGGCAATAGAAGATGCAGGAGACGAAGGTATTAACCGCGCCGCCCTGGCAGAAAAATGCGGGGTTTCTGAATATGGTGCCGGAGTTCTCTGCGAAATGGCTCTTGGAATGAATGTCATTAAGCTTACTGAAGATTCTGAATCTGACCCTAAAAGTGAAAAATATAAACTTGGAAAAACCGGCTGGATGCTTCTGGAAGATGACCTCACCCGCGTGAACTTCTGGTTTACAAATGATATCTGCTATCAGGGTGCCTGGGATCTGGAAGAATCTGTGCGCAAGGGCAAGCCGGAAGGTCTTAAAGTTTTTGGTGATAAATGGGTCACTGTTTACGAGGCTCTTTCTACCCTGCCCGACCAGCCTAAAAAATCATGGTTTGAATTTGACCATTTTTATTCTGACATTGCTTTTCCGGAAGCTCTTCCTATTGTATTTGCTAAAAAGCCTAAACATATTCTGGACATTGGGGGAAACACCGGCAAGTGGTCTTTGACCTGCTGCCGCTACGACCCTGATGTAAAAATGACAATCTGTGATTTGCCGGGTCAGGCTAATGTTGCAAAGCAGAATGCCGCAGAAGCAGGCTTTGCAGACCGTGTAGACTTTAGCATGGGTAACGTGCTCGAAGAATCTACAAAATTACCTGCTGCGCCAGACGCTGTATGGATGAGCCAATTCCTGGACTGCTTCAGCCTGCATCAGGTAACTAAGATTTTACGAAAGGTTTACGAGGCCGCAACACCTGAGACTAACGTCTGGGTACTGGAACCGCTCTGGGACAAGCAGAAGTTTGAGGCAAGTTCTTATTCTCTTATGGGAACTTCTCTTTACTTCACTTGTATTGCAAACGGCAACAGCAAGATGTACCGCTACCAGGAGCTGGTAGATGCAATTGAAGAAGCAGGCTTTAAGCTGGACTGTGCTCACCACAATCTGGGAAGTAATGCATATTCGCTTTTGTGCTTTAGGAAGAAATGAAAGAATTATATATATCTGACATAAGCAAATGGGCTCCCGGTCTTGCAGACGATGAAGGTCTCTGGCAGAAGTGGGCTCGCGGTGATGCTCAGACAAAAATTGAACAGATTAAAGAATCTCCAAAGCTGGAATACACAGACCCGCTCTTCCGCCGCCGCCTTTCGCAAATTACAAAGATGACGGTGCACGTAATTCATAATCTTCTTGAAAAAACTCATATTAGCCCGGAAACAAAACTTGTTTTTATTTCCCTGCGTGGTGAAATTGAAAGAGAATTTACAATCAATAAAGGTATAATTGAAGACGGAATGATTTTGCCTGCAGGTTTTTCGCTTTCTGTCTTTAATACTCCTATTTCTTCTGCGACCCTTGCCTTCGGCTTAAAAGGCGGGTATTCTGTTTTATATCCTTCTAAGAATGATTTTAAGCAGGCATTTATGGCAGCCGCTGCTCCTGTTCTGGCGGGAACAGAAAAAGAAATTGTTCTTGTTTATGCAGATGAACTGGTTCCAGAGTTTTATAGTGATAAAAGGCCTTCTGAAAATATTCCTCTGGCCTTTGCCTGCCTTATCAGTTCTGAGAAGAAAAATAATGGTGTTATAATAGAAGATTTCTCGAATGTTGGAAAATCGCCGGTTGACTTCCTGCGCTTTTTATTAAAATAGAAATATAGTAGGATAGGATTAATGAGCAGACAGGAAGTGAGTTATAAAAGCAAACTGCCAAAAATCAAGAATATTTTCTTCTACATGTATGGCTGTATTTCTAAAATACTGGCTATGTTCTGGTTTGGCCTTGGTGCTGTAATTCTTGCTCTTTTTGTTTTTCCCTTCATAAGGCTTTTTACTTTAGCTCATAAAGATTTTGGCATTATTGCCCGCGCTTATGTTTCTCATACCTTCAGGATTTTTCTTGGTTACCTGCATATCTGTAAGGTTTCTATCCTGAAAGTAGAGAACATTCCTGAATTCCACAATATTCACAGTAAAATTATTATTGCCAATCACCCTTCACTACTGGATTTTGTATACATTATGGCTCTGGTTCCAAACTCTACCTGCATCGTACGCGGTGGTCTTACTCATACTCCTCTCCGCGGAGTAATTAAGCAGGCATACATCACAAATACTACCGATTTTGAGGATGTTCTTGCTGAATGCAAAAAGCTTACCGACAAGGGCTGTAACGTAATTGTTTTTCCGGAAGGAACCCGTTCGCCGCGAGTTGGACAGAACAATTATAAAAAAGGGGCTGCCAGAATTGCTCTTTACTGTGGCTGCGACGTTCAGCCTATGTTTATCGGTGGCAGCGATAAATATGGTCTTGGTAAACATGATCCTCTCTGGTCTTATAATCATGTTGAACCATACCTTTATGATATTAAGATGCTGCCGGTAATTCCGGTTAATCAGTATAAAGAACTTTCTGAACCTATTGCCGCAAAACATCTTACAGAAGAGATGGAAAAGGTTATTCGTGCAGCCGGTGATGAGTATGGTAAAACCTACACTGGACTTACGCTGAATAATTACTAAAAAAAGGAACACTTTTCCCCGCCTCAACTGTTATACTTAATGACAGGATAATTTGTACAATGAAAACTTTGTCGATGGATGATTTTGATAATCTATACCGCCAGTACGGTCCTATGGTACTCCGACGCTGCCGTTTTATTCTTAAAAATGAAGAAAAAGCGCTTGATGCCATGCAGGATGTATTTGTTCGCCTTATTGAAAGAAAGGAAAAGATAAGCAACGTGTGTTCCAGCCTTCTTTATACAATGGCAACAAATATCTGTCTGAACAAGATACGCTCAGACAAACTGCGAAATGGTCCGGAATTTGATGTAATTGCAGAAATTGTGGAAGATAGCGCAAGTGCTGAAGGAACAGAAAAAATTGAAACTTCTATTCTTCTGGACTGCATATTTTCTGAAAGGGACAGCAAAGACAGGCAGATTGCAATTTTACATTATGTAGACGGATACACTCTTGAAGAAACATCCCAGAAAATGAAAATGTCCGTTTCCGGAATCAGAAAGCGTCTGGAAAAACTTAAAGAATATGCAGGAGGAAGGTATGGCAATTCCAACTAGAATTTTAGAGGAAATTAAGAACTCTGAAGTTAATGCTGAAAACTTCTACTCAATTTATGGAAAAGAAAACATCGAAGCCGCTTTAAAGGACCTCAAAAAATCGGATGAGGAGATTTTAAATACCTATTCTGTAGAGTCTATGAAGGCAGCCGTTGCAGGAAAACTGGCTGCCGGTAAGCTCAAGACAAATAATATCGAAAGCCGCCCGGCTGCAAATACCTTAAGATTCCCAGCTGCCAGATTTATTACTTACGCCGCTGCTGCGGTTCTTCTTGCCGCTATTGTTATTCCGGCTGGACTTAAGAATTCTAAAATCGCTGCAGCCAATGCTCCTACAGAACGCATTAAGGGTAACGCTATGGCACCTGCTTCTGCAGACCCTCAGATTAAGCTTTACAGACAGAAGGGCCGGGAAATTCAAGCTTTAAGCAACGGAGACTTTGCCCATTCAGGTGACGTAATTCAGATTACATACAATGCAGGCACAGATGAATATGGTGTTATTTTTAGTGTAGACGGTAACGGTAACATTACCCGCCACTTCCCTGAAAACAGCTGGCAGGCTGCTCACCTGGAAAAAAGCCCGGAAGAAACACCGCTCGACTTTTCTTACGAGCTGGATAATGCACCGGACTTTGAATGCTTTGTTATGGTAACTTCTAAAAAAGAGTTCTCTCTTGAAGATATTGAATCAAAAATCAAAAATAAAACAGATATTGATTACATTACAAAGCTTTCTTATTTGCCTAAGAAAACAGAAGGGGTAACTTTTACCCTCGAAAAGTAAAGCAGCTATTTACATTAGTTTGAAAAGGATGGAGAAAATGAAGAAACTGATTTTTATTACAGTAGCCCTGCTTTCACTGTCACCGATTTTTGCGGCTGCTGCAGATGATAATGCCAGCGGTGTAGACAGATACGCAGTTTATATTGGTTCAAATAAAGGTGGAAAGGGACGCGAAGAGCTTTTATATGCCGGCAGCGATGCTCAGAATTTTAAGAAGGCTATGTCAGAAATTGGCGGCGTAACTGAAGATAACAGTTACGTTCTCATTGACCCTTCAAAAGAAACAATTGATCAAACCTTAAATAATATCTCACGCAAAATTAATAACAGCCAGAGTCACGCAAAACGTTCTGAGTTTATTTTCTATTATTCAGGACATTCTGATGAAAATGCATTGCTGCTTGGAGATATTCCTTACGATTATTCTTCCCTCAAGGCAGCAATTACAGAAGTTCCAAGTGATATTCACGTTGTAATTCTTGATTCCTGCTATTCAGGTAACTTTATCCGTACAAAGGGTGGCCAGAAGCGTAAGCCCTTTTTGATTGATGACTCTTCTGTAGTTACCGGCCACGCATATCTTTCTTCGAGTTCTACAAACGAATATTCACAGGAATCTGATGAAATTGAATCTTCTTACTTTACAAATGCCATGATTACCGGTCTTCGTGGTGCAGCAGACGCTTCCGGCGACAATAAGGTAACTCTTAACGAGCTTTACTCTTATGCCTTCAACGATACTCTTTCTAAAACAGAATCAAGCAAGGCAGGCCCTCAGCATCCTAACTACAACATTACTCTTGTAGGTTCGGGAGACCTTGTTCTTTCTGATATTTCTACTGCAGAATCAATGCTTTCTCTTTCAAAGGAAGCAAAAGGAAAGTTCATTATCCGCGATGCAAACGGAAAATTGATTTCTGAAATAAACAAGGTTGCAGGCCAGCCTATTTTTATGGCTTTGCCGGCTGCCCAGTATTCTGCAGTAATTATTGATGAATACTCTACAAAGCAGGGCTACTTCGTTCTGGAAAAAGATCAGGTTTATGTACTTGATCAGAATTCTCTTTCAACTATCAAACGTAAAACAAACAGAGTTCGCGGTGGTGAAGTAATTGATGATGATGAAATTCTTCCAATTGATGATCTTGAAGAAAACAGCCGCCGGGGTTCTCGACGCCGTTACGACACAGACAACATGGACGAACTCCCAGAACCGGAAGACGATGATGAACCAAAAATCATAAAGGTTGAAACTATCATGGATAAACCTTTTGATCCAAACAGTATGAATGTTTTCCACCTTTCTGCTGTGCCGGGTGTAACCTTAGCTGGTTTTGAATCTGAGTCTTCTCTTTTTTCTGTAGGTATAATTGGAGCTCTTGATAAGAATATTTATGCCATTCAGCATTCAAATGTCATGAACATTGTTTCAAATAATCTTAATGGTTTACAGTTATCCGGAGTATTTAATATCGCAGGCCAGGTTAGAGGTGCTCAGGTAACCGGAGTATTCAACACTTCCGGAGATGTTTCAGGTGCACAGGTTGCCGGAGTTTTCAATACAGCAAAAGATGTAAATGGTATACAGACTGCCGGATTGTTTAATGTGGCTCAGAAAGTAAACGGTGTGCAGGCAGCTGGCCTTTTCAACTCTGCCAAAGAAGTAAAGGGCGTTCAGCTTGGTGTTATAAACATTGCTGATTCAAATGACGGTCTTGCAATTGGTGTAATTAATATTATTAAAGATGGTATGCACCACCTGGGCTTCAACTGGGATACAAACGGAATGTTTGATATGTTCTTCCAGAGCGGTACAAAGAACCTCTTTATTACAATTGGTGTAGCAACCGATGCTAAAGAATTTTTCTCTGACAAAGATTGGGATGATTCTACTCGAGTTTACTACGGTGGATTTGGTACTGAATTCAGATTCGGTTTCTCAAGTCTTGATCTGGAATTCCTTGGTAAGTTTGTTTACAACAGAAATGAATTACCTCAGACAGGAAGTGAAGCTTACGAATATAACTTTGGACAGCTCTTTATTCCATCCTTCCGTCTGACCTTTAATCCGTTCAGCCTGAAGCATATTGATTTTAGCCTTGGTGCAAGCTTTGATATTCATAACTGGGGTGCAAATGACACTGCCTTCGCATACACATATCATCGCTTCGGTGATGATGAAGATGATACAACTGTACACCCGGCAGTGTTCATTGGTTTTAAGATTAAGTAAGGCTACTTAGACAGTAAATTATTCAAATGCTTTACAAACTCAGCAGGTTCTTTTACTTCCATGCCGGCAATCATGAGGGCCTGAGTAAAGAGAACTTCTGAGATGTCGGCAATTACTGCTTCGTCGCTTGTATCCTTGAGGCGGGCAACAATAGGATGGTCGCCGTTTACCTCGAGAATAGGCTTCAAATCAGGACCTGCCTGGCCCATTGCCTTCATCATCTGAATCATCTGATAGCTTGGATCGTTTTCGTCTACTACGATACAAGATGGGTTTTCACCTGTGAGGGTCTTGCTAAGTTTAACTTCCTTAACCTTGTCGCCAAGTGCCTTCTTGATTTTTTCTGTAACAGGCTTGAATTCTTCTTCCTTCTTTTTAGCCTCTTCCTTGTCACCGCCGAGGTCTTCGTCACTTCCAGAGCGGTTTACAGCCTTGAGCTCGAACTCGTTCTTGTACTTGCCGAAACCTGGAATTACGATGTCGTCGATATCATCATCCATGATAAGAACTTCAAAGCCCTTGTCTGTGTAAGCTTTTACAAGTGGATTTGCACGAAGATTCTTTTCGTCACTTCCGCTGATGTAGAAGATTGATTTCTGGTCAGGCTTCATGCGCTGAACGTAGTCTGCAAAGCTTGTGTAGTTTCCGTCGCCTGTGCCAGATGCATCTGTAGACTTAAAACGAACGATTTCTGCAATTTCGTCGCGGTTTGCATAATCACTGTAGAGACCTTCCTTCATTGGGCGGTTGAAGTTGCGAACAAACTTTTCCCACTTTTCGATTGCTTTTTTATCGTCGTCTGTGCGCTTGTCTGCTTCAACCTTCTTTGCCTTGTCTGCAGCCTCGCCCATTTTCTTAAACTCACTTAGCAGCTTCTTTACACTGGCTGATTTGATATTGTCCAGAATGCGGTTCTGCTGAAGGATTTCGCGGCTTACGTTCAATGGCAAGTCTTCGCTATCAATAATACCGCGAACAAATCGCAGGTAGCTTGGCAAAAGCTCGCGGTCATCATCAGTGATGAATACTCGCTTTACGTACAATTTCAATCCACTCTTGTAATCTGCCTGGTACATATCAAAAGGAGCAGTCTGTGGAACAAAGAACAAAGTAGTATATTCCTGTGTTCCTTCTGCGTGTGTATGAACATAGTGAAGAGGATCCTGTCCGTCATGGCCGAAGGTCTTGTAGAACTCGTTGTAATCTTCTTCCTTAAGCTCGCTCTTAGAACGCTTCCAGAGGGCAGAAGCTGAGTTTACCTGGTCAATCTTACTTTCACTGCCGGTTTCTTTTCCCTTGTCATCGTATTTTTTCTGCTCGTAGTGAAGATAGATTGGGAAGGCAATGTGGTCTGAATACTTCTTAATGAGTTCTTCAATCTTCCAGCGAGAAGCAAACTCCTTACTATCGTCGTTCAAGTGCATTTCGATTGCAGAACCTGTAAGCTCTGGCTTATCAAAACCATATTTCTTTGCAGCGGCAGAATCTGCAGCTACTTCTTCAATTTCATAAGAGTTTGTACCGTCACTAGACCAGTGCCAGATTTTTCCGTCGCCTGCAGCCTTGCGGGTATAAACATCAATCTTTTTAGCAGCCATGAAGGCAGAATAGAAACCTACACCAAACTGACCAATCAGAGCCGAGTCTTTCGAAGCCTCTGCAGTAAGCTGCTCCATAAAAGCCTTAGTACCAGAGCGGGCAATTGTACCCAGGTTGTTAGTCAAATCCTCGTCTGTCATACCGATACCGGAATCCTGAACGGTAAGCACAGAATCCTTTTCATCAAAAGTGATATCGATTCTTGGCTCGAACTTGATATTCTTATAAGCCTCATCAGAAACTGTAAGATACTTTAATTTATCCAGCGCATCAGAAGCGTTGGAAACGATTTCGCGCAGGAAAATGTCTTTATTGGAATAAAGTGAATGAATGATAAGTTTGAGAAGCTGATTTACTTCTGTCTGGAATTCGTATTTTGCCATTTAAAAACTCCTTTTGTATTACTTTTAAAAATAATAACAAAAAGGAGCTTTCGGCAAGTATTTTTTATTTTACCTTTATAAACTCTTCCAGCGGATTACCGAAGATGTCTTTATTTTCTCCGTAGAAGTAGTTTTTGGGGCGGATAAGCTCCAGGTGATATTGCTTTTTTGCTTCCTCGCCTTCTGCGGCTTTTTCTTCCAGTTCGGCTACAGAATAATAAAAATCACCCTGATAAAACTTTACAACCGCACCAGATTTATACTGACCTACAATTTCGCCGTTTTCATATTTTACACATTCGGCAAAATCAAAATCGATTTTTTTTGAATTGATTTTATAGTTTCCGGTCCACACCAGAATATTCGAAGAATCTGCATAAGAAGCGCGCAGCATAACACGGTGATTTGGATAGAGAATCAAATGATGATAATAAAGCTTCATCTGATTGTCATAATTCTGCATAATCCATTCGCTGTCGTAAAAAGGGCTTTTCTTTTCGGAAAAACAGCCGGTAAAAAGCAACGCCAAAATAATCAATATAATATAAGCAAACTTTTTCATCTTCCTTCCATGAATAGCTCTTCGGGTCAGGCCCGAAGATGACAAGGTTAATACAGCTTTTCGCCAAGCAGCCGCGCCGCAAGACTTACCGCCAGAATCGCAGTCTGATTACGAAGGTCCAGAATCGGATTCACTTCTACAATTTCCGCAGAGCAAACTTTACCGGTGCCCGCAATTTCTTCCATTAATAGCAGTGCCTCACGATTTGTAAGTCCACCCGGAAGCGGAATACCTGTTCCGGGCGCAAACATAGGATCCAGCACATCCATATCAAAGCTTACGTGAATAATATCAACTTTTTTGAAAAAATCCACAACCTTACCCACAACCTGAGCAAAGCCCTGGCGGTCAATATCGCTCATTGTAAACACGGTAACACCGGCCTGCTTCATCAAAAGCTTTTCTCCGGGGTCCAGGTCTCGAGATCCCACAAAGCAGATATTTTCCGGCTCCACCTTCTGCCCTTCAAAATAAAGATTTGTAAGCTCGCTCAAGCCCAGGCCCGCAGAAGCCGCAAGACATTCTCCGTGAATATTTCCGGTCGGCGAAGTTTCAGCCGTGTTAAAATCACCATGCGCATCGACATAAAGGACACCAATCTTTTTTCCCTGTTTTTTTGCAGTAGCAGAAAGGCCCGCCAGCGAACCAAGAACAACAGAATGGTCACCGCCAAGCACAAGAGGAAAGTCACCCTCAGAAGTAATAATTTCAACCTCAGACGCAAGTCTGTTACAGGCCTTTACTATTGGCTTAAGATATTTAGCCTTTGGATTTCCGGGCTTTTCGTATTCCTGAGCCGTAAATTTTATGATATCTGTGTGGACATAAGTAGCGTGTCCCAGCGATTCAAGCTTTTCTTTTAATCCCGCCAGACGGATTGCAGAAGGCCCCATGTCGGAACCGTGTCTGCTGGCACCAAAGTCCAGCGGCATCTCTAAAATATGAACGTTCATAATTGAATTTTAAGACAAAGAGATTATCGGGTCAAGCCCGATAATGACACAGACAGTAATGCCCGATAATGACACAGGCAATCAAGTACGATAATGACACGGCAGTAAAGCCCGCAGGGCTTCCGCATTATAAACGCTTTTCCGTAATGTTGGCGCGAAGGAGCGGGGCGTGGTTCAAAAACACTCTTTTTGTGGCTGCTGCGAAAGCGGCAGTTCAATAGTTTCTATACCACAAAAAGCGTGTAGCGCATTATTGCGCGGTTTTGAATCACGCAACCGTGACTGGGAGCCAATGTTTTCGTAATTACTTTATAATGCGGAAGCCCTGCTAATGCCCGATAATGACAACCGAAAAAATTCGCTTTTTACATCATTTTAGTTTATTATTAGAATATGGATACATTCGGATTTATTGCCGGAGAAATAAAACACTTTTTAGACCTTACAACCCCAATCCAGCTGCAGCTGGTGGCTCTCTCATTTCTGCTTGTTCTGGAAATAATGTATTTTCACCGCAGAAGGCTTCCCATTCTTTCTACCCGAACCTTTATAGGCATTTTAATTTTTTCACTCGTATTCATTATTGCAGACACCTCGGTTATTCCTGTTTCAAAGCTTCAATTGCCAAGAAACTGGGGAATAAGACTAGCCAGCCAGCTGCGTCTTTATGCATATCTGAATCTCTCTTTGTGCCAGTACCTCTACATAACCTTTCTCCAGGGCAGACGACAGCACATTAACATAAAAGACGGACTCAGAATATTTACCATTTACGGATTTGGAGTAATTTCGATTATTAGTGTAAACTTCCTAACAAAAAATGAGCAGCAGGGATTTTTTGCCTACGATGTAATAAACCTTATCAACAACATCATTTCTCTTTTCTATGCCTCAATGACCCTGATTGAAAGCCGGATCTTCTACAAGAAAAATCCGGATTCCTTTTTCCGTGGAAAAAGACGCTATATTTACTGGACCCTTGCCGTCTGGATTATCATAGTAGTAATTCAAATCATACAATCAAGAACGACAATTTCCAGCATCGGCGTTGCGGCCATGTGCTTTTTGATATATATGGGTCTGGAAACTCCGGGTAACTATATTGACCACGATACCGAAGCCATGAATTCCACAGCCCTGCGACTCTTTTTGCAGGACTATATCAGCCATAAAAAAGTTTTCTTTATTCTCAATATTGATATAGAAGATTATGAATCAATAGAAGAACAGTTTGGAGAAAATATAGCTACAGCCCTGATTTCAAAGGTAAGTGAGTTTGCACTAAAATCCTTTACCTTCCCGGTTTTTCATGTGGCTCCAAATTCCATTACTCTGATTGTGCCAAATAACAAACGTCTTGAACATAATTTTTATATTGATGTAATTTTAAAGCGCTTAAAGGAGAGACTGGAGCAGGCCTGGTTTGTAGGAGAAAACAGTTTTTATCTTTCTTCTCACTGCGACTTCATTGTTTACCCTGATGATTTGAATAAAGAAATCTCCATTCATGAATTTATGAGTCTTATTAATGAATGGCACTTTTATTCAAAAGACTTAGGCTTTGTCCGCCAGGCAAATCCGGAGCTGGTAAAAAATCGAAAACGTCATAATAAGATTGTAAAGCTTGTCCGCGAGGCCATAGATACCGACGGAATAGAAATGTACTATCAGCCGATTTACGAAGTTCAGTCTAAAAAATTTACGAACTTTGAAGCTCTGGTCCGCCTTAAAGATAATAAAACCTACGGCTACATCAGCCCTGAAGAATTTATTCCACTGGCAGAAAAGCATGGCCTTATTATGAGGCTTTCAGACAGAATTTTTAATCAGGTTTTTGATTTTGTTGCTTCAAATAAAATTGCAGATAAGGGAATAAGCCATATTGAAGTAAATCTTTCGGGCCTGCAGTCTGTAGATGCAGCTCTTCCGGAACAGATGACCCAGCTGCTCAGAAAATATGAGTTAAACCCAAATATCGTGAATCTTGAAATTACAGAATCAATTGCCATTACTTCAAGCTTTATGCTTAAGAAGAATATGGACGAGCTTAAAAAAATAGGCTGTACCTTCTCTATGGATGATTTTGGTACGGGCTATTCAAACCTGTCGCAAATGGCAAAAATTGACTATGAGCTTATAAAGATTGATAAGAGCCTTTTGTGGCCCTGCTTTGACAAAAATAACCCGGTTCAGGAAAATGCAAAAATCATTCTTGATAACATGATTACAATGATTTTAAGTCTTGGAAAGAAAATTGTTGTAGAAGGCGTAGAAACAAAAGAGCAGCTGGATTATCTGGAAAAGATGGGCGTAACCTACATTCAGGGCTTCTACTTTTCCAAACCGCTTCCAGCTGCCGACTACCTCAAATTCCTTGAGGAAAAAAATTAATTTTCAGCGAACATTGCTTCAATCTTGTCTTTGTAGAGGTCGTTGATGCGGAAGCGCATGATTTCCTGTTTTGCAGAAAGTTCAACACCTACTTCAAATGGTTTTGTTATCAGGCTGAACTTTGAAATGCGTTCAAACATCTTAAAGCCATTCTTTGCAGAAATAAGGTTTGCAATCTCGTTTTCGTAGAGCTTCTGAATTACTTCAGACTCAAGAAGGTTTTCGTATGTATCATACTGAATACCGTTGAAAGCTGCATAGTTCTTAACTTCATCTTCATCAACAAGAATCAAGGCTGCTAGATAGCGCTGGTCCTGGCCAACAACAACTGCCTGCTTAATATAATGTGATTCAGAAAGCTTTGTTTCAATTGGAAGAGGTTCAAGGTTTTCACCACCACGAAGAACGATAGTATCCTTAATTCGGCCCTTAATGCAAAGCTCGTTGTGAATAGTCATAATTGCAAGGTCACCTGTATCAAGCCAGCCGTCTTCATTAATTACCTTTGCAGTAAGGTCTGGGCGCTTGTAGTAGCCCTTCATAACAGTAGGGCCCTTAATCTGAAGAACACCTTCTTTACAGCGGCCAAGAACAAAACCGTCCTGAGGGTCTACAATGCGGGCTTCTACACCACGAATTGGTGAACCGATAGTTCTGAAGATTGGATCTGCCATTGGGCGAACTGCAACGATTGGAGCTGTTTCTGTAAGACCATAACCTTCTACAATCTGAACGCCGATTGCCCAGAAGAATTCATCAATAAACTTAGGGAAGGCTCCACCACCTGCAACACCGGCACGGAAGTTTGTTCCAAGCATAGACTTGATTTTTCTGAATACCAAAAGATCTCCTAGACCATAAAGAGGCCATAAGAGAGTCCAAGGAATCAGACAGAGAATCCACCAGAAAACAGTGTAATAACGGGTATAGCAGGCATTCTTGTTGAACATAAGTCGGCTCATAGCCTTCTGTGCCTTGGCAACTTTAACAAAAAAGTTGAACATGGCAAGAACAATACCACCGGTCTTGCGCATTTTCTTTGTGATTCCGTCGTAAACTGCTTCGAATACACGAGGAACGGCAGGAAGAATATGTGGATTAAGTGTCTTAAAGTCTGCAAGAAGAATTGAACCAACAGGCTTAGAATAACAAAGAACTGCACCCTGAATAAGCATAACGTATTCAACCTCTCGTTCAAAAACGTGCCATACAGGAAGTACGCTCAAGGCTCTGTCGCCAGGATTCAGATAGATTCGTTCTGGAATTTCGTCCAGCTGGGCAAGAAAGTTATGATGAGTAAGCATTACCCCCTTTGGAGTACCAGTAGTTCCCGAAGTAAAGATGATTGTAGCAAGGTCATCGCCCTTACCCTTTTCCAGTTCCTCTTCTACCTTTCCCTTATTTTCAATACGCCATTTCTGGCCGATTTTCATAAGTTCTTCGTAAAAAAGAACTTCTACACCGGCAGCTTTTGCGGCATCAAGGTTTTCCTGCTTTACTTCACTTTCAATAGAAATAACTGTTTTGAGTTCCGGAAGCTTGTCTTTGAGTGAAACAATTTTTGCTACCTGAGAATTGTTTTCTACAACACAGTATTTTGCTTCTGTAATAGAAAGGATTTTTTCAAGATCAATAGGAGTAGCATCACAGCCGCGCGGAACATCAACCGCACCAATGTTCATAATTCCTAAATCAACATAAAGCCATTCTGCACGGTTATCGGAAATAAGACCAATAGGATCTCCGCGTTTAATTCCAAGGCTCAGGAGGGCTGCACCAAAATCAAGGCCATACTGATAAAGCTCACGGTAAAGAACAGGCTCAAACTGTCCGTTCTTAAGGCGCTTCATCTGGGCATCTATTTCCGCAAACTCAGTTGCAGAATTGCGGACCATTTTAGGGATTGTGTAGTCGTCGTCGAAAATCATAGTTTTTACTCCAGAATGAATGACATTTTTAGTACATTTTGTCATTCATTCTAAAGTATACACTCAGACCTTAAATAAGTCAATCTCTGAACCAATCTGCTTAATATTGTCGCCTACTGTTCCAGAAATTACAGAAAGGGCTGCTGCAGTGGCATTCATTCGCTCAATACCAATCTGCATTTCTTCAATGCTTCCCTTCATTGAGTCTGTAGAAATCTGCAGTCTTTCAATTTCTTTAAGAATATGTTTATTTCCTTCTGCCATTTCATCAGAAGCACCATGTACTTCGGAAGTTGAGTTATTCATAGACTGCAAAGCATCGATAATCTGCTTTGAACCAATCTGCTGCTCTTCCATTGCACCCTTAATCTGTTCAACAATCTGGCTTGTTTCTCTGATGCTCTGTTCAATTGCAGTAAAGGCTGTATTAGTATCATTAGAAACGCTAACAACCTCTTCAATTGTAGCCTGAATCTTCTGGAGCTCAGAACCGATTGTCTTAGACTGGTCTGTAGAAGTTTCTGAAAGCTTACGGATTTCGTCGGCAACGACTGCAAAGCCCTTACCAGCCTCGCCTGCATGAGCCGCTTCGATTGCCGCATTCATAGCAAGAAGGTTTGTCTGCTCTGCAATATTTGCAATTGCAGTATTGGCATCCTGAAGCATTTTAGACTGCTCTTCGATACGCATGATTTTTTCGTTGGCATTGCTCTGGGTTGTAAAACCTTCGTGAGAATGAGTCTGAAGAGTTGTGAATGAAGTAATCATCTGACCAACAGACTTATTAACTGCATTAATGTTACCAATCATCTGTTCAACTGCAGCAGAAGCTTCTGTTACGCAGGCAGCCTGAGATTCAATCATGTTCTTAAGTGATTCAATATTTGAACTAATCTGGTTTACAGCACCGGCTGTTTCATCTACAGCGCCTACCTGATTCAAAATCTGACCATTTACACTTTCAATATTTGCAATGATTTCTGTAATTGATGTAGAAGCATCCTGGGTTGTTTCCTGAAGTCCGCTATCAACAGTAATAAGATTTGATTTTGACTTCTGAAGATTTGTTACAATACCCTGAAGCTTTTCTACGAATGAATTAAAGCCGTTTACAACATCACCAATTTCATCGTTTGTTGCCAGTGGAATGCGCTGTGTAAGATCTGCATTTCCGCTTGCAATAGTTTCAATTGAGCTCTTAACGGTTTTAAGAGGTTTAATAAGCAGGGAGATAAAGAAGGTAATTAATCCGCCTGCTATAAGAATTGTAAGAACAATAATAAGGAAAACAGAAGTACGGAGCTGCTTAAGAGAACCAAAATACATGTCAAAAGGAGCTACTGCAAATACAGTCCAGGTTGTATCAGGAATTCTCTTATAAGAAGCAAGAAGATGAGCATGAATATTCGGGTCAACAAATTCATCTATACCTTCTTTTCCAGCAAAAATATTGTTAAGAATAAGTCCAAGGCCCTGTGTATCATCAAGTGCCGCACCGCCATCTTCTTCGCTGGTTTCTGTATTTTCATTTAAATTTGCAACTGTGGTTGAAGTAGCCCAGTTAATAACAGAAGGATGCATTCCGCCACCCATATCAATTTCTGCAATTGTATCTGCGACTGAGTTTCCGCTGATAACCATTACAATTGCACCAATAATTCTTCCATTCTCATTACGAACCGGAACACTGTAATGCTGAAGGACTGTATCTGTAACAGGACTTAAGGTTGGATCCGAAGCATAGTCCTTACCTGCAAAAGCTTCTGTAAAATAAGCTCTTGTTTTGAAGTTCATTATTCGGCCATCTGCAACAATTGCATCTCCATTTGCATCATAAAAAGCAACATTCTCACAGTTTGCAGCAATAGAAGCGGCTATATGAGTAAGCTGCTCCTGCTTTTCTGCAAGGGAAGCATTTTCATCCTTTATAACAGTTAATTCTGCCAGGGAATGAAGGGTCTGGAAATGCCGCTTATTGATTTCCACAACCTTGTTTACAACATCTGTAGAAACTGCCTCAATTCGGGTATATACACCCTGAACCAAACCTTTAGATGCATTTCTATAAGAAATAATACCAATTGAAAGACTCGAAACAATTACGACTATCATAAACATAACGAGGAGCTTTACTGTAAGCATTACACGAAGCTTGCTTTTTTCTGCCATAAATACCATCCTTATATCTCTATATATATTTTACGGATTTTTCTGTAGATTTTTTAAATGAAAGTAGAATAATAATAATTATAACACAATATTATTAAATGTGTAATCTTTTTTTTATTAGCACCAGGGAATGAAATGATTCAGACAGACACCTTAAAAAACGGATATAAGATAATTCAGGACACAGAACGCTTTCAATTCGGAATTGATGCGGTGCTGCTGGCGGATTTTGCAGCCAGAGAAGTAAAGCCCGGGGACTCGGTAATCGACTTGGGAACAGGAACCGGGATTATTCCACTGCTGCTCGCGGGCCGGTGGAAGTCGACGGAAGGTGCTTTCGATACACCGCTTCGCGGCACTCAAGCACCGCAGGTTACTTTTACCGGCCTAGAAGTTCAGGAGGCTTCTGCTGAAATGGCAGCTCAGAGTGTTGCCTTAAACAGTCTTGAAAATCAGATTCAGATTGTACATGGTGATTTGAAGGAAGCGGGTAGCCTTTTTCCAAGGCACAGCTTTAATGTGGTAACCTGTAATCCGCCGTATATGATAGATGAACATGGCCGTCGTAATGCTCTGGATGCAAAAACTATTGCCCGCCACGAGGTTTTATGTACTCTGGAAGATGTTGTTGCGGCAGCTGATGATTTACTGGCTACACACGGAAAGTTTTTTATGATTCACAGACCCTTCCGCCTGCCGGAGATTTTTGAGGCACTGTCGGCTCACAAGCTGGAAGCAAAAAGAATGCGCCTGATTCAGCCTTTTGCAGGCAAAGAACCCAACATGGTTTTGATAGAAGCCCGTAAAAATGCAAAGCGACGGCTCACAATAGAACCGCCGCTTATAGTACGTAATGATGATGGTGAATATACTGTAGAAGTACAGGAGATCTACAATACTCCGGTGATTGAGTAGGCCTCCGGCCGTATCGAAATCACCTTTAGATATGGTCTCGATACACCGCTTCGCGGCACTCGACCACCGTTTCTTCTACAGGCTCTTAAGCATTGTCTCAACCAGCTTAAGAGTGCGGCCGAGGGCTGCCTCGTCTGTAGGAAGGGCAAAAAGTCCGCCTGCCTTACTGTCAGGATTCTGTCGAACAGTTTCTTTTCTAGCCGCAATATAAGAATCGCGCTGCTGGATAATTACTGCTGCAAATTCACTGGCAATGTCCTTAAATTCCTTTTCTGTTTTCTTTGTAATCTTTTTTGCTGCTGCAAAGGCTGAAAGCAGATCTTTAATTGAATCGCATATCTGATTGTTTTCCCCTTCCACAATCTTCAATGCTGCAAGATTAAAATACTGCTCGCTGCGTACGAAAGCATAAATCTGGAACAAAGGTTCATTTTCAAAAAGCTGGAAATAACGTGTTATAAGCTTCTTAAAAACTGCAGATGGAGCGGTTTTCCCTCCCTTAACTCCATCAAGAGTTTTTTCTTCAAGGAAGCTTATACTGTTTATTTCATTGGCACTATAAGAAATTGTAGCCTCATACATTGCATCGCGGCTTTCAAAATGGTTATAGAGCGAAGCTTTTTTAATTTCCAGTCCTTCTGAAACGTCTGCAAGAGAAGTTGCACCTGCACCCTTATCAAAAGCAGAGGCAAGAAATGCCTGGATTATTTTTTCCTGTGAAATATTTTTCTTACTCATACTATAAATATCGGTAACTAACGTTAATTAGTTTAATAGAAAATTAACGTTAGTTAGTTTTAAAAAGATTGCAAAATTGAAATTTCATTATAAAATATAAATAAAGACAAATCAGGAGGTCATTTAAATGGCTAAAAAAGGAAAAGACTATTTTGGAATGCCTTGGCTTATCAGTTTAATTTTTGCAATTATTCCGGTAACTTCATGGCTTTTTGGAGCTGTTACACGCTTCCAGGAAGGCAAATTCCTCGCAGGACTGCTTCGTCTGCTGCTTGGATGGAACATTATCTGGATTATAGACATCATTTTGATGCTTTTTACAGGTAAAATTTTAAGACTTCTTAACATCTAATCTGTATAGGTAATTGTTTGTGCCCTGTAAAAATGCAGGGCATTTTTTTTCCATCCGTCAAAACCAAGCCCCGCCTTGTTGGAAAGCCGCGCCAGAAAATCTTCTCTGGTGTAATTACGCTCAAGGGCAATAGAAGCCTGCAGCAGAGTTTTTTCGCCTTTTTCATCTTCCAATATAAGGCTGTGAAGACCTGGTTCAAAATCAAATGGCCCGGATATTTCTTCCCACTTTCCGAAAATTGAAATATTGGTATATAAATCTGCAAGTTCTTCCGGCCTTATGTAACTGTATCTGGGGTCTACAAGAGCCTCTTTTGTACAAAACTGAACTGCCTGCTCAAAGTCTTCCTCTGCCACCCCTTCATACAAAGAAAGACAGCCTCTGTCTTCTTCGGCATTTCTAAAGCGCACTGCAATTCCATAGTTTTTCTCTGGACCTGCGGTATTCTGAACAGGAGCAGCAAAATCCTGCCCCGCAAAGAAATCTTCTGCTGCCCTGTCCGCAAGATCACAAAGAGCCTGCTTTCTGGCAGTAGAAAACTTATCTTTCATGGCAATTAAGTCTCTGTCATACCAGCTGCCAAGAATCTCCCGGGCACTATCATTTCCCGCCTGTATTTTTTTACCTTTCAACAGTTCTATACATTTTTCCGGAGCATTCTGCCAGAAATAAGCGCCGGCATAAAAAGGGGTTTCCGCAGCGCAATATTTTGCAGGATTTTTCCTCCATTCTTCCCAGGCCAGCGCTTCATCATTGCTTTCAAACTTTTCGCCGAATTCTCCGCTTTCTAAAAACCAGTCTGAGCGCGACTTATAAGCTTCTGTAAACTGCTCAAGCCAGGCCCATGCTTTATCCGGCTTTGGCTGATAGGCGGCAGAAAAGGCCAGGGTTAAAAGCTCAGGCTTCTGCTTTTGAATCCAGTTACACAACTGGTCTACAAAAAGCTCAGCCGGATCTCCCGGGTCCTTCATAAAAACATCAAAATCGAGGGTAATGGCAAAGGGGCCTGTAAGTTCAACAGTCTGCAAATCATCCCAGTCTACAAGCTGCACTGTCTGCCGCATTTTATCTGCAGTTTCCGGGTAAGTATTTTTAAGGCTTCGTTCAAGCCAGTCCATGCGGGCATTTCTGTTTGGCAGCAAAAGTTTTTTTCCCGAAAGCCATATAACCTTTTTTACGTAATCTTCTTCAACAAGCTTACCAACCCAGTTAACGCTGGTTACACTTTCAATTTCGGGTCTTATATCGTGATGATAATCAAGAAGAACCAGCGTAATAGCGCCATGCTCCTGTGCATAAGCCTTTACAAAATCGTAAGAAAGTCCGTGTCTGTCGTGGAGATGAATTTGAGTTTTTTGCCGACCGCAGGAAGAAAATATGAGAGTGAAGAAAATCAAAAACAAAGAAGCAAGGCTTGCACTTATACGAGACGGAACACCCATAACTCTCATGACACGTTTTTTCTTTTTCATATTGGAATTATCGCATATAGACAGTCATTTTGAAAAGTATCATATTTATAATATGAAAAAACTATTATTTATTTTCTCAATTCTTTTATTATGTTGTTTTGCTGCTTCCTGCAAAAAAGAAAAGGAAGTAAAAACTGAAGCACCGGCTCCTGTTCAACAGCCAGCCCCTGTTGTTGAAAAAAAGGTTGAAGAGCCTCCTGCTCCCAAAAAAGTTAAGTTTGATTCCATTTATAATTTTAAGGGACAGGAACTTTCTACAGACGCATTCCACACAGATGCACATCAGGAATTTCTGGATGATCCTATGGAATTCAATGCAGTTCCAACTCAGGATATAAATGATGAAAAAACCGCTGTAGTAGGCAGCCGTGTTTGTAAAATCTATCCGAATGAAGCCTTTACTTTTGACGGCGACAGGGCAAACATAAATGAAAATATTGATTCCCTTGGCCAGGAAGTTCCTTTTGCAACAATTGTGAAAATCGGCCAGAAGCTTGAAAATTTAGACAGCAAAAATAATTATGAGCAGGGAATGTTCAATTTCCAGGATAACTGGAACTGGTTTTATAAGACTGAATATAATGGTATGGAAGGCTGGATTTTTGGTGCCGACCTTTACGGCCTTAAAGATACTACAGAAAACAACCGAATTTCTGCCCTGCTCTATTCTACCGGCGGAGTTTATGATTCCTTCTATCCTATTTCCGGTTATATTCCTCTGGAGCAGAATGTTGTAGAAAGTCTTGAAAACAATAAGCTTGCAATGCAGTCTGTAGCTCCGGCACAATGGGTTTCTAAAGATGATCTAATTGACCGCTACAATAATCTGCGCTATATAAAATCTGTTCCGCTATTTATTACAACTGATTTAGCAGCTCACAGCCAGCATCTGATTTTTGACCGCATGCTGCAATACACCGAGGAAAACTTTTTCCTGCCGGAGATGCATGAGCTTACAAAAGATTTTATTGACGCTCTTTCAAAACGTACTGATGCCCCCGAGCAGATTCGCGAGCAGGCTATCCAGTATTTTCAGGTTCCTCTTGCAATTATTGAAAGTGCTCCTCTTGTTGTAGAAACCGGAGATTTTTATAACCCGATAAAATATCAGAAAAAATCAGAAAGCGAAATCGAAAGCATGCTTTCAACTTATTCTGACGCAGTAAAAGAAGATTACAAACTTGTAATGGATGCTATGCCTGGTAAAGAAGCAATCTTTAATGAAGATGAAGATTTCAGCCAGTACAAACCACGCGGTCATTACACAAAAAATCCACTGCTCGAAACTTACTTCCGCGCAACTATGTGGTATGGTCACCTTCATTTTACAATTACAAAGCCCCGCGAAGACCAGCCTACACCAGAAGAAATTTTACAGAAGGAAGCTGTTATAACTTTGATTGTTGATACAATTCAGAAGGACGGCGACCTTTACATCAAATGGGCAAATCTCTTTAATCCTATTACTTCGCTTATTGGTATGTCAGATGATTTGAGCTTTGATGATATCTGCCCTCTTTGGAAGGACCAGAACATTACTGATTATTCTGAATGGGCTTCTAACCGCGATAACATTGTTGCCTTTATGTCTCTTTGTGCAGACACTCTCCGCCCGCCTGCAATAAGCGGCCAGTCTGTATTTAATATGTATGCAGAAGTTGATGAAGAAAGCGGAACTCCAAAGGTTCCAATGGGATGGCGACTCTTCGGCCAGCGCTTTACTTATGATTCTCTGGTTCACGAAAAGGTTTCTCCACCACGCTTTATGCCTCGTGACATTGTACGCGGTCTTGATGTTATGAAGGCCTTTGGTTCTAAAACTGCAGATGCCCTGCTTGAAAAATCTGATTATCCTGAAATGCCAGGCCTCAAAGAAATCCTCGATAATTTTGAAGAGACCTTTGCACAGTACGACAGCGACTTCTGGAACAAGACTTATTACAATCAGGTTTTGTATCAGGTAAAAACTCAGGCAACCTTTGAACAGGGAGCAGGCTTCTACTTTACAGAATCTCCTGCCTGGAACATTAAGTCACAGATTGCGGCTCATGCAACCTGGGCAGAGTTACGCCACGACACAATTCTCTATGTTAAGCAGGTTGTTGCAGAACGAGCCGGCGACGGAGATTTTGAACCAACCTTTAGAACAGAGCCGCTGCCAAAACCTGTTCATTACATTGAGCCTAACCTGCCTTTCTGGGAGGGGTCACTTGCCTCAGTTGCAAATCTTATGACTATTTATGAATACTATGATTTGCTTGATGATGAATCAAAATATGCTCTGGAAAGCCTTTCTAAGCTTTATCAGCATATTTTGAATATTGTAAAACTGGAAGTTGAAAACAAGCCTGTTGCTCAGAATGATATTGACTGGATTCCAACTATTCCTTCTTCTCTGGGCCAGCTTGTTATGGTACATAACAATAACGGATACGTTGATGATGATGAACTTTTGAAGATGGCCTGCATTGCTGATGTTTATACTAACGGTGAGCTTGGAGTATGTCTTGAAGTTGGAGTTGGAAACCCTGTAAGACTTTATGTTCCTCTTAATGACTCTCAGGGTGGAAAACGAATTGCAATTGGTTACAGCTTCAGCTATGCAGAGTTTACTCACAGCATGACAGACCGTATGACTGACGAGCAATGGAAAAAGATTGTTTATCAGCCTGGTGCTGATTTAGAAAAATACATGCCTTTCTGGGAAAAAGAATGCTTCTTAGACGAAACTACACTTTCTGTATTCCGTTAGTCTTAACTACGGTTTTAGCTCTGGCAGCTTTTGTTTTTACAGGCTGCCAGAAGTCAGACCGCAGCAGTCAGCTTACGTCAGGTCAGCTTATAAAAACCTGGGACCTTCTTGGCGAAGAGATTCCGCCTGTAATTTATGAGCCTGAACTTGAGGCCCTTCCTCCGGCAAAGGCCCAGGTTTGGAGCGGAACTGTAAGCCACCACCTGCTGGCATACAAACAGATTGACCGCTGGTTTTCTGAAATTGCAAAGAGACGCAAGGTTGAAACTTTTTTTGTAATCTGCCCTTCTCACTACGGCCTTTCTGCAAATGAATGGTCACTGGATGATTGTAACTGGGAAACTGCCAACGGCATTGTTTATTCAGATGAGAAAATTGAAAAAGAAATTACCCGGGCACTTGATGTGCCTTACGACCCTCAGGTGTTCCCGGGCGAGCACGGAGTAAATGCCCTTATTCCTTATATCTCGCGCTATTTTCCAAAAGCAAAGGTCTGTGTAATTGCCGTTCACGGGGAGCCGCCACTTAATCAGAAAAACGCCCTGAAGCTGGCAGATGCTCTTACACCCTACTTTACCGAAGCTGGCCGCAAAAAAAACTTTCTTTTGATTTCAACTGATTTTGCCCACCACGGGGATCTGGCAGGAACCGAGTTTAAAGATGAGAGGAGCCGGCAGTTTTTTAACAATCCTACAGATTCAAGCTGGGTTTTCTGCGGCTGTGATAACCGGCCGGGTATTTACGTGATTTCCAGGCTTTTGACTCCGGAGACAAAAAATGCCGTCCTTTACCATACTAATTCTTTCGAACTTTCCGGTCTGGACGGCAATGATATAACAAGCTATTTCTTTAGTTTGTTTTATGATTAACTGATACCCGTCATCCCGAACTTGTTTCGGGATCTTATTGGAGATGCTGAAACAAGTTCAGCATGACAGGTTATTTATCTACTAGTCTTTCTCGGCATCATGAATAGTTATGTGCAAGTCATCCAGCTGTTGCTGATCTACTGGTGATGGGCACTCGTCCATAGGAGATGCTGCAAGGTTATTCTTAGGGAAGGCGATAACCTCGTGGATTGATTCCTCATGGCACATGAGCATGATGAGGCGGTCGAGTCCTGGGGCAATTCCTCCGTGTGGTGGAGCACCGAACTTGAAGGCCTGAACGAGGAAGCCGAAGGCCTTCTGAGCACGCTCTTCGCTGTAACCAACAATCTTGAAAATGCGCTGCTGGAGAGCAGGATCATTAATACGCATAGAACCCGATGCAAGCTCGTAGCCGTTGAGTACCAGGTCATAAAGGTCACCCTTTACTGCGCCCGGGTCAGATTCCAGTGTATCCCAGTACTGCTTCTGAGGGAGAGTGAACATGTGGTGTTCTGTTTCCCACTTGTTTTCTTCTTCGTTCCATGCAAAGTATGGGAAGTCGATAATCCATGCAAAGTGGAATTCATCTTTTGGATTATAAAGGTTGAGGTCCTTACCAAGCTGCTTGCGGACTGCACCAAGTGCTGTACAGGCAAGCTGCCAGTTTTCGTCGCTTACAAAAAGAATAAGGTCGTTCTTTTCTGCGCCAAGCTTGCTGCAGATTTCACTTTCTTTTCCGGCATAGAACTTAGAGATTCCGCCTTCGAACTGAACCGCGTCGGTGGTTGAGCCTGTCGAAACCACCTTCATCCAGGCGAGGCCCTTTGCCTTGTAAGTTTTTGCAATTTCTTCGAGAGCTTCAATATTTTTGCGTGAGTATTTGTCTGCAACGTTCTTTACGACGAGGGCCTTAAGTCCGCTTCTCTTGTGGCGCTGAATATCGCGGCCTGCATTTGCAGCCCCTGCCTTGAAGGCGTTGAAATCAGCAAGGTCAGCCATGAAAACTGCATCCTGCATCTTCATATCAAAACGCAAATCAGGTTTGTCGCTTCCATACCAGTCAAAAGCATCTTCCCAGGCAATGCGGTCAAACTTAGCTGGCAAATCATAGTTCAAAGTCTTTTTAAAGATGTAGCCCATCATACCTTCGGTTGTGCTCAAAACCTCTTCGCGGTTTGTGAAAGACATTTCCATATCAATCTGAGTAAACTCAGGCTGGCGGTCTCCACGGGCATCTTCATCGCGGTAGCAGCGGGCAATCTGGAAGTACTTATCAAAACCAGAAACCATCAGAAGCTGCTTGTAAAGCTGAGGACTCTGTGGAAGGGAATAGAATTTTCCAGGATGAACACGGCTTGGAACCAGGTAGTCGCGGGCTCCTTCCGGTGTAGATTTAATAAAGGTTGGAGTTTCAATCTCGAGGAAGCCTTTTGATGTAAGGTACTCGCGGGTAGCAAAAGCAACCTGAGAGCGCAAAATGATATTGTGCTGCATAGGGTCGCGGCGCAGGTCCAGGTAGCGGTACTTGAGACGAAGGTCTTCGTTAGCAACTACGAGAGTTCCGTCCTTCTGGCGAACCTCTTCGATAGAGAAAGGAAGCTCCTGAGAGGTTGTGAAAATCTCAATATCAGTAGCTTCAACTTCAATTTCACCAGTTGCCATATCGGCATTAATATCTTTATCAGCGCGGGCATTAACCACGCCTTCAACTGCGATACAATATTCACTCTTGAGGCTGGCAGCAATTTTCTTAACATCATCACTAGCCTTATCGCCAACCATTACCTGAGTAATTCCATAGCGGTCGCGAAGACGAATAAACAAAAGACCGCCCAAGTCGCGGGTGCGGCTTACCCAACCATTCAAAACAACTTTCTTACCAACATCACTCTTGCGAAGCTCGCCGCAGGTGACTGTACGCTTTGTATTTTCCATAGTAAAAATCATTTTAGCGTTATGAAAGAAGTTTTACAATTAGATATATAAAAATCATTTTTTGTGTGATATTATTACTTTTTATTCAGGAGTTACTATGAAAATTAAACATTCAATTTTTGCAGTTTTAACAATTTTATTGTTTGCATCATGTTCTTTTAATGATGAACTTTATCCAGACTATGAGAATGAAGCATATAACCCTTCTCCAGCCAGACTTGAAAAAACAGGAATTCCTGTAGTTCAACTTAATACAAAAGATGGAGAAACTATTGAGTCAAAAGATGAATGGAAGGATGCCTCATTTGCAATTTTAGGAAATGCATGTGGTTTTGAAGATTTATCAATTGAAACTCTTAAAGTAAAAGGCAGAGGTAATTCTACCTGGGAACAGCCAAAGAAACCTTACTCTCTTAAACTTGAAGAAAAAGCAGAAATGCTTGGAATGCCAAAAAGCAAAAGATGGGTTTTGATTGCAAACTACAGCGATAAAACTCTTTTGCGAAATCTTTATGCTTCATACCTTGCAAACACTATTTACAAGGAAACCTGGAATCCTTCTTTTAAGTCTGTTCACCTTATTCTTAACGGCCAGTACAAGGGCGTGTATATGCTGGGTGAACAGATTAAAATTGATGATAACCGTGTAAACATAAAAGATATAAGCAAAGCCAAAAGTATAGACAAGGGCGGCTTTATTTTTGAAATTGATGGCAGGCAGGATGAAGTCTTTAATTTTGTAACAGGCAGAGGTGTCTGCATAAGTTTAAAAGATCCTGATGAAGTTAGTGACGAAATTCAGCAGAGGGTGAAAGACATAATTCAGACAGCAGAAGATGCTCTTTACAGTGAAAACTTTGCCGACCCTGCAAATGGCTGGAGAAAGTACTTTGACGAAGCTTCTGTCATTGCCTGGTATCTGATGAATGAACTTGGTAAAAATGTTGATTCTGCAAATTATGCTTCTATTTATTTTTATTATGATCCTTCTGATAAGCTTATTCACATGGGGCCTAACTGGGACTTTGACCTTGCATACGGAAATGTAAATTATGCTGACTGTGACTCTACTGAAGATTTGTATGTAAAAAATAATTCTATCTGGATTCATCAGATGTTCTTTGATGCAGGATTTGTAAACAATGTAAAGAATAAATGGAATTCTACAAGAGAGCCTCTTTTCGCATCTATAAATACATGGATTCCAGAAGAGGCTTTGTCTTTGCAGAAAGCTGCATATGTGAATTTTTCGCGATGGGAAATTCTTGGAAAATATGTATGGCCTAATCCTTCCGGATATTATAAAAGAACAACTTACCAGAGTGAAATTGATTATCTGACGGACTGGTTGAACGACCGCTATTCTTATTTGAATACTGCTCTTAATGGACTGTAATTAGATTTTTTTGTTAGCCCGGATGGGGGTCTTAGGGGTAAGCAGCTTGCTGCTTCCCCCTAGGAGAAGGGGTAGCGCAAGACCGCGAAGCGGGCTGGCGCGAGGGGGAGACTTCCCCCTCCTTTATAAAAATTTATGCTCCTAAGAAGAAGAGCGAGAAGAAAATGTAAACGCTGCCAAAGAGCATGATGATGTTGCTGAAGAGGTGCATGAACTTGATTTTCTTGAGGTTGTAGAAAATGATGCCTACGAGGTAGAAGGCTGCACCGAGAACCAGCATGCTGAAGCTTTTTGCAGAAAGGACTTCGAAGAGATTCTTTGCTACGAAGAGGCCTGAGAAGCCTGCAAGTATGTAAAGCACTACATTGAGTTTTTCGTATTTTTCACCGGCTATTGCATAGAAGAGAATGCCGACAAGAACGAGAGCCCAGACGATTCCGAAAAGAATCCAGCCTGTATTTCCCTGAATTTTTGTGATTGTGTATGCGCTGTATCCAAAGCCTATAATCAGGAAAGAGAATACGTGCGAGAGGCGGTTGAAGACCTGCTTTGCGGTGATGTTTGTAAGCGCATGCTGAAGTACTGAGCAGAGGTACATGAGGATCATTGAAGCGCCGAAAAGTGAATAGAAAACTGTTGTTACGTTTACAAAGGTTTTGAGCTGGCCAACGGCGATTGTATCGAGGATTGCTGTGGCTGCGATAAAAAGCATTACTCCGATTCCCTGAACAATTGAGCTTCCGATTTCTTCGCCCAGTGTAAGGCGACGTGATTTTTTTGCAAGCTCAAGAAGCTTCTTTTCGTTTTCTATGCGGCGTGCTGCACGCTTTTTTGCTTTTTCGTTTTTTGCATATTCTTCTGCTGCGTATTTTGCCTTGAGGCGTTCCGGGTCTTCTGCGTACTGAATATTAATCTGCTGTACGGCACTTTCGTAATCTTTTTTAAGCTGGATAAGGCGGGAACGCTTCTTTTTCTTAAGTGATTTTAAGGTTGATTTTCTTACTGCTTTTTCTGCGATATCATCTTGTCTGGACATAGGAACACCTCATTTTTTTGATTTGATTTATTATGACATTATTTAGAGGTTTTGTCAAAATAAAAATAGATTGCCGCGTCGCCCTTTCGGGCTCCTTTCAAAACATGTCATTCTCGGGCTTGACCCGGGAATCTATTTTGAGAGTTCGTATAAAAGGACGCCTGCTGCTACTGAAACGTTTAGACTGTCGATTTTACCGCAGGTTGGTATTGAGACAATTGTGTCGCACTGTTTTTCGAGCAGTTGTGACATGCCGGTGCCCTCACTGCCCATTATGAGAACGGATTTTGCAGGGAAGTCTATTGTGCGGCAGTTCTTGCCGCCTGCATCGGCTCCGTATACCCAGAAGCCGGCCTCTTTAAGGAGCTCGGTGGCACGAACCAGGTTATTTACTATTGCAACAGGAACCCAGGCACTTGCTCCGGCGGAGGTGCGGCCTATTACTTCGTTGCCGGCTATGTCGCTGGCTGAATTGTGTTCCGGTATTACTACGAGTGAAGCACCAAACTGGTCGCAGCTGCGGAGTATGGCGCCTACGTTGTGGGGGTCGGTGATGCTGTCGAGGATTACGACGGTGCAGCGGGGTGCGGTATTGTTGTTCTTGCCGGCATCGCCGTTTGTGTCGGCATCTTCGTTTGTACCGGCCTCGCCACTGTGTGTTTTCACCCAGGAATCAAAGTCTACAAGATTAGCCGCCGGCTGCTTAGCGCCGGAAATCTCCATTACGATACCGCGGTGGTCTCGCAGACTTTCGTCCAGACCGCTTACAAGCTTGTTGAGTTCGGCATCATTTGTCTGCTCGCAGGTGATTCCTGCCTCTTTTGCGGCAGCGAGAATCTTTTTTACACGAGGGCCCGGCTTGCTGAAATAAATTTTGTAGCCGGATGAAGCACCAGCCTTTGAAGCAGACTGGGCATCCTTTTTCTGAGAGCGAACTTTTTCTTCGATTGAGTGAAAACCGGTTATATACATATTAGTCCACGTCTGGTGGTTGAGTGCCTGCGAAGCAGGCTTATCGAAACCACCTTGCTTTCCTGTTATCTACCGCAGCACTGCTTATATTTTTTTCCGCTTCCGCAAGGGCATGGATCGTTACGACCAACCTTTGCACCAACACGTTTTACAGTTGTAGGAATTACATTACCTGCAACGTATTTCCAGTCATCATTAACCTTCTTGAAAAGAGAGATTTCGTGATGAACGTCGTGCATATTGTGAAGTGTGTAGTCTGCTTCAAATTCAACAATTTCTTCGTCTTCTTTTTCGCCTTTTTCTGTGCGGAGAATTTTAAGTCCGTTCCACTGTGACTGCTTGCTCCAGTCTTCTGTTGCCTTGCGGTCAATTTCGCCGATTCCTTCGCCTTCTTCGCAAGAGTTGATGATGTAGTCGATTTCACCAACTACATAAGAAGTGTAGCGTGCGCGCATACAAGCTTCTGCACTAGGAGCCTTAATTTTTCCTTTAATGATTGGTTCACAGCATTCGCCATATTTTTTGCCCGAACCACAAGGGCATAATTCGTTAGTATTACTCATGTGGGATATTTTAATGAATTTACCGGCGGTCTACAAGATTTATTTTTCAGGGGGATTTTCAGGGATTTTTCCGGGCGTTCCCCTCGCTTCGTTTCACTACACTCGGGTCGCTATGTCCGCCCTTCGCTAACGCTCACCGTCCTCGGGCACACATGGTAGTTGGGTGACCGCAAAGCGGCTGTACCAAAACCACCAGCTCTCTGTCCCCGGTGCCCTGCGGTCGGCAAGGGGCTCCCAGCGCTAACGCACGAAAAATGCATATAAAATCAAGTTTTAAGCGAAATTATATGCACATTTTCCGTAATTTTTGATAAATTCCTACGTTTTCAGCGTTTTACACCCAGAAATTTAATCAAAATTCAAGAAAATCCGGACATTTCTGATGATTTTAACCTAAAGTGTGCATATAAAAATGAATAATTCGTTAAATTATATGCATTTTTCGCAAAAAAAAGGAATTTGGACTTACCTCTCCAAACGTAACTAATCATTTCATAAGCTTTTTTTTGTAAGTTCCTCGTACATTTTGAATAATTCTGCGACACATCTGCTTTCAAGTTTCATTACATCTTTGCTAAAACCATAAGCCTGACAAACTGCCAAATCGTTGGCTCTGTGAGCTTGCCTGAGTTCTGGCGGCATTAATGTTTCATCATAAAGGTCTGCAAGCGATGAATTTGGATATAATGCACGAGCATCCAGAATTGCCTGTGCTGTCTGTTCAATTTTCTTTTTCTGTTCTTCTGAAGGATTTGGCCATGGGAAGTTGTTGTAGACAATGTCCTTTGAATAACGATAATCACTCTTTAATCTTCCTGCAACAGCTCGCATCCATGCCATGTGAACATTTGAAGTAAGAATTCCGAATTCATATAACGTTGCATCCATAATTATAGTTGCAGAATCTGTCGGTATCGTTTCTGAATTTAAAAATCCAATAGGTATATACCTTCTTTGTTCAGAAGAAACTCTAGGAACTATTAAATAATGCTCAGGATTCTTTGTTTCTCTAAAAAGGGAAGGTGTATCTGCTAATTTCTGTCTATCTTCTGCTCCCTTCAAGCGGTCAGCTCTACAAGCTTCAATTCTTTTTAAAACCAATGGCATCTTTCTTAAATCTGATGGATTTGCGCCTACAAGCCATAAACAATATCTTTTTTTATTGTTTATGTACTCTTCTGCTCCGGTAAGTTTCTTTATATATTTTATTGCAGATGGTTCATTTTTTATAAAATCTTCATATTCATCAGCCTCAATAATTAAATTCCCACCATCAGCAGGACGGTTTCCTGTACTCATTTCCGGAACACTACATAAAGGTTTAACTCTACTTTCAATAAATATATCTGGTGCATCTATCAAATATCCGTTAATGTTTTTTACTTTTATGGGTTGTGCTTCATTTAAATAAATAATTTTATTTTTCACATTTTCAGAACAACTAAAACCTATTATTACACAATGTACATGAGCTTTTAAGTTTGCCTCACTATCCCACCGGAAAGTTCTATAAGCAAAATCTATATGAGTTGAGAATAGATCAACAAGAGGTTTCCATACACTTGCGACCTGTTCCCCTTGGGTAATTGAATTCGTTGATACAAGGGCACAGTGTATTGATGTCCCTTGAATATATTTTGAAGCCTTATAATACCAAGCCGAAACATAATCAATTTTTCCAGCTGTTTTATAAGGTTTACCTTTTTCATCTACATAAATAGAAAGCATATCTTTTTTCTGCTCTATAGATTGAAGTCCATATCCTACAAACGGCGGATTTCCCATGATGTAACTCAGTCCTGTTTTAGAAACAACTTTATTCCAATCAACCCTAAGAGCATTGCCTTCAATAATATTTGTATAATTATCTAGTGGCAAAAAAGATGTTGCAGAATTTGTAATCGAATTTGTTTCCTGGAGCATCTGGCATTCAGCAATCCATAATGCTGTTTTTGCGACAACGCAGGCAAAATCATTTATCTCAATTCCGTAGAACTGCTGAATATGAACTTTTACAAAATCATAACCAAAAAGCTCTGTAAGAGTGCCCTGCCCTTCGCGGCCACCTATCATTAATTGCAGACATTTATTTTCCAATCTTCTTAATGACAAATAAGTCTCTGTTAAGAAATTTCCTGAGCCACACGCCGGATCCAGAAAATTCAGATTACCTAATTTTGTTTGAAATCGAAGAAGCTTCTCATTTCTCGTTGAGATTTGTGGAATACTTTTTATCGATTCATATTCTTCATAAAGTTCATCCATAAACAAAGGATCAATTACTTTATGTATGTTTTCAATCGATGTATAGTGCATACCTCCCGAACGCCTTGTTTCCGGGTTCAATGTTGATTCAAATACTGCACCAAAAATTGTTGGAGAAATCTGAGACCAGTTAAAATCTGCACTTGCCTTATTTACAAGCAGATCTTTTAATTGCTCTGTAAAATGAGGAATCAATAAATCTTCTTCTGTAAAAAGTCCGCCGTTTACATAAGGAAAGGCTGCAAGTTCTTCTTTTAAGAACGGGTCTCTTTCATCCGGTTTTTGATCCAAAACCTTAAAAAGCTGGAGAATGGCTTCCCTTAAATCCTTTGCTTCATATTGTTTAAGATAATCTCCAAACATTGATTTATGACCAAAGATTCCGGCATCCTCAGCATAAAAACAAAATACCAGGCGGACACAAAGCATATTCAAACTTTTTAAGCAGGTCGCCATATCAATATTTTTCGCCAACTGATACTGTGCTAAAAGCTGGTCATAAATAAGTCCTACAATATCACCGGCTTTTATGGAAAGCTCCATCTCTTTTTTAAGATGCTGGCTTCCTAAATCTGTTATAAAAGAAAGTCTGTAAAATTCTTTTTCAAGATTTTCCAGCAGAATTTCTTCCGGCTCCCCATTTGGATTTTCCATATCATAAACAAGGAAAGATTTGAAATTACAGGTTACGACCCAGCGGGGATGCTTTGAAACAGGAAGCTCTGTAATATATCGTTTTGCCTGCTGAAAGGGATTTAAAAAAGTTCCGTCTGACTGTTTAATTGGAGCACGGAGATCCTTATCAATACTTTTCTGTTCAATAAGAACCTTGGTCTGCGGAATGTATCCGTCAATAAAAGAAGTATGGTCCAGCTTTACCTGATCTTCAAAAGTTATAAATGACGAAAAATCTTTTATATCAAAAACGTTACAAAGTAAATCAAGCCAGAATTTCTGACTTTCTCCTTTCTCGTAACCTTTATCTTTCCAATCTTCACTAAACTTTTTTGCTGCTTTCTGCTGTTCTGATTGAGTCATTTTTTAAATCCCCCATTTAAATGGAGTGAACCACAGTTATAACTCCATTAAATAAAGTATAACACCTAAAACACTCCATTAAAATAGAAATTTCTTCTTTTTACTCAATTACGATAGATTTATGGATAATTATTTTGATGATTTTAGAATAAACATGAAATTTTATCGTGAACAAAAAGGATTCAGCCAATCAGAACTTGCAATTCAAGCAAATAGTTCCAATGGTATGATAGGTAATATTGAATCTGGAAAAGCAAAACCGTCATTTGAAAATATATGCAAAATTGCTACCGCTCTCGGAATACATCCTGCCGACCTTTTCCTACGCAATGCATCATCAACAGTCCGCAACACAAAATCAGTTCTAAAAACAAAACTGCTTCCGCAAATCGAAGACTTTATAGAAAAGGAACTGTAGATTTTATCCTTGACTTTAACTAATTGTTCCCATACATTTAAAACATCGGGCTGGTCGAAAGACCCTGGTCCATCTACCGGCGGGGAAGTTCCTCGCCATTTTTTTTGGAGAGTGTCTTTGAAAGAATTTAAATAGTTTTTTAATGTTCCCCTGAAATATAGTATTTCGTGGATATCAATAATAAGCTATACTGTACCCATGTGCAAAAGCTTAATTACTTTACAGAATTGTCGGATTGAGAATAATCGCGAGGTGCTGGTACCTGACCTTTCGTGGAAGATGAACGAAGGCGAGGTCTGGCTGGTGATTGGGCCTAACGGCGGTGGCAAGGCTGATTTTTTGAATGCGCTTGCCGGCGGGGCTGGCGGAGAAAGAATTACTCCTAATGCCGACGGACTTTTTTCTGATATTTTTTCTGATTCGACTGAGCTGGTTTCTCTGGAACGGGCAGCCCGCCTGATTCAGGAAGAGCGCGAAAATGATGAAAGTGATTATCTTGAAGGCGGCGTAGACCACGGTCGAACCGGCCGTATTTTTATTGCTCAAGCCCTTTCCGGAGGCAGCACCGATGTAAAAAAGGGAATGTCGCATAGTGAGCTTCCTGCTGCCGCCAGACAGCTGGAAGGCGACCCTGCCATTAAGCTTTGCGGAATTGAAAAGATTTTAGACCGTGGCCTCAAATATATGTCTACCGGAGAGATTCGACGTACCCTGCTGGCCCGCGCCCTTGTTTCCGGTAAAAAGCTTTTGATTTTGAGCGATCCTTTTGCCGGCCTGGATATTCAGAGCCGCACAATTCTTTTAGACTTTTTTGATTCTATTGCAAAACGAAGCGGCGGAAAGCAGAGCGGAAGTGCCCAGCCTCACATCATTCTGGGGCTTGAACGCTGGCATGAAGTTCCGGATGCCGTTACTCATGTTCTGGAATTTTCTGATAAAAAGGTTTCTTTCTGTGGCCCTCGCAGTGAGTATGAAAAGCTGATTTCTGAGCGGGCTGCAGCTGCAAAGGCCGGAGAAGAAAAAGAGAAAAGTGATTTTAAGGAAGGATTTAAAGAGCTGACTCAGGCAGGTGGTTTCGATACACCTGCTTCGCAGGCACTCAACCACCAGACCGAATCACGGTGGTTGAGTAGGCCGGAGGCCGTATCGAAACCACCTCTTGAAGATATCTTAGTAGAAATGCACGATGTAAACGTTGGCTGGGACGGACACCAGGTTCTCAGTCACCTCAACTGGAGCCTGCGCCGCGGTCAGCACTGGCTTGTACGCGGACCTAACGGCAGCGGTAAAACAACCTTCCTGGAACTCATTACAGGCGACAATATGCAGGTTTTTGCCAACGATGTCCGTATTTTCGGCAACCGCCGCGGTTCCGGCGAAACTATCTGGGATATTAAAAAGAGGCTTGGAATTGTTTCTTACCGCCTGCATGTTGAATACAGAATGCTGGGCGGAACCTCCCTGCTGGCGGTGATTATAAGCGGCTTTAGAGACAGCATTGGCCTTTACGACCAGCCGACAGACAGCGAAATTGATGCAGCTAAAAAATGGCTGGCTCTGGGGGGCTTTGCAGGCCGGGAATCAGAAAACTTTGGAAACTTAAGCTATGGCGAACAGCGTGCTATTCTGATTCTGCGTTCAGCCGTAAAAACCCCGGAAATCCTTATTCTGGATGAGCCTTGCCACGGCCTGGACGAGCAGTATCGGGCAAAAATCCTGCAGCTGATGGAGCTTATAGGTAATGGCGGCACAACAACCATGCTGCATGTAACCCACGACCCGAGCGAGGTTCTTCCCTGCGAAAAGCACATTCTGGAACTGCACCCGAATGAAGAGCCGATGTACAGAATAATTGTTAACTAGCCGATAATCTCATTATGAAAAAATCAATCAGCTTATTAATTACCCTCTCAGTTTTCTGCTGCATTTGTTCTGCCCGCGGAAAAGCTGATATTGAAATCCCAACCGAAGAAGTTGAATACGCCCTGAAAGGCGACGAAGCTTCTGTTTCTGTTGAACCGGAAGAAGAAAAACCTCTTCTCCCCCTTTACAGTCTGCGCCAGCCAAGCGGAAAACCCCTTCAGCTTCGCGAAAGCTGGGGCTACGTTATGCAGAGCCGCCTGGACGAATACGATAATTCTATTCCATTAACAGACGTCTGTTTTTTCTCTGCCGAAGTTAACTGCTACGGCGAACTTACGGCAATTCCAAACCGTTCTAAAATCAATACAAAGGGAGCCCGCTGCCATCTGGTAATCACCTGCGACAGCAAATCTCTTACTCATTTTATTCTTGAACCCGGCAGCAAAACCAGGGCAAATCTTCTTAAGGCAATTGTTAAAGCCGGAGCCCCTTATGATGGTGTTCAGATTGACTTTGAGCTTGTTCCTGCCCGTGACCGTAAAAACTTCATCAGCTTCTGTTCAGACCTGCGCTATATGCTTGGCAAGGCAAAATGGTTTTCTATCTGTGTGCCTGCCCGCTTTAAACTGCTTTCAGAAGATATTTACCCTTATACTGAAATTTCCAATTACTGCGACCGTGTTTTTGTAATGGCTTATGATGAACACTGGTCTGGTGGCCGCCCTGGCCCTGTTGCTTCTATAGAATGGTGCCGCAAAGTTATGGAATATGCCCAGAAAGCAATTCCAGCAAAAAAACTGATTATGGGCCTTCCTTTTTATGGAAGAACCTGGGCAAGCGAAACAACTGCCGGAGCCTGGTACTTCAGCGGTGCCAACAGAATTATGACCGAGCACAAGGTTGAAGAAGTAAATTATGAAGAAGAGATTCCCACCTTCAAATATACTGCCCAGGTTAAAGTAAACGGCTATTTTAACGATGCCTGGTCTGTGCTGGAGCTTGCCCGCCTTTACGAAAATGCAGGCATTCAAAAAATGGGCTTCTGGAGAATCGGGCAGGAAGATCCGGCCTTCTGGGACTGGGTTCAAATCAGTAAATAAAGTGACACCTTTTCTTATTTCATGTGTTATATTATTATAAATAGGGAAAAACATATCTTTTCCCAGGAGAACAACATGAAAAAGATTCTTTCTATTTTATTGATTTTATTCACAGTTTCTGCCGGATTTGCTTTTGCAGACTCTACCCCTACAGATCCTTTTGATTCTCTCGTTGAAAAGCTTTTAAAGGATTTTGATGATGAAGGTGCAAGCGTTGCCGTAAAGGTTTTTACATCTGACTTAGGAAATAACGAGCGCAAAAAGATTTCTAAATCTGTTCAGTTTTCTCTTTACTGTTCAGATATGCTTGAAGTTGTTTCAAAATCAGATGAAGCTGATTATATCTGTACCGGTAAAATTGAGGTTGATGGTCCAAACTATATCATCAGTGCAAAACTTATCGACAATTACGATGATACAGTAGTTGGCAAGGCAAAGCAGAAGGTTCCAAAGGATTACTATGCAGAAAAATCCAGCGATGTAAAGGTTCAGACTGTTGTTGTTGAAGACACTGTAGATTCTGATGATGTTCTTGGAGCTCTGGTAGTAGGTGCTGTTATTGGCGGTGTATTCCATGCAGTAACTACCCCACCACGCACTGTTTATGTAACTCCTTCAAGACCTTCACGTCCAAGCAGACCGTCTAGAGCTAGACCAAACAGACCATAATTTTCCTCCAGCGGTGGTTTCGATACACCAGCTTCGCTGGCACTCAACCACCGTTACATCTCCCTGTCTTCACAGTTCCTTATCTAACTTGCCCCCACTCTCTGTTTTCATTAAAATACTTAACAATTACCTTCACTCAGGAGCTTATTATGATTTTTTCACCAAATGAGATTCAGGAAACTGTAAATATGTTTATGCGCCAGAAGCTGGATATCCGCTGCATTACAATGGGTATTTCTCTTCTGGATTGTGCTGATTCTGACAGCAAACGTGCCTGCGACAAAATCTACGACAAAATTATGAAAAAAGCCGGCAAGCTTGTTCAGACCGGACAGGATATTGAAAAGGAATTTGGTGTTCCAATCATCAACAAGCGTATTTCTGTAACTCCAATCGCCCTCGTTGCAGGTGCCAGTGAAGCTAAGAATTACGTTCCATATATTAAGACTCTGGACCGCTGTGCCCACGAGCTTGGCGTAAACTTTATAGGCGGATTTTCTGCCCTTGTTCAGAAGGGAATTACTCCCGCAGACCGCATTCTCATCGACTCTATTCCAGAAGCTTTGGCTTCAACAGATTTTGTATGTTCAAGCGTGAATGTTGGTTCAACAAAATCCGGTATCAACATGGATGCAGTTAAACTGATGGGTGAAACAATCGTAAAAACCGCAGAAGTTTCAAAGAACTGCGAAGTAAACGGCTGTGCAAAGCTTGTAGTTTTCTGTAACGCTCCGGAAGATAATCCATTCATGGCAGGTGCCTTCCACGGTCCTGGAGAAGCTGATTGTGTAATCAACGTTGGTGTTTCTGGCCCTGGTGTAATTCTTGCAGCAGCTAAGGAATATAAGGGACAGCCAATCAATGTTCTCGCTGATGGAATCAAAAAGATGGCCTTTAAGATTACCCGTATGGGTCAGCTTGTGGGAAGCGAAGCCGCAAAGCGTCTTGGCGTTCAGTTTGGTATTCTTGATTTGTCACTTGCACCTACTCCGGCAGTCGGTGATTCTGTTGCCCGCATTCTTGAAGAAATTGGTCTTGATGGTTGTGGAGCCCCTGGAACAACAGCAGCCCTCGCTATGCTTACTGATATGGTAAAGAAGGGCGGTGTAATGGCTTCTACAAACGTTGGTGGTTTGAGCGGTGCCTTTATTCCGGTTTCAGAAGATGAAGGAATGATTGAAGCTGCAAAGAAGGGTTCTATCTGCCTTGAAAAGCTTGAAGCAATGACTACAGTATGTTCTGTAGGTTTGGATATGATTGCAATTCCTGGCGACACTCCGGCAACTACAATTTCCGGTATTCTCGCTGATGAGTTTGCAATTGGTATGGTAAATAACAAAACAACTGCCTGCCGCCTTATTCCGGCTCCTGGCAAAAAGGCTGGTGAATGGGTTGAGTTCGGTGGACTGCTCGGTGGCTGTCCTGTAATGCCTGTAAGCAAGTTTGGCTGTGCAGACTTTATCAACCGCGGCGGAAGAATTCCGGCACCAATTCATTCGTTCCGTAACTAATGACTTTAATTCCTGTTGAGACGCCGGAAGATTTTCTTCTGGCGCAGCAGTTTATAATTCCCCACGAAGAGACCTGTGCTTCACTGGCCTCTCTCGTGCGGCGCAAGAGCGACAAACTCGTTTTTATTACGACTTCTGACGAACCGGTGGTTTCGACCCTTCGACTGGGCTCAGGGACCGTACGGCCTTCGGCCTACTCAACCACCGATGTTCTCGGAATTTTAAATCTTGATTCTACAATCTATCACTGCATCCCTGACCCAAGCCTGCTTGATGCAGATTTTCTTAAGGAGCAGCTCCCTTATCATATGAAAAAGCCGGTTCGCTGTATAAGTGGTGAAGAAAAAGCAACAAACTTTCTGATTGAAATTTTTAATTTAGTGAATGGTGGTTTCGATACGGCTGCGCCTACTCAACCACCAAAAATAATTTATTCATATAAGATGATGCGGTGGTTGAGTGCCAGCGAAGCTGGTGTATCGAAACCACCTGCCGAAACTGTTTTGTCCGGCGGCGAAGAAATAATCCGCTGTACCGAACACGATATGGAAATCCTCCATCCCCTGCAAAAGGATTACATGAAAGAAGAGGTTGCAGTGCCGGGCCGCCCCATAACCGATGCAGAAGTAGACATATCCCTTAGACAAATCTTAAAAAATCAGCTTTGCTTTGCCCTTACCGTAGACGGTGACATAGTAGCCAAGGCTAACACAAATGCAATAGGAATCAACTGCGTGCAGATTGGCGGAGTTTACACTCACCCCCTTTATCGCCGTAATGGCTACGCCGGAGCCCTTGTACAGGCCCTTTGCAATCGCGCCCTCCGTTCAGGCAAAAAACCAGTCCTCTTTGTAAAGGAAAAAAATATGCCCGCTTTCACTCTCTACCGGAAACTCGGCTTCGAAGAATGCGGGCGTTATACGATTGCCTATTATTAGATCCCGAAACAAGTTCGGGATGACGAATGTTATTCCAGATTCAACTTAAGTTTCAAAATAAAGTAAGTTGCTGTTCCGTAAATTGCAGAAAAAATTACACCAAAAAGTGCATTCCAGTAAAACATTGTGGCAGGATTATCGGCGTTTGATAAATAATTAAAGGTAATTCCTCCAATCAGTCTTGATGTAAAACTTATAATCACAATAATTGCAATGAGCTTTACCATGGTTCTATGTTTTTTTGAAAGATGTCCAATTGCATTTATCAAATAAGTAAACAGGAGAATACACAAGTCCCACGCCAGACCGCAAAGAATAGCTCCAGCAATTCCGTAAACCCAGTCAGCCTCAATGTGAATTATACTAAGATTTTTTATACACAAAGCAATAAACGAAATCAACATCATCACAAGAGAAATTAATGCCCATGAGATAATCATAAGAGTTCTTCCCCAGAGGTGCTCGCCAATTGTTACAGGAAGCGAAAGGTTTAGATACGCTTCATCTCCAAGTAAACCGTTCTTAAAGCGCTTTGAAATCACGCTGATTGTAACAACTCCGGCAACTATAATAATTATCCAATAAATGAAAAAACAGAATCCCGCAATCCCATTCATTACATTTTCTGTTCCATTCATATTAAATGAAAAATTGAAATCTAAGTCTCCATCAGAAGACAAAGGAACTACCAGACCTGTAATCAAAGCAATTGCAACAATTGCAATATATACCGGCATAAGAATTCTAGAAGAATGCTTCATCTCATATTTAAAAACTTTTCCAATCCAGGGAAAAGGATTTCTTATAGTCTTTGTATTTTCCATTTTCATCACTCCTATTTAACATCTGAACTCTTCACGGAAGAGCTGATCTATAGACATTCCCTTTTCTTGGCGAATATCATCAACATCACCCTGGCGGATTATATTTCCTTCTTTCAAAAAGAGAACATAATTCAAAACAGATTCAATATCACTAATCAAATGAGTAGAAATAATTACTGTTGCATTTTCACTGTAGTTTGAAATAATTGTGTTCAGAATATAATCACGGGCTGCAGGGTCTACACCGCCAATCGGCTCATCCAGCATATAAAGAGGAACTTCGCGGCTCATAGTCAAAATCAGCTGAACCTTTTCCTTAGTTCCTTTTGAAAGGCTCTTTAATTTATCGCCCGCTTCAATCTTAAGACTTTTAAGCATGTCAAAGGCCTTATCCTTATTAAAGTTTGGATAAAAATCTGCCATCATCTGAACCAGGTCTTTTACAGTCATCCAGTCGTTTAAGTAAACTCTGTCCGGCTGATAAGCTGCAATCAATTTTGATTCGGCGCCCGGCTTAAGACCGCATACAGAAATCTCACCGCTTGTAGGCTTTAAAAGTCCTGCTGCCAGTTTAAGCAGAGTTGTCTTTCCACTGCCGTTTGGACCAAGAAGGCCGACAATAGCGCCCTTTGGAACAGAAATGTTAATCCCCTTTAAGGCAGACTTTGTAATATATTTTTTTGTCAGATCTTTACACTCTAAAACTGTATCCATCATACTCTCCTATTCTTCCTGAATAATCTTGATAACTTCATCTTTATCAAATCCAAGCGACTTCATTTTTTCAAGAAAAGCCGCTATTTCGTTTTCTGCAACTTCCTTTTTCATATTCAAAATCATTTCCTTATCATCTGTAATAAATCGTCCCGAAGTTCTTTCAGTACGAACCAGTCCCATACGCTCGAGTTCGGACAGGGCCTTTTGCATGGTATTTGGATTCACCTGAGCCTTTACAGCTAAATCCCTGACAGAATCAAGACGGCTGCCTTCCGGGAGCTCACCGGAAATAATCTGCGCCTTGAAATAATCCATCAGCTGTAGGTAAATCGGTTTATCATTTGTAAACTGATATTCCATTGCAACTCCTATATATGGCATAAAACCAAAAATGCTTAGTTTAGTATCAAATTTATTGTATTAAGCACATAATACAGTAATACAAACTAGATGTCAACAAATTTTTGCTATTTTTTTATTTTTACGATATGATTATGGTCATATCAATAAAGGATAGTTAAAAATATGAGAGAAATCACTTTTTCAAAAACAGCTAAGAACTTAATTCGTTTATTATGTATTAACGGAATTATTGTAGAAGTCCTGTTCATTCTTCGTTTATTCATTCAGACAAATTTTACACTGGAAATTGAGAGTATTACAAATCTTCATACATTTATGATGTCTGATTTAAATACAGCAATAGTAAACGGGGTCTGTCTGATTTTCTTTTTTATCTTTCTTTTTGTCCCCCAGCATTTTTACATCTTTGCAATAATTTCATTTTTGTATTCTTTTAAAATCATACTTGTTGATACCATTGCAAAATATCCGATTGGCCAGCTTTTGTATCTGATGGGTACTGCCTGTCTGGTTTTTCTTGGCTTTTTCAGATACCACAGAAATATAAAAATAGTTATTACAATTCTTACTAATTATATTCTGATTTTCCACAATATAAAATTTGGATTTGATGTTCTTCTTTCTTCCCTGATTACTGCAATTGGTTATAATCTTGTCTTTTTTGCAACCCTCTTCTTTGCAGTCAGTCTTTTCAGATTTCTTTACATCAGAAAAAATGCCAGAGTTTGGGACCTTTCTCAATACCCGGATCTTACCACACGCGATAAGGAATGGCTTAAACAGATTCTTGATGAAAAGCGTTATGAAGAAATTGCAGCTGATTCAGGAATTACAGTTGGTACTCTCAAAAACCGTATGCATCAGATTTTCAACATTGTTGGAATTGATGACCGCATCAGTCTGCTGGCAACCTACAGCGGATATGAGGTGAAGTTTTAATTTCGCAGGTGGTTTCGATACACTCGCTTCGCGAGCACTCAACCACCGATAAGTTCCCTGATTGTTTCTTTATAATGATCATCAAAGGTGGCACGGATAAGCGGGCGGGCCATGATAACCTGGTCGGCCCCGTAATAAAGTGCCGTCTGAATATCTTCGCGGGTGCGGATTCCTCCGTCCACCCAGATTTCCTTACAATATTTTTTGAGCTCTGCCGCATGTTCGGCAAGAAAGTTCGCGGTGCTGCCTATGCGGGTTTCTACGCGGCCGCCGTGGTTTGAAATGTAAACTACATCCGGGCGAACCTCTTTTACCAGGGCAATGTCTTCTTCTGTAAAAACACCTTTAATAACAAAAGGCAGCTTTGTGTGCTCGCGGAACTCTTCCAGCTGGGCTGCAGTTTTTCGCTCCAGGTTTACGAGATTTCGCATTGTTACAATATTATATGAATCTATGTCGATTCCGATGTGAGAGGCATATGGACGGATCCATTCTATACGTTCAAAAAGTTTTTCCTGAGGATAAGGTTTGAGGAAGAAGGCAGCCTTTACGGTGGTTGAGTCTGAGGTGGTTTCGATACGCCCGCTTCGCGGGCACTCAACCACCGGATTTGCCGTAGTTCCGGTGGTTGAGTAGGCCGAAGGCCGTATCGAAACCACCGCCGCAGAATTGAGTTCTTTCACTGCCGCCGTTCCAAGCTTTAATTTTTCGTCGGGGCAGCCGTCGCCTACGCAGAGGCCAAGGCCCGCCTGCGCCGCATTCATAAGGTAGGGTAAATAAAAGTCTGCTTCCTTTGCATAGCCGATATTTTCAACCGCGCCGGTAACAGGACCGCAGCGAAGAAGCTCGGGGCGTACTGGAATTGAACGGATTTCATCTCCCGCACCCTTGCTGCAAGCTTCATCAAAAAGCTCCTTCCAGCCCTCGCAATTCAACTGAAAGTTTTTTCCTTCAAAAACACCGCCGAGCCCCGGTAACATCCCGGGACAGCCGTAGCCGTCGCAAACCGCACAACGATGACACTTGAGCTCGCCCTGGGCAAGCCCGCTCTTTTTTCCCACCACGCTCACAATACTAGTCCCCACTATTTCAATCAGTCACCGAAGCAGATTCCAAGGTCGCGTGCCGTTTTAAGCACAGGGTCTTTTTCCGTAATTTCTTTTACACGGCCTGCAACAACAGAAAGAGGAGTTGCCGCAATAGCACCGTTCTTTACTGCAACAAGATTTCCAAATCTGCGTTCTGCAAGAAAATCAGCTGCCGCATTTCCAAGCTTTGTTGCAAGAATCATATCATAAGGAGCCGGATCGCCGCCGCGCTGTAAGTAGCCGAGCACCGAAGTACGTGTTTCTATTCCGGTTTCTGCTTCAATCTCTTTTGCTACCCGGAAGCCAACTGACTGAGGCATTGCTTCGCGGGCCTTCTTAAACTCTTTCTTGCCAAGCTTTGCTTCATTCAAATCAATTGCACCTTCTGAACAGGCAATAATAAAATAGTTCTGGCCTTTAGCTTTTTTAGCCTTCATGAACTTCGCAATCTTTTTAATATCATAAGGAATTTCCGGAAGAAGAATTACATCTGCGCGGCCGGCCAGTCCTGCATACAAGCCAAGCCAGCCAACCTTGTGGCCCATGATTTCAACAACCATTGCACGGCTGTGGCTCTTTGCTGTAGTTCTGATTGCTTCAATTCCGTGGGTTGCAACATCAATTGCAGTATGAAAACCAAAGGTTTCGTCTGTGCCCACAATATCATTATCAATTGTCTTTGGCATTCCAATTACATTAAAGCCCGCCTCCGACAACAGAGACGCCGTAGTATTTGTACCATTTCCGCCAAGGCAAACAAGAGCATCAAGCTTATTTTTTTTGAAAGTTTCTTTGATTCCTTCTACAGGTAAAAGTCCTGTTTTTGGATCCTGCACCGGATTTTTGAAAGGCTTTACTCGGGAAGTTCCAAGAATTGTACCACCCTGAGAAATCAGAGGCTCTAAATCCAGCTCGTCCATTTTAAAGGTGTCGTTGTCTATGAGTCCGCGGTATCCGTTACGAATACCAATAAACTTCATTCCGTAATTATTCTTTCCGGAAATACAAAGTGCGCGAATTGCCGCATTAAGCCCCGGTGCATCTCCGCCCGAGGTCAAAATTCCAACTGTCTTTACCGGCTTTTCTGCCTTTTCTGATTTTACAGATTTATTTGTAGAAGCTTTCATGCCTTTAATTATAACAGTTTTTTGAGACAAGAGCCAACAAAAAAACTGTCATCCCCAAGTTGCAAAATTTGCTTTTTAATAACAATGGGTTAAAATATTAGGTTATGAAGAAATCAGTTTTTTTATTAGCTTTACTTTTGGGCTGCTTTACTGCAGCTTTCTCACAATCTGCAGCCAAAGGAAAGGTTGACCAGGCCTTTTTGAATGACTTTGTCTGCCGCAACTGGACTACCACAGATGGCCTTCCGGGCATGACAATTACTTCCATCATGCAGGACAACAAGGGTTACATCTACATTGGTACTTATGAAGGTCTCGTACGCTTTGACGGTGTAGAGTTTGTTACCTTTTCACGCAACATCGATCCTAAGTATGACTTTGCTTCTGTTCGTGCAATCTTCCAGGACACAGAAGGAAGGCTCTGGGTAGGACATAATGATGAGGGCGTTACCTGCATTGAGCCGGACGGAGCTATCTTAAAATACACTACAGAAAACGGTCTTCCTCACAACTCTATCCGCGCCATCTGCGAAGACTTTAATAATAACATCTGGCTTGGAACTGCTTCCGGCCTCTGCTATCTTACTCCGGAAGGAGAAGTAAAAATTCCTGAGGGTCTGCACGAGCTTGGTCAGGACACTATTCAGGTTTCCCGCCTCTACTGCGATACTGCCGGCCGCATCTGGATTTCTACTGCAATCGAAAATGATCTTTTTGTTTATTCTACAAGAAAGCTTGAACGCTTTACCGGCATCACAAAAATCAAAAATCCTTCTGTAAATGAAGTAAGTCAGGATAAGAGCGGTGCCTTCTGGTTCGGTGTTGCTCCTCATTATGCAGTACGCATTAAGGATACAGAAGAAGCTGTTTTTGATATTGGACACGACCATCAGGAAGGAACTGTTGTAAACTCTATTCTCCAGGATACAGCCGGTAACTTCTGGTTTGCTTCTGACTGTGGTATTACTATCCTTCATAACGGCATCTACACCTATTATGATAAACGTAACGGCCTTGCCGACGATTACATCAACCATCTTTTTGAAGACCGCGAGGGCAACATGTGGATTGCCTATAACCGCGGTGGCATTGAAAAAATGAGTCAGGGAAAGTTCCGTACAATCTCCATGCCAATTGCAGTTAATGCAATCTGTGAAGACCCTGTTCGTGCCCTTACCTGGCTTGGTGCAGACAACGGCCTTTACTGCTACAACAAAGACAGTCAGTTTGTAGAAAATGAAATTACAGAATTATGTAAGGGCTCAAGAATCCGCCATGTTGGTATGACCAGCGACGGAGAGCTTCTTATTTCTTCTTATTCTGATATCAGCCAGGTCCGTGTAACTCCTGATAATAAAATCACCGTGTGGACAATGAAAGATGGTCTTGCCGGTCTTAAGTGCCGCGTTTCAATCAAAACTAGTGATGATAAGTATTACGTTGGAACCACTCAGGGACTCAGCATTATCGAAAAAGACGGCTCTATCAATTCTCTTACCCGCAAGGATGGCTTTGAAAATGAGTTTATCATGAGCCTTTACGAAGACCCTAAAGGCCAGATCTGGGTTGGTACAGACGGCGGCGGAATTTACGTGCTCAAAGATGAACAGATTGTAAAGCACTTTAATTCTGATAATGGACTTGCCGGAAATGTAATTTTTAAGACCTTACCGATTGAAGGCAGCGGCTTCTGGATTACAACAGGTACCGGTATTTCAAAATATAACGAGGAATCAGATACCTTCTCTAACCTCAACTCTGCTAACGGGCTTGGTACCGACAGTGTTTTCCAGATGATTTGCGATTACACACAGACTGTCTGGATGACCAGCAACAAGGGTATTTTCTCTGTAAATCTTTCTGATCTTGAAGATGTAACTAAAGGATTAAAGAAAAAGGTAAATGCAAAATACTACGGAAGTTCTGATGGTCTTAACACCGGTGGTATTACTTCTACTTCTGTTTCTACTCAGGATACTCTTGGACGCGTATGGTTTACCTTGATTGACGGTTTTTCAATTTATGACCCGGTTAAGTCTGGTAAAAATCAGATTGCTCCTAAAATTGAAATTCAGGAATATTCTATTGATAACGTTAAGTATGATTATCACGGAGAAAAGATTATTCTTGCTCCTTCTGCAAAACGTTTGAGCATTAAGTTTACCGGCCTCAGCTTTATTTCTTCTGACCAGATGCGTTTCTGCTACAGACTGGGCGGCTTTGAAAATAACTATTCTGAATGGTCTAACCTCCGCAATGTTTCTTACACAAACCTTAAGCCTGGCACTTACCAGTTTACGGTAATGTCTGAAAATGGAGATGAAATTAAGAGTAAACCTTCTGAGCCAATCATCATCATCAAAAAGCCTTACATCTGGCAGCGACTCTGGTTCCAGATTATGGTGGGCGTGATTGTAGTTGGCGTTGCAGCCCTGATTGTCTGGCTTAAAATCCGACAGATGCGACGCTATCAGATTGAGCTGGAAAAGAAGGTTGAAGAACGTACTCACGACCTTAAGCTGGAAAAGGAAAAATCTGAACGCCTGCTTTTGAACATTCTTCCTGCTGAAGTAGCCAAGGAGCTTACAGAAAAGCCTGGCCATACAATCGCTAAGAAGTTCCCTAACATCACCGTTTTGTTTACAGACATCGTCGGCTTTACAAAAATGAGCGACGGTATGACTGCCGAAGAGGTTGTTACCATGCTGAATAAAATGGTTTCGCTTTTTGATGAACGCGCAAAACGCGAGGGAATTGAAAAAATCAAAACTATTGGTGATGCCTACATGGCTGCAACCGGCTTTACAGATGAAATCAGTATTGACGGAGCAATCCGCATGGTTCATTTTGCCCGCGGCCTTATGTCTGATGTTCAGAACTTTAATGAGACTTCTCCAGTTAAAGTTCAGATTCGTCTTGGAATTAATACCGGAAACCTGGTTGCCGGAGTTATCGGTAAATCTAAGTTTATTTACGACATCTGGGGCGACACTGTAAACGTTGCCAGCCGAATGGAAAGCACCGGCGAGCCTATGAAGATTCACGTTACAGAAACTACCTATAATCAGACAAAACATCAGTACACCTACAGCGAGGGTATTGAGGTTGAGGTTAAAGGTAAAGGAAAGATGAAGACATATTTCTTATAAGTTGATGGATTGCTTCGCTGCGCTCGCAATGACGTTCAGTCGCTTGTCATTGCGAGGAGCGCAGCGACGTGGCAATCCATTGTTTTTTGTGCTATACTTTCGACACCATGAAATTTACCTTCAAACAATTCATAGTGCCGAACTTTGGCAAACGCCTGGCCTTTATGCTTCCGGCCGTAATCCTTATGGGCGTATTCGTTTCTATTCTCGTAGAAATCGGCTGGGGAACTGACCCGGCCTCTTTTATGAATCTTAATGTTGCAAGCGTACTCGGACTGGGACTTGGAAATACCCAGGTTATTGTGTACGGCATCATGTTCATTTTTACTTTTATTTTTGGCGCTCAAATGATTGGCTTTGGAACTCTTGCCAACATGCTTTTAATTGGTTATGTAGTTGATTTATGCCGCTGGATCTGGAGCAACATTGGTTTTTCACAGGTTCTTAGTGAAGGAAACTTTGCATTACGCATTGTAATTTTTGCATTTACCCTGATCTTCTTTTCTATTGTTGCTGCAATTTATATGAATGCGCAGATGGGCGTTGCCCCTTACGACGCAATTCCTAATATTCTCAGCGGCTGGATTACCGTTATACCTTTTGCCGTAATCAGAATCTGCTTTGACCTGGCTGCGGTTGGAATTGGTGTTCTTGCGGGTAAGCTGAATCCGGATGGCATTCAGGGCTCTATAGTCGGCTCTATTTTGATGTCTCTGCTGCTGGGGCCTGTTATAAGTCTGGTGGGAAAACCGCTGAAACGTATTTTGTAATGGATTGCTTCGCTGCGCTCGCAATGACGTGGCAATCTAAATTAATCCACCATAACCGAAAATTCACCTATAGAAGATATAAGTAGAGTTTTGTATAATTAAAAGGTTATGGAAAAATCTAGTTTTAAACCTTTTATCCCTGCGGATAAGATTATGCCGGAAATTACTCCGGTTTCTATCACGCTGGGAATCATTCTTGCCGTACTCTTTGGTGCGGCAAATGCTTATTTAGGTCTGCGTGTTGGAATGACCGTTTCGGCTTCTATTCCGGCTGCTGTTCTTTCCATGGGAATCATCCGCATCATTATGAAGCGCGATTCGATTCTGGAAAACAACATGGTGCAGACAATTGGTTCAGCAGGTGAATCTCTTGCTGCTGGAGCAATCTTTACTTTGCCAGCCCTCTTTATGTGGGCTTCAGAAAGCGACGCTGTTCATAAGCCTTCTTTCTGGGTAATCGCAATCATTTCTTTGTGTGCTGCCATCCTCGGACTCATCTTCATGGTTCCACTTCGTTCTGCTTTGATTGTTGAAGAACATGGCGTTTTGCCATTCCCTGAAGGAACTGCCTGTGCAGAAGTTCTTCTTGCCGGCGAAGAGGGTGGAGAAAAATCAAAAATCGTTTTCTCTGGTCTTGGTATTTCTGCTGTTTACAAATTCATTGCAGACGGAATCAAGCTTTTCCCATCAGAAATCGACTGGTCTATTAAATCTTTTGGAACCGGCTTTGGTATGGATGTACTTCCTGCCCTTGCCAGCGTCGGCTACATCTGCGGAAAAAAGATTTCTGCTTACATGATGGCCGGTGGTGTAATCGGCTGGTTCGTTGCAATTCCTTTGATTTATTTCTTTGGTGATTCTTCAATTCTTCCACCAGCTTCGGCTCCTGTAAGCGAGCTTGGTGCCTGGGGAATCTGGAGCAGCTACATCCGCTACATTGGTGCAGGTGCAGTTGCAACTGGTGGTATCATCAGTTTGATTAAATCTCTTCCTACAATCATCAAAACCTTCAACAAGGCAATCCGCGGCTTTGGTCATAAAGAGGCTGTTGAGGAGCGCACAAACCGCGACCTTCCTTCTCTCTTCCTTTTGATTCTTGCAGCTGTAATCGTTCTTACAATCTGGATTCTTCCAGCTATCCCTGTTGGAATTCTTGGTGCCCTGATTATTGTAGTATTCGGTTTCTTCTTTGCTACAGTTTCTAGCCGTATGGTTGGTCTGGTAGGTTCGTCTAACAACCCTGTATCCGGAATGGCTATTGCAACTCTTATTATTGCAACTGCTCTTCTTAAGGGAACTGGTCACACTGGTGTTGCCGGAATGACTTCTGCAATCTGAATCGGAACTATCATCTGTATTATTGCCGCTATGGCTGGTGATATTTCTCAGGATTTGAAGACTGGTTATATCGTTGGTGCTACTCCAAAAAATCAGCAGCTTGGTGAATTGATTGGTGGCGTAGTTTCTGCTTTTGCTATCGGCGGAATTATGTACCTGCTTGACGCTGCATGGGGCTTTGGTTCAAAAGAGCTTCCTGCTCCTCAGGCTACTTTGATGAAGCTTGTTGTTGAAGGCGTTATGGGCGGTTCTTTGCCTTGGGCTCTGGTTCTTACTGGTGCCGGAATTGCAATTGCTATTGAAATTATTGGTATTCCTGTTCTTCCTGTGGCAATTGGTCTTTACCTTCCTATTCACCTTTCTGCTCCAATTTTTGCGGGCGGACTTTTGCGTGCTTTCTTTGACCGCAAGGGTGAAGAAGGTGCTAAGATTACTGAAAAGGGTATTCTCTACGGTTCTGGTATGATTGCAGGTGAAGGACTCATCGGTATTCTGCTTGCCCTCTTTGCAGTAATTCCTCTTGCAAACGGCAAGAGCCTGCTTGAGGCAATTGACCTTGGCGGAAAGCTCGGCAACTTCGGCGGCCTTGCATTCTTTATTTTGCTGCTTGGATCTTTTGTGTTCTTTACGACTAAAAAGAATAAGAAATAGATGCCCGGGTCAAGCCCGAGCATGACACATTTGTCATTATCGGGCTTGACCCGATAATCTCATTTGAGGTGGACGATGACTAAAACTAAAACACGTAAGCTTCCTGCTAACTACATGGACATTGTATTTTCAAAAAATGCTGAGATTCAGTGGCGCGTAAAAGAAGACGGCTTTGTTGAAGTTGATATGGTAAACAAGGGATTTTTTAATTCCATTGCCCAGAAGTTTTTTCATCGCCCGCGTGTAAGCCACATTGCTCTGGATAAATACGGAAGCACCCTGTGGCTGGCCCTCGATGGCACTGCCACAGTAAATGATCTTCTTGCAAAAATGAACGAAACCTTTCCGGCCGAAAGCGACAAAATGCTGAACAGACTTGTTCAGTTTCTGACTACGCTGGAAAGGTGGGAGTTTATTACCCGATAAGCGGCTTCTGTTTCTTACTAACCGGTTCGCAGGTTAGTGCTACGCCCAGCTTTTTGAAAATCTTTTTATCAACTTCACTCAGAATAACTGTTGTGTGAACCTGGCAGCCGCGAAGCTTTGGCAGCTGTTCAATTGCCTTGCGGCAGTTTTCATCGGTTTTTGAAAGCATAGCAAGAGCAACCAGAACCTCGTCTGTATGGAGACGCGGGTTATTTCCGCTCAAGTATTCTACCTTCATTTTCTGAATAGGCTCAATCATCTCTTTTGGAATCAGCTTAAGTTTGTGGTCAAGGCCGGCAAGATGCTTTGTTGCATTCAAAATCAAAGCGGCTGAAGTTCCCAAAAGCTCTGTTGTTTCAGAAGTAATAATTGTACCGTCTGCAAGTTCAATTGCCGCACAGATAGATTTTGATTTTGCGGCACGTTCCTTAGCGGCAACCGTAACCTTGCGGTCATCAGTTGTAACGCCAGCCTGCTGCATCAAAAGATTGATTTTTTCAACTTCAGCCTCTTCTGCATTGCCTTCTACAAGGCGGCCGACAGTCTCATAATAGCGGCGGATAATTTCCTGCTTACTTGCCTCGCAGCAAACCTTATCATCAACAATACAATAACCCGCCATATTAACGCCCATGTCTGTAGGCGACTTGTAAGGGTTCTTTCCGTAAATGCCCTTGAAGATTGCATCAAGAACCGGGAAGATTTCTATATCGCGGTTGTAGTTTACTGTGGTTTTTCCGTAAGCCTCCAGGTGCCATGGGTCAATCATGTTTACATCGTTGAGGTCTGCAGTAGCTGCTTCGTAAGCAAGATTTACAGGATGCTTAAGTGGCAGGTTCCAGATTGGGAAGGTTTCGAACTTAGCATAGCCAGCCTTAATACCACGTTTGTTTTCGTGATAGAGCTGGCTGAGACAGGTTGCCATTTTTCCGCTTCCAGGTCCCGGTGCAGTAATTACAACGAGAGGGCGGCTTGTTTCAATATAATCATTTTTACCAAAGCCTTCGTCACTGGCAATGAGAGGCACGTTAGAAGGATAACCCGGAATTGTATAATGATAGTAGGCCTTAATGCCCATCTTCTTAAGACGGCTGCGGAAGGCCTTTGCTGCTTCCTGACCGGTGTAGTGGGTAATTACAACGCTGCCAACCATAAGGCCGCGGTTCTGGAACTCATCGCGAAGACGGAGTACATCCTTATCATAGGTGATTCCAAGGTCGCTGCGAACCTTGTTCTTTTCAATATCAACTGCTGAGATTACAATTACGATTTCCGCAACGTCGGCCAGCTGCATGAGCATTCTGAGTTTACTGTCCGGCTGGAAACCAGGGAGAACTCGGGAAGCGTGGTAATCATCAAAAAGCTTTCCACCGAATTCCAGATAGAGTTTATCGCCAAATTTGGCAATCCTTTCTTTAATGTGTTCTGATTGAATCTTAAGATACTTATCGTTATCAAATCCGTTTTTCATACGGGATTTAATTATAATGCATTTACTTTTTTTTAACAATTGATTTTTAGTATGAACAAGCCTCCCCGAATACCCTTACGAGTCGGCTCGCATAGTCTCGCCTCTGAGGCGTTCTTTCGATGAACCTAAACTGTTGCGCTGTCGCACAACAGTTTTTAACGGTTCTTCGATTGTAGCCTAATCCTGAAGAGCCTCATATCCTTCTTCACCGGTACGAACCTTTACGACATTCTGAACATCGTAAACGAAAATCTTTCCGTCGCCGATGTGGCCTGTGTAAAGAACTTCTTTAGCGGCTGTTACAACGAGGTCTACCGGAACTTCGCTGACTACGATATCAACCTTGATCTTTGGAAGAAGTGTCATATCCATTTCGACACCACGGTACTTCTGAACGTTTCCGTGCTGCTGTCCGCAACCAAGTACGTTTGTAACTGTCATACCTGTTACGTTGATGTCGTTCATTGCAGCCTTGAGTTCGTCGAACTTGCTCTGGCGTGTAATGATTGTAACCATGTGGAACTTTGCATCCGGACGGGCTGTTGCCTTTGCAACAGGAACTGACTTTTCTACTGGAACGCTTTCGCCAGCTGCTGCTGGGCTGTCTCCGCCGAGAACCTGTGGCGCCATGATGAAGCCTGCATAGCTTGAATCGATTCCATGCTCCAGCTTATCGAGTCCGACAATTTCTTCCTCGCGGCTGGCACGAAGTCCGTGGAGCTTCTTGATCAAAGTGAAAGTAATCAGCATACATACTGTTGTCCATACAAGGATTGCAGCTTCACCAACGAACTGAACTCCAAGGTGATGGAATCCGCCACCATAGAAGACACCTGCCTCAACGTTGAAGAGACCGTCTGACAAAGTACCCCAGATTCCGTTTGCAAGGTGAACTGCCACAGCACCAACCGGGTCATCAATGTGGAGCTTAAGGTCGAGAAGTTCAACAACAAGCACAACAATAATTCCAGAAACAATACCAATGATAGTTGCACCTAACGCATCAACTGTGGCGCAGGTAGGAGTAATAGCAACAAGACCTGCAAGTGAAGCGTTGAGTGTCATGGATACATCCGGCTTACCGTTCTTAATCCAGGTAAAAATCATTGTTGTAACAGCGGCAACTGCCGGAGCAATTGTTGTTGTTGTGAAAACTGCGGCAAGACCGCCTACACCAAGGAGCTGTGTACAGGCAGCACCGTTGAAGCCGTACCATCCGAACCAGAGAATGAAGGTTCCGAGAGCACCAAGTGTCAAAGAGTGACCTGGGATGGCATGCACTTTTGTAACGCGGCCGTCCTTGTCGTAATCATACTTTCCAATACGTGGACCAAGGAAGATTGCACCAATCAAAGCAGCTGTTCCACCAACCGAGTGAATTGCAGCACCACCGGCAAAGTCAACAAAGCCCATCTGAGCAAGCCAGCCCTGTGAGTTCCATACCCAGCCGGCTTCGATTGGATAAACAACTGCACTGATTACTGCTGAATAAATACAGTAAGCAGAGAACTTTGTACGTTCAGCCATTGAACCAGAAACGATTGTTGCAGCTGTTGCACAGAATACTAAGTTGAATACAAAGCTCGACCAATCGCCTTCTGCAAAGTTTGTAAAAAGCTGCATGTTTGGTTTTCCGATAAAACCAAAGAAATAATTCTCGCTCATCATCAGACCGAATCCGAGCAGCATAAACATAGGGGTTCCGATACAGAAATCCATCAGGTTTTTCATAATGATGTTTCCCGCATTCTTCGCTCTCGTAAAACCAGTTTCAACCATCGCAAAACCGCACTGCATAAAGAATACAAGTGCAGCGCCGATCAAAAACCACACACTCCAAACTTCACTCATAAGTGTACCTCCAAAAGTTGTCATGCTGAACTTGATTCAGCACCGAAAAAAAAGGCGACAGGTCGAAGTTTTCTGCATTGTGCACAAACGCAGCTACTCGACACCATCGCCGTAAATAAAAAACGCCGCGAATAACTATCGTTAGTTAGTAACGATGTATACGCAGCGTCATTGCTATAAAGTAATTGTCGGATTTGTCCCGGCAAAGTTTAAAACAAAAAAAGTCGCAGGATTTTCCCTACGACCTCATTGCCTTAGATATTTTTGTTATACAATTATGAAAAAAAATAGTCAATATATCTTCAAAATAAATTTATTTTTTTTCGTAAAAAACTTCCTAAAATAGTGAGGTTTGCACAATATTATATATGAGGTTTTTATGACAAATAATAAGGCTAATAATTATGATATTCTTATCAGCGATTTTGATGAGAAGTTTTTTAAGGTAGATTTTCCAGGACGCTTTAATGAGCAGATGCTTGAAGCTGTCCGGACGCTTCCTGGACGCAGGTGGAATAATGATGAAAAGTTCTGGTTGATTCCGGATAATAAGGCGGCGGTAAATCAGCTGATGAAAAACATTTATGCCACAGGGCTTTTTAATGTGAAAGAAACTACTGGTCCAAAATCTTCCTCTCCATCAATCAAATCAGATGAGAGATTCATTGCATCACAAATCCAGAAAATTAACGAGGCTCTTACAACCCGTCATTACAGCGAGCACACAAAAACGAGTTATAAAAAATGGGTAGAAGAGTTTCTTAGGATATATCAGGGAAAGGAAGATATTGGTGAAAGAGAAATCAATGAATTTCTGAAGAATCTTGCCCTCAAAAAGAATGTAAGCGCTTCGACGCAAAATCAAGCGCTGGCGGCTCTGCTCTTTTACTTCAGATTTATTTTAAATACACCGGTGACTGAACTTGGCTCTGTTATCCGCGCAAAAAAATCTGAGAGGATTCCTGTTGTTTTTAGCCGGGACGAAGTAAGCCGGGTTATTGGAAATCTTAATGGACAGAAAAAGCTGATTGCAAAGCTGCTTTACGGGACTGGCATGAGATTAAATGAAGCACTGAGCCTGCGGGTGCTGGATATAGATTTTGATCAGAATGAAATTATAGTAAGACATGGAAAAGGTGACAAAGACCGGCATGTTATGATTCCACAAAAGCTGATTCCGGAACTTAAAGCTCACATAGAAAAGGTTCGTCAACTTCACATCAAAGACCTTGCCGACGGTTGGGGCGCAAATCCAATGCCAGGTGCCCTTGCCGGAAAATACCCCACCGGATGCAAAGAGTTCAAATGGCAATGGCTCTTCCCCCAGAAAAACCGCTGGAAAAATTTAGAGACTGGCGAAGAAGGCCGCTGGCACCTGGACGAAAGCCTGATGCAGAGGGCTGTAAAACAAGCTATTTTGGAGGCAGGAATTAACAAGAATGCGAGCTGCCATACCTTCCGCCACTCTTTTGCAACCCATCTTCTGGAGATTGGGTATGATATAAGGACGATACAGGAACTGCTGGGACACAGCGATGTGAGTACGACGATGATTTATACACATGTGCTGAACAGAGGGGCCGGAGGTGTGGTTAGTCCGCTGGATAGGCTATAAAATCTTCTGGTTTATACCTATCCGCATAAAACCCTACCATTTTCACATATCTTGTTGTACAATGGAGATATAACGTATCCAGCCCCCGAGTTTATACTGACACTCTCTCGCAGTAGAAAAATTCTATGGTGGATATGGATAATATTTGTTATGTGGACGCCCGCACTGGGGCGCTGAGGAGATATAATGGCTGTTGTAGATCTTTCGGGAAAGAAAGTACTTATCTGTTACATAGAAAAATCAATAAATGATTTATTAGCTGGAAAACCTAATCGAAAAACATTTTTAGACTGTGTTTGCAAATATTGGGAAATTCCTGATATCAATAAAGCTAATTCCGTAGATTTTGTTATCGGAGTAAATGCTGATAAAAATATTGTAGTAATTGCTAAACCTAATGAAAATGGTTGGCAAAAGGTGAAAACTTTTCCTAAGTTAAAAGCAGAACTGAGTGATAATAAATTCTTGGAGAGATTTGCATTTGAAGGAATAGATATCTCAAAAACAACAGAAGCTTTGCCTTATATTGGTAAAACTCTTCCTAGTAATATTAAATTTTTTAAGGATATTCCATATCCATTGTATTGTATTGATGGAAATATTATAGATTGGTAAAAAGATGAAAGAAGATATTCTTGAGCAATTAATAGAAGATTGGTATGTAACTAATTCTGGTTGGTTTGTAAAACACAATATAAAATATCGACCGAATAAAAATCATCAAGACTATGAATCAAAAAAAGATTCTGTTCACTCTGATATTGATATTTTAGCTTATTCTCCAAAAGAAAAAATAAATAACGTTCATGTAATTTCTTGCAAATCTTGGCAAAGCGGACTAAATCTGAAATATTTGTTTTCTATTATTGATTCAGAAGCAAATTATAATGATAAAACTAAGGCTGGATTTCAAAAACGTGAAGAATGGAAACAATTTAGAGAGCTTGTATCTGATAAATGGATAGACGCATTTGTAAAAAAAATAGAAGAAGAAACTGGGCAACGAAATTTTACATATCGAGTTGCAGCAACAAAAATAATTCATGATAAGAAAGTTAACTATCTTGAAAAAATTCAAAATAATGAGAAAATAAAAAAAAGATTCAATAAATATAATTCTGAAATCAAAATTGAAATTATAGATTTAAAAACAATAATTAACCAAACTTTGGAAAGAATAAATGATAAAGAAACCCCGGTTTTAGAAATGACTGAAATTGGTAGATTTATACAACTGCTTGAAGCAGCAGGTATTAAAATAAATTGAATCACATAACAAAGGTTCGTAGCCGACAGCGGGTCAAGCCCGCTGCGGTACAACCAGTTGTTACACGGACGCCCGCACTGGGGCGCTCCGGAGGAGAATTAAATGAAAAAGCTTTTAATAGTTTTATTTTCGGCTTTGCTTCTTTTTACATCTTGCGAAACTTTAGACAACATCGGGCAATCAATTACAGATTTATTTTCGGGAGACAAGGAAACTCAAGATACTTCGGGTTCTACAAAAATATCAACACCAAAATATAAAAGAGAAAATATCGATACTACAATCTGGGATTTGTCAGTTTTGGATACTGCCCGAGATGTAGATTATATGGATGACATTGAGAAAGATGTCGTACTCGAAATGAATATGGCTCGTACAAATCCTAAAAAATATGCCGAATTATATATTGAGCCAAGAACAAAGAAATTTAATGGAAAAATTTATGGCGGAAATCTTCAGACAAATGAAGGTGTTGCGGTTGTAAATGAATGTATAAAATTCATGAATTCTCAAAAATCTTTATCGACGCTTACGCCTTCAAAAGGTTTGACCAGAGCAGCAAAAGACCATGCAAACAGTCAGAGTTTAACAGACAAAACAGGACATGATGGTACAGACGGAAGCGATCCGTTTACACGAATGAAACGCTATGGCTCATATAAAACAGCAGGTGAAAATATTTCATATGGTTCTAAGTCAGCCCGAGAAATTGTCGTTACTCTTTTAATCGATGACGGTGTAAAGAGTCGTGGTCATCGAAAAAATATAATGAATAAAGATTTTAAAACTACCGGTGTAGGCTTTGCAAATAAACATAAATTGTACGGTTGTGAATGTGTTCTCGATTATGCAGGCGACTACACAGAAAAGGAATAGGTATCAATATGAAAAAACAATGCTGGTTTTGTAAAAATACAGAAGACTTTTTCTTACAACAAAAAGAAGACCTTTTAAAATCAATTGATAAAAAATTACTTGATTGTGAAGATTTTGAAAAATCAATAATCGATATTACAAAAGAAAAACTAGGTTTTACTGATGAACTAAAAGAAAAAGCGAAAAGTATAAAAAATGAATATTCATCTATGACACTAAACGCTGTTTTAGAGAATAAAGACAGTTTTTTAAAACTTGAACCAAATCTTGAAATCATATTAAATTATTGTTCAAAATACGGGAAAAGAAATTTCAGAACTGTAAATGATGTAATTCAAGAATTTATTTTAGAGCCTGTTGAAAGCAGATACACAAATGAACTGAGACAAAATGAGACAAAAAGAAAATCTCTTTTAGAAAAAAAAGAAAAACTTGAACAAATAAAAACTTTCTTTATCGAAAAAGAAATAACACCTCATAGTCTTGATACAGAAATAGAAAAATTAAAACGAACTCCTGAAAATAATAATTTTTCTTATCCATTTTCACAAAGACAAAGAGAGCCGAAAGAAAAAGATTTTAGTTTTTCTTATCAGCAACTTGGATTTAACTTTTCGAAAAAAATCTTAATATGTCCCGTTTGCCTTTCTATATTTGCAGAATCTGCAAATGCATCTTTCGATATAATTGAATCTCAACGAAGAGCACAGAATAGCTGGGATGATATTGACGATGATGACGATTGGGAATAATTAATCAGCAAGTCAAGCTTGCTGATTAATTATGAATTGTATTTTTGAGCAAAGCAAAGAAGCGGTAGTACGCGACTTTCGTCGCTTAAGAATAAAATATTTATAGGAGCTTGCGCTTAAAAGAACAGAAATTTAAAAAATAATATATAAGAAATCTAATTATGTGTATGAAATATAATCGTGTAACAAAGGTTCGTAGCCGACAGCGGGTCAAGCCCGCTGCGGTACAACCAGTTGTTATGCTGACAGGCACACTGGCCTGCCTTTTTTTTAGAAATAAAAGTAAGGCGTTGGTTCATGTAAAAAACTTTCGCACGTGCATTCGCACTGTCTCAAGCTTTTTGCATGAAGAAATAAATATTTTAGAATTTTATTTTTCGTGGACATTCAAAATTTCCGAAGTCTACGAGAAAATAAAAAAAATAGTTTGCAGTTAGTTATCTTAATTTACGCGCCCTCCGGCGCTAAAAGATATCTAGTAGCATAACAAAGGTTCGTAGCCGACAGCGGGTCAGGCCCGCTGCGGTACAACCAG
>NZ_ATWV01000014.1 GCF_000421345.1 Treponema bryantii NK4A124
AATATAATATTTCCAATACGCTGATTCATTCGGATCAGGGAAATACTTATAAAGCGTCAGAGTACAGAAAACTGCTGGAAGAGAAAGGTTTTATCCAGAGCATGAGTCGAGTTGGTAACTGCTGGGACAATGCCTGCATGGAACACTTTTTCGGTACGCTGAAAGCAGAGTCTGGATATTACAATGTTAGTAGACATGGCCTGCTTTCATATCAAATGATGGAAGAACTGATAACAGATTTTATTCAGTTCTATAACAAGGACCGCATACAGAAAAAATTAGGCTGGAAATCTCCAAAGACTTTCAGCCTAAAATGTGCGTAATAACTGTCTAAAAAAATGGGGGCAGTTCACGTAAAACTCTCTTTAAGGGTGAGCCTGTTCCTTTTGTTATGGAGCTTCCAAATTACAGACTGCCGAGCGTTAGAAACACCTGCCAGCTGCTCTGGGAAAAGGCAAAGGACTTTTTAGAGCGTGCCTTTACAGTGATTTTTATTGCGACTATCGTAATCTGGTTCCTGCAGAGCTTCAGCCCGCAGCTTCAATTTATAGAAGATTCTTCTCAGAGTATTCTGGCCCGCCTTGCAGGCCTGCTGGAGCCTCTTTTCCGCCCGCTTGGACTTGGTGACTGGAGAATCTGTACCTCGCTGATTTCCGGCGTTATGGCAAAAGAAAGCGTGGTTTCTACCATGGAGATTCTCTTTGCGGGCGGAGTTGCAAGTGCTCTTTCAAGCCGGGCCGCAGCAAGTCTTCTTGTTTTCAGCCTGCTCTACTCGCCTTGTATTGCAGCTATTGCCTCGGTAAAAAGAGAGCTGGGTACAAAGTGGGCCGTGGCCATGGTTGCCTGGCAGTGCGTTGTGGCATGGGTTTGCGCATTTGTAATATATGTAATATAATTTATCAATATTTATTTTATAGGAGTAAAAAAATGAGCAAATACGCAGGAACTCAGACAGAAAAAAACTTACAGGCAGCTTTTGCCGGTGAATCACAGGCAAGAAACAAATACACATATTTTTCAGCCGTAGCTGAAAAAGAAGGCCTCTCAAAAATCGCAGAAATCTTCAAGAAAACCGCTAACAACGAAGAGCAGCACGCTAAAATGTGGCTTACAGAGCTCGAAGGCATTGCAGACACAAAAACAAACCTTAAGAATGCAGCCGACGGCGAAAACTACGAATGGACAGACATGTATGTAGGCTTTGCAAAAACAGCAGAAGAAGAAGGCTTTAAAGAACTGGCTGCAAAGTTCCGTGCAGTTGCATCTATTGAAAAGCGCCACGAAGACCGCTACCGCTCTCTTCTTAAAGATGAAGATTCAAAAGCAGAGCTTGCAAAAAGCAGCGTAAAGGTTTGGGAATGTCTTAAATGCGGTCACATCGTAACAGGCGAAAAAGCTCCGGACTACTGCCCTACTTGCGGCGAATACAACCAGTACTTCGAAGTTCGCGAGGACAACTACGACCTGATTTTGACATGGGGACGCTAATTCTTATATAATGGACTTACTATGGCAAAAATACAGATGAAAAACGCCATCGCAGAGCTCGATGGCGATGAAATGACAAGAGTTTTATGGAAGGTTATTAAGGATGAACTCCTTTTACCTTATATCGATTTAAAAACTGAATATTTCGACCTTGGTCTTAAGAGCCGCGACGACTCAAACGACAAGATTACTTACGATGCTGCTGCGGCAATCAAACGTCTTCATGTCGGCGTTAAGTGTGCAACAATCACTTCTAACCAGGCACGTGTTGAAGAATATCACCTTAAGCAGCTCACTCCAAGCCCAAACGGAATTATCCGTGCAGAACTTGATGGAACTGTTTTCCGTGAGCCTATTTTTGTAAGCAATATCCACGGAACTGTAAGCTGCTGGAAAAAGCCGATTGTACTTGGCCGCCATGCTTATGGTGATGTTTATAAAAACTGCGAAATTAAATGTCCTACTGCCGGCCGTGCAGAACTTGTATTTACCGGCGTAGACGGTATGGAAATCCGCAAGACTATTATGGATATGAGCGGACCTGGAATCATTCAGGGAATCCACAACCTTGATAAATCAATCGAAAGCTTTGCCCGCTGCTGCTTTACTTATGCCCTCGACAGAAAGATGAGCGTATGGTTTGGTGCAAAGGATACAATCAGCAAGACTTACGACGGAAACTTCAAGGCTATCTTCCAGCGTGTTTTTGATGAAGAGTTCAAGGCTAAGTTTGAAAAAGCTGGCATCGAATACTTCTATACTTTGATTGATGATGCTGTAGCCCGTGTTATGAGAAGCGAAGGCGGCTTTATGTGGGCAACAAAGAATTACGACGGCGACGTTATGTCTGACATGATTGCCTCTGCCTGCGGTTCACTTGCCATGATGACATCTGTACTTGTAAGCCCGGATGGAAACTTCGAATATGAAGCAAGCCACGGAACTGTTCAGAAGCACTATTACCGCTACCTTAAGGGTGAAAAAACTTCTACAAACCCTGTAGCAACAATCTTTGCCTGGACAGGAGCTCTTGCAAAACGCGGCGAGATGGATGGAACTCCAGAGCTTACAGACTTTGCAAAACGTCTTGAGCGCGCTACCCTTCAGACAATTGAAGAAGGCTATATGACTGGTGATATTGCAAGAATCGCAGAACCTGCTGCAAAGGAAGTTCTTGATTCATGGCAGTTTATTGCCGCAATTAAAAACCGCCTTTAGTGTCATTGTCGGGCTCGACCCGACAATCTATACATTTCTACTGATGTAAAGATTCCCGCGTCAAACGCGGGAATGACAAAAAAATTATTTGACTTCATAATTGTTTGCATTTAAAATGGTTAAACGATTTATGAATGCAAAAATTAAAAAAATCCAGTTTCTCTCTATAATATTTTTTCTCGCCTCACTTATTTTTTTACTGATTTTTATTTTGACAAAAAATAAAAATAATACTTCTCATACAAAAAATGAAAACTCAGAAAAACTGATTCTTGGTTTTTCCCAGATTGGCTCTGAAAGTGCCTGGCGTACAAGAAATACCCAGTCTATTTTCGAAGCCGCCGCTGAAAACGATATTCAGATTATTTTTGATGATGCCCAGCAAAAACAGGAAAATCAGCTTAAGGCAATCCGTTCCTTTATTGTTTATCAGGTTGACGTAATTGCCTTTGTTCCTATTGTAGAAGACGGCTGGGATAATGTTCTTACAGAAGCAAAAGATGCAGGCATTCCTGTAATTCTTGTAGACCGACAGATAAATGCAGATCCTTCTTTGTACGCAGGTTTTCTTGGAGAAGATGGTTTAGAAGAAGGCCGACGCGCTGCCCGATTTCTTTTGAACAAATGCCGCAACCGCACTGGCACTGTAAGTATTTACGAAATGTCAGGTACAGAAAATTCTTCTGTGGTTCGCGACCGGGCAAAAGGCTTCCGCGAAATTATTGCAAGTGATCCTAAATTTCAGATTATCCATTCTGAAGACGGAGACTTTCTTCGTTCACGAGGAAAAGAAATTGCAGAAAATCTTATAACCAGCAGCTGCAGGAAAGACGGACTATATTATGAAGGACAGAAAATAGATGCCGTTTATTCCCATAATGATTCTATGACTCTTGGCATGCTGGATTCAATTGAAAACTACAAGGTTTATACAGGTAATACAATCATAATCAGTGTTGATGCCGAACAGAAATCAATTGATGCCTTACAGGCAGGGAAGCTAAATTGTGTTGTTGAATGTAATCCTAATCTCGGACCAAAACTTATGGAACTTGTAAAAGATATTGCAGAAGGAAAAACTATACCACGGGTTACCTACAACAGCGAAACAATGTTTACCGAAAACGATGATTTTTCTACCTACCAGCCACGCGGATATTAAGTGAGGAAATAATGAAGCACAACAGAAGCCTCAGAAAAACCCTCCTCCTGACTTACGTATTCCTTCTTTTTATCACACTCATTCCTTCAATTTATTCGGTACTTACATTTCAGATTCATACAAATAAATACAGTCAGATTATTAAAAATGTCAGTTCAGCAAATAAAATAAGCTCCATTGCAAAAAATGAACTTCCATCAGAGCTCTGGAATATCATCTGTGGAAAGAAAGAGATTGTTGAAGCTGATCACAACAAAATGCTGGATGAAATTAATTCAGGTCTTTCTCTCATGCTTCTAACAAACAATAATAATGAAAGTCTTGAAAAACTTGAGGTTGCAAATCGAGCTTATACTACCCTCAGACGAAATGTCGACATACTCATTCTCCAGATGGAAAATGGCAGTCCTGTTACACAAAATGAAGCTACTCTTGATGAAATCAGAACCATTACATCCCTTTTTTCTGATATCATGCAGGATTTTATAGTTACTGAAATTGATTTTGCAGATCAGACAAACCATTCTCTCAGAAACACATCCATTATACTTACAGCCATTCAGATTATCATTACCATTCTTGCAATTCTTGCCTCTATAAACAGTTTTATTACAGTTTCCGGTGCAATTCAAAAACCAATTTCTGACATGGAAAATCTTTCTACAAAAGTTGCAAACGGAGATCTTAATGCCCGAATCGATATTCCTCATGTAAACGAACTCGACACCCTTGCAGGCAATCTTAATACCATGACGGAGCAGATTGATGTACTGATCAGAAAGAATATGGAAGAACAGAAAAACTTCCAGAAGGCAGAAATGAAAGCTCTTCAGGCACAGATTACCCCGCACTTCCTGTATAACACTTTTGACACAATTGTCTGGCTTGCAGAAGAAGAGCATACCGAAGAAGTTGTAAAGATCACAAAAGCCTTTTCAGACTTCCTCCGTATTTCCCTAAGCCGTGGTCACGAATGGATTACTATTTCTCAGGAACTTGACCACATCAAAAATTATCTTACCATTCAGAAAATCCGTTATGCTGATATTTTGAATTATACGATTGATGCAGACGAATCCCTTATGGAATATAAAATCATAAAGCTTGTTCTTCAGCCTCTGGTTGAGAATGCTATTTATCATGGAATAAAAAATAAACGGGGACGTGGCATTCTTAAAGTAAGTATTCATTATGCAGATGAATCACATCAGAAAATATGTTTTACTGTTGAAGACAATGGAGCGGGCTTTACGGAAGAAAGACTAGGCCAGGTGCGTAATGAGCTTAGAACAGGCGCAGAAGATTCAGAAAAGCTTTCATCTGTTTATGGTCTTTACAATGTAAATAAAAAGCTTAAACTATATTATGGTGAACAGACCGAAGGTATTATAATTGAATCTGAAGCAGGAAAAGGAAGCAGAATTTCTTTTACTATTCCAATATTCATAGATGTACCATATACAGGAGAAAGCAATGTATAGCGTTTTTGCCGTTGATGATGAACCTATTGTACTCGAAGGAATCCGCTCTAAAATTGACTGGGAAGGCAGCGGCTTTACTTTTGCAGGTGAGGCAACTGACGGTGAAATTGCCCTCTCCATGATTCACGAAATTAAACCTGATATTTTAATCACTGACATCAAAATGCCTTTTATGGACGGTCTTCAGCTGGCAGAAGCAATTAAGCGCACCCAGCCCTGGATTAAAATAATAATTCTTTCCGGACATGATGAATTTGACTATGCAAAAAAGGCTATTTCTATCGGAATTGAAGATTATCTTTTAAAGCCTTTTACTCCAGATGAACTTCTTTCAAGCCTGAACAAAACTGCAGCCCAGATTGATAAAGAAAGAAAGCAGCTTTCCGACATCTCCCGTCTACGTGAGGAACTAAAAAGCAGTGAGGCTCTCATCAAAAAAGAATTCTTAAACAATCTTGTACACGGCTCAGAAGAAATGAGTACAGTAATTCAAAAAAGCTCAGAACTTGGCCTTAATCTTATTTCCCGTTATTACAAGGTTCTTATAAGCCGTATAGAAAGCCGCAGTGGAAACACTCAAACTCAGCAGGAAGCCTGCTCTCTTTTGAACTCTTATTCAACTGCCATTAACGAGGCTGTTTCTTTCTTCCATCACTCTAACCTTCTTGTCTGCATTTTTAAGGGAAGCACACAGACAGAACTTGATGATAATACCTTCCGTGCTGCAGAAACCATAAGCCATATCGCAACAAAAAATGAAGACTGTACAGTTCTTACGGCAATGGGAAAAACTGTTGAACATCTTTCTCAGCTTAAGGCTTCATATGAAGATGCTAAAAAGATTCTCGAGGCAAACAGTATTAAAGAAAACAGGATTATCTCTTCCGACGACCTTACAGATTCTGCTGGAGATGGCTCTGCTGCAGATGCTCTTCTTGATTTGAACGAAGGAGACCCGCTTGTTGATAAACTAAAATATGCAGCCAAAGGTGATATACAAAGTATTATAGAAGAATCCATGGAACTGATAAAAAAGAATCCTGACCAGTTTAATGTATTTGCTTCATATCTATTAGTTGATTTGATTTTTGCAGTTTCCAAGCTGGTAGAAAAACTTGGCGGAAATATTAAGGAATTAAAGCCAGAGATTTTGCAACGTAAATTTATTGATGATGCAGTTTCTGATGAGACTCGCTTTACAAAAACACTAGAACAGGTTTTAAACTTTGCCCTTGAATACCGGGACTCAAAAGTTACTGGAAAATATGCTGATGTTATTCTGAAAGCAAAGCATTTCATAGAAGAAAACTATGCAGATCAAAATACAACACTTACAACTGTTGCAGAAGAAGTTGCGTTAAGCCCTAATCACTTCAGTACAATTTTCTCTCAGGAATGTAAGACAACTTTTATTGAATACCTAACGAACGTTCGTTTGGAAAACGCAAAGCGTCTTATGCGGGAAACTGATATGAAGGGCTATGACATTGCCTACGAATGCGGCTTTTCAGACCCACACTACTTCAGCTACATTTTCAAAAAAAATACGGGGCTTTCGCCCCGTGAATATAAGTTGAGTCTCGAGAATTAACTGAATCGGTGGTTGAGTGCCGCGTAGCGGTGTATCGAAACCACCAGTGATTCTGCGGTGGTTTCGATACGATGCTTCGCATCACTCAACCACCGTAACATTATCCCGCCATATTACCAAGCTTCTTCTTACGCTGTGAAAGAATTACACTCTGCAATACGATAAAGAATGCAAGCATAAGACCTGTAGTAATAGACTGCCAGTAAGGTTCGCGTAAGCCTGCAGCAACTACCAGGTTATTAATTGTCTTAAGGGACATAACACCAAACATAGTTCCAATTACACTACCTACACCACCACTAAGCAGCGTTCCTCCGATAATCGAAGAAGCAATAGCCTGCATTTCTGCAGCCGTAGCGTTAGATGCGTTTCCGGCACCTGTATGAAGCAGATAGCAGAAACCTGCGATTCCGGCAAGCACGCCACAAAGAACATAAGCAAAGAACTGTGTTCTTCTAACGTTAATACCAAGCATCAAAGCAGATTCTGTATTTCCACCAACAGCGTAAAGGTTACGACCAAAGCGAGTCCATCTCAGCATTGCCCAAAGAAGAAGAACTACAACAAGTGCAATCACGACTCCTACTTCAATATAAGATGGAATCCAGTTACCATTACGAGCCCAGGTACCAAGGAAAGGAATGTCAATTTCAAAATCTTTAAGATCAAGAAAGAGTTCATTATTTGCTGTACGTGGAGCAGTACTTACTATTGTTGTCATACCACGTGTAAAGAACATACCGGCAAGAGTTACAATAAATGGCTGAATTTTAAGGAATGAAACTAAATATCCCTGAATAAGTCCCATAGCAAGACCAATTCCAAGAGCAATCAGGATTGAGCTTAAAATTCCACCGTTATGATCTTCCATAAATACTACAGAAGCCATTGTAATAAGAGCAATTGAACCACCAACCGAAATATCAATTCCACCGGTAATCATTACGATTGTAAGACCACAGGCTGCAACAATCAGATATGCATTATTATTAAGCAAATCCAGGAACTGCTGGGGATTTCTAAAACCACCACCCCAGATAATAATTCCAAGCAGATACATTCCAACAAAAATACAGATTGTTATGAGAAGAAGCAAAGATGTATTTGAAAGCGGCTGTCTGTTTTCTTTCTTTCCAAAAAGATTAGTAAAAATATTTGCCATAATTATTTAGCCTCCTTCTTTTCCATAATCTTGTCTTTAAGCTGAACGAACAACTGTTTTACAACAGGAGAACCTGCAACAACGATGATAATGATTACAACAGCTTTATATGCTTTTACAGCAGTAGAAGAAACCTTCATTGAATACAAAGTAGTTGTTAATGCCTGGATAATGTAAGCACCAAGAATAGAACCTGAAAGCTTAAACTTACCGCCACCAAGTGAGTTACCACCGATTGCAACTGCAAGAATTGCATCCATTTCTATATCAAGAAGTACAGTTTCATGGTTGATGATTCCTGTTCGGCAAACACTCATAGAACCTGCCATTGTTACACAGATACCAAGAATAATGAAAACGGCAAGCTTCCATACTGTAGGATTAATACCATTAAGCTTTGCAGCTCTTTCATTAATACCTACTGACTGAATGTACAATCCAAGAGTTGTCTTTTTTAAAAGCAGATTTATCAGCAGAATGAAAATTACAACTATAATAATAGGTGTTGGAATAGGAACATGTGGAATAAAGCTTCCCAGATAAGTAAGAAGATTACTTTCAACACTAGGGCTCGCACCACCATTAATCCAGTAAGCAATAGGACGTCCTGCTGTAAAGAGAATCAGCGAAGCTATCATAGGCTGAATATTGAACTTTGCAATAAGTGTTCCATTAAAGAGACAGAAAAGAATTGCTACAATACATGCAACAATCATTGCAAGGATTATTGTTGCAACATTGATGGAACCGGCACGCAAAATCTTTACAAACATAGAACCTGCAATTGCTGCCAGGGCACCAACAGAGATATCCTGTCCCTTTGTTGCAGAGGTAACAAGTGTCATTCCTATAGCAAGAATTACAAGCTCAGAAGCTCCGTTCAAAATACTGATTAAGTTACCTGCAAGAACAGTATTTCCAAAATTATTCTTTTTTATAAGAATAGAAAAGAAACTTGGATCTCGGATAAGGTTGAAAATAACCAGTACAATCAGGGCAACAAGCGGAATTGCAAGCTGCGATGAAAAAAGTTTTTTAATCTGATTTACGATTTTATTAGCCATTTTGTGCCTTGCCTCCCGCAATAGTCTGCATAATTACATCCTGACGCAAAAGATCATCCTTAAGCTCACCAACAATTTTGCGGTCGCGCATAACGATGAGTCTCTGACATACAGAAAGCATCTCTTCAATTTCAGAAGAAATAAAGGTAACACTTACCCCCTCTTCTGCAAGTTTAAGAACAAGCTTCTGAATCTCAAGCTTTGTACCAACGTCAATACCACGGGTAGGTTCATCAAGAATCAGATATTGTGGATGGGTCAAAAGCCAGCGTGCAAGAATAACCTTCTGCTGGTTTCCACCCGAAAGTGCTTTAATAGGAGTTTCCTTAGATGCAGTTTTAATCTGCAGCTGTTCAATAAACTCGTCTGCAAGTTTTTCCTGCTCTGCACGGGAAATAGGTTTTGTAAAACCATTGAGCACCTGAAGAGCAAGAATGATATTCTCACGAACTGAGAGGTCCTGGATAATTCCGTCTCCCTTGCGGTCTTCCGGCAAGTAACCGATTCCAGCCTTCATTGCATCCTTTGGCTGATTGATTTTTACTTCACGGCCATTAACATGAACCTTTCCGCCGGTAACACGGTCTGCAGCAAAAATCGCACGAACACTTTCACTACGTCCGGAACCAAGAAGACCTGTAAAACCGTTTACTTCGCCTTTGTTAATAAGGAAGTCGAAAGGTTTTACTCCTTCAGAACTTGAAAGGCCTTCTGCTTCATAAACAACCTCACCAGCTCCAGAATAAGGACGCTTCTGATTCTTGAGGTTTGTCATATCTTCCATATCTTTTCCAAGCATTGCAGAAATCAGCTTAACGCGTGGAAGCTCGCTTACTGTGTATTCACCTACAAGTTCACCGTTTCTTAAAACTGTAATCTTGTCGCAAACCTCGTAAACCTGTTCAAGGAAGTGAGTAATAAAGATAATTCCTACTCCACGGCTCTTAAGGTCACGCATGAGAGTAAACAAGAGTTCAACTTCTTTTTCATCCAGAGAAGAAGTTGGTTCGTCCAAAATAAGAACCTTACATTCCATATCAACAGCACGGGCAATAGCAACCATCTGCTGAACTGCAAGAGAACAGGTTCCAAGCTGCTGACCTGCTTTTGCCGGAATGTTTAATTTTGTAAGAAGCTGATCTGCTTTCTTTTCCTGGGCACGGCGATTAACAAACTTGTAATTTCCGCGACCTATATACATATTCTCTGCCACTGTAAGATTAGGACAGAGGGTAATTTCCTGATAAACTGTAGCGATACCCAGATTCTGGGCATCCTGTGGAGAACGAATTACAGCAGGCCCTTCTGTTCCCGCAATATGGATCTCACCGGCATCTTTTTCATAAACACCTGTGATTACCTTAACCAGAGTTGATTTTCCAGCTCCGTTTTCTCCCATGAGCGCATGAATCTCACCTTTACATAGAGTAAAGTCTACATTCTGCAGGGCTTTTACTCCGGGGAATTCCTTGTAGATTCCGCGCATAGATAAAACAACATTATTTTCCATTTATTTGTACCTTTGTCATCCTGAACTTGTTTCAGGATCCTTTTTTTAGATTCCGAAACAAGTTCGGAATGACGTAAGTCTTCAAAAAAAACGGCGTAAAATATGTACCACACACTTTACGCCGTAATATTTACAAGAGGGGGTTGGTATTAGTCACCAAGACCGTAAGTATCGATATCAGACTGTTTAATTGTCTTAGCATCGAAGCCCTTTTCATCATTGTAGATGATCTTTGAAGGAACTTTTCCGCTCTTAATCATATTTTCGATTACAGCAGCCTGGAATGGAGAACACTGTCCATCATAGTTCCAGCGGCCAGCGAGAAGCTCGCGGAGAGCCCACTTGTTTGTATCGAATCCCATAATGATTACTTTTCCATTTACACCGTGTGTGATACCAGCTTCATCGAGAGCTGCAACAGCACCCTTAGCCATGTCATCATTTTCAGCATAAATTACATTGAAGTCTTCTTTCTGGTTGATAACTGATTCAACAATCTTCTTTGCGTTATCTGCAGACCAGTCAGCTGTCTGCTGAACAACTTTCTTCATTGTTCCTGCAGCAAATTCCTTGTCCAAAGCACCTGTACGACCGATCTGAGCAGCAGATCCCATGTGTCCCTGAAGGTGGATTACCTTGTATTCCTTGAGTTTCTGAGCCTTGAGCCATGCAACAGCTGATTCACCTTCTTTAGGCATATCAGATACAACAGCAGCTTCATAAAGATTATCTTTTACATCAGCAAGGCGGTCAAAAAGGAATACTTTAACTCCTGATTTCTGAGCCTTCTTGAAAGCAGAAGACCAACCTGCCATATCAGCAGGAGATAAGAGAATATAATCTACTCCGTCTGTTACAAACTGAGAGAATGCATTCAACTGTTCGTCATTGTTCATGCTGTAATAAGTCTTAACATCATAACCTTTAGCTGCAGAGAATACGTTTTCCATATCCTTTACGTTAGCAGCACGGTATCCTGATTCTGATGGTGGGTTGTTGATAATACCAATCTTGATTTTTCCATCACCAGCAGCCTTTGCCTTCTTTTTTGGAGCGGCAAACAATGATGCTACACACATAAGTGCAACAGCAATAATCACGCTTTTTTTCATCTAATTTTCCTCCTATAGATGCTTTTTTAGATTACATGGTAACTATAAGCCTGTCAGAAGGATTTTTGAATGAAGATTTTTAGGAATTTTTGTATGAATTTTTAGGAATTTGAAAAAGTTTAAGGATAAATGGTTGGAAATTTATTTAAAAAAGTTAGAAATTTTACGAAATACGGTGGTTGAGTGATGCAAAGCATCGTATCGAAACCACCCTAGTACAGAACACAGGTGGTTTCGATACGGCACTCCGTGCCTACTCAACCACCGAAGCAATCTATTACTTATGACAGATTCTAGTCTGGCACTCTTTGTAAATTGCAGCAGTCTTGGCAACTACATCAGCAGGAATTTCCTTAATGTTAGGGTCGCCGGCAAGATTGTGCTCCTTGAGCCAGTCGCGAACGAACTGCTTGTCGTAGCTTGCAGGACTTCCGCCAACTTCGTATTTTGAAGCATCCCAGAAGCGGCTTGAATCCGGAGTAAGAACTTCGTCTCCTAGTACAAGCTCTCCATTCTCATCAAGACCAAATTCAAACTTTGTATCAGCAATGATAATTCCGTTTGCCTTAGCGTGCTCATAGCACTTCTTGTAAATTGCAAGAGCAGCCTGCTCGATTTTTGTTCCAAGCTCTTCGCCAAGATCGTCTTTCATATACTGCAATGTAACGTTAATATCATGACCTTCGGCAGCCTTAGTAGAAGGAGTTACAATAGGCTCGTCTAACTTTTCAGCCTGCTTGTATTCCTTGTCAAACTTGTGACCAAGGAAAGGCTCGCCCTTCTTGTAAGCCTCGTACATAGAACCAAACATATATCCGCGGACAATTACTTCGTAAGGAATCATCTTAAGCTTCTTTACAAGAATAGTGCGGCCTTCAAACTCAGGCTTCTGGAACTCAGCAGGCATATCCTTCAAATCACTTGAAATCATGTGATTCTTAACAATGTCCTTAGTGTAATCAAACCAGAAGTTAGCAAGAGCGTTGAGCACCTTACCCTTGTCGGTAATCATAGTTGGCAGAATAACATCAAAAGCAGAAATTCTGTCAGTAGTAACAATTACCATGCGACCATCTTCAAGGTCATAAACCTCGCGAACCTTACCAGAAATAATTTTCTTCATATACATCCTCTATTTCTATTTACTCAGCAAACCGCCGAATTTAATTCCAAAACGTGAACACAGCACATTATACTGATTTTCTTCCTCAATGTCACGGAAGCCTGTTATAAACAAATTTGGAGTTCCACCGGTGGTTGAGTAGCCCGAAGGACGTATCGAAACCACATTTTTTACGGTGGTTTCGATACACTCGCTGCGCGAGCACTCAACCACCTCGAGTGCATGTCTCACAACACCATCTACCGAGTCCACCACACGAATATCCGGTTTACAGGCTTCTTCAAATACATCAGTAAAATTCAAAAAGTGAGTACAACCAAGAATAATTGCATCACACCCCTGTCCGCGGAAAAAATCCACCGCAGGCTTTACGGCTTTGAGGCATTCTTCCCGGCTTGCAGTAAAAGCATTATGTTCAATAAAAGAAATAAGCTGTGGGTCAGGACGGTTTACAATCGTACAATCGCTGGCAAACTTATTTTTCAGCTCAATATTATAAGGATTTTCGCAGGTAGCCTTTGTAGCAAGAAGACCTATGCGGCGTTTTTTAGAAAGACTTGCTGCAAGCTTAATGGCAGGTACGGTTCCCACAAATTTTACCTCAGGAAATTTTTCCCGCAAAGCATCCAGAGCATTTACGCTCATTGTATTGCAGGCGACAACAATAACTTTTGGAGCAAACTGAGAGTTGATTTTTTCAACAAGCTCAGTTACACATTTTACTACCTGCTCGTGAGTCTTTTCACCATATGGAAAGTTTGCGGTATCAGCTACGTAGACACATTTTGTCTCCGGGGCACGCTGCAAAAGAGTTGTCATATAAGGAATTCCGCCAACACCGGAATCAATAAATACAAAGTCAGTCATAATTTCCTAATACATGGATTGCTTCGCTTCGCTCGCAATGACACATCCACGTCATTGCGAGGAGCGCAGCGACGAAGCAATCCATTCATTAATTAAACAAAGAGTTAAAAGCATCGCGGGCTGCTGCAGCTTTGTCATTACCAGAAGTACCTGCCGGGCCTTTCGAGCTTGCCCTGAAATAATCGCAGAAGTTTCCTCTTTCCTTGTCATTTACAAAGTCGGCTGAGCTTTCGCGGCAATCATTGTGTGCCCCGCTTTCATAAAAGTCGCAGGCCTTGCAGACATGCAAATCAGCATGACAAGACGGACATTCGTCTCCGCGTACAGGCTTTTCGATATTCGTTTCTTTTCGGCATTTCCAGCAAATCATAATTATATAGTATCATTTTTTAGCATTTTCTACTATAATAAAATTATGTTCACGCAGAATAAGTGCCTTGTACATTACTGCCGCAATCTCGCTCTTTCCACCTTCGATAAGGACGGAAACATAACAGACGACAAAAACTACTGTCTGGATCATATTCCGGATCCTGGAAAATTCAAGGCAGATATTTACAAGTATATTGCAGAACATGATAAGATAGTTGGTCTCAATGTCAGCGGCCTTCTGTTTTCCGACATTGACCTTTCAAACAAAAAGTTTTTCGGTTGCACCTTTACAAACTGTACTTTTAATAACATCAGTTCCAGTAACGTTCTGCTTCGCATGTGTATTTTTGATTTTGCTATTTTCAACGACTGCTCTTTCATCAAAAGTAATTCACTCTTTACCTCTTTTTCCGGTGCGACTTTTACACATACGCTTTTTACTTCCAGTGATATCATTCAGAGCAATTTCAACGGTATTAAAGCCTATCAGTCTTCCTTTGATGATTCAGACCTTTTCAGCAGCCGCTTTATTGCCGCAACTTTGACAGATACTTCCTTCAGAAACTGTAACTTAAAAAAATCATTGTTTTACGATTCAAAAAGAAGCAATGTTTCTTTCAAAATGTCAAACACACGAGAAGCTCTTTTTACACCGGAAGGTAAAACTCCTCTCGAAAAGGATTTATCATTTGGTAATTCAATTGTAGATGGAGACCGCTTATGAAAGTTTACTTCCATCTGAATCTGAGCGGTTTTTCTAACTGCTATATTGTTGTAAATGAAAAGACTTCTGAAGCCCTTATCATAGATCCGGGAAAAATTACAGAAGAAATAATTTCTCGTATAGAAGATAATCATCTTAAACTGGTTGCAGTTTTGATTACCCACAATCACGGATCTCATGCAGGAGGACTTCACACCCTGCGTAAAATATATTCGCCGAAGATTTTTGCAGCCGACTGGGAAGTAGCCGGTGAAGACACAACTGTAATCTCTGGTGACGGCACAATCAAAATTGCAAAAATGATTGTTAAGTATATGTCGCTTCCTGGTCACACTTCAGACTCAGTTGTTTATGAAATCGGTAACATCATGTTTACAGGTGATATTCTTTCGGCTGGCGAAATAGGAAGTACTAACTCAAGTTATTCTGAATATATCTTAAAATCAAATATTGAAAAGAAAATTTTTTCTCAGCAGGACAATGTAATTTTAATGCCAGGCCACGGACCTCCAACAACACTCGGAGCCGTAAAAGCCTTTACTGCAGACTTTAAGAATATGATCCAGAGTCCGCAGAATGACAGGATAAGAAGCTAAGGTGGTTTCGATACGCCCTTCGGGCTACTCAACCACCGGTGATTGAGTGCCGCGAAGCGGTGTATCGAAATCACATGTTATCTATTCACTAAGGCAATATTACCGCAGACAATTCCGTACTTATCATAAACAAAATCATTAAGGGCTGTGGCAGCATCTTCGAAGCCACGGCCTTCTGTTTTTCTGATATAGGCTGCAAGGTCCGGAGTAAACTTTATTACAGTGCCACGGTTAGCAAGATGAACAAAATACTTTGCAACTTCAGAAAGCCGCTGCTGCATTATATAAGCCATAAATTCATTGTGCATAAGATATTCGTCATTAATGTCATAACCAAGACTTGGCTGAGACTTAAAGTAATCAATAAGGAAGTCTCGCGAGGTCGGGTCGAAGGTATAATAAACTGCAGAAACAAAATTACGGAACTCTGCATCGCGGAAGAAAATTGTATGCCAGCCTTCATGAGCAAGTAAGTTTGTACGGCTCCAGCCAGGTGTTTCGCGAGAAATAGAAACAAGGCCGCCTTCATTTGCCTTTACATAAATTCCGTCATCTTCAAAAAGTCCGTTATGAATAAGAATTCGTTTGAGTAAAAGTTCTTCTTCGTTCAAAGGGAAATTAAGCTCAGTGGCCTTATTAAAAAATCTCGCCATTGATTCTGCACTATAATCGTGAGCATTATAGCCGTGCATATCACCAAGTTCTTCGTTAGTCAGCAGGCGGCCTTTATAGCCCTGTTTTTCTACAAAGAAAGCAAGACGGCGAAAAAGTCTGTCCTGAACTTCATAATTTCTTGTATCGAAAAAGAGAATCTGAGGAAAGCGGTCCCATTCGTAAATCTCATAATCCAGAGTACGCCACTGAGAACTTTTATAATTTAAGATAAGCCCCGGATCTGTGCGGATTGGTTCAAGAATCTCTCCTTCATCTGAAGCAAGAGCTTTTGTACCCCTCATAATAAGAGATTCAACGCAGTTTGCATTCTCAGCAAGTTCGGTACGGGAAAAAGGTGCATTTAGAGCTGCAGCCGGAATTATAATTTCGCGGGCAGCGTTTACATTATTTATGTAGAGTTTTTCACCGCCAGCATTCATCAGAATTTTTACAGAATGCTCACGGGTAGTTTTGAGGTCAGGATTTTCTGAAAGCACCAGTCTGTACTCAGGCATTGTCTGTTTTGCACTACTCTGCACAGGGAATACCATGGAAGTTCCGGAAAAATCAAAGCCCTTATTTTCAAAATCAACAAGGCCTCCGTTGCAGGCAAAACCGTAAAAAGGAATTTCTTTTGTTACATCAAAGCCAATTTCTGCAGGAACAACCGCAGCCGCTACAATTCTACAACGAACAGTAGAATAAACATAAAAACCGTTAGGAATATATTTTTCAATATTGTCATTTTTTTGAACAGCAAAAGAAAGGTCAAAGACTTCTGGAGCTTTTTTTTCATCTCCCTGAATCTGAATGCGCTTTATATCAGGGTACTTTTTCTTTATGTATTTTCCCTGAATCGTAAAATCGTCATTTCCTAAAAAACCGTATCTGAATACAGTTTCTGCATCAGATTCCAGAAGCTGTTTTTGCTTTTTTGTAGGAATAAGCTGAAGGCATACGGTTAATGCTACCGACCCATTTTCCTGGTAAGTTTTATAAAAATAATCTTTCTGCTCTTTAGAAAATTTGAAGTTTGCATAGCCTTCGTTTACAGTACCTTTTGAAGCAGCAGAATCCAGGGCATAAAGCCTTGTCATTGCCTGATTACCACAAACAATACGCACTGCAGATTTGTTTTTGTTTGCAAGAAGAATAATTCCTGCGATAATATCAAGTAAAAGAAATATAGTTACTGCAATAGAAAGAATCCATTGAGATTTTGTCAATTCTGGTAATTTTATGTTTGTTTTTTGTAATTTAAGATTCAACTTAGGCAATTTCATATTTAAAACTATACCAAATATACAAAAAAAGTTATACTCCCCTTATGACCGCACTTTTAATGCATCCTAATGATGAATTATTTTTCACTGATTTGCAGAAAGAAATAATCGCAGCCTTATACGAAGATGGAAGAATTATCTACAGCAAGATTCCTCTCTGGATTGAGCTTGGAGATTTTAACCTCAAAGACAAGGCTTTAATACAGAAGGCGCAGATTGGAGAATTGAGTTTTTCCGGAGAAACCATATACTGCCCGGTCTTGATTGAATGCAGCAATGTGCAGATTAATTCCAAACTAACGTTAGTTTGTTTACACAAGGGTAAAATTTTTACAGATTCAGAAATCGCGGCACTAAAAGAAAAGCCGGTAAGACAGCTTAAAGTCTTCCGGCTTGGTCTTGTGCAGGACGAAGGCCCGCACGCAAAAAGTATTTCAAAGTCTGTCTGGTGTAAGTTGAAATAGATGCTGAAATGTCATCCTGAACTTGTTTCAGGATCAGCATGACACAACTCTGTCGCCCTGCCCCTGAAACAAGTTCAGGGTTCAGGGTCTCTCACATAACTCCCGAACCTCTATCAAGAGAAGTAAGACCTGTGCGAACATACTCAAGAATTCCATAAGGCTCGAGCAGGCGTAAAAGGCTTTCCACCTTCTCTTCGCTTCCGGTAATTTCTATAATAACTGATTCCAGGCTTACATCCACGATTCGAGCCTTGTAGATGTCTGCAGTCTCAATGATTGTGCCACGGTTACTTGCCTCGGCACGAACCTTAATGAGAGACATTTCGCGCTGAACAGAACTTGAAGTTTCGCACTTTTTGATTGCGATTACTTCTTCGAGCTTGGCAAGCTGCTTTTGAATCTGGTCAAGAATATGCTCGTCACCCTTTACAACAATTGTCATACGACTCTGCTCAGGATTGTTAGTCGCACAAACTGTAAGCGAGTCGATGTTATAACCGCGGCGGCTGAAAAGCCCTGACACACGGCTAAGTACACCGGTTTTGTTTTCTACTAAAACGCTAAGTACGTATTTTTCCATAATAACTCCAAATACGGTGGTTGAGTAGGCCAGAGGCCGTATCGAAACCACATCATTGAAAACCGGTGGTTTCGATACGCTCGCTTTGCGAGCACTCAACCACCGTATTTATCGACAATTTCTATCTCTCAGGATTAAACGAAACTGTTCTCAGAATATCTCCAAATACACCGGCAGCTGTAACTCCTGCACCTGCACCGTATCCGCGGACAGTCAAAGGAATAGGCTGGTAACGCTCTGTGTAGAATACAAAGGCGTTCTCTCCACCTTTTACGCTGTACAAAGGATCGTCCTGACCTACTTCCATCATACCAACGCTAACCTTACCGTCTTTGATTGTTGCACCCATGCGGAGAACCTTACCCTTCTTTTTGAGGTCGGCAATTTTCTTTGCAAAGTAGTCATCAACTTCAGGAAGCTTCTTTAAGAACTCTTCAACAGTTCCACTTGAATCGAAGGAATCCGGGAATACCTTGAACATCTGAATGTCAGAAAGCTCAATGTCATAACCAGATTCGCGGGCAATGATAAGTCCCTTGCGGGCAACATCCATTCCGTTCAAGTCGTCGCGTGGGTCAGGCTCAGTGTAGCGGAGTTCTTTTGCTTCAAGAACGGCTTTACTGAATGGAACGCCCTCGTCGAGTTTTCCAAAAATGTATGAAAGAGAACCAGACATAATTCCGTTGAAGCTTTCAAGCTTATCACCAGATTTATAAAGGTTCTGCAGAGTATCGATGATAGGAAGTCCTGCACCAACGTTTGTCTCGTAGAGGAAGCGGCGGTGCATCTTGTTTGCTGTACGGCGGAGCTCGTGGTAGAATTTAATGTCCATAGAGTTTGCACGCTTGTTTGGAGTTGCGATGCTCATACCGGCATTAAGAATATCAAGGTAGCGCTCTGGCAAATCGTAGCTTGCAGTACAGTCAACAAAGACCGGATTCAGAGGCTTCTTCTCTTTTACAAACTTGATGATATCATCAACATTCTGATTTGAGTTGAACGGGAAGTCAGGCTTTTTCATCTGGTCGCGCCAGTTAGAAAGGTCGAGGCCGTCTTCATTCAAAAGCATACCATCGATTGTTGTTATACAGAGAACCTTGATATCAACATTTTCTTTCAACAATTTCTCGCGCTGGTCGCGGATCTGGTCAATCATTGTTCCACCGATAGTTCCGGCACCAAAGGCAAATACTTCGATTGTCTGAGCTGTGTGGAAGAAGAACTGATGAACGGCTTTTACGGCAGTATCAGCATATTCATTTTCAATTACAGCAGAAATACAACGCTCACTTGAGCCCTGAGCAATGGCCAGAATATTGATATCCTGACTTGAAAGAGCATTGAGGAACTTTCCTGCAACACCGCGGTTAGCAATCATGCCGTCACCAACAACGCTGACGATTGCGCAATCCTTGCGAACATCAATTGCATCAATCAGCTTTTCGCGGATTTCAAGCTCGAACTTAGCTTCAAGAGCATCTCTTACTACATCTGCCTCGCTGTCGCGTACACAGAAAGAAATTGTATATTCAGAAGATGACTGAGTAATCAAAAGAATAGAGCTGCCTGCGCTTGAAACGGCAGAGAAAATCTTACTAGCCATACCTGTGCGGCCGCGCATAAGGGAACCACCCACGCTGATCATGCTTACGTGCTTGAGCGAAGAAATACCACAGATGCTTGACTTTCCACGGCTTTCAAAAGGTCCCTTACCAATACGTGTTCCGCGGGCACTAGGATTGTGGCTGTTCAAGCTCCATGCTTCAATTCCCTTTGCCTGAAGAGGTGCAATTGTTTTTGGATGAAGTACCTTAGAACCAAAGAATGAAAGCTCCATAGCTTCTTCATAAGACATATCGTCTACGAGGATTGCATCTTTTACTACACGTGGATCAGCTGTATAAACACCGTCAACATCAGTCCAGAACTCAACACGCTTTACACGAAGGCTTGCACCAATAATTGCAGCAGAGAAATCAGAACCGTTGCGGCCAAGGAGCCCCATAACAGGCTTAGTACCGTGTCCGCCAGACCATGTACAGATAAAGCCCGGGAAAAGAAGAATGCGGGTCTGAGCCGGTGAAGCGCCGTCACGGAATGGAGCACATGCTTCATTACATGCAGAATAATCAGCTTCTCCCTCTTTCTGGTTGCCGGTTGTGAAAACAAACTTGCGGCTGTCGAGGAAGATTACACTCTGCTTTTTTGCAAGCAGGACATTTTCCATAATAGGTGCCGAGAGGAGTTCTCCCATACCCATAATGCGGCAGTGAACAGTATCAGGACACTCGCCGAATGAAACACAGCCGGCGAGGAGTTTTTCGAGTTCAGTAAAATTAGGCTCAAGACGAGCCATTGTTTTTTCTGCATCAAAGCCAGGAAGCTTAGACTGCAGTTCAAGACAAATCTCGTTGTGAGTGTTGCGGATGTCGTTTACGTAATTGGTTCCGGCAATTCCACCGGTACAAGCGTCGATTGCAGATTGTAATGTATTTGAAACACCAGCTGCCGCGCTTACGACAACAGAAAGACGGTCTTCCTTTGCACGAGAAATTATAATCTCGCTGGAAGCCAGAATGCGGCGGGCGTTGGCCATTGATGTGCCGCCGAACTTAAGAGTAATCATAAATACCTTCCCGCTGAAAACCGCAATTTCCCCGAACATCCGGGCGAGCTCCACCGCGCACAAGGCAGACCAGCGGGTCGGTTGTCAGCTGTTGTAAAAATATTAAATAATATAGTAATGCTTTGACAAAAAAATGGCAATGACATATGGATTGCCACGGCCTTCGGCCTCGCAATGACAACAATTATCGTCATTGCGAGCGCAGCGAAGCAATCCATCAGTTTGACTTCGGTTCAAATTTTGCTGAAAAGAAAGACATTGCAGCTCCGGCAATTATGCAAAGCACAGAAGTGATGCAGCTTACAGGAGCGGTAAAGCCAGACAGGCCTGGGAAAATCACAAAAACAGAACCGCAGATTAATCCAAAAATTACTGCATAAGTCTGATGCGGCAGTTTTTTAAAAAGCAGGCCGATTGCCTTGGCTCCGCACAAAAGTCCAAGCAAAACTCCTGCTCCATTAGGAAGCAGTAAGAAGAGAGCCCTGGTGAAAGTCGATGGTTCAAAGAGAGCTGGAATTGCAGTAATTATGATTGTGTAGACCCCCATCATGAGCATTAAAAGAGAACCTGAAATGCCCGGAATAATCATTGCAATAGCCCCGATAAAACCTGCAATAAAAATCCGTAAGGCAAGCATTACAGTCCAGTCCGGTAAAATCATATTTTCGATAGAGTCTTTATCAAACTTTTTCTCAAGATAAAAAAAGACCATTATGATTACAAAGCCTGCAAGGGCACACAAAAGAAGACTGATAATCCGTGCGACAGGAACAGAAGCACCTCCCGCGGTGGCCAAGCCTGCTCCCGCAGTGTCCGGGCCTGCTCCCGCGGTGGTTGAGCCTGTCGAAACCACATCATTCTTTTTTCCGCCCTTAATCATAAGTGAATACAGCAGAGGAATGCTTCCCAGAATCAGGCCGGTAAAAAAACAGTTTGTCTGAAATGGAAAGTTCGAATAAAGCAGACTGATAAGCTTACTGAAAATCAGAACACCCAGAGCCATTCCGCCCAGCATAGGAAAAACAAAGCGGCGGTTATGCCAGATATTTTTTACGTTAAAAGTAATGGCATTTATAAACTGGTCATAAATATTAAAAACTACAGCCAGAGTTCCACCAGAAACTCCGGGAATTACATTTGCCATACCAACAGCAATACCAATAAAAAAAAGTCTTACAATATTTAACATAGGCTATTTCAACTTTCCTTCAAGTTCTTCGAGCAGCATGATATTAAGCCCGCGCTTTTCAATTTTCTTGCGAAATTCAGGATGAGGCTCATTTTCAAAAACTGCAGTTCCTTTACCAGTAAGATGCTCGCCTGTTGATCCCCCGTTGTCATAAATCTTTTTTACAAGTTCAAAGGCTGCATCTACATCTTTCAAAATTTTATGATCCAGTTCAAAGCGTTCTCCCACCACTGTCTTAAAATGCGGCATAGGAGAAACCTTACCGTAGAGGCGTTTGATTTTTTCAGTCATCTCGCGTCGGTAAGCACGCTCTGCTGCCTGTTCAAGAATCTGCTCATTGGAAACAAAACATTTCTTTCCTTCGGCACTGGTCATAATCTCTTCAACACTCTGTCCAGACCTCATGCACTCAGCCTTAAGACAAAGCATAGTCATAATTGCATCGTCCTCAGATTTATGACTCTGATACTTTGCAACATTTACGCCAAACTCAGTAGCCCACTCTACAAGCTTCTGCTTTTTTTCGTATTTGCGTTCCAGGTAGCGCTCAAGATCAAAAGCCCGGAACTGAATGTAAGGCAGCTCATAGCGTTCGTTAGCATCATTCACAAAGCCCACGTCGTTGCTTACTGCAAAGCCCGCAATGTAGCGGTTGCCGGTTGTAAAAAGTTTTTTGATATCCTTATAGTAAGCCTCGTAGTTAGGCTTTTCGCGGAAGTAGTCTTTAGAATAAGCAAGCTTACAGTCGCCCTTTCCCGAAAGCAGATACCAGTCAAAATCGCATTCCGGATTCATTACAACATCTTCGCTTTCAATAATATTCAAATCGTCGTCGCAAATCACATAACCAAGCGAACAGATTTTTCCCACGCCGTCAAAGGTATTGGCGCACTCACAGTCAAAAAATACAAAACTCTTGTGATTCATTCTTCTATTGTACATATTATTCTTTAGGGTTACAATCCATGTATTATGATTTCATTTAATTCAAAAACAAATACTTTCCGTTTAGACACACCCGGCTCAACTTATGCTATTTTCATCAACGAGCGGGGCTATATTGGCCATGCTTATTATGGAAGCAAGATTGGAGACGATGATGTTTCTTACCTTACCCGCAACAAGGAATACGGCTTTTCTGATAATGCGATTTTCCGTGAGAAAGGCTCCTTCCTCGACTTCTTTCCACAGGAGCTGCCGACCGACGGGCTTGGTGATTACAGAGAGTCTGCCCTGGCCGTTTGCGATGCAGAAGGCCACAATGCCATTGAATTGAAATATAAGAGCCATAAGATTTCCGCTGGGGCGCAACCTCTGCCGGGCTTACCGGCCGTTTTCGGCTCAGCAGATGAGTGCTCTGTCCTCGATCTTACCGCCACTGATGATATTCTTGATGCAGAAGTTACTATTATATACACAGTTTTTGAAAAGCTTGATGCCATCGTCCGCTCTGTAAAAATCAAAAATAATGGAAGCAAAACACTCTTCCTCAAAAAGGCTCTTTCCCTTGCCCTTGATATTGATGATGATGGTTTTGATGTAATTACCCTGCACGGTTCCTGGGCCCGCGAACGTCACATTGACCGTCGGCCAGTGCATATGGGAAAACAAGGTGTCTGCTCTAACCGCGGTGAGACCAGCCATCAGGAGCATCCTTTCCTTGCCCTGCTGGACCACAAGGCAGACTGGGACTCCGGCCGCGTTTACGGAATCAACTTTATTTACTCCGGAAACTTTATTGCAGACGTTCAGAAAAATCAGTTTAATAACGTGCGCGCCGTAATGGGAATCAATCCTGAAAACTTTAGCTGGAAGCTGGAGCCAGGTTGCGACTTCTACACTCCTCAGGCTGTTCTTGTTTATTCTGATAACGGTCTTAACGGCATGAGCCATACCTTCCACGACCTCTACCGCGAACACCTGATCCGCTCCCCTTATAAAAAGTCGCCTCGTCCAATTCTCATCAACAACTGGGAAGCAACCTATTTTAATTTCGATACAGACAAGCTGATTGATATTGCCCGCGAAGCTTCAAAAGACGGAATCGAAATGCTTGTAATGGATGACGGCTGGTTCGGTCACCGCTCCTTTGATGACTCAAGTCTTGGCGACTGGATTGTAAACGAAAACAAAATCAAAGGCGGCCTCAAGCACTTAGTTGACGAAGTAAACAAGTTAGGCATGAAGTTCGGCATCTGGTTTGAGCCGGAAATGATTTCACCGGATTCTGATTTGTACCGTGCTCACCCCGACTGGGCAATTCAGATTCCTGGCCGCGAGCCTGGTATGAGCCGCCAGCAGCTGGTACTCGACATAACAAGAAAAGAAGTTGAAGATTACACTTACGAGAGCGTTGCAAAAATCCTTCGCAGCGCAAACATCGAATATGTAAAATGGGATATGAACCGCCAGCTCACAGACATTGGTTCGGTGCAACTGCCGGCAGACCAGCTTGGTGAGTTCTACCACCGCTACGTGCTTGCCGTTTACCGCCTGCAGGAACGATTGATCACCGAGTTCCCAAAGCTTCTGCTTGAAAACTGTTCCGGCGGCGGCGCACGTTTTGACCCTGGTATGTTCTTTTACAGCCCGCAGATCTGGTGCAGTGACGACACAGATGCAATTGAGCGTCTTGCCATTCAGGAAGGAACAGCCCTGGTTTATCCGCTTTCTACAATGGGAGCCCATGTGTCAGTCTGCCCTAACCATGCCTGTGGCCGCGTAACTCCTTTTAAAACCCGCGGCTACGTTGCCCTCAGCGGCACCTTCGGCTACGAACTGGACATTACAAAACTGCCGGCAGAAGAAAGAGCCATGATTCCAGGCCAGGTTGCCTTATATAAGAAGTTTAGTGATTTAGTTCGTAACGGTGACTACAGCCGCATTGCCAGCTACAGCGAAAATAATGAGTATGATTGCTGGGCTAGCATTGCAAAGGATAAGTCAAAGGCACTTGTTACTTTTGTGCAGGTTCTAAATCATCCAAATTATAAGACACGATTTATAAAAATCGCAGGCCTTAAACCGGAAGCAAAATACCGCGTTACCTGGCCGGATGAAGATCAGACAAAGTTCCAGCCGATGGAACTCTCCGGTCTCACACTTGCAAAAGCAGGAATCCCGCTTCGCCGAGACTGGGGAGACTTTCAGGCACAATTAATATATATAGAAGAATGCTAGTCATGCTGAATTTATTTCAGCATCTATACAAGGGGACCCCGAAACAAGTTCGGGGTGACTAGTTTTCAGAAATGATTTTTATCTGTTTTAATGAAAATCCAGCCCTCATAAGAGCCGCGGTCAGTTTTTCTCCGGATTTACTTTTCGATAATTTTTCATAGGCCTTGCGACAAATCTCATCTTCATCATTTTCAGAAAAAAACTCATCCAGGGCTTTGCCTGCAACATCCCGCGCAATACCTCGTGACGCCAGTTCTGCCGCCAGCCTGCTTCTTCCTTCAAAATGATTTATTTTTCGCGTATTAAGCCATGCTGTAGCAAAGCGGAGGTCACTCAGATAGCCCCGCCCCTCAAGATAGGTCAGCGCCGCTTCAACATATTTTTTATCATATTTCTTTTCAATTAATTTACGAGTAAGCCCAAAGCGGCTCTGCTCCGCACGAGCCAGATAGCCCACAGCCTTAAGCTCAACTGCACAGGTAAGGCCGGCGTCCATAAGAAGGTCCACCTGTTCCTCGTCAAACTCAACACCAACATCAATTTTATCAAACAAGCCTTCAGGTAAATATTCTTTACGTATATAGAATGAACTTCCTTCTTCAGGAGTAAACTTAAACATCCCTGAATAAGACGATTCTACAAGAGTTTTTACAACCATACGATTATTGTGTGTGTTTTTTTATATAGGGTCAAGCAAAAAAAAACACGGCCAAACGACCGTGTTTTGTAGATCTTCGGGTCGAGCCCGAAGATGACATATCTTCGACTGAAGATAACAAGCAAGTTATCGACTAACGCTTTGAGAACTGGAAGCGGCGGCGAGCACCCTTCTGTCCGTACTTCTTACGCTCAACCATACGAGAATCGCGTGTGAGGTATCCGTTAGCCTTGAGAGATGTACGAGCATCTGGATCAATCTGAACGAGAGCGCGTGAAATACCATGCAAGCAAGCTGCTGCCTGGCCGTTCATACCGCCACCCTGTACGTTGATAAGAACGTCATACTTAGCACCCATAGAAGTTACCAAGAGAGGCTGCTGAACAACCTGAATCTGTTCTGCAGTTGCAAAGTATTCTTTTACATCTTTACCGTTTACAACGATTTTTCCTGAGCCGTCGCGAACAAATACGCGGGCAACAGCTGTCTTTCTTCTTCCTGTACCAATAGCAATATTCTTTACCATTTTCTATCCCCCGTATTACAGCTCAACTGGCTGTGGATTCTGTGCAGCATGTGGATGCTCAGCACCAGCATAAATCTTAACATTGTCCATCATCTTGCGGCCAAGTCTTCCGTGTGGAAGCATACCAGCAACAGCGATTGCCATTGGGTCTGTAGGATGTTTTTCCAAAAGCTTTTCATAAGTGTGAGCGCGGAGACCACCAACGAATCCTGTGTGGTGATAATAAATCTTCTTCTGCTCTTTTCCACCAGTTACAACAGCTTTTTCTGCATTGATGATTACTACGAAATCACCCATAAGCTGATTCTTTGTGTAAGTTGCCTTGTTCTTTCCGCGTGCAATATAAGCAGCCTTTGCAGCAACACGTCCAAGAGGTTTACCAGCAGCGTCAATAACATACCATTTGCGTGGCTGGTCGTATTCTTTTACAAAAATAGTTTCCATGATATACCTTACTATAAAAAATTAAAGTTTATCTGCGGCTTTGGAGCTTTTGCATCTTACCCCAAAACTGCCTTGGATTTAAGATGAGCAGTCAAAAATCCAATAACGGGTAAAGTATATTATCAGATTTCCAAGGTTTGTGTCAATGCAGAACAGACTCATTTTTACATCTTTGCTAATAGTAAAAATTTAAAAAAATGTTATTGACATAATTGTATATATGTTGCATTTTATGCTTTAGACATTATTAATTGAGAAAACGACCCAGGCTTGCTAAGTTTTTGATTTGGTGTTAAGCCCTGCGTTTGCAGGATGTCCGTAAGGACAATCATTATTAGATTGAGGTTACTTGAGTGAAAGGAAGTCAGGTTACCATTGATCATGTATCCAAAAGATTCGGCGACTTTGTTGCCTTGGATGACATCAACTTTACTATTAAGCCGGGAGAGTTCTTTTCTCTTCTTGGTCCTTCTGGCTGCGGAAAAACTACCCTTCTCCGCATTATTGCAGGTTTTGAATCTCCAGATGACGGAGTTGTTCTTTTTGATGACAAGAATGTAATTCCGCTTCCGCCGGATAAGCGCGAATCAAACACAGTTTTTCAGACATACGCACTTTTTCCTCACATGACTGTTTATGAGAACGTTGCATTCTCATTACGTCTGAAAAAACTTCCAAAAGATGAAATTGATAAAAAGGTTCGCGAATACGTACATCTTGTACAGCTGGATCAGCATATAGACAAAAAGCCTAACCAGCTTTCCGGTGGCCAGAAGCAGCGTGTAGCAATTGCCCGCGCCCTCATCAATGAGCCAAAGGTATTACTGCTCGATGAGCCTCTTTCTGCCCTGGATGCAAAGCTCCGCGCCAATCTTCTTATTGATCTGGACCGTCTCCACGACCAGATTGGTATTACATTTATCTATGTAACACACGACCAGAGCGAAGCTCTTTCTGTTTCTGACCGCATTGCAGTTATGAATGCAGGCCATGTACTTCAGATTGGAACTCCATACGAAATTTACGAAAGCCCTGCAACTCAGTTTGTTGCCCAGTTTATTGGTGAAACTAACCTCTTTGATGCCGAAGTTGTAGACTGCGTTCCTCACAAGGATGCAGCCGGTAACGACGATTTTATGGCTACCCTCAGCGTTCCGGAACTCGGAAAACAGGCTCCTCTTGCAACTGATACTGCCGCAGAAGCTGCCCTTGACCGCTTTATGCAGGTTACAGACTACGAGCACACAGACAAGGGCCAGAAGGTTGCCTTCACAATCCGACCTGAAAAAATCCGTATTACTCTTGAGCCACCTTCTACAGGCGGACGCACAGATATCAACGTTTTCAGCGGTGTTGTAGAAGAGCCTATCTATTCAGGCTTCCAGTCTAAGTTCTATGTTAAGCTCGACACAGGCAAAGTCATTAAGGTTTTCAAGCAGCATACTGACTATATGGATGATGGTCCTGTAATTCAGTGGAAAGACAAGGTATATGTTTCCTGGTCTGCAGAAGATGCATATATCGTTGAAGATATTGAGAAATAGGTTTGCGTATGAAAGAAAAGAAACTTTCTAAAGAACTGCACGATTCTCGTGTCGGCTCTTTTTACGGCTGGCCTATGGGGCTCTGGTTTATAATCTTCTTTGTTGCGCCTCTGGTAATCATCTTTGTTTACAGCTTTCTCAAAAAAGGTATTTACGGCGGCGTAGAATGGAACTTCTCTCTCAAGGCCTACAAGCAGATGTGCAAGCCTGAATATGGCCTGATTGTGCTGAGAACTCTTAAAATCACTATTATTTCTACTATAATAACGATTTTAGTTTCGATTCCGAGTGCATACGCAATGGCCCGCAGCCGTCATCAGACTCTCTTCCTCTTCCTGGTAATCATACCTTTCTGGACAAACTCCCTGATTCGTATTTTTGCCTGGATGAGCATTCTCAACAACGACGGTATTCTCAATCAGATATTGATGAAGTTGCATATAATTAAAGATTACGTTCCTTTCCTCTATAATACAAAGGCCGTAATTCTTGTAAGCGTTTACATGTACATCCCTTATGCAATTCTACCTATTTTTACCGCAGTAGACCGCTTTGACTTTTCTCTGCTTGAAGCTGCCCGCGACCTTGGTGCAACCAAGCCACAGTCTATGTTCAAGGTTTTGATTCCGGGAATCCGCAGCGGTATTATTTCTGCCTTGATTTTTACCTTCATTCCTATTTTCGGTGCTTATACTGTTCCTTTGCTGGTCGGCGGTAAAGATTCTTACATGCTTGGTAATATCATCGTAGATCAGGTTCAGAAGACCCGTAACTGGCCTCTGGCCGCTGCTTTCTCTATGGTAATTACTTTGATTTCTGTAATCGGAATTATGATGATTACAAGAACAAACAGCAAAGACGCTCAGCTTAAAAAGAAGAACACTAAAGAAGATAACTATGTGGGAGGGGTACAGTAATGGCAAGAAATCTTGGTATGCTGATTCACGATGCCTTATCAGGCAAAAACCGCCCGCGTTCAGAAAATGCCCGCCACGCAAAAAGAGCCTGGCGCCGTCACGGTCACAAATTTTCTTTTTCAAAGCTGGTTCTCTGGCTCACAATTATCTTCCTCTTCCTGCCCCTCTTTGTAATCATTGTATATTCTTTCAATGCAAGTAAGGGTGCAGAGTTTACAAAGGTAAGCCTCAACTGGTACAAAGAACTTTTCTTTAATTCGAAGGCCCTCTGGCAGGCACTTTTGAATAGTATTCTCGTAGCCTTTTCTTCTGCTCTGGTTTCTACAGTGCTTGGAACAATGGCTTCCATCGGTGTAAACTGGTATAAGTTCAAGGGTAAGAAGTTTATTCAAACCCTCACCTACCTGCCTATGGTTTTGCCTGAGGTTATCATTGGTATTTCTATGGTAATTTTCTTCAGTGGTATTCATCTGCCACTTGGTTTATTTACCGTTTTTGCAGCCCACACAACCTTCTGTCTGCCTTTCGTATTTTTGATGGTGAACGCCCGCCTCGATGAATTTGATTTTTCGATTGTTGAAGCAGCTCACGACCTTGGGGCTACAGAAAAACAGACAATGTTTAAGGTAGTTGTTCCTGCAATTATGCCTGGTATTCTTTCGGGCTTTTTGATGGCTGTTACAATGTCTCTCGAAGACTTTGTAATTACCTTCTTTGTTTCAGGCCCGGGAAGCACAACACTTCCGCTTTACGTTTATTCGATGATCCGCTTCGGCGTTTCACCGGTAATAAACTCACTTTCTGTTATTATGATTATTTTTACCTGCTCAATTGCCTTCTTGTGCCGTAAGGGACTAAAAGGCTTTGCCGCAGGACATTAATACATGTGGTTTCGATAAACCGCTTCGCGGCACTCAACCACCGGTGGTTGAGTAGACACGTAGTGTCGTATCGAAACCACTATTATAGGAGATACATTTTTATGAAAAAGATTGCACTTGCAATTATGACACTCGTTGCTGCAACATTCTGTTTCACCTCATGTGGTGACGAAAAAGACGATGGAACACTTTACCTCTACAACTGGACTTACTACACTCCAGATTCAGTTCTTCGTGCTTTTGAAAAGGAATTCAACTGTACTGTAAAGGTTGATACCTTCGACTCAAACGAAGTTATGTACGCTAAGCTTAAGGCCGGAGCAAAGGGATACGATATTACCTTCCCTTCTCAGGACTACACTTCTATTATGATTAATCAGAAGATGCTGCAGAAAATTGACCAGTCAAAGTTTACAAACAAAAAATACATCAACATCGACTGCAAAAAGCTTATGACCTTTGACCCTGAAATGGAATGGCAGGTTCCTTACTACCTTGGTATGGCCGGTATTGCCGTAAACAAACAGAAGGTTTCTGACTACGAAAAATCATGGAACATTTTTGCCCGCACAGACCTTAAGGGCCACATGTCTATGATGGACGATATGCGTGAGGTTATCGGAGATGCTCTTGCTTACCAGGGACTTTCTGTAAACACAGTTGATGATGCAAAGCTTCAGGCTGCTACAGACCTTATCAATAACTCATGGAAGCCTAACCTTGTAAAGTTTGACGCTGAAGGTTTTGGAAAGTCTTTCGCCGCAGGTGACTTCTGGGTTTGTCAGGGTTATGCCGAAGTTGTATTTGGTGAAGTTCCAGAAGAAAAACAGGCCGATATGATTGACTTCTTTATTCCAAAGGAAGGCGGCCCTATGTACCTGGACTCTATGGTTATTCTTAAGGGTGCAAAGCACTACGACCGCGCCAACGAGTTCATCAACTTCATCCACAGACCAGAAATCTATGCTATGTTCCTTGATGACTTCCGCTTCCCTGGCTATGTAAACCTCGAAGCAGAAAAACACCGCACAACAGTGCCAATGTACAAGGCAGAAGAAATGGCAGGCGGAGAACTTAAACTCGACGTAGGCGAAGACCTCGAAAAGTTCAACGAAAAGTGGGAAACAATCCGCTTTACTGCTGACTAATTCTTTTCCGTTTCTATAAAAAGAATTTGACTTATGCTCATTTTGGACTTACTATAATAATTGCCGAGAGGGGAATTAAAAAATATAGCAGGTAAAAAATGAGCGTAAACCTTCTTTCGGTTCTCGACAATATCGCGGCTCCAGTTGTAGTCGCAACCCCCATAAAAGACACTTCCGGTAAAATCACCGATTTCGACATAATCTACACAAACGAAGAACTAAAAAAAGCAGCAAGTCACGTACTTCAGAACAAGCCAAGATGGTCTGATTTTTCCATGAACATCACTTCTGACATCCCCTGGTTCAAAATGGCCCTGGATGCCATTGCAGGCCGTTTTTACGATGATGTAAAGTATTTTTCACCATCAACTCAGGCCTGGTATAAAATTGAAATGAAATGGCTGCCGGAAGACCGCTACATCATAATCACCTTCATCAATATAACTTCAGAGCGTGAATATTACAGAAAGCTTAAGAAAACCCTTATTACAGACCCTATGACAGGCTTTTCTAACCGTACAGGCTTTGCAGACTCCTTTGCAATTACCCTTGAAACAGCCCGCTTTAAGAAATTTTATGCGGCCCTGCTCGTAATTGATATTGATAATCTTCAGAATATAAATGATTCGCTGGGAAGTCAGGCAGGAGACAAGGTAATTCTTGACGTAGCCGATGTACTCAAGCAGTTCCAGCGTGAATATATCCAGATTTTCCGCTATGGAGATGATGAATTTGCAGTTATTATCACAAATTTTGAATCTCAAGACTCCCTTGTAAACTTTATAGACTGTATTTTCGATGCCTTCCAGTTAAAGCAGATTTCTGTTTCAGGCGGAATTTCTATGTTCCCTACAAATACAGAGCAGAAGGATGAAATGATTCGCTTTGCAGATATGGCCGTACATTATGCAAAGAAAAACGGAAAGAACAGTTTCTTCTACTTTGAACCGGAAATGCAGAGAGTATTCATTCAGCATCTTACAATTCAGACAAGAATGAATGCCGCCCTGCTCGAAAGCAGCTTTACCCAGTACTATCAGCCGCAGTTTGATATTCAGACAGGAAAACTACGCGGCTTTGAAGCCCTTATCCGCTGGAATGATGATGAACTTGGTAACATTTCTCCTTCAGTTTTTATTCCGCTTGCAGAAGAAACCGGTCTTATTGTTCCAATCGGCAGATGGGTTTTGTACACTGCCATTAATACCCTTAAAACCTGGCAGGCAAAATATAATTTCAACGGAATCATTTCTGTAAACGTTTCGCCTATTCAGCTGCTGGGAGAAGGCTTTGTAGAAGAATTAGCTGATATGATTAACACCTTTAAGGTTGATCCTAGTCTTCTCGAGATTGAAATTACAGAAGGTGTAATGATTAATAACATGGGAGACGCAATCGAAAAGCTGCGACAGATTAAGGCTATGGGCTGCCGTGTTTCTCTGGATGATTTTGGAACCGGCTACTCTTCATTGAGCTATCTGCAGATGCTGCCTTTGAACACCCTTAAAATTGATAAAGCCTTTATTAATGATATCACTTCTGAAGACGGTGTTCAGGCAACAATTACCCGCTCTATCATTGATATGGTTGAAAAAATGGGGCTTGAAACTATTGCGGAAGGTGTTGAAAACACTGCTCAGCTGAATATGCTTAATCAGTTCCGCTGTAACTTTGTTCAGGGCTTTCTCCGCGGAAAACCTATGCCATATCACCTCTGCGATGCCTATCTTGCAGGTGATGTAAATGCACTTTTGAAGAATTAGCAAGTGGTTTCGATACACCCTGCGGGCTACTCAACCACCGGTGGTTGAGTAGGCGAAGCCGTATCGAAACCACCTACTCTCCCACCCTGTATTCCACATAGCGCACCCGGCCTTCGGCAACCGCCCTTTTTACTTCCCGTTCACGGCCGCTCAGGTTAGATTTTCCGGTTTTAACTTCAATTAAAAGCACTTCGTGAACCTCATCATCCTCTGATATACCGGGAAAGGCTATAAAATCCACTGGCTTTCCTATAAAACGTGCATCTCCGGGGTTACAGGGAAATCCGGGTAAAAAAGGTGCTACCTGCTCGGCTAACTGACCGCCGATTACAGAGCGGGAACGCTTAATTGCATCCCGGCGGATTTTTGAATTACCGGCATGCAGGCGGATTGTCTGAATAATCAAAAGAATAAAGAGAATCGCTGTAAGAATAATGGCCGGCAAAGGTATTGCCGTTGCTGTATTTTTTATGTAACTTAAAATCTGACTAATCATTTTTACAATATAAAGCAAAATAACCGATAATGTAAGTAGATTTTCAGGAGGATAGTTTTTTATGAAAAGCAGAGCATTTATCGCTGCACTCATACTTTTTTCAGCATCTCTTTTTGCCGAAGATGAAGGCGTTTTATTTGAATTTAATCAAAACAAGGGAGAAGCTGTTGTACATGTTGCGACTGTAGAAGAAGAAGCATATTTGAACGGACAGCTGCATAACGAGACACAGTTTATAAACCGTACATCTACAACTGTTACAGAAACTCAGAATGATGGATCAGCAAAGCTTTTTACCCATTATATGACAACCCAGAACAACTTCTTTAAAGAGACCGGAAAAATGCTTTCCTGGGGTGAAGAAGAGTCTGTAAGGCTTTACCGAGACAAAAACGGCCAGCTCCACGATTCAGATAACGATTTTCTTCCTACTGTTCAGAGTGTACCTTCTTTTTCTGATAAAAAAATCAAAATCGGTGAATCCTGGACCAGCGATGGACTTGAAGTTCACGACTGCAGGGAACTTTTTAACATGGAAGAAGCTATTCAGGTTCCTTTTACTGCAACTTATACTTACACAGGCGACGAAGAAATTGATGGAAAAAAGCTTAATGTAATTGAAGTTGAATATAAATTCTTTCAGGATGCTGGAGAAGCAGGTGACAAAGGCAGTCTCGGCCAGGACTGGTATGACTCTTATCTTTATGGCACTGCAAGTGGCAGCACATATGCAGGCACTCAGGGCCAGGCTGTACAAAAAATCTGGTGGGATAATGAACGCGGCGACCTGGATCACTATGTCGAAGAATTTGTAATTTATATGTACGACACCTTCGGTAATACCTATGCTTTCAGGGGAACAGCCCACGGGGAAGTTACTGAATATAAATCTGTAAATGATAAAACTAATCTTAAAAAGCTGCAGAAAAAGGTTGAAAAATACAAGCTGGACAATATTTCCGTAAAACAGGGCGAAAAAGGCCTTACAATCAGTCTGGATGCAATTCAGTTTGAGCCGGATTCTGATGTACTGCTTCCTTCAGAAAAGAAGAAGATTGAAAAGCTGGGTGAGATTCTTAAAGAGTTCAACAATGACCTTTTGATTACCGGACACTGCGCACAGCGCGGTACAGTAAAGGCTCAACAGCAATTGAGTGAAGAACGCGCGGAGTCGGTTGCCTCTTACCTGGTGGAACTTGGAATCCGTGACCAGTATCATGTGTTCACACAGGGAAAGGGCGCCACAGAACCGGTAGCATCGAATGCCACAGAAGCAGGAAGAATAAAAAATCGTCGCGTTGAGATTACGATTATGGATTAAGTCGCTTAGTTTTAATTAACCGATATGCAAAAAATCTGAAGTGCGTGAGCGAAACCGATGCAAAACTGCATCGAGGGGTATTTGGCGTTTAGCCATAAAAAAAATCCGAGGATTTTGCGAAGCAAAACCGCAGGATTTTTTCACAAAAACCAGCTCGCCCGCAGTTTTGCAATCGGTGTAGCGGAAGCACTTCAGATTTTTTATTTGCTGTAATTGTAAACGTAGCAAATCAATTCATATTAGGAAGACTTCATTTTTTTATTCTTCCTGATTCGTAATCTGCCTTTCCAGAGGAAATTATCCAGCTCTATGCGGCCGCTGTCTTTCAGTTGTTTTACAACTTCTACCGTATCCTTGTGGGTCCAGACGTTCAGGCCTAAGAGTGCACGGGTTCTGGCGTTCATTCTTTCAAAGAGTTCTGTTTCAATGTCGTCTTCGGAATAATAATTGCGGGCCTTGCGGATAATTTCGTAGGCCTCTTGCCAGTCGGAAGGCGCAGGCTTTTTCAGTTTTTTTCCTTGGGCCAGCTGTCGTCTCGCATCACATAAATCACAGCCGCTGCAAACAGCCTGCTCCGCTCCCAATGCATCCAGCAGAACCTGACGGCGGCAGCTATCAGTTTCTGCAAACTCACGCAAGGCAGCCTCTCTCGAGCCTTTTTTGAAAACAGAATAATTAAGCGAATCCTCCGGGCTCCAGAGCAAAATCGCTTTTGCAATACTTCCGTCACGCCCCCCTCTTCCGGCTTCCTGAATATAAGCTTCCGCCGTGGCGGAGGCTTCAAGATGCACAACCGTCTTTATATTTTTTTTATCTACGCCCATCCCGTAAGCGCAGGTGGCGCACAGAACCCCATCAGTACTGTCATAAAACCATTTTTCAGTTTCATCCTTTTCGGCTTTTTCCAGCCCTGCATGATAAAAACGGGCACTTCCATCTCCAAAGCAGAGATTTAGCTCCCGCGCCATATCTTCGCATTTATTACGGGTACCACAAAAAATTATCATAGGCCGGGCTTCTGTGCGGGCCAGCACCAGTGCTTCCTTTTTCTTGGCGGCGGCATAACGCACATAATAAATGATATTCTTGCGGTCACTTTCGCTGCGGACAATATGAGCCTGGCCATCAAATAAGATTTCTGCAACACGGCTAAGTACCTCAGGGGAAGCCGTTGCAGTAAAAGCCGTAATCACCGGCGGATTTATAACCTTAATTACATTTCCAAGGCCAAGATATGCCGGTCTAAAAGAATCCCCCCATTCAGAAACACAATGGGCCTCATCAATCGCAATGTGCTTTATTCCAACTTCCTTAAGCTGATTTAGAAGAGTCTCACTTTGAAGCACCTCGGGGTTGGCAAGAATAATCTGTGCCCCTTCCCTTATCTTCCGGAAGTTTTCGGCCCGCTCTTCATCAGTCTGCCCGCCTCTAAAGGTTACACTGCGAAGACTTCCCTCTTCCATTCGCCGCTGCTGGTCGCTCATCAGAGCAAGCAGCGGGTAAATAATCAGCGAGGGGCCGTCCAGCAGCAGAGCCGGAATCTGAAAACACAATGATTTTCCCGCCCCCGTCGGCAGCAAAACTATCTGACGTCCCTTGCAAAAAGAGTCATCAGCCTCACCGATATCCTCATAATCTGCCATGTTTTTGTGATATTCATAGGCTTCAAGAATATTTGCCACCACAAGCCTCTGCCAGGGATAGAGATACTTAATGCCAAAATTCTTAAAGGCAGTCTGGGTCACAAAATCATCAGAGATTTCTTCGTTTTGTGTCTGAAGTTTTTCATCACTTTCCATATATATAATATGGTGCGACTTTTGCTATTTCAGGAAGTTTTTTGAGAATAATTTTGATTTTTTTTATTTTTTTTCTTCGCCGCCGGCTGCTGCATCGCCTTCTGCAGCCTTTTCGTCTTTCTTCTCTTCTTTTGCTGGCTGAGCGGCTTTAGCGGCCTTTGCTTTCTTTGGCTTTGGAGGCTTTTTGCGGTAGGTGGTTACGAATTTAGCGAACTGAATTACTAAAATCATGACAATAACGGTGCCGATTACACGGAGGTCTTTGAGAACGCCAAGTATTACTGGGATATATTCTTTTATTGTCATAGTTTTTATATCGGCCAGCTGTACTTGAAACATTACCGTTTCTAATTTATCTTATATAAAACGTTTAACATAAAAGTATAAGAAGGAAGGAAAAAATGAAAGAATACATTCACGGTGCAAATCCATATATGCCATTTTGGGAGCATGTTCCTGATGGGGAACCTCGTGTTTTTGAATACAATGGAGAAAAACGAGTTTATCTTTACGGCTCTCACGATACTGTAAAAACTGAATACTGCGGTCCGGATCAGGTTGTATGGTCGGCTCCAGTTGACGATTTAACTAACTGGAAATGCCACGGTGTCTGCTATACTGCAACAGACGGCGGCATTCTCTATGCTCCTGATGTTGTTCAGAAGGGCGACACTTTTTATATGTATGCGGCTGAGGCAAAGGGCTCACGAATCATGCTTGCAACAAGTAAGAATCCTGCCGGTCCTTTTACAAATCCTGTAAAAACAGAACTTGGCTTTGATCCTGGTATTTTAGTTGATGATGACGGCCGCGTTTATGCCTTCTGGGGCTTCTGCAAGCAGTACTGCGCCGAACTCAATGATGATATGGCTACAATCAAAAAGGAGACTTTACGAGAAAATGTTGTAAAACACTGTATTGCGCCATGGTCGCCAAAAGACGGAATGGAAGATGAAAAGGACGCCTTCTTTGAGGCTTCTTCTCCTCGTAAGCTTTTTGGTAAATATGTTTACATCTATTCAAAGCGCTACTACACTCATCAGCCTCAGTATGGCGTTTACGAAGACTGTAACGGATTTCTGTCCTACAAATATAGCGACACCCCGCTCGGAGACTACAAGATGGGCGGCGACATCAGCTTTAACGGCGGCGAGATTCTTCCTGGTCCGGACGGCAAAAATCAGATGAGCTACCGCTGGGGCAACAACCACGGAAGCCTTATGGAAGTTAACGGCCAGTGGTATATTTTCTACCACCGTCAGATTGGAACTGATGAGTATGCCCGCCAGGCTATGATCGAACCGGTTGATGTTGCAATGGATAAGGCCGGCCGCATTTTTGTTGGTAAGATTACTTATAAGGACGGCGAACCGGTAGCTTCGGAGCCGGTTGAGATGACTTCGCAGGGTGCCCACATCAACGGTCTTGATGCCCGCAAGTGGATTTCTGCAGGTTATGCAGTTCACATTTACGGCGGTGCAAAGGGCGGTTACAACGGTGGCGCAGGCGGAGCCTACATCAAGCCTGTTTACGAAAAGGATGATAATGTAAGTTCTCCGATTGTTGACATTACAAATGGATTGACTGTTGGCTTCCGCTATCTGCAGTTTGGTTGCAATACACCTCACACAGTTACAGCTGATATTCTTGCTAAGGAAGATTTGACAGTAAAAGTGCGACTGGACAATTATAAAGGAAAAGAGATTGCCTGCTTCAATATGAAGAAAGGCGACAAACAGGCAACAGCCCCACTCACCTCTGGAGTAATTGGTAAGCGGGCTATTTACTTTGAGTTCCTTTCTTCATCAAAAGAAATAATCGCAGAGTTCGACAAATTTACTTTTGATTAATCATCGTCATTGCGAGAAGCGAATGCGACGAAGCAATCTACTCGTAATTATCCGGGTTGCCGATTGTACAAAGCTTGCCGCGAAGAATAAAACCTATTTTTTCGTAGCAGGCATTTGAGGCTTTGTAATCAGCATCAGTATAAAGCATTGGAAGATATCCTTTTTCCTTTGCGATTTTTGCCACCTGATAAACAAGATTTTCAGCATAATGGTGACGGCGGTATTCCGGTCTTGTAAATACAAGGCCGATACTTGCCAGTTCACCGTTAGGTCTGTAATCGCAGCTGGCAACATTCTTTCCTTCTTTATTCTTCCAGAAAAAAGTTCCCTTCCCTTTTATTGCTTCACCTGCATTCACAAGATACTTACTTCTTTCCTGCTGGTCAAAACCAATTTCACGATGCATCAAATCCATAAACTCTGCAAGTTCTTCCCTTTCTTCTTCAACACAAAGGACAAAGTAGCCGTCGGTAGGAGTCGGGGCCTCCACAAGCTTGGGGCAATCATAAGCAAACATATTTGTAAGAATCTCTAATTTTTTCCCTTCTGCTTCAGCACGTTTCATAAAATATTCTGCAAGAGGATATTTTAAATTGATTCTGTGAGTCTCGTCCAAAAAGCCATGTTCCATAGCAAGCTGGTAAGCCTGCTTCAATTCATCTTCATTTACATCATCAGCAGTCCAGATCCATACAGGAAAAGGGCTGCAGGAAAAACAGATAATGAGACGCGAATGGTCGGAAAGAATAAGCTGGCAGTCTCCACCCAAAATGCGCTTCAAAACAAAAAAAGTGTACTTGTCTTGTTCCAGTAATTCAAAATCTTTTTCGTTTGCAAATGTGTCCATAAGCGTCTCCTGTTATGAATATCTTGGATTATATTGTTTTTGTGATTGTGAAGAAAGAGATTTTTTTCTATAATCAGAAACATGGTTGGAATTATTGATTTTAATGCGGGAAATATCACTAGTCTGGAGCGGGCTCTGGACTATCTGAAGATTCCCTATATCCGTTCTAAAAATCCTTCTGAATTGAAAGACTGCGACCGCTTTATGTTTCCTGGAGATGGAGACGACGCTTATGCAATGGCAGAGCTGAAGAAAAGCGGCTTTGATTCTTTTGTCCGCGAGCAGGTTGCGGCAGGAAAGCCTTTGCTTGGAATCTGCGTTGGCTCTCAGATTATTTTTGAGCATTCAGAAGAAGGCGACGCTAAGTGTCTTGGGCTTGTAGAAGGCGAAATCAAACATTTTTATACGATTGAGCCAAAGATGAAGGAAGAGAAAATCAAGGTTCCCCATATGGGCTGGAATAACATAACTTTTGAAAACGGCGACTGCCCTATTCTGGCCGGAATCATAAATGATTCTGATGTTTACTTTGTTCATTCCTTTGTGATTTGTCCTAACGACCGTTCGGTAGTAAAGGCAAGCGCAGAATACGGAATTAAAGTTCCGGCTGTAATCCAGAAAGGAAATGTTTTTGCATGTCAGTTCCACCCGGAAAAAAGTGGCATTACTGGTCTGAAGATTATTGAGAACTTCTGTAAGTTATAAAAATGTGGTTTCGACAAGCTCAACCACCGGTGGTTGAGTAGGCTGCAAGCCGTATCGAAACCACATTGTTGGAGTAACCATGTTAAAAAAACGAATTATAATTTGTCTGGATGTAAAAGACGGACGCACCACTAAGGGTGTAAAGTTTCAGAATAATATAGACATCGGCGACCCGGTTGAGATGGCCGCAGAATATTACCGCCAGGGCGTAGACGAGCTGGTATTTTATGATATCATAGCCTCTGCCCGTGGTCGCGGTCCTATTCTCGATTTGATTTCCCGTGTTGCCCAGCAGGTTTTCATTCCCTTCTGCGTAGGCGGCGGTATTGGTACAATCGAAGATATCCGCTCTACAATTCTTGCAGGAGCTGAAAAGGTTTCTCTGAACTCACAGGCTGTGCGTAATCCAGGCCTTATTACAGAAGGCGCAAAAGTCTTCGGAAGTCAGTCTATTGTTCTTGGAATGGACGTTCGCCGAGACCCTACAAAGCCGAGCGGCTTTGGAACAACAATCAACGGTGGCCGCGTAGACACAGGCCTGGACGCTCTTGAATGGGCAAAGCGCGGCGTTGAGCTTGGAGCCGGCGAAATTGTTTTGAACTCAATGGATGCAGACGGAACTAAAAACGGCTACGACATCGAGCTCACCCGCCTTATTTCCGAAAATGTACCGGTACCTGTTATTGCAAGCGGCGGCGGCGGTACTCCTGCCCACTTAGCAGACGCCCTTACAGCAGGCAAGGCAGATGCAGCTCTTGTTGCCAGCATGGTTCACAACGGAACTTACACCGTTGGCCAAATAAAAGACGAATTGAACACTATGGGCGTTCCGATGCGTATGTAAAAGATGCTGAAACAAGTTCAGCATGACGTCACCCCAAACAACGTGGCTGTCACCCCGAACTTGTTTCGGGGTCTATTCATCTACGCGATATCGTGCACGGCTTGTTTCAGTTTCAAAAACATCAACTGCATAAAGGACTGGACCTTTCTTGCCTTTCTTGTAAGTCAGATCCAGTCCTTCGTTTTTCAGAAAATCTATTATTCCATTGTAAATATACATGGCAATGCGTTCTGCACTCGGGTTCTGGTCGAATACAGACATATCATTTAAGTTAGTGTGATCTAACTCCTTGCAAACCAGACGCAAAGCACCCTTGAGCTTAGAAAAATCCATCAGCATGCCGCCCTCGTTCAGCTCCGGCCCTTTTACATGAGCGTATACTTTATAGTTATGGCCGTGGAGGTTCTCACACTTGCCGTTATAGTCTCTTAAAAAATGTGCGGCCGCAAAATCCGCTGTTACTCTTACTTCAAACATAGAATATTTATAAATCTTTAACAGAAATTAATCTATATATATAGATTGCCACGTCGCTTCGCGCCTCGCAATGACAGTCATTGCGAACCGATGGTGAAGCAATCCATTTTCAATGACAAACAGTAATTAATTCACTATAATATAAGAATGACAAAACAACTTTCACAGATTCTGCCGGCTTTTCAGAACACAATAGTTGCAGCTGACGGAAGTAAAATTACAGATTTATCTGAAATCAATAATATACGTATTACGAACCTTGTATTCGACTCAAGAGAAGTTACAAAGGATTCTCTATTTTTTGCCCTTCCTGGTACCCACACAGACGGAAACAATTACATTGAGCAGGCAATTTTAGCCGGAGCTAACGCAGTTGTTTTTCAGGGAGAGCTCACTCCAGCCCAGAAAAAAGACGTTGCAGAAGCCATCATTAAGCGTACAATCGACAACGCCATTTCTGATGAAGCTCAAAAGTTTGCCCCTGCCCTCATCAATGTACCAGATGCCCGCTTTGCAATGGCTCCTCTTTCTGCAAGCTTTTATGATAATCCAAGTGAACGGCTTATTGTAATCGGAGTAACCGGTACAGAAGGAAAATCAAGTACAGTAAGCTTTATCTGGCAGCTTCTGAGAGCATGCGGAGAAAAGGCAGGCTTTATCTCTACTGTTGAATATTCCTTTGGCGGAGATGCCCTTCCTAATCCTCAGCATCAGACAACTCCGGAAGCACCAATCATCCAGCATCATCTTAATGAAATGCTGGAAAACGGCTGTAAATATGCAGTTGTAGAGACCTCTTCTCACGGACTTTCTACAAAGCTCAACCGCTGCGGTAATATTCTTTTTGACTGCGGAGTATTCATGAATGTAACTCTTGAGCATCTTGAGTTCCATAAAAACTTCGAAACCTACCGCAGTGACAAGGCAAACCTTTTCCGCGCTCTCGACAAGCATAATCATCTTAAAACAATTGCAGGCACAAAGCAGAAAATCAATTCTATTGGAATTGTTAATCTGGAAGATCCTTCTGCCCAGTACTTTATTGAAGCAACAAAGCAGCCTGTATACGGCTTTACAACAGAAGGAAAAGCAGGAAATGCTGCAGCAGAAAGCGGAAGCGAGGCTACACCACTTCCACCAATTCCAGATAATCTCCGCTACATGACAGCCCGCAATATTGCAAGCGCAACCTATGGTCTTAGTTTTGATGTAGATGCAGACGGAGAAAATGCCCTTTATCCGGAGAACTACGACCCGGTACAGCCACGCCCTCACAGCCACTTTGATGTAAAGGCAAGCCTGCCGGGAGCATTCAATGCCTATAATCTTATGGCAGCCATTACAGCTGTAAGCAGTGTAACCGGCCGTTCATTCGAAGAACTGGCAGTCCTCATTCCGCAGCTTACACCGATTAAAGGTCGCATGACTGTTATCGACGAAGGCCAGCCTTTCGAATTAATTGTAGATTACGCACACACACCTTCAAGCTTCGAGACAATCTTCCCGCCGCTCCGCAAGCGCTGCAATGGCCGTATCTTTGCCCTCTTCGGCAGTGGCGGTGAACGCGACCTTACAAAACGTCCCCTTCAGGGCCAGATAGCAGCCCGCTTCTGCGATACAATCGTTCTTGCAGATGAAGACCCTCGCGGTGAAGATCCTGTAGAGCTTCTTAAAATGATTGCAGAAGGAGCAATCAAAGAAGGTAAAGTAATGGGCGAAAATCTCTTTATCATTCATGACAGACCTCAGGCAATCCGCGAGACCTTTAAGATGGCCGCAAAGGGAGACATAGTTCTTCTGCTCGGAAAGTCGCACGAAAACAGTATTATTTATAAAGACCATGTTATGCCTTATGATGAAATCAGCGAGGCAAAAAAAGCATTAAAAGAGATGGGATTCACACAGGGGGAAAAATAAGATGACCATAGCAGTAATATACGGAGGCCGTTCAGGCGAACACGAAGTAAGCCTTGTTTCGGCAGCAGCAATTGCAAGCAATATCAAAAAAGAAAACAAGGTTCTTTTGATTGGTATTACAAAAGCAGGTAAATGGTACCTTCAGCCGGATGCTGAATACGAAAGAATCTGCAAGGACTCTAAGGCCGTTCTTACAATCAAAGAAGATGAAAGCAAGGCTGTGAGCATTGTTCCGGCCGGCGGAAAAAAGGCCTTTGTTGCTGGTGGAAAGCCATTAGACATTGATGTTGTTTTCCCTGCCCTTCACGGAACTTATGGTGAAGACGGTACTATACAGGGCCTTTTTGAAATGGCTGATATTCCTTACGTTGGCTGTACACCACTTGCTTCTGCCCTCACAATGGATAAGGAAAAAACAAAGCTTATCTGGCAGAGCGTTGGACTCCCTGTCGTACCTTATGTCTGCATTAAGCGTTCTGTTGTTTTAGACAGCATTGTTTATGATGCAGTTATCGAAGAAACAGAAAAAGAACTCGGTTATCCTATGTTTGTAAAACCTTGCTGTGCAGGAAGCTCTAACGGTGCTTCAAAGGCAAAGGACCGCAAAGAACTTCAATTTGCAATTATGGAAGCCTTCAACTGGGATGATAAGATTCTCGTAGAAAAATCTCTCAACAATGCCCGCGAAATTGAATGCAGCGTTACAGGAAACTCAGTTACCTACCCTGCAGACAGCGATGTTGAAGATGTAGTTGCTTATATTCCTGGCGAAATTAAACCTAATCATGATTTTTATGATTTTGATGCTAAGTACAATGACCCGGATGGTGCAAATCTTATGGTTCCTGCAGAACTTTCTGAAAACGACCTTGAAAAAATCAGAAAAACTGCCTGTGCAGCCTACAAGGTTCTTGATGCAACAGGTCTTTCGCGAGTTGATTTCTTTATTGACCGCGACTCAAAGGCTGTTTACCTCAACGAAATCAATACAATGCCTGGCTTTACTCCAATCAGCATGTTCCCTAAGATGTGCGATGCCGCAGGACTCAAGTTCCCTGAACTTGTAGATCTTCTGATAAAAGAGGCAGTTGCCCGCTACGAGGCAAAGAGCAAGTTGAGCACCAGCCGATAAAAAACTAGACTTCATACTAATTATATGGTAAAATATTCCAATTATTTTTATCAAATATCATAAAAAAAAGGAAACTTTATTATGAAAAAAAATACTGTTTACACACTCGGATCATTGATTATTCTTTTGATCTGTGCATTCTGTTTCGTTGTTCTTCCTGCAGTTGAAGGCAGAACAAGCCGTAACCAGGGCGGCGATGCTCCTGTTTTCGGAAAATATAACGGAAAAGAAATTAAATATGAGCAGGGCTCTGAGTTTGCAAACTTTGTATCTCAGTTCGGCCAGATGTATCAGATGTATGGTCAGCAGCTTGACCAGACTACTTACTATCAGATTTTCAACCAGGCATTTACTTCTACTGTAATGAATTATGCATTCTCAGATGAAGTTAAGAAATCTGGTTACAAGGTACCAAAATCTGCCATCACACGTCAGATTCTTCCATATTTCCAGGATGCAGACGGTAACTACTCATCTAAGCTTTACAAACAGGCTTCTGACAGCATCAAGCAGGAACTTCATGAGTCGGCAGAATCAAACCTTACTGCAAACCGTTTTTCAGAAGACTACTTCACAACAGAAGATAGACTTTATCTTACACCGCTTTATGGTCTTAAAACTTCTGAAGCTGAAAAAGCTTTCATTGCAAAAATGAATAAAGAACAGCGTGGCTTCAAAGTAGCTGTTTTCCAGAAATCAGATTACCCTCTTGAAGAAAAGCTTAAGTTTGGTAAAGAAAATGCAGCAAAATTCAACAACTATGACATGATGGTTATTACTGTTGAAGACAAAGCAAATGCAGAAACAATTGCTAAACGTATTTCTAACAACGAAATTACTTTTGAAGATGCAGTTTCTGAATACTCAGATAAGAACTATTCTAATTCAGAAGGTAAACTTACAAACTCATATCAGTATCAGATTGAAAACATTCTTGAAAACAAAGAAGACCTTGCTGCTGTAACAGGTCTTGCAGTTAATGCTGTAAGCGGAATTATTCAGACTAAAAACGGCTACTCAATTTTCAAGAATAATGCTGAATACACAAAACCTGATTTTGATTCTGAAACTATTCAGAGAACAATTACTTCATACATTTCTGCTTATGAATCAACAGTAATTGAAGATTACTTTACTTCAAAAGCTAAAGAATTTATTGCAGAAGCAAAGAAGACAGACTTCAACTCTGCAGCTGAAAAATTTGGTGCTAAAGCAAGCGAAATTGCTCCATTCCCACTCAACTACGGAAACATCGATGTTCTTAATAAGATCGATACTTCTGCTGATGGTCTTGCTAATGCAGAAAAGAATGAAAACTTCCTCAATACAGCATTCTCTCTTAAGCTCAACGAAATGTCTGAACCATTTGTTTTGAACAGCAACATCGCAGTTCTTCAGTATACAACAGAAGGTTCTTCGGATGATGATGATGTTAATACAAATCTCTTCCTTACTTATGATCGTAATGCTGCAACTGACATTGTTATGAATAGTGATAAACTTGAGAACAACTTCCTCTCAGTTTATTTCGACAACTACATGAGATAATAATTGGCAGATACCATTAATCAAAAGCCCTGTGTCGTTCAAAAAATCGAAACGCCTCAGGGCTTTTCTGTTTCTTATAAAGACCACCTTCTCTATTCAAAATACAATCCTGCCAAAAATATATGCTCTACAATTGAAAAACTTCAGCTTTTACCAGGAACAATTATTTTATGCTGTTCCCCGGTTTTGAATTATGGCCTTACAGAACTTCTTAATAAACTTCCTGAAAACTGTCTTTTAATTCTATGTGAAGCAGAAAAGGAACTTTATGATTTTTCTCTAAATGAAGGCCTTTTCAATATTTCTGATAAAAGATTGATTTCCTGCTCACAAGACAAGCTTAATGATTTACCACTTTTGATTTATAACTTTGCCAGCTCAGGACTTTACAAACGGGTTATTAGAATTGATATGTCTGCAGGAACTCAGTTTAACAAAGAGTTTTACGAAAAATTATTTGCAGCCTGCTCAGACTCAGTAATGACCTTCTGGAAAAATAGAATTTCTCTGACCCGCTTTGGCCGCCGTTATTCTAAAAATCTTTTTACAAACCTTCATTATCTTGCAGATTCAAAGCCAATAAGTGATTTTTTTGCCACAGTAGAAAAACCTCTTATAGTCTTTGGTGCAGGAGAAAGTACACAGACTTTGCTTTCGTCATTGCGAGCACAAAGTACGAAGCAATCCATTCTTTCTGATTACTATGTAATCTGTGCAGACACTGCCCTGCAACCTCTCTTAAAAAACGGAATCAAACCAGATGGAGTTTTTGTAGAAGAAGCACAAAGCGTAATTGTAAAAGCCTTTACCGGGACCCCAAAAGATATTCATATTTTTGCAGGCCTTTCTTCTATTCCGAATCTGGCACATCGTGCAGGAGCGAAAAATCTTTCCTATTTCTTTACGGAATATGCAGACGGAAATTTTTTTGATTCCTTAAAATCCCAAAGCTTTATGCCAGCTGCAAACAAACCTTTTGGCTCCGTAGGACTTACAGCTGTTTATTATGCCCTCAAGTTCCGTAAAAATGAAAATGTGCCGGTCTATCTTACAGGTCTCGACTTTTCTTACAGTACAGGCCTTACCCATACAAAGGGAGCACTGGCTCACATCCTGCGGCTTATCCAGTCTAACCGCCTGATATCACCACAGAACTACGCCGCAGCCTATGGACTGGGCACTGAAAAAGTATCTGGAAAAAACGGCCAGCCGGTAATTACGAGTCCAACTCTTAAAAACTACGCCGCAATGTTCAAGAGCTTTTTTGCAGGAGAGAAAAATCTTTTTGATGCGGGTGATTCAGGAATTGACCTGGGCTTACCACGTAAAAAACTGGATTGCCACGTCGCTGACGCTCCTCGCAATGACGAAGGAAGATGCGAGACCTCCACTTTCCGTCATTGCGAGGCCGAAGGTTGTGGCAATCCATACGTAAAAGAAATAGAAAACTACCTTCAAAAAGAACGCATAGCACTCGAAAACCTGCGCGACCTCTTAACCGGTAAAACAGAATTGAAGGATGATAAACTTTTAGAAGAAATCCGGAAAATCGCAGAACCACGCGAGTATCTCTATCTTCATTTTCCAGATGGATTTAAGTTCTCTTTGGAACAATCATTCTTGAACCGAATACGTATAGAACTCGACTATTTTCTTAAATTAATATAATCGTAAGAATCACGATAATGTGTGTTCAAAATATGGAACGCATATTTTGAACACATTATTGATCGTCGTTTTCTTTAAGAACTGCAAGGAAAGCACTCTGAGGAAGTTCAACATCACCAATCATCTTCATGCGCTTTTTACCCTCTTTCTGTTTTTCCAGCAGCTTTCGTTTACGGGTAATATCACCACCGTAACACTTGGCAAGAACGTCCTTGCGTACAGGGTTTACGGTTTCGCGGGCAATAATCTGGCCACCGATTGCACCCTGAATTGCTACCTTAAACTGCTGACGGGAAATCTCGTTCTTAAGGCGTTCACAAACCTTGCGGGCTCTGTCTACTGCGTTCTGGCGGAAGGTCAAAAGAGACAGGGCATCAACATTCTTTCCATTCAAGAGAATATCAACCTTAACAAGGTCAGTTGCACGATAGCCTGTAACTTCATAATCAAAAGAAGCATAACCGCGGCTGTAGCTTTTGAGACGGTCATAAAAATCAAAGAGAACTTCTGCAAGAGGCATTTCGTAAGTAAGTTCAACACGCTTTGTATCAAGATACTGCATGTTAGTCTGAACACCTCGCTTTTCTGTACAAAGGGCAATAATAGAACCAAGGAACTCAGCAGGAGTAATAATGGAAGCCTTGATGTAAGGCTCTTCTGCATCCTTAATGCGGCCCTGTGGATATTCAGAAGGGTTATCAATATACATATCTTCGCCGTTCTGAAGATGAAGGAGATAGCGAACGCTTGGTGCAGTAAAAATTACAGCCTGGTCAAAGTCGCGTTCAAGACGCTCCTGAATAATTTCAAGATGAAGAAGACCTAAGAAACCGCAGCGGAAACCATTACCCAGAGCAAGGGAATTATCCTTTTCGTAAATCAAGCTTGCATCGTTGAGCTTAAGCTTTTCCATACTGTCTTTAAGCTCTTCGTAATCGTTTGAATCCATAGGGTAGATTGATGAATATACAACAGGCTTTACTTCCTTAAAACCAGGAAGCGGCTCTTCTACACCGCCCTCTACAGAAGTAATTGTATCACCAACCTTAACATCACTTACAGTTTTAAGACCAGAAATGATATAACCTACATCACCAGCTTCAAGCACACCGGTTTCTTCATAATTGATTTTAAATATACCGCACTGCTCTACCTTGTACTGAGTGTTTGTACTCATCATCTTGATGAGGTCACCGGTTTTTAAGCGGCCTTCCATTACGCGGACATGAACAACAACACCGCGGTAAACATCATAATGACAGTCGAAAATCAGGGCGGCAAGCTTTCCGTTAGGGTCGCCTGTAGGGGCAGGAAACTTTGTTACAATAGCTTCAAGAAGCTCATCAATACCCTCACCTGTTTTTGCAGAAACACACATAGCGTCTGCAGAGTCCAGACCAAGCTCATTATCAATCTGATTTTTACATGAAGCAATATCAGCAGATGCAAGGTCAATTTTATTGATTACAGGAACCATCGTGAGGTCATGTTCAAGAGCCATATACATATTAGAAACAGTCTGGCTTTCAACCCCCTGGGTTGCATCAATCAGAAGAAGAGCACCTTCACAGGAAGCAATGGCACGGGAAACCTCATAAGAAAAGTCTACGTGACCCGGAGTATCTACAAAGTTCAGTTCATAGTCGTTGCCGTCCTTTGCGTGATAAGGAATAGTTACAGCCTGACTTTTAATTGTAATACCGCGTTCACGCTCAATATCCATATTATCGAGAATCTGGTTCATCATTTTACGGTCATCGATAATTTTTGCCTTTTGAATAAGGCGGTCAGAAAGAGTTGATTTTCCGTGGTCTATGTGTGCAACAATACAAAAGTTGCGCTTAAATTTCATTTCAGTCATTTATATGCTCCCAAAGTTAGAAGTAGTAAGGGCTGTCAAAGCTTGTTCCAAGACTCATAACTACATCAAGAAAGGCTTTTTTCTTTCTTTTTGTAGAAAGTGTTGTGATGATTACTTTGGCTTTATCGTTTACAGTAACATCGGCAACTGTTACAGTATCATTTTCAGAAAAGCTCATATCATCAGCGGCACTGCCCGGTATAATTTTTTCTATTGTATAGGATTTTCTGTTTGTTGTCGATGAAGGAATAAGCTTCATTCCAAACAGAGGAACAAAAGAACTTGTAATCAAATCAGATTCATAAACTGTTTTAGAAGGATTTTCCGGTCTTTTATCAAGATATACAAGACACTTTTTTTCCTGACCATCATCAGAAATATATTTACATTCAATAATTGTTTCAGGCTCAAGAGCCATCATCATAAAATTAAAATCATCAAGAGAAGTAACTGCTTTACCATCCAGAGAAGTAATAACATCTCCAACTTTCAGGCCAGACAAAAAGGCAGAACCACCGGAAAGTACATACTGAATCTCAAGACCAGTCTTCTTTGTCCCCTCTCTTTTTGTATTACCAAAGCAGCCTGTCCATGCATGAATAATTTCGCCGCGACCATAAAGATAAGGAAGCTCCTGTTTTAAGTACTCAACAGGAATTGCAAAGTTTAAGCCCTGCAGCTGAAGGATACCTGCATAAACAATAGCCTGAACTTTAAGATTTTTATCGATTAAAGGTCCACCGGAGTTTCCCGAGTTTACAGCCGCATCAATCTGAAATACATTTCCCAAAGCAAGAAGCTTACGGTCAAAAGAAGAAATAATTCCCGAAGTCAAAGTGCCTTCCAGACCAACCGGAGTACCTATTGCAGAAATCTTATCACCAATTTCCAGGTCGCTGCTGGAACCAAGATTCAAAACATATTCAGGTTCAATTTCAACTTTAAGAAGAGCCAGGTCCAGCAGAGAATCATAGCCTACAACCTTTGCAGGAATCTTTGTCAGATTATCTTCCGAAAGCTTGATGTAAAGACGGGCGTAACCTTCGTACTTTGGATTTACCATAGAATCGATTACATGATGATTTGTAACGATGTAACCGCGCTGGTCAATAAAAAATCCAGAACCGATTATAATATCTGCATAACCTGCCCCGTTTTTTACGGTTACACCACGGTCAAGCCAGATAGTAACTGCAGCCTTCATACATTCAGATATTTTTGAAGGTGATTTTTTATTAATTCCTGTAAGCCCGGGAACTTCTGTAAGTGCTAACTTATCAAGTTCTTCATATGTCATACTTGATTTCCACTGAGGGTTTACAGCCTTTAAGGATTTATAATTTTTTCTTGCATCGAGATAATTTTTTTCTTCAAGGGCTGTATTGTAAAGCTCTTCTACTTTAGAAAAACATCTTTGAATTACATCATCTCGTCCCAGCAGGTGGGCACGCCATAAAGCCCTCAAGGGCTCATTTTCAAGAAATCCATCAATACGTTCTATTTCATTCTGAACAATATCTTCATCAGTATAATTGATAGGCTGAGCAACAGATTTAGGCTGACGTACTGAACGGCAGGAAATACAAAGAAAAGCAAAAGAAAAAGAAATCAGTAAAAAAGAAGTTTTAATAAATCCCTGCATTTTATTCAGAGGCTCCCTGGTCAAGTGGCAATGTCGTAAAAGGTACCTTTCGGCAATAGTAAGAAGAGCCAACCTTTATTACAGAAATTCTTTCTTCCTGATAATCAAAAATATCAATTGCTCCCTGTTCAATATCTTTTTTAACATAATCTAAAAGTGCAACTTCTTCATCTGCGCTTCCCTTCTGGTCAATCCAGTATAAGTCAGCTGAATCACCGGCATAAATCATAACCTCAGAGCCCTGCACATTCATTTTTACCGGAACTCCATCTGCAATTGTAAGGGCAATAATCTGAAGACCATTCGAATCATAATACATGGTTTCTTCGATTAATGATTCGCCTTCTTTCTGAGGATAGCGGATATACTGGCAGTCTGGTAAACCGTTATCATCATTATCCCAGACAGTAACTTTTCCGCCATATTCAAGATACTCTTCACTAAACTCACTGAAGGTATTTGCATTGCGGTCTATCTGAATCTTGCGAAGATAAATATTCTGGCGGCCATCAATGAAATTAAACACGCTTGAAATGATGCGGTCATTTTCATCTGAATTAAGCCCCTGCTGTGCAAAAGGAATCTCAGAGAACTGTTCAACAGTTTCGAAGTTACCGTCGTTATCATAATCTACAAAACGAAAGATTGAACCTTCCTTTGTAAAATCGCTGTAGGCATAGCGATTATTATCTTCATAGAACTCTGCAAATACAATATTGCCGCCTGAAAGTGTATAGACAATTCTTGCATTGTCTCTTTCGGTTATAGGAAGCTCAAAGCTTGCAGCCTTTTCAATCAGCTCCTGAGGAAGAGGAATTGCAGTTTCTCTTGAAATATTAGGAATATAAAACTCTGCTCCTGTACGGGCAAAAACATTGTCGGTAACAAATTCAAAAGGAGAAAAAACAAAATCATCGTGAAGAAAATTAAAAACAAGATTTGTATCAGAATAAGAAACCTTTGAAATGCGGGGGAAAGTATCGTAGAAGAACTGAATGCGGCGGGAATTGAAATAAACAAAAACCGGTGCACCAAAATCACAGGCAGAATACAGTTCTATTTCTCCGTCGTTGTTTCCGTCATATTTAATATACTGAGGACGCCCCTTTTCATACTGAACGGTAAACTCATACTGTAAATCAATATTTTCATCGATATAAAGAGTTCCGGTAAATTCAGCCAGAGTTTTAGCAGCACATTCAATAATTTCTTCATCCTTTAAAAGTGCAATAAAAGTTTCCAGCAGATCTAACGAGAACTCTGAACCACTTGCTCCAAAAAACATGTCAAAGGCTTCTGCATCTGTGTAAATGCCGGCGCGAAGAGCTGCTATTGCGAGCAAAGAAGAAAGACTTTTGTTTTTAGCGTCAATTGCTTTTATGAGACGGATTTTATCTTCTCCACGGGCAAAGGAAGCAGCCATAAGTTCCAGTTCCTGATTTCTGTCTGAATAATCCGGAAGCTTTGCAATATAAGAATCAGCAATTGTACTTACAATCTGAGGAACAGTGTACTTTAATCCATCACGCTCAGCCTCACTCATAAACTGAGATTCAAACATAAAGAAGATTTCCGGAAAGCGCAGATCCTGCGGGTAAACACGACGGTCACTGTTTAAGCGCTGGCGTGCATTGTTGAGTCCCTCTTCTGTTCCCATACGGTAGTAGTTTTTAATACGAATGAATTCAGCATCAGCAGAATAAATAAAAGGCTCGGCATCAAGAGCAGCAAGAGATTCTTCGTAAAGACCTGTGTCCGAAAGAAGATCTGCCATAAAAATACGGGCTCCGTTTTTTGTATAGCCGGCCCAGGCAGAACGCTCAAAAGCAGAAGAAAGAAGCCGCAGGGCATCTGCTTTTGTTCCGCCAAGATTAAGCGAAGCAGCCGCTTTTATATAATACAAATCAGAAATTGAATCATCATAAGAAAGGCCAAGCTCAGCCTGATTCAAAGCATTCTGCCAGTCATTACCGACGAGACAGTTCTCTGCAAGTTTAAGGCAACGAAGGGCAGTATTTTTATTTGCAGCGGCAGCAGAATTTTGAGCCAGAGCTGTAAAAGTAATTCCAAACGATAAAAGAACAATAAGAAACTTTTTCATAACTTTACAATCCAATCCTTATATCCTAAAAATCCGCCGAGAATTGCTTTAATTGACTGCGGGTTTTCATCAAGCATTTGAATGACAGGCAGAAGACTCCTTTTTTCAGGAGGAACGTGCCAGTCAGAATAAATATCAGAAACTTTTTTTTCAGAACCGTCGGCAGAAAGAATTGTATCTCCCGGTCGAAAACTTCTTACAAAAAAAGGAAGAGGAATATTTTCAGCAAGGCTGTTTTCTCCAGCCTGTACAGAAACACAGGCTTTTCCATTCTTTTCTTTATAGTTAAAAACAAGTAAGTTCCCAAAAGGAAACTCAAAAGTTCCACTTTCTTCTATTATATCAGAAAAAACTAAATCCGTATTGCTTTCTGAGTATTTTTTTATAAAAAGTTGATTATTTTTCCGCCTGATTTCTATACTGCCAAAACGCTTAGAAAATGAAGCAGCCTGACATAAAATTACATCTTTTAAAAACTGATGAGGGATTCTTTCGCTTTCCCCCGCCCGGTTACAGGCTTCAAGCAGAAGACGGTATTTTACAGCCTCCGGAGCATTAATAAAATCATCAAGAGGAAGTTCTACACTCCCGTCAGCATTTTGCAGAATCTTAAAAGCTTCAAGACAGCTTTGAATAAATTCAGAATCTTCAGCATTTTTTTCAGCACCTTTAAGGGCTGCGGTCTGCCATCCTTCAAAGTTTTCATCAAGAAAAGGAAGAAGCTTAAGGCGGATTTTATTACGAAGATAATCTGTCTCAAAATTAGTTTTATCTGTCCGCCAGGTAATTCCAAGTCCTGTCAGATAAGACTCAATCTCCGTCCTCGCAATATTCAAAAGAGGCCTTACATAAGGACCGCGGCGGGCCCTGATTCCACCCGCAGAATCAAAAGAAGCCCCCTGCAAAAAACGCATAAGAATAGTTTCCAGCTGGTCGTTGCGGTTGTGGGCAAGACAGAGTGCATCCAGCTGATTCTGGCTGATAAATTTTTCAAAGGCTTCATAGCGCAGGCTGCGGGCAGCATCCTCAGTACCCCGGCCCCGCTTTTGAGCTTCGGCCTCTACGCTGCCCCTTGGTAACTCAATAATCGTGCAATTGATTTTTTTGCCGTTTTCCTTTTCCAGCTTTTGACAAAGCTCTGACACAAAACGAGCATCGCCGTCTGACTCTAGAGCCGGTCTTATATTATGGTTTACAGTGATTACGTATAATGAAGAAAGAAAAGATGAAAGAGCAAGCAGTAAAGAAACAGAATCCGCCCCGCCCGATACAGCAAGTCCGATTTTCTGCGAGCCGTCAGGACTCACACCACAAGCAAGAAGATTTTTTTTTACTTTTTCTTCGAATTCACACATCACACTTGTCATTCCCGTGCTTGACACGGGAACCTAAAAAAAAGGCTGCCCCACAAATGTGGAACAGCCTTTATTATACACCAAAAAACGCGAATACGCGAGTGCCGGTCTAGCCGAAACTAGCCACGAGCTGGTGATACAGTAACGAGTGGGAGTTCAGCGCTTGTAAGAACTTCAACCTTGCTGTCAAGCTTGAGATCCTTTACGCGGAGTGCTTCACTAACGTTGATTCCAGAAATATCAGCAGTGATTGTTTCTGGGAGGTCTGCGATAGCAGCCTTGATTTTGATTTCGTTATTGCGTTCTTTCTTGAAACCACCCTTAAGAACACCGGCTGGAGTTCCTGTGTAGTGGATCTTGATTTTCATAACGAGTTTTTCATCTGCATCTGGTGTGAAGAAATCAGCATGAAGTACTTTGTCGTTGCGGATGTTGTACTCAACGTCCTTGATCAAAGCGAGTGCTTCTTTTCCATCAACCTTAAGTGTGATAGAAGTTGTTGGAGTGATTGTTCTCCAGATCTTGTTGAATTCTACTTCGCCAACTTCGATAGATGTAGCCTCGCCCTTTGAGTTGTAAACAACGGCAGGGATACGTCCTTCTTTGCGAAGATTTTTAGCAGCTGTTTTACCAGTAGCTGTACGAAGTTTTGCTTCGAGTGTCTGCTTACTCATTTTCTTAAAGCTCCTTATATCCTAAAAAATGTTTGAATATATTAACAGAAATAAGGAGTTTATTCAAGGCTCGAAGCCTCTTTCATCTCAGAGCCACTTCGTACAGCACAGATTCTTATACCTATTGAAAAGAATTCTTTGACATAAGAAGTTCTTCTTTAGGCTTGCTTCCCTTTAATTTAAAGGTAAGCATTAGACCAAAACCATCAGAAGAAATTTCATCAATTTCATATACAAGGTCACAGTCTTCCGGCTTAAGTTTAAGGAAGTCATCTTTAGTCAGAGAACCATCATCGTTGTATTTAATGTAAATTGTACCTTTAGACAATTTAGCATCTGTTGAAAAACCTATAAAGCCTGCATGCTCTTCATTTGCGTAAGAATCTTTTACAGTAACAGTAAGATCTTCTCCATAATACCAGAACTTTCCACGGTGATCTGTCAGATAAAGTTTTTTACCAGCAGCAACAGGATCCAGAACCTGCTCTACATATGCAAGAATTGATTTCTGATGGAGGTTGTAGTTATTCGGATTAGTAACAGACTTTCCGGTTTTAGCATCCAGAAGCTCAAAAGAAACCTTATTTTTTTCTGTCTTTGCAACAATCTTATAAGCCTGACCTGCTTCAAGAGTAAACTTTAATGAGTTCGGCATAAGAGTATAAGATTTGCCGTTGTTAAATTTTACAACGAATATGTGTGTGCCAGGCATCATAAGCACAGTTCTGTTTTTGTTGAATTTAGATAAAGACGAATCTAAGTATTCTTTTCCATCTGCTTCATCAGCCCCCTTCTTTTTTTCCGGAGCTGGATTAATACCATCAATTGCTTCAACTACAACAGAAGAAGCAAAGGTCATAGAAACAAGTTCTTCTTCAGGAATATCATCGCTGATAGAAGCTGGAACTTTTACTGATTTAGATTTAGCAAAAGCGCTAAAGTTTAATAACATTAAAAATAATACAAACAGTTTTTTCATTTTAATTTTCTCCAATTATGATCCCATTATTGTAGAGTCATAAACCTCATACATCAGTTTATCCCCTTCCATATAGTAAATCATAAGCGTCATAGCACCATAAAAAAAGTGTGGAAAACCTAAACAGGATTCATCATATTCTTTTTTGTAATTCGTAAGCTTTTCCTTTACTTCTTCAACACTTGTCGTTTCTACTTTATTGCGCTCTTCATTAATATATAATGTATCTACAATAAAGTCTCCAGTAAATTCTTTTGGTTCAAGTTTATCTCTAACATCCCAACTTTTACTAATATTATTAAAAGATTCCCTTGCATATTCATTAAATGCCTTTATTAATTCAGCTTTGCTCTCGTAGTAGCCGCCTTCCTGATCACTCGTATACTTTCCCCTATAGGTAACTGTTTCAAGTGTATCCGGGTTTTGTTTTGCCCATCCTGTTTTCTCTTCTTTTCCGAAATCACAGGCAGTCAGCATAAGGATACTTCCCAAGATAAATAGACTTAACAACTTTTTCATTTTTTGCCTCCACTATATATATATATAGTACTATATTACTATATAAAGAAGCCTAAAACAAGAAAAATCGATTTTAATATGGTTTTTAAGAATAAGGAGGGGGAAGCCTCCCCCTCGCTCCAGCCCGCTGCGCGGTCTTACGCTACCCCTTCTCCTAGGGGCTTCGCCCCTAAGACCCCATAGAATAGAATGGATAATTGCTTACGCAATTTTCGATTTATTTACATTCCCTTGAATTCTTTTTTAAGAATTGGTTTCAAAAACTGTTTTTTTAAATCTCTAGGATCATGAAAGATTAGTAATTCAGAACGCGATAATTCTTTGTTTTTATGTTTTATTGCAAGTAGCTGTAACGTACATATTAAATCGGCAACCTGAAACAACTTATAATCTTTAGGACAAACTTTTCGAACATCATATTGGGACAGTTCTGTTGAAAGTACAGAATTCAAAATTCTATTTAAATTTCTTTGTCCGTTATCATAATACAAAATTACTTCCTCAAAGGCTTGGAAATAAGAAACATTTTCTCGAATAAATTGAGACATCTCTTTTGCCATACGACCTTCAAGCTTTAATAAATCATCAAACTGCCGTTTTTCAAAAACAAAAGTTTTATATGTTATATCTGATTTCATCACAAAATAAAAAAGCTTACTGAAAAGAGCACGTCTTTCATTTGGCGAAAGATTTTCGAATACTTCTTCACGTCTTATAAGAGGCTCTGTATGAATGGCAAAATCAGATTCATATCCAAGATTTTTAAGTCCTTCATTTAGAAGTTTAATATTCTGATTTATATCATTATCTTGCTCATGGAAAATCATTGTGATGATATAATATGGAGAATGATGACTGTATTCTCCAAAATCGCCACTTTCATCAACAAAGATACTAAGTTTTCCCAATGCAAAACTCCAAGGACAAAAAAAATGGCGGGTCAGTTTGCCCGCCGTCGTAGGTTGGACCAGGGTCTTTCGACCAGCCCATTTATTATTATATTTTAGTGTTGCGATTTGTCAAGCGAATTTATTTATTTAACTTCGCATAACTTCCGTTAACTTCTATTAGAATGTTCACACTCCCCTTTTCCAGAGCCATACATGTTGGTCAAAATCGTTAACGACCTCTGCCCAACTTTCCCAGTCGTTTGCTATAGTTTCATCGACAGTTATTAGACCTTCTGTTCTACTTTGGCTGAATGGTATAGAAGTATTCTTGTTAAATGCAGCCTGCTCCTCAGAATGATACGGAATAGAAATAGTTTTGTCCTTTTCCCAAGAATAAATAATTACATCAGCAGAACCTAAACCATGCTTAGTTTTGTAATTCCTAGAACAAGTTGCATTATTCCACTTAGTAAGCATTTCAAAAAGAATCTGAACAGCTTCATTCTTAGTTCTAACATGATTATTTTCGAAAAAACCGTGTTCTATAATTAATTCATTGAGAATATTTTCAAGTTGCTTCCAAGCAGCTGCAGACCAATGTTGATATGATGCTGCAAAGAATTGACCTTTATAAGAAATCTTAGTAACTAATCTTTCACCCATCTTTACTTACCTCCCCGGCGCATAGTCGATAGGATTATCAGCGACGGTCGAGCTCTCTGCAATCTCCGTAGACAGGATTCGCCGCGACGGTCGCAGACCTCCTGTCTGCTCCCTCTGCGGCGCCTCCGTTCGCTTTCGGGCACCTCCTGTGCCCGAATCGGAAAAAATGCTGCGCCACTGCTCGCATTTTTTCCGAACGCTCACTCCGTTTCGAATCCTGTCGACCCAGCTTGGATTTTTTAAGGTAAAAAAAAAGAGTTTCCTGTTATTTTCAGAAAACTCTTTTGTAATGCTGGGTCGACAGGATTCGAACCTGTGGAATGACGGCACCAAAAGCCGTTGGCTTACCGCTTGCCGACGACCCAAAGATGTCATCTAGTATATAATATTTTAGTCGTCTGGGGAAGTACCTGTTTCTACGTGACCGGCATTGTATTCTGCGAGGATCTTATCCTGCAGTTCGGTACGGAACTCTGGGCTTATTGGATGGGCTACATCTTTATATTCCCCATTGGCAGTTTTTCGGCTTGGCATTGCAATGAACAGGCCGCTCTTGCCTTCGATAATTTTTACATTGTGAACAACAAAGCAGTTATCAAAAGTAACTGTAACATAAGCTCTAAGCTTACCTTCGTCCTCAACCTTTCTAATTCTCAATTCGGTAATCTGCATAAATCATCTACCTCCGCAAAATTACACCGCAAAACCATAATCTTATACAGTCCGCGCTAATTTACAGTTCCAAGAACCCGCCAGCTTCTTAAGGGCAGATTCAGCCTCTTGCCTGGAAGAGAAAATCCCAAAAACTGTGGAACCCGAACCTGACATTTCGGCATAATCACAGTCAAGGGCTCTTAAAGCCTCAATAGCACGCCCTATATCTTTATATTTTGCAGAAATTACGGGCGTAAAAGTATTAATAAAAGTCCAGTTCTCCGGCGGCCTTCTGTAAACCAGCTCTAGCTCATCAAATTCAGGACTTACCAAAAACTTTCCACGAGAAAAAGCCTCATCCACAAGAGCATATGCTTCTTTAGTGGAAGAGCTTACCTCTGGAAAAATCAGAATCAGGAAAAGGTCTTCTCGCCCATGGATTTTCTTTACATTTTCTCCACGACCAGAAACCAGGGCACATCCCCGGCCTTTTACGTCGCAGTGCATAAAGAAAAACACATCACTGCCAGTCTCGGCAGCAACATAATCCAGCTCGCTGTCAGAAAGCCTTACGTTACAAAGCCCTTCAAGCATTCTCGTTAGAGCCGCTGCATCTGAAGAACCACCGCCAAGTCCGCCACCGGAAGGAATCCCCTTCTTAAGCTCAACTCTGACACCTGGAACTTCGCAGCTGACAATTTTGCAAAATGCATTGTAGGCTTTTGTAAGAGTATTGTTCTCAGGCAGTTCCATGGAAGAGCAATGCACGATGCAGCCTTTATCAGCTGTTGTCGTCAATGTCAGTTCATCATATAAATCAACTGTCTGGAAAATACTCTCAATGCCGTGAAATCCGTCTGCCCGTCCGGGAAGTACCCGAAGACCAAAATTTACTTTTGCATACGCACAGCCAGAAATTTCACGTTCCATTAATATAATTATACCCTACTTTAACGAGTAGTCAAACTTTTTCGATTTGAAGAAAAAATAATCTATTATCGCAAATTTCATTCTCTTCCGTGAAAAAAAGCCTGTCGCCAACGGGATGATGTTGTCGACAGACTTTTTTTCACTACGAGAATGAAATTTACCTTTCAGTTTTTTTCTTAAAATCGAAAAAACTTTGCAACTCATTCAATAATTTATCAATGAACCGTAAAATTTTCCAAGAAAATCCCCTTAAATTCTATTTACTTTTTAGCACGGATACTTTATATTGTAGAAAAGTGAGTTTAACAGTAAGGACAAAAACGAGGCGGGGTTTTTATGTTTGCTGATTCAGATTTTGAAGAATTAACAATGTCTTTTTCATACGGCGATGATTTCGACGATGATTATGATGAAGATTTCGATGACGACTTTGACGATTACGAAGACGACGACGAAGCTTTAGACGAATTCGATGATGATGCAGATTTATACTACGACGATGTCTTTAAGGAAGAAGAGGACGTAGACGAACCTTACGACGACGTTGAAGAAGAAGACGGCTACGGCTCATACCGCGACCGCTTCCAGGATGAAGAATAGACAGTGATTTCGATACGGCCTTCGGCCTACTCAATCACCGGTGGTTGAGTGCCGCGAAGCGGCGTATCGAAACCACCTGAGTTTTTTACAAAGAATTCAAATCAACTAATTCATATCCACTATCAAGTAAAGCACTAATTAATAGAGCCACATATTTATACAGAGGTCTTGAATGATTGCTCTGTGAGAATCCACCTACAACAGAAACTACTCCACCATTAGTTTTTTCCAATGCTGCAATATATTTTCTTATAAGCTTTTCAGGATCCATGTCCGGATTATTAAACTCAGAAAAATCACTGCATGGGAAAACATAAGTATAACCGGCATTTTCTCCAGCATTAATGATGTCAGGTGTTGTACTGTAATATGGTGCGTGCCAGAAGAGTGTCAGCTCATTTTTTGTGCAGTCATAAAACTCATCTTCATTGCGGGCAAGACCACGGCGGATAAAATCTTCATTAATTACAAAAGAGTTTTCTGTAAGGTTTGCAGTTGTAAAGAACATAGAAGCACACAGGTGACCGTTTGTAACAATCTGTCTTGTCTCTGCCGGATATCGACGGATAAACTCTCCATTTATAAAGAAGCTTCCTTTTGCATTGAACTTTTTCAGTTCAGAAAGAATTACCGGAAGTCCGTCTGCATTATCATAAAGTTCAAATGCAAGAGCAACCTTTTTCTTCTCAGGCGCTTTTCTTGCGCTTTCCTTGTACAAAGGATTTGTTACTGCCCTCTTGCTTAAGGAGCGCACAAAAATTGCGTTATCGTAGTTTTTATTTTGTGTAGTTCCAATGAAAACCCTGTAACGGCCATTTTGTTTTACAGGTTCTATGCTTCCTGTAAAATCAATTTTAGCCCAGGTTCTTTTTTTTGCATCATATCTGTAGAAGCTGGAATTTCCTGTATCAGCAATAATCGAATAATCGTTTGTATCCCAGTAGCCGGCAGCAACAGAAGAAAGTGTTATTGTTTCAAACTTATTGGCAAAAATATTCCATTTGCGTACACTCTTTTCTCCGCCTACAATTAAGGTTGAGTCATCTGTCCAGATTGCAGAAACAATTTTTTCACCGGTAAGAACGGCAAGGCGCTTCCAGGTATTCATATCATAAACATAAACTGTTGAACCTGCAAAGAACATTACTTTGCTTCCGTTAGGCGAAATAAAAGGTTTTCCTGAATCTTCAATCTGAAGAACCTGCTGGGCCTGAGAGTCAAGTTTGTAAACAGAACCGTGTTCCTTAATTCCATCGTAAGGGAGTTTTTCCTGCCATAAAACAGGTTTACCGTTATCATCCCAGAATACATAAGATGCTACAAGAGATGCTTTTGATTCTGTATAGGGACGGGAATAAATAACATCCATATAATCACAGGAAGCAGAACGTACAACAAGATAAGTAAAGAGTCTTCCGTTCTGGGTAACTACCGCAGAAGTTACTTCACTGTTGCAGCTGAACTTATCTGTAAGAGGATTAAACTGGAAAGGAAGACGGCCCATTGGCTTTCCCTGCCCGATAATTCCTGAATAAAGTCCAAGAGTGTATAACTCCTTAGTATTTATTTTATAAAGAAGATAATCATCTATGTAAGCAAGATATTTTGGAGAAGCCCAGTAAACAGAATTAATGCTGCCGCGGCCTATCTTTCTGTAACGTTCATCAATTTCAACTCCGCGAAGCACTGCATCCGGATTACAGAAGAAAACAGAATTATTTTTCTCATAAATTAAAACTGATGAATCCGGCGCCCACTTTACAGGAAGGTCTTCGTAAGAATTTAAAACGCCTTCACAAAGTACACTGCTCTTTCCAGTCTTAGTGCTTACAAGCATAAGGTTTCCGGAAAAAACTGAAGTTCTTTCAATACGGCAGAAATACTTTCCATCCGGGCTTACTGCATAAGGAACAACCGGAACAATATTTTCAGGCATCTCACTTGTCTTTTCAATCCATTTTAATTCACCGCTTTTATTTGAATAACGGGCTATTCCGTATCTGTTTCTAATCTGAAGAATCTCACCACCGGAAAGCAACTCCATCTGTTCCGGATAACAGGTAATAACCTCCGGCGTAGACTCTGGTTTACCGTCTTTTAAGGCAGCATGAAAAAGAGATTTATAAGGACTGGTTCCCACCATATTATGACGAACTGTAAAAAGAATTTCGTCGTTAAGATTTAAATCCGGATTCCCGAAGGAAGTGCCGGCAAAAAGTGAGAAAGAAAATAGACTTACTACAAGAGGCAGAATACCTGTTTTTTTCATTTATGCATCTCCGCACTTAATACGAGGATGGAAAGCTCATGCTCAAGGTCATCAAGCTGCTCTTCCATCTTTTCTATCTGATTATAACGCTTTTGAAATTGTTTTTCCTTAAATTTTGCATAGCGCAATTCATTACTGTCTTCTTTTTCAGTTTCCACGCGAGAATAACCGCACCATGGACAGTAATAAAACTTATTATCAATTAATTTGCCGCAACCACCGCAGATACACATATTTCCTCCCATCAGTGGTTTCGATAGGCCGCCTTCGCGGCACTCAACCACCGCGGTGATTGAGTAGGCCATAGGCCGTATCGAAATCACATTGTTTTTCTACTTCAACACCGTCATCGGGTCCACTAATTTTCCTTTTTTATAAACTGTAAAGTGAAGGTGTGGACCGGTTGAATAGCCTGTTGAACCAACAAGACCAATTCGGGTTCCCTGGCTCACCCACTGACCTTTACTTGCAATAATTTTTGACATGTGGGCATACAAAGTCTGATAGCCGTTGCCATGATCAATAATTACATAATTTCCGTAAACACGGTTAATACCGGTTGTTGTTACCTTACCGCTCATTGCTGCAAGAATCGGAGTTCCTGTAGGACAAGCCATATCAGTTCCGGTATGGAAAGATTTTACACCGGCAATCGGGTCGATTCTGTAGCCGTAAGGAGAAGACCAGCGGAACTTTGCTGCAATAGGCATGCGGAAAAGCTCACCCATAGCGTTACGCAGAGAGTTAGCATCCATAGCGGCGCCAGGTAAAAAGAGCTGCTGACCCGCAGTAAGAGTTTCGCTTGTAAGCTCATTTACGTCCAGAAGCTGTTCAAGGCTTACCTTATACTTTCCGGTAATACCGCTGAGGCTGTCGCCTTTTTTTACTGTATAAACAATTCCATCAATTGAAGGAATCTTAAGCTTTTGTCCGGCCGCAAGCTGGCGAACGTTTCCAATATCGTTTACAGAAATCAAGGTTGAAATGTTAGTTAAACCAAACTTCTTTGCAATTCCGCTTATTGTATCACCCTGACGAACCTTATAGGTCTGGAAGGTAACCGGCTGGGTAAAGTTAGGCTTTACAGCAGGCACTTCTACATCTAAAAGCTTTCCGTTTTCGTCGTAATCAATTTTACCTTCAAGGGCAAAGTTTGCCATAAGTTTATTTAAGATTTCTATGTCATCACCACCGTCGCTCTGTAAAGTAAGAGGACCAGTATGATTTATATGATGATTTACAAGCTTAAAAGAGAAGATTGAAATTGTCGCAAAAGCCGCAGCCGAAGCAGCAATAATAAAAAAGGCCTTTGCATTGCTTTTGATATAGTCTCCACTTTGAGTAAGGGCTCCACCCAAAAGCTTAAAAATGCTTTTTACGGAAAAATCACTTCGAACCTTTTGAGCCGAAAAGGATTTTAACTCCGGAGAAAAGATATTTGCTGTTATGGAAGCGGCCTGAGACCGCTCTTTATGTCTGAACTGTAATTCTGGAAGGCTGAAGGTTCTCAAAGGTCTGAAGCCTCTGGCCCGGGAATTATCCTGAACGTAACTTATTATTTCCATGCTTCAAGTATCGGAAAAAAATAAGGGACGGTTTAGGAAAATAAATATTAGAGATAGTCGCGTAAAAATGGATATTGTGAGAGAAAAACTTCGCGGGGGAAGGAAGCTGCAAGTTTTTCGAGTTCGGCAAGCTGGGCCTGTGACAGGGGGGCACGGGCGGTGGCTGCCGCGGCGAGGAAGCCTTGTTTGCGGGAAGTGATTTGCGGACGTCTTAAAAGCTCCTGGGTGTCGGCCGCGGCTATGCCCGGCACGGAAAGGCCACGGGGGTCCAGCGTGTAAGTTTTTGTTTCAGGACAGGCAGCAAGCCGGGACTCGAACCACCAGGCAAACATTTTCATGCGACTGTCGGTAAGCACGGGCGAACCTGTGTAGTCGCTACCAGTGGTCGCATTGGCAGAATAAAGGGCGTTTGCGGTGAACTTATCCGGAGTTGAAAGGCGGCTTGCCAGAGTATGATATGTCTGTTCGGCGGAAGAGCCTTTTATATGTGTCTGCTTATTCGGAAAGGCAAAATCCAGGCCCGCAGTAAAGATCTCCCGGGCTCCGGCAAGGCGGGCAAAGTTCCAGGCACTTGAGGCTACGGAGCCGCCGGTTCCCAGGTCGCCGGGTGTCAGCCCAAGTTTATTCTGCACAAACTGCCCTACCGGAAACTGTGAACTGCACAATAAAAGATTACGGCAGTTAAAACGGAATACTGCAGGCCAGGCACTGACCTCAGTAATAAAGCAGGATTCAGGCGCACTAAGTCCCGCAATATGGCGGTAAGCCCAGAACTGAGGGTCTGTCAAAATCACAAAGTCCGGCTGAACTCCGGCCCGTAAAAGTGCCCTCAAGGCGGTTTCCACACAGACTGTTACACAGCGCTCCTGCAGCTCCTTTATATATGGAAGAATCCTTTCTAAAGAAGGCCCTGCCCCTATAATCAGAAAAGGCAGGCTCTTTCCTTCATCATCAAAAGCCTTATTTTCAAGACTGCCAACCTGTCCGCACTTTCCATACTGAGCAAGATTTTTAAGACTGTTTCTGCACCAGAGGCGGCCAAACTTTTTCAGGGTTGCCGCATTTATTTCATTTTTTCTCTGATTACGCTTTATAATAGAACGAACTATATCAAAATAAGGTGCTGCGTGGGCAGTAAAAGCCGGAAGGTCAAAAAAGTAAGCATCAGAAACTCCAGTTTCACCTATATTCACACGAGTAGAATCTTCCAGTAATGGCAGCACAGCCTCTGCCGGCGCACCAACTGCAATTACAAGTTTTTCAAGTTCAAAAACTGGGGTCCAGTCCAGAAGGCTCATGGCGGCAAAAAAATGCCCTGTATCCGGCTCAATCAAAAGAAGCCTTGGTCCTGCCCCGCCCCGCTCTTTAATCAACTTAGCAATTTCAATTACATGGTAGCCAAGTCCAAAGCCGTAAAAGACTACAGAAGACTTCTGAAACACTTCGTCGCGGCCAAGAGCGGCAGCTGCCTCCCGCTCAGGATTATAGGCAGAATGCAGTCTTACCCCGCCTTCACTTGCGGTAATACTTCCGCTTTTTGCGGCTTCAAGTTTCCAAAAAGTTTCAGCTGGCACTGGCTGGCTGCCTGTCATTTCTGCTAATTGGGGGAATCTGTTTTTAAAGGCAGTAAAGTTTTTATTCCAGATTGAGTTCAATTACCATGTTCTCCGTAACCGGTGTACCAGGCTCAGGACTCTGGCTTGTAACCCATCCGCTTCCATTAATATTCAGGCGGATATCTGTGCGTTCCATAAGAGGCAGAAGCTCTTTCTTTGATTTTCCAGTGAAATCAGGTACTACAGAACCAATCTCCATTCCACGGGAAGAAGAAATTGTAATTACACCGCTGTGTTCGAGAGAAGCAGCACCGCCTCGGCTCATTCCTAAATGGTCAATAATAATATCTGCGGCCTGGCCAATTACAGGGGCAACAATACGTCCACCGTAGGTTTCTCCCTTAGCTTTCTCTACTACGATATACAAAACAATCTGAGGTTCATCAACCGGGAAGATTGCAATACAGCTGGAAAGGAAGTCTGTATCAGAATAGCCGCCATGCTCCTTATCTGCCATCTGGGCTGTACCGGTTTTTACACCAATATCAACATCGCGAAGATTTGCACGAGAACCGGTTCCGCTTTTAGCAGTAGTTTCCATACAACTCAAGATATAATCTGCTGTATTCTTTGAGAAAACCCTGTTTTTATACTGAGGCTCATGCTCGTAATAAGTTGTTCCGTCTTTATTTGTGATTTTATGAATAAAAGAAAGCTGAACCGGAATACCACCGTTTCCAATAGAGGTCGCTGCCTGTACCATCTGCAGGGCCGAAACAGATATTTCCTGACCAATTGCAATTGTAGGCTTAGAACGGGCTGACCAGAGGGTACTGCTTGTATCCTTTACAGAGCCGGAAGTTTCTCCAGGAAGCTCAACTCCGGTTTTTGTACCAAAGCCCAGCATACGGATTCTGGCCATAAATTCATCTTCACTTATTCTGTCACTTATCTGTCCAAGAACATCGTTGCAGGAATATCGCAGTCCGTCTTTTGGAGTACACCAGCCGTGATGCTCCAGACACTTAATTCTGATTGTTTCTCCACCGGCAATGCGCTTTTCGTACATTCCGTCGCAGAGGAAAGAATCATTAGGAGAAATGCCATGCTCATCGTAAACAATTCCTACAGTGAAAATCTTAAATACAGAACCAGGCTCATAAGCCGTCATTGCCGGCCGGTCTACCTTAGAGGCAATGGAAGACATGCCGTATTCATTCAAATCTGCAGAAGGAAGGCTGATATAAGAAAGCACTTCTCCGTTTGTACAGTCAGCCGCAATAAGCATCATGCTTTCGGCCTGAGTTTCATTCATAGTTTTTTGCGCAACCTGCTCCAGCTTATACTGAAGGTTGGCATCAATACTTAAAAAGACATTGCGTCCCTGCAGCGGTTCACCGTTTTCATCTGTACCGCTTGGAGAAAGAACAGACTGCTGAGAGAATTCAATTCCGGCAAGTCCACGACCATCATCTCCCATGTAGCCTATAAGCTGTGAAGCAAGTGCATGATTAGGATAATTTCTTCCAGGGATTTTTTCGTAGCTGACAAAGTTGTAGCCCTTCTCGTCGGTAAGCTTTTTAAGGGGCTCATACTCTGTCTGATTTATTTTCTTCTTTAGATAAACGAAGGTCTTGTTTGTATTTATGATTTCAAGTACTTCTTCCGGCAGCATTTCCAGAAGCGGTGCCACATCATTTGCAAAACGAGTTTTTATTTTTTCACTGTCGCGGATATTTTTTACCGAAACACCTACATGATAAAAGTTTGTCTGCACTGCCAGTGGAAAGCCCGAGCGGTCTACAATTGAACCACGCTCAACTGCCGGCATATTCTGAGCAACAGGAGTTACGGGTTGAAGAGAAAGCTTTGCGTATGTAAAGAGAAGAACAAGCAGGCTGATTCCAAGACAAATAAAAAAGAAAACCGTCTGCTTTGGTCTAAAGAACTGATTCACAATAAATTTCCACCCGAATATATTGTAAACCTAATTTGTATTTTTTTCTAGATATATTCGTGCATTGCACACATCCGTCATTGCGAGCGCAGCGAAGCAATCCATTGCAATAGATTGCCACGTCGCTTCGCTCCTCGCAATGACGGAAATTATAATTAATTAGTCTTCAAGAAGTGAATCAAGAAGATAGTTTGCTAAGAATTTCTTCCACTGAACTTTAGCGTTCTGAGCCTTGCCTTCTCCAATAACAACACACTTTTCCGGATGTGCATGAATTTCTGGCTCGTCAGACTCTTCTATTTTTCCACTGCCCCAAAGAGCATACCATTTTGTCTTTCCAAATTCCTGCAGTGTATACTCCTTATTTGCACCTACAGTAATTGTCAAATCCTGAGAATAAAGGCCACTTAAAAGTTCCACAGTCTGTACAGTCTGCGACTGAATAGAAACAGTTAAACCTGCAGCAGGATTAAAATATAGATAAATTTCTGCATTTTCTAATTTCTGTGTAGATTCTTCTGTAGAATCAAGGTCATCTGTGGCTGCAGGCAACAAAGGAATATCAATTTTCTTTTCTGTCTTATACTTAAACCACTGATTATAAGAATCCTCTACAGTCTGTTTTACAATTTCCTTAAATCCACAACCTGTAATCACAAGTCCGCAAAGCAAAACTGCTGCCGCTGTCATTATTTTCAATAATTTCTTCATAGTTAATTCTCCTGTAAAAATTGAAGTTATATAATTATAAATCAGCCCCCCATATTTGTCAAAATTCTCATTTTTCACAAATTTCACTGTAAGCAGTAAAATATAATGTCGTCAAAATAAAAGAAAAGGTTTCTTTGAACTGTTATAATTTTGTTACCACACAAAAACAATAACGGAGGAAAGAAACCTATGAAAACAATAGCAGAAAAGAAAAAAAAGTTCACCCATTTTAAATACGAAGAAAGACTTGTTCTTGAGTTTTATCTAAAGGGAACAAATCTCTTTCCTCGGATAACTGACACAGGTGAACTTGCTGCTATTTTCCATAAAAGCCGGCGAAGTATTCAAAGGGAGAAAAAAAGAGGAATGATAGAACATGAAACCTCTGTAACAAAGACAAAGTTTGAATACAATGCCGATTTTGCTCAGGC
>NZ_ATWV01000015.1 GCF_000421345.1 Treponema bryantii NK4A124
TATCGTCGCCTTGGTGGGCCGTTACCCCACCAACTAGCTAATAGTACGCGGGCCGCTCTCTGTGCGAATCAAAAGATCCTTTCCTGCATGTCCTCTGACAACATGCAGCGTATCCGGTATTATCTCCTATTTCTAGGAGCTGTCCCCGTCACAGAGGTACGTCACCCACGCGTTACTCACCAGTCCGCCGCTCTAGGATTAGTGCAAGCACCAATCTTACCGCTCGACTTGCATGCTTAAGACGCGCCGCCAGCGTTCGTTCTGAGCCAGGATCAAACTCTCCATGATTATTTCAATACCCCGAAGGGTAATGATTTCACATAAATTGTTCAAAACCAGCTGAATATTTGCTGAATTGATTTACAATCGAAACTTAGATTTCCGAAACAAGTTCGGAATGACACCTTGCGTGTCTGTTTCGCGGGTTGTGTTTTTATGGTAAAAACACTAAAAAAATTATTTAGTCAGTTATTTCCTTCCCTGATCTGTCAAAGAGCAGCGCCGCTGTGTTGCGACGGTGAAAATGAATATACTTCTTTCTAAACTTTTCGTCAATAGCTGATACGTGATTTTTATGCTTTTTTTTGATTTTTTTTTACATTTTTTGTTAAACAATATATAATGAATGCGGAGGATAAAAATGAAAACAGCTGCTGTATTTTTTGCTGATGGATTTGAGGATATTGAGGCTCTTTCGCCTGTAGATTATTTGAGACGCGCCGGCGTTGAAGTTATAACTGTTGGTGTAAAGGGAATGCCTTTTAATGATACTATGATTGTTACAAGCTCACACAATGTTCCAATGATTATGGATATGAGTCTGGATTCTTATATGAAGAAGTTCGGAGATTCAATTCCTGATTGCGTAGTATGTCCGGGTGGCGGCAAAGGTGCAATTAATCTTTCTGAATGCACTACTCTTCTTGCTCATCTTGAAAAGGCCTGGGATGCTGGACGTCTGGTTGCTGCAATTTGTGCAGCACCTTCTGTTGTTCTTGGAAAGACAAAAATTCCTGCCGGTAAAAAATGGACCTGCTATCCTGATATGGAAGGCGAATCAAAGCCTGAATATCAGAGCGGTTATAGCAATAAGGTATTTGTTACTGATGGAAATTTAGTTACTTCACGCGGACCTGGCGCCGCAGAAGAATTTGCTATGGAATTAGTAAGGATTCTTGCCGGCGAAGAAGTATATAAAAAAGTGCACGATAGTAGTCAACAGCGTTAAAAATAAATGCCACACGGATTCGAAATGCCTAACGGCATTTCATTTTTATAACTATAGATTTTGCGTTAGCAAAATCCAATCCGTGTGGTATTATTATTAAAGTTCACTTTCCTTCACTTTTATCTGTTCACCCAGATTCTTTATTTCTTCCTGAATATCATTCAAAATCTTAATGTCTTCTGCATTTGAGCTTGTAATTGAAGCACCTTCAAGAAGCATCTGAGAGAGCTTGAGCCCCATTTCTTCATACTTGCAGTCTCGTTTTGTTTCCAGTTTATGAATCTCAATTTTTGTTACGCTTTTATCAGTAAAATCCTGAACCTTATCTCCGGCTTTTGACAATGCTTCCTTAGAGGCCTGAGTTCCACGAGAGAATAAATCTTTTACCTTATTTCCAAAATCTTCTACATTCATTTTTCTACCCCTCTTTTAAATTCTCTTAATTGCAAGCAAGGTTAAGTCATCGGACTGCTCATCTTCAAGCATCTGGTCGTAATCTACATAGTTAGTACCGGCAGAATCCTCTGATTTATGAGCCGCATAGTAATCATACATATTAAAGTATTTTAAAAGGAATTCGTCAATCTTTTTATCAATCTTTATGTAATCTGTCTGCTGTACTGCAGGTGATTTATAAAGACGGAATACCTTTTCGAGAGATGCAAGTGCAAGAATAGATTCTGAAACGCTTCCTTCGCATTTAGAAAAATCAAATTCCAGGCTTTCACCAGTAGCAGGATTATCCAGTTTTGTTAGTATAAACTTACGCTTATTATACACTGCCTCGATAGCCTGCTTGATTCTATCCGGTCCAAACTCTTCTTTTGCATCTTCCATCTTAAACTCAGATTCTTCTTCGTGAGTTTTTGGATTCATCTTCTTAACTTCAACTTCATTCTGTCTTACCGTGTAATCAAGCTCGCGGATACGACGTGTTGACTCTTCAATACCGTCAGTATAAAGATAGAGAATATCACCATGATTAAGAATGGTCTTTTCAACAACAAAGCCGCCACGCATTGCAACAAGGTCAGAAGTAAATACACCTGCAGTTGGAGCCGAAGCAAGTGTCAAAAGTTTAAGCTGATGAGTTGCAGCATCGTAAATATGAACAAGATTATCTCCGGCATTACACATATAAAGCTCGCCTGTCTTTACATTTAATAGACAGATAATAAGTGTTGCAAACTTACCGCGAAGTCCAAGTCCTTCAATAAAGTCGTTAATCTGCTCTACAAGTTTTTCAAGGTGAGTACCGTTTTTAGCGTAGGACCATTTTTCAAAGTAACGGCGGAAGATTGTAGCAACAACCGTCATGATAATTGCCGCCGGAATACCATGTCCCGAAACGTCGCATTTGATAATTCCAAACCAGGTATCATCAAGCTTTTTATAATCAAAATAGTCACCGGATACACCGGATTCACCCTCGTAGTAACCAAAGGCTTCAAGTTCATTATCCTTATATTCTGCAAAGGTATTTTTGTTATTTGCACCTAAGGCTTCAAGCGGCAGAAAGGCCTTTTGTACTGCCTTACCGTCCATTGCAAGCGCTTCTTCTTCCGCATTTGCAACAAGCTCATGAGTCATGTTATTGATTGCATCACCAAGGCGCCCTACTTCATCCTTTGATTTTATTTCAACATCCTTTCCCTTCAGATTAATCTTATTTTTTGTCTGACCAATCATAATTACATGCTTTTCCAGCTTTTGTACCGGACGAACGATAAGGGAAGCAAAAAGGTATGCACCTGCAATTCCAAAGGCAACAGCAGCAACTGCAACAATCAGAGAGAATAAAACTATTTTTCTGATTTCTGCGTTAAGACTGTCTATAAGACTTTGTGTAGAAAGTTCCAGATAAATAACACTGTGAATATAGTTTCCGCTTGTTCCCTTACGATACATTACCGGGCGATAGAAAATATAATCTGTATTCGTGCGGTCAAGATTTTCCGTATCAAATTGAGGGAAAGAACCGGATGCTGCTTTTGAATATTCTGCAAGGCGGGCATCAAGCTGATTTCTTAATTCAACGATTACATCAGAAAGCCTTTCTGCTTCTGCAGCATCTTCTTCTACCGGAGATGCATATAGAGCTTCCGCATCACGGGAAAGACTGTCAATTTTATCAGAAAGTTCTTTTACTTCAGCGTCAATTTCTTTATCAAGATCTTTTAATTTTGCCGTCAGATCCAGAATTACTTTTTCCTGAATTTCTGACTCTCCATAAATAAGGGTATAACTTCCTGTTTTCTCACCAATATCCGGATCATTGGTTGCCCAGATATAATTAAGATTATCTGCAGAATTTGAATCTAACTGCTGACCTGTAATCGTTACGTATTTTACTTCACTCATGGCATCCTTTTGAGCAGGCAGTGCTGTAAGCTCAAGAAGATTGTTTGCCGGGAAGAAATTCTTTACACCGGAATGAAGGCTTTCCAGAAGTACCTCTGTTCGGTTCTGCAGACCGGCTGCCATAGTCTGCTCCTGTAATCTTACAACCTTATAACCGTTTTGAAGACTTACGGCTATTACAACCGCAATAACAAGTGAGAAAGTAAAGGCGATAAGTTTTTTCTTCAGGCTTGGTAACCTGCGGAAATTTTTACTGAGTTTCTTCAAAGGCATGGCAGCTCCTGTGAACAGCGAATTAATTTCGCTATTGGTTAGATTTTTTTCGTGTATATTCTGGAAAATATTTATCGCAATAAAGATAACTGTAATTACAATTATCATAAGAATTACAAATACAATAATCAGACTGACTGCAACTTTGTATTTGTAATGTCTGAAGTTTGAAGACAATCTGCTTTGCGGCTGATATTCTGCTTCAATTTTTATAGTACCGTTTTGCGAAATTGTGAGGATTGTACCTGTAAAATAAAGCCCTCTATCTGTATGCAAAAGACCAATTTTGTATTTACCTTCATCAAGGTCGCTTCCAAGCTGTACTGAAGAAATACGGCTGTCTGACTGAACACGGAATTTACCATCATCTGCTGTAAGAACTAAATCGTATGGAGCAAGACCGTCTGCATCAATATAAATCTCGCGAACTCTTCCGTCATAGGTAAAGCCGCCACCGTTAATAACGAGTTGGCTGTCGCCCATATCGTTTTTCTTCTGTTCGATAGAAGTAACATATGTTGAAGGCTGAAATTTATTTAAGATATACAGAGCCGAAGACGGTTGGCTTATATTTCCAACTTCATCAACTGCAGAAACCGAAAGAATGTAAACGCCATTAGGTCTGTTATAATAACGACCGGTAGTTAGTAATCTGGTTGAAACCGCTGAAGAAGAATTCATGCGACGGCTGGCAGTAAGAGAACTTTCATATTTTTGCAGAAGACTATCTCGAATCTCTTCTGTCTGACTTGCAGAAAGCCTTAGCGGATGTTTTTTAGAAACTGAAATTGATTTTGGTATAGAACCTAAATAATCAATTCTGTAAAGATAACTTGCTGTATCTTCAGATTTTGAGGCATCCCATTTTAAGCTGTAATTATTCGAATCAATAAATCCGTAGGCATCTACATTTGTAAATGTGAGATTTGGAGGTATAGGGGGTGTAAGATCGAGATGATATGTTATAGAACCAATGTCTGACCAGTTACCTGCATAGTCTGCTACCCTAACTTTTAAAGTATACATACCGTCTTTTACAGCCTTAAGACGGAGCTTGTTTTCTTTTGTAAAATGTTCAATCTGTTTAAGCGGTTCATTGCTGCCATAATCATCTTCATGAGACCAGGTATAGGAATAGCCGGAAATATTTGAGGAGTCTGCAGGGAAGTTAATCTGTATCTGCACATCCTCAGCCCGTGAGCTTTTTCCTTTACGGAAAGAAAGCGGAGTAAATGACGGTGGTAAAACAGATTTATCCGGAGACAGGATTGCAATAGAATGCTTTGAAGCAGTATTAGTCTGCTGCCATATAAAAGAAAGAACAGAGTTTTCTGCCGCGTCATTTGCAGCGCCATCTGCCTCACCGCCAGCGTCAGTCCCCCCTTCTGCCGTCAAAAGCGGATAGGCAAAAAGATTAGAATTACGGTCTTCGACAAGGCTTGTTTCATTCCAGTAGCTTCCGTTCTTTTTTACCATATAAACAGATTCCCGGCCCCGCCTTGTATCAAACCAGGTCATATAGAGACTGCCGTTATAGGTAAACATAACAGGTCTGTTTGCACTACCCTGATTTGTAAGAGCCTCTGCACTGCCTGCAACAACTCCTCCAGCCGTAAGATTTTCAACCCAGATAGAAGAGTTTACAGAATCTGTTCTTTCCCAGGTAAGGTAAACCTGCCCGTCAAATTCATAAAGTCCCGGCCTCTGGTTCTGATATTCATGAAACTGTTTACCACCGCGGGCAGGCAGAGAGCTTCTGTCTGTAACAAGCACAGGATTTGACCAGCCCTTGCCGGAATCAACTGTCATATATAGCTGATAGGAAAGTCTGTTAGTTTCTGCCGAAGTATACTGGGCCTGGAAAACCACAATATCTCCAAAGGAAGAATGCAGAAGAACCGGAATGAAAGGGTTTCTGTAATTTGCCGCAGGCTGGAATTGACTGAACTTTTGCCACTTAATTCCATCTGAAGAATCAGAAGAAAAAATAGAAAAGGAATTTTCTTCACCAACAGAAGTGAAAATGCGGAAAGTATCTGAACCGGTTGCATAAATACGAGGTGCAACTGTAATAGAAGAAGTTGAAGGCAGCTTTGTTTCGGTAAAACTTTTACACTGATCACTTGAAACATAAACCGCAAGATTAGAAAGACCTGTCATGACTGCAACACCAACAGTTCCCTTTTTTAATACTGCTGCAGTATAAATATCAGGAACTTCGTCACCAGAATAGGCAAAAGGCCCTGCAAAACGTCTGTTTTCTGAATAATCTTTTAACGATGTATATCGGCGGGCTGAAATATAAATCTGTCTCTTAGCCTGGTCTACTTCCTGCCAGAATAAGTAGGTAGATTTTCCGTCGCTTGCCGGAATAGTTACAGGGAAGCGGGAATCTGTATCGGTAATGACCTTAGGATTTTCCCAGTAAAAATCAGCGGCAAAAAGAGGCTGCAAGCAGGCTCCTGCAAGAGACAGAATTATGAGGAATAATACTTTCTTTAAGAACGCTGCATAACTTTTCATTGCCTAACTTCGAGCCTCAATCTTATTCTTCAAATCCTTTATCTTCTGCGAATTACCGTTCTGCGGCTTTTTCAAGAGCTGCTCTACAATAGCATTCGCGCCTACTACATTATTATTCTGAAGTCTCTGAATTGCAAGCTGATAAAGTCTTTCATCTTCTGTTGAAAGAACAGTTGCCGTATTACCACCAATTTTCGTGGTAATTCTGTCTTTTAAAGCCATTGCTTCCTGATTATCAGAAACAAGAGCCAGAGCCTCGTCTATCTTAGAAAGGGCATTCTGAAGCTTAGCCTGGTCATTACCGGCAGAGTTATATATTTTCTGTGCATCAGCCACAAGTCTCTTTGCACGGTTTGCACCGCTATTACTTACAGGCTTCTGGCGAATTCCAATATCAATTTCTACCTGATAAATTAAATCCTTTAAGCCTTTATAATTTGGATCAAGCTGATAATAATCAAGAAGATTTGCATAACCTTCCTGCTGGGTATCCTTACTCTTACACATCATTTTTGCCATATCAATTTTCTGGGCAAATTCTTCGCTGAACTTTTTAGGATCTAAAAGCCTGTTTATTCGCAGTGTCAGAATTGAAGCTTCCTGATTAAGAGGATATACATACTGCAGCTTCTGAATGCTTTCGAGAGCAAGAGCCAGGTCTGCTTCTCCGGCCGCCCTGTTTCCTTCCCCTATCTTTCTTGAACCTTCATCAAAATACTGATAAGAAATGTTTAAGAGCTGGGACATTTCCGGATACTGGGGAGCCGAAGGAAGAATCTCACGTCCTGTCTTCATGGAAATTGCAGTATTAACAAAGTTTAAAAGATTTGTAATTTCTTCATCTTCATCAACATTGGTAACTGCCCAGCGAATCTTAGCCTGGTTCAGATATTTTTCCGCATCATCAAAACGCCCGTTAAAGTATGCATCTTTGGCACGAGTCTTAAGGTCACGAACCTCACGGACAACAACTTCGTTTTCTGCCTTGGCAATATTTTCACCAAGAGCCTGAAGTTTGCGGTCTGTTTCACTTCTTAGCACTTCATCATTTTGATTTGTAAGAGACTCATCGTATTTTGAAAGTGCATCCTGAAGTTTTTTTCGGGCAGTATCAAAATCATTATTGCGGAGGGCATTCTGAGCCTCATTAAAGCGGATATCAGCTTCATTACGGGCAAGCTGTGCGGCATTCATCTGACGACGGGCCACTGCAACCTGATTCTGAGCATCTGTAATAAGACTGCGAAGCTTTTGTCTGTCTTCTTCGAGGGAAGCTCTTGTTTCTGCAATAAGACCGTCAACTTCAAGAGCACCTTCTACAGTCTGACTCTGAGCCCCATAGTTTTCTACAATAATTGCCTCATAACCATCAATTGTCTTTATACCATTCTGTGCTGAGGTTTGAGTATAATTTGAAATCTGAATTGCGAGATCCGGGTAAGAGTAATAAATACCAAAATCAAGTTCAGGATCCTGATTGAAAGTATCTTCGTATACTACAGATTTTGAAATATCAGCTCTCAGCTCTGCAAGTACATTCTGAGGAATCTTTGTAAAAAAACCAGCCCTGTATTTTTCCGAAGAATTATAATAAGCAAGGGCATTCTGATATACGGAATCAGAGCTAGCCTTATAGTAATTTGTAATTTCTGTCCAGGAACGGTTGAAGATTGCAGCTGTATCTGTGAAAACTGAATCCAGCATCTGAGAATAGAGATTTGAAAGGCCGTCAAAGTCTCGGCGGCCGGCTTGTTCTGCTGCTGTATTGTAAGCAAGCGTCCAGTCAAAGCCTTCCAGTTTCTGGCTTTCCTTGTCGCCTATAAGCTTAGAAAGCTGACTGCTGGAATCAAAAAGGGCACGGATTTCTGAAGCCTCGGCATTTCCATTTGTAATTTTTGCAAGGGTCTTTTCCTGCTCTGCTCCTGTATTGCGTACCTGAGTATATACTCCGGAAAGTCTCAAAGCATTAGTACAAAGATTTTGAGCGTAATTACAGATATCATAATAAGGTTGGTATGGATTTTGAATATTATGTCCTGCAGACGGATTTGCCTCAGCAATCTTATAAATATCCAGAACACGTTTTTCCAGGCCGCTATAGCGGGAAACCTCATTTACAAGTCCGGCATTAATTTCTGTTTCATAAGTACCGTATTTTTTCAGGAGAACAGAATAAACAGCTTCGTTCATGCGGCCGGCAGCATCGTTCCACTGGCTATTAACCGCGCCAAGAATTCCTGAATCAGGTACAGACTCAACTCCAAAAACAAAACGGAACATAAAAGGCAAAAATGAAGCATCTGTTAAATCTGAATTAAGCTTTTGAACTTCGGCAAACTCTGCCTGCAGATCATTACCAGCCTTAACAATTCCATTACGAAGTTCATTATAATTTCTGAAATAATTTTCAACTTCCGTAAGCCTGCTTACAGCCAGATCATACTGCTCTGCCCTCACCGCTTTTATAAACTCGCTTACAGCAGTATTAAAGCGCGGCAGATAGTTCTTCTCTTCAAACTCGGAAATGCGAAGGTCCAGTTCTGCCAGAGTTTTGTCTACGGCACTTATAATCGCCTCATTTTCTTCTTGAGTTTCATAAAAGTCATCGCGGTAAAGCCAGAAGCCTTCCTTTGCTTTTTCAACAGCGGCTATGTAGTCGCCCTTGTGAGACAGGTCTGCTGTAGCATTTTGAATTTCGAGGAATAAAGCGCGGAAGTAGTTGAACTCTGCAGATTTTTTCAAGTCTGCAATAAACTGCAGGTTCTGGTCAGAAGGATGCTTTTCGAACTTTTCCAGCTGGGCTGTAATTTCGTAAATCTCTTTATTGTTTCCAGGATCTGTCTGAATAAGTTTGATAAGCTTTTCTGCAAGAATTGAATACTGATTTCTCGCATGCATGATACGCTTAATTCGGGTCTGGGCAGCATCAAATTTTTCAGGATTTTTTTCGATGTAGATATTAAGCTGTTTTAAGGCTTCATCGTATTCTGTGCGGCGAATCAAGCGGTCAATTTCAAAAAGAGACAAATCATCCTTTTCCTGTGATTTCTGGGCAAAAGCACAGGGAGTAGCGAGAAAAATCATAATTGCAGAAATAAGGACAATTTTCCTTTTCATCATTTATATTATATTTTATTTTCGGCAAATAAGATATTATACTTATAGAAAAGAATTAAAATTCCGAAAAATAAAATGAACATGAAGAAAAAGGGCTTTTTTACCCGAAAAAGAACATTTCCAGTTTTTCTCATTCTTTTCTGTATCTGTAATTTCAATACAAAAGCTCACGGGCTTTCGCTTACAGATGCAACTTCCGCAATTGGAGATTTATTTGCATCTTTCGTAGACCCTAACGAAGGTACTACATCCTTCCGCTCATTATTAATTCCTTTTGGTGGACGTACAGAAAGTTTAGGTAACGCTTATACAGGTCTTTGTGATGATATAAGTTATTTAAGATATAATCCTGCGGCAGGTTCAATCCAGAAAGAAACACAGGTTGCCCTCTTTCATAACTCCTGGATTGCTGATTCTAAGCTTGAAACACTGGCCTACACAACAAGATTTAAGAATATTCCTCACTTAAGCTATGGTGGTTACGTATCCTGCTTTTACCTGCCTTTTACAGAATACGATTTATTTGGAGACAGAGTCGCAGGAAATTATTATACAGAAACTTTTGCCGCCTTAAATGTTTCATACAACCTTCTTGCCGGATACGATTTTAAGGGACTGGCCCTGGGGCTTACAGTAAAAAGTGGCTGGCGCGGCATGCCATCCTATACAGACAACGATACAGGAGCCATTATCTCCGGTTCTGGGCTTGAACAAAGCGGACTTTCCATAATGGCAGATTTTGGAATTATGATGCAGTTTAATTTCCTGAAATTTTATTCTTCAAGAGATCCAAATGTCCGAATTGGAATTTCAGCACAGAATTTCGGAGTTTCACTAACGGGGTTCGGCAGTCAGCTGCAAAAGGACGATCCACTTCCTGCCACAATCGCAGCAGGAATTTCAGTAAAACTTATTAAGCCTGTTACAGTTTCTGCAGATTTTGTTCAGCCGCTAAATCTTGATGATATAGGAACTTATCTGATTCCATACTTCAACACAGGTGTTTCCATTCAATTTGCATCTTTTGTTTCACTTCTTGCCGGTTTCTCACTAAAAGGTGCAAACCCACGAATAAGCACAGGGCTTGAGTTTGAAGTTGCAAAAATCAGGTTAAATCTTAATTATACTCTGGACCTAACTACTTCCCTTGCCCCTCTTAACCGCATAAGCCTTTCAGCTAAAATACTTCTTGGCGATAAAGGTCGCAGTATAACAGACGCACAGGTTGACGAGTATTATAAAATGGGTCTTAAATATTATGCAGACGCACAGTGGGAAGATGCAATTCTTGTATGGCAGGAAGCCCTTAAATTAAACAAGCGCTTTGACCCGGCTATTCAGGGTATTCAAAGCGCCCGTTATCAGATTGAAATGTTCCAGATGATTCAGGAAAGTCTGCAGCTCGATTAATGCTCGATTAACGTTTCTTACAGAAAATTCTATAGTTCATCCATGGGAATACAGAATCTCGTGCTTCAAGTCTTGTAAGCCATTCTGTACTTACTGTATTTGAACCAAGAGAATCAAAAACAGAAGTAAAGGCTGCAATAGATTCCTTAAAACGCTTTTCTGCAAACTGAGGGAATTCACTTCGGTTTATCATTTTTGCAAGATTAAGGCTCTGAGCAAGCATAAGTTCCTTTGCACCAAGATTCAAAAGACGGGTTTTAAGTCCTGTATCCATTGGAAAACGGCCTGCAAGGTCAATCATACGCTCGCAGCTTTTGCGGATATAGCGCATCATCCAGCAGTTTTTGCTTGAAAGAAGGTTTTCACCATAACCTGCACCACTGCCTGCAGAAAAATATGGTTCAATTTTTTCAAGATTGTACTGCTCATCACACATTTTATCGCATGAAAGAACAGAAAGTCCTGCTGCATCGGCTTTTCTGATTACAGCTTCAAGCCACATAATGCATTCATTCCAGGTTTTACTTAATTTTGAAATATCGAGTGTACAGATTTCTGAAACAAAGTTGTTTTTTGGAAGCAGTTCTTCTGCTTTTGTAAGAGTTTCAAGTCTCTTGTCAATAAAGGCCTGTGCATCTTTTTCTACCTGTTCGAGGGCACATTCCTTATCATAAAGGCATCCACTGTCTTTAAAACATCTGTTCCAGTACTTAAAACCTGTAGAATAGCGGATTCCATCTTTATCAATTAAAGAAGAAAGCTTTTCCATAGGAAGCTCGTAACCGATATCCCTGTTCTGATTTCTATAGCATTCAGAGAAAATAATTCCATTTTCTCCAAAAAGTTCACAATCAATAACACGGTTTCTGGCAAATACTACAAGAGAATTATCTGTACGGCATGGATAGAAAATACCAGTTTCAGGAACTTTTTCAGAAAAGAGAATACTTCTTGAATCAAGGATTGTATATGTATAGCCGTAAGCGCGGATAAGTTTTTCAATTCCAGGAGTATATCCCATAGCAGGCAGCCAGAAACCTTCAGGCATAATTCCAAAGTACTGACGGTAAGCGTGAAGGCCGCATTCAATCTGTGCAGAAATAATTTCCTTCATATCTGCATAGTGAGGCATAAAAATATCAGTACCACAGGTACCCATTATTTCTATGTAGCCTTTATTCATATATTCTGCAAATACAGATATAAGATTTTTGTGGTATTTATCCTTAAAATCTGCGATGAGCTTTTTATTTTCGTCAATTGTTGAGTTAATTATCTGACAGAGTTTTTCGTCTGCCTTATTTCTTCTAAGCTCTGCCTTTCCAAGATTATTACGCTTTTCAAGCCAGCTGATATATTCATCCTGCAAGGCAGTATCAGAAAGCATATTACAAAGTACCGGAGGAAGAACAAGATTAAATCTATACTGAATTTTATCTTCTTCCAGTTTTTCTATCATTCTCAAAAGAGGAATATACACATTTGAAATTGATTCAAAAAAATTATTGAGGACAGGTGCATTGTCGTGTAAATCCTCATCTGTATGTCGTATAAAATCCTGACTAGCCTTTATTACTATACTCAATATTTTCTGCATAATTTATCTCCCGCCCGATCATGAAAAAGAATGTCTGTGATTTTTATACTGTTCTGTAAGAAGTTCTCTGATTCCTGAAAGCTCAGCCACAGGTGAAAAATCTTCTTCACGGCCAGGCTGTAAATCATTTACAACAGAGGCTCCCTGCGGAATTGTAACTACTGGTGAAAATGCTATAACTTCCCCTGCTCCGCCTGTTACACAAACAAGTTCAACTTTTATATATTTTTTTCCCTTAGGAAGAAGAACATATTGTTCCTGACTCTGACTTGGAGTCTGTACTTCAAAAGCTTCTTCCGGTTTAAGATCTTTAGGATCTGAAAGAGAACATATTCTAAGTCTTAAACTGCATGAAGGATCATCTTCAATTTTTGCTAAATCATTTGCATTAAGATTCCAGAACACAAAGAGCCAGGCTGGATTTCTTAAAACACATGAAACCTGTGTTTCATTAAAGTTTCCGTTCAGGACAAGAGGCTGCTGGTCATCGCTTTCAGAAGCGATAATCATTTCGTCTTCCCTGTTATGTGATTCTTCTGCAAGTTCAAGAAGTTCTGCTATAAGAAAGCGTCGGTCCAGATCTTCTGGTACATCAACGCCATATTCATCTGCAAGTTGCACAAGGTCTGAAAATGAAAGTTTTTCAAGCGAAGCACGATTTATAGTATCTTCATTCATAATTACAACATAATCTAAAAAAAATTGATTAGTGTCAATCTTTTTTTAGAAAAAAACTAAAGTCAAAAATACATTATCCGATAATAATAGTGTTGGTGATAATATCGGGTGGGTAACGACATCCAGACATCTGATAATTAACTCCTATGTTTGCTTAAAAAAGATGAAAAGTGTGTGAGACTTTTCATCTTTTTTTTATTTAAATCTTTTTCAATATTCTTCTATATTAAATTAAAGAATTTTCGTATAATTGCCGATATAATAAATGGAATAGTATCGAAAAAAAATGGAAACAATTAATATCAGTGCGCTTCGTGCAGGCATAACCTACACCAGCGACCTTATGGTAGACAGCTCATTCCTCATTTTGCCAAAAACTGCAGAAATGACTGATAATCTTATCAAGGCCTTGAGACAATGGGGTTTTGAAAATGTTATCAGCGACGGCTCAATAAGTCTTGGTGGTGATATTGGTGTTTCTAAAGGTATTGAAGAAGTTGAACCTGAACAGCAGAAAGAAAAAATTGGTGTAAACGTAAAAAAGGCCATTGAGGATTCAAAGCACACTGCTGTCGGTAACAGTGACATGGCCAGAATGGAACTTGTTCATTCAGTTTACGAAGAATACATGAATTATATTGAATCTGTATTCACACATTATGCCACCCATAAGGAAATTGACCAGGAAGAACTTTCTGATACTGTTCAGGACCTCTGCATTTTCATTAAGGAACATAAACGCTACATTCTCAGAGTAAACGCTACTATCGAAGCAGAAAACCGCAACTTCCTTATCATTCACACAATGCGGACAACAGTTTTGTGTCTTGCAATTGCTCTTCAGCTGCATCTTAATTTAACAAAGATGATTGAACTGGGTGTAACAAGTATTCTCCATGAAATTGGCATGCTCCGTCTTCCACCTCAGCTCTATATGACCTCAAAGAAACTTTCTGTCCGCGAAAAGGCACAGATTTCAAAACATACATTGCTTGGCTATACCATTATCAAAGATTTAAATTTTGGTCTTTCCGTTCAGCTTGGCGTTCTTGAGCATCATGAAAAAGAAAACGGCACAGGTTATCCGCGCCGCCTTACAGGTGATAAAATTTCTTCAAACGCCAAAATTATTGCAGTTGCCTGTACATACGAAGCAATCTCTTCTCCACGAAGTTATAAAGATGAAAAATCTACATTTGATGCTTTACTGGAACTTATTCAGAATAAAGAACATGCTTATGATGGTTCTGTAATTAAGGCCCTTCTCTATACGGTTTCTCTCTACCCTATCGGAACCTTTGTATACCTTTCAAACCGCAAGGTTGCTGAAGTTATTGATACTAATCCTGATAATCCAAAAACTCCTGTTGTTCAGCTGCTTACAGAAAAAGAAGCAGATGGTTCATTAAAGACCCTGCAGGTTGGTGAAAACAATATTAATATCCTTCGAATCCTTACAAAGCAGGAAAAAGAAGATATTATTAAACTTATAAAAGAAAAATATAATTCCGAAGAAGCTAAAAAAGATACAGAGAATACAGAAGAAATTCTTGAAGAAGAAAGTGCTGATACTGCTGATACAAGTTCTCCTGAAAATCCGCTTCAGCCATCAGAGCAGGCGGTTCCTGAAGCCTCAGATTCTGTTTCTACTTCTGCAGACGGCACTGAAGAAGTAGACATCAGTATTTTCAGTTAAAGAACATCCTGATTTTTTCTACATCCTCGTGAAACTTTTCATCTATTACCGGAGGATGTTCGTTAAAGTATAAAATCTGATTTAATTCGTCCTGATTCTTTATTCCCCAGATAGGAAGTACATTTTCATATTGATGGAGGAAGCCGAAGGCCAGCGGAATATTTTCTATTACCCCACCGCACAAAGGCTGCATGGCAATAAAACCTACATCATGCTCTTCGCACATTTTCACAAGTTCAATTGTATCATCACTGGAAATCATACTAAAGGGGAACTGAAGAGTTTCATAACAGTCTGAAAGAACGGCTTTTTTTGCAGTTTCAAAATTAGTGGTTACAATACCAATGTGGCCGGCCATTTTCTGTTTTTTAAAGTCAGCCAGAGTATCGTAGATTTTATCTGCCCCACCCGGCAGCGGCAAAAACTTCTCAGTTTCAAGCTGATACAAGTCTACAGTGTCGCAGTGAAGTGTCATAAGACTTGTATCCATATCGCGTTTGATTTCCTCAGAAGTTTTTGCGTCTGTGGTTGTAGAAAGGAATACGTTACGGCGGATATCATAAAGCGCATCACCGAGCAGCTTTTCACTCTCCGGAGTTTTGCGCGAGGTATCAAAAAGATTTATTCCTTCCTCATAAGCCTTACGGACAAGCTGCGCAACAGACTCGTCGCCACCGGCTTCGGTCAGCTTCATAGCCCCAAAGGCTACACGAGAAATCAATAAATCTGTTTTTCCTAAACGAACGTATTCCATATATCTTAGCGGATTACCGGCTTGTAATTCTTAATAGCTTTCTGAATATAGAAAACAAGGTCATCTAATGAAACTCTTTCCTGTTCCATAGAGTCGCGGTAACGTACTGTTACTGTGTTGTAAAGCTCGTTTGCAGAACCGTCTTCTTTCTTTTCCTGGATTGTGTCGTAGTCTACAGTTACGCAGAATGGAGTACCAACTTCGTCCTGGCGGCGGTAGCGCTTACCTACAGTTCCAGAAGTATCATAGTCAGTTACAAAGTCTTCCTTGAGAATGTGCTGGATTTCTTTTGCTTTTTCAGCAAGTCCGTCCTTCTTCATAAGTGGGAGAACTGCAACTGTAATAGGTGCAAGGCGTGGATCCAGGTGAAGTACTGTTCTGTAGTCTTCAGGCTCGCCTGCCTTTGCAACATTCTGCTCTTCGTATGCTTCGCAAAGGAACATAAGGAAGTTTCTGTTCAAACCAGCAGAAGTTTCGATTACGTATGGAATGTACTTCTTGTTGCCGTCTTCCTGGTCGATGTAAGACATATCCTTCTTTGAGTAGGTCTGATGCTGTGAAAGGTCAAAGTCTGTACGGCTGTGAATACCTTCAATCTCTTCAAATCCGATTGGGAAGTTGTAAGTAATATCGTAAGCATCCTTAGCGTAGTGAGCAAGCTTGTCGTGGTGGTGCCATTTGAGCTGCTTTTCTGGAATACCATACTTTAAGTAGAACTGCCAGCGGTCCTTTCTCCAACGGTCAAAGGTTTCGTCTTCTGTACCAGGCTTACAGAAATATTCCATTTCCATCTGCTCAAATTCGCAGGTACGGAAAATAAAGTTCTTAAAGATGATTTCGTTACGGAATGATTTACCAACCTGAGCAACACCGAAAGGTACCTTCATACGGTTAGACTGAACAATGTTCTTAAAGTCTGTGAAAATACCCTGACATGTTTCAGGACGGAGATAAATCAAATGGCTGTCGTCTGCGATTGGTCCCTGATAGGTTTTGAACATAAGGTTGAACTCGCGAACGGCTGTGTACTTGCGGTTCTTGCTTCCACAAGTTGGACAGTTGATGTTTGCATCAATGAAAGCTTTCATTTCATCGTGTGTCATTGTATCAACAGGTTTTCCAGGATTTACATCAGGATTAGCTGCAACAAAGTCTTCGATTAATTTATCTGCGCGGTGGCGTGCATTACATTCAATACAGTCAACCATTGGGTCAGAGAAGTGATCAACGTGACCAGAAGCCTTCCATGTTGTATGATGCTGGAAGATAGCAGAGTCAAGACCAACTACATCGTCGTGCAGCTGAGTCATGTAGTGCCACCATTCATTCTGAATATTTCTTTTGAATTCTACACCGAGAGGACCGTAGTCCCATGCACCAGCCTGGCCACCATAGATTTCTGAAGCCTGATAAACAAAGCCTCTTCTCTTACACAAGCTGATGATTTTGTCCAGGGTACATGCGTGTACGTCTGCGTTTTCTGTTTTTGCCATTTATATCTCCTTACGACTCTGGCGTGGGCCGTTTTTGATTTTTTCGCCACGACGCACCGGGTAAGGCCGCCAATGGCTTTTAAGTTGTAAATGTGAGATTATCATAAAAAGAAATTGTATGCAAACAAAAAGATTAAGAGTCCGCAGGCTTGTCTTCAGCCGGCTTAGCTTCATCAGTTTTTTCTTCGGCCGGTTTTTCTTCAGTTGGCTTGTCTTCAGCAGCCTTTTTATCCACCCCTGATTCTTCTACTTCCTCTGCTTCTTCAATTTCTTCAACTTCATCCACAGCTTCGTCAGTCTCTTTATCTTTTTCTTCAGACAAGGCAGTTTTACCCAGATAATCATCAATATCCGGTGGATTTGCATAAATCAAATTTTCCAGGCGCTTTTCCATATGTTCAAAAATGAAATTTTTAATTACTTTTCTGTCATCAGGCCCTACCTGTCTTAAAAAGAGCAGCATTGCAAAATAATTATTATTATCATAAGACTTTACGTCAAAAACGATGGAAGGAGTGGCAATAGAACGTCTTCCTAATGTAATGGAAAAACTTGGAACAACCGTTTTTTTAGCAAGAACTGCACCATAACTTTTTGGGAAAATGCAGGTAAAACCTACAGAAGAAATATTTGCTATGGAAACCTGAAGCAGCTGGGTTTGAGTTGCAAAATAACCATTTATGGAAATACTTTCATCGCAATCAAGTCTTAAATATTTTCTTTTTCCTTTTGCACCGTTTAATTCAAGAATTCCAATAACATTCTTTATTAATTCAGCACCCTTTACTTCATTAAGCATTATAAAGCCGCCGGGCAGAGAAAGATTCATCATAAACTTTTCTCTTTTAGGCTGAGGAATCATTGCAGACATAAGTCCTACAAAAATAGTTTTTAACTTTTCATCCTGCTGAAAAGAAAGGATATAATTAAACCAGCCGTCATAGCTCATTTCATCATCAATAAAAATAAAACAAAGAGCATCCGGGAACATTCTCAAAGCATTCTTTGTATATTTATAATCTTTTATGATATAGGCTTCATATTCATGCTGCTTTAATTCCGGCTGCAGATAGTTTTCAACATACAGCGGTGGATTTACAAAAAATACTTTTCTTCCAATAATCGGGTTTACACAACGAGGAGCAAGAGGAACCTGAATAACTGGTTTTGCCGCAGCTTCCTGTTCTGCCGCAACCTTCTCTTCCGCTTTATCCTGTATTTCTTCAGTAGACAGAACTTCCTGACTGTCCGAAGCAGTCTCTGTCTCCTGACCATCTCCTGCATTCTGAGCTTCAGCGTCTTTTGAAGCTTCTTCAGCTTCCTGAGGATTCTGAGTTTGTTGAGTTTCTGCCTTTTCTTTTTCTTCTGATTCTTTTTCTGACAAATCAGCCTGGCTCATCTTTATATTATCTTCCTATTTATATATTTTAATTTTTTCTTCAGGACATTTTTCAAAAAAATCCCTGATTTCTTCTCTCAGTACATCATTACCCTTCTCTGCTGCATTTACAAAACGAGTCTGAGCATAATGGGCAAACTGAAAGTTCATGCAAAAGTAAGTAAAAAATCTCTGCAGACGGGTTTTATAAAATTCTGCAGGCTGATACTCTTCTACATTCTTTATATAATCATAACATATTTTTTCCATATCTACCTTAATTTCTTTACTTTTTTCTGAATTAATTTGATAAAAAATCCATGGCTTTTGAACGCTTGCCCGGGAAATCATAATACCGCTTACATCCGGACAAGCCGCAAGTGCATATTCTGCAGAAGCCTTGTCTTTTATATTTCCATTAAGATAGATTTTTACTCCGGCACTTTTATATCTTTCACTAAGTTTCTGGCAATAAGCATAACGGGGAGGTCTGGAAAGTTTTTCTTTTTTTGTCCTTGGATGAAGGGTTAAAAGCTCTACCCCGGCATCAACAAGCATATCACAAAAGGAATAAAAACCTTCATCAGTAAAGTTTTCATCACCAAGCCGGAGCTTTACAGAAAATCTTTTTTTATTCTCCGGATAATTCCGATTATATGAAGCAAGAACCTTTCCAACCTCACAGATCATTTCACGGGTTTCTTCCACAGGACGAAGCATCCAGCCAATTCCAGCCCCTGTTTTATAAACATCCGGAGCTGAGCAGCCCATATTAATATCAAGACCAATACCCGGAAGCTCAAGCAGTCTCTGAGCCGCCTGAACCATTCTGGCGCAATCATGGCCGGTAAGCTGCCATACAAGTTTTTCCGGCACTGGATAAGGATTTATATAATATTTTTCAAAGGGACCATCGTTTATAAGAGAACCGGCATTAATCATTTCATTATAATATTCATCACATGCTCCAAACTCTTCTACAAGAATTCTAAAGGCCGGATGAGATATAGTTGCCATTGGTCCACAGATTAATTTCTTATTCATATACAAATTATTATATCAAAATTTCTTTGAAATATCCTGCATTTAGTATTATGATTATAGAATAAAAAAATAAAATTGGAGAAATATAAACTATGTTTGAACGAAAAAAGTATAAGAACTTTGCAAAAACACAGCTCTCTGGTCGCTGGGGAGTTCCAATCCTTGTTACTCTTTTTGTAACAATTATACTTAGAATTTTTAGTATTCCAGACATGCTGCAGATGTCTAGAAACGGCTATTTTACTGCTCTTTTCGCTCTTGACTGGCAGGGACTGGCCGCAGCATCTCAAGCTTCAAATTCATCACTAATTACAACCATCATTCAGACTGTTGTTGACGCAATTCTTACGGTGGCTTCAATTAATGTTTATCTCAAAATGTCACGTTCACCAGAACCGGTAAGTTTTAGTGATTTTATAGAAGGCTTTAATAACTGGGCCCGTGCAATACTTTCTACATTGTGGCAGCTGCTCTGGGTTACTCTCTGGACTCTTCTCTTTATTATTCCTGGAATTATCAAAGCAATTGCCTACTCACAAATGTACTATATAATCGTTGAATATAAAGATGTCTCTGTAACAAAGTCCATGCGCATAAGTATGGAAATTACAAAGGGCCACAAATGGGATCTATTTGTTATGTACCTCAGCTTCTTAGGCTGGGACCTTCTCTCTCTTTGTACACTTGGAATTCTTCAATTGTGGCTTGCTCCTTACAAGAACATGACCTACATCAATGCTTATCATTCTCTCGTAAAAGAAGCAATTGAATCTGGCAGAATTAAACCGGAGGATTTTTCAGAATGAAAAAGACTACAAAATCTGGATTAATTGTATTAATTATTTTCCTGATTGCAGTTGGTGCATATACTTTTTACACAATTAAGGGCATGGGCAACAGCTCTTCAACAACAGCATCATCTTCAGACACATATCGTGTAGCAGAAGATTCCGACTCTTACAATGCTGCAGAAGCAAAAGCTTACAGAAGAGAATTTATTGCGGCTTTATACATTGAAGGAACCATTTCCGAAGCAAATCAGACTTATAACCAGAAGTGGCTGATGAATACAATAAACTCCCTCAAAAAGAATGATAAGAATGTTGCTCTTGCAATTTTTATCAACTCTCCGGGTGGAGCTGTTTATCAGGCAGATGAAGTTTACCTTGCCCTTCAGGATTACAAAACCACAGGACGTCCAATTTATGTATACCAGGGACCTATGGCTGCTTCGGGTGGTTATTACATTTCCTGTGCAGGCAATAAGATTTATGCAAACCGTAATACCCTCACCGGCTGTATCGGCGTAATTATGGGTTCTTCTTTTGATCTTACCGGCTTATTTGAAAGACTCGGAATCAAATCTGAAACCATTCATTCGGGTAAGAATAAAAACATGCTCAACTATAACGAGCCTATTACAGACGAACAGAGAGAAATCATGCAGAAAATGTGTGACGAATGTTACGATCAGTTTGTTTCAATTGTTGCAAAAAACCGTGGCATTCAGTACAACACCTGCTGCAAACTTTCTGACGGAAGACTTTATTCAGCAAAGCAGGCTCTTGAAAAACGCCTGGTAGATGCAATTGATTCCTGGGATAACATGCTTAGAGACCTTGCAGAAAATGAACTTAAAAAACCTGGAATAAAGGTTGAAACTTTTAAATACCAGAAAAAGCAGGGAATGTATGATTTACTTACAGGAAAGGCCCTTGAGCTTGAAACAGCAAAGGCTGCAGCTCAAATGGGAGTTCCAGCAGATGTAATCAAATCAATGAACAGAGAAGACCGCTTTGTTCCAATGTATCTGGCTCCGGGTTATTAATAACAATCACGGTGGTTGAGTAGCCCAAAGGGCGTATCGAAACCACCCTTATTGACTAAGTAAATAAAGGCCAGCCTTCTTACCATTAACAAGGGTATGAAGGCTCTTTTTTATTTTAAAGCCTGCTGCGGCGGCACTTGCCTCAAGTTCTTCCTTGCGGGCAGAAAGGATTACAAGGCGGCCCTGGTCGGCCAGAATCCTGTCAAAAGATTTTAGCATCTTTGAATAAAAATCATTAATATCGCCTATATCTTCATAAAAGCCCCAGGGCGGGTCTGTAATTACCAGGCTGATTGATTTGTCTTCTATATGTGATAAGTTCAAAGCGTCTGCGACACGGCAGTCTATAAGTCCTTCTGGCGCAGCAGAAATCTGTTTGCGGGCTTTTGTAATCTCAACTCTTTCCTTTTCAATATCACTTACAAAAAGCTTCTTAAACCGGAACTTTTTAGCAAGCTGGGTTGGAATTGAACCATAACCGCAGAAGGGCTCGAGAATCGTATCTTCAGGATTGATATCAGCAAAGCAGCAGATAAAATAAGCTATTTCGGGCCTGAGCTCTCCCTTGTTGAGATTTTTTTCTGTAAACTCGCGTTTAGAAATCAGCTCTCCGCAAAAAGCAAAGCCCTCACGGCGGATAGAAAACCAGATTTCGTTTGTTGGGGAAAGGCGGTCCAGTTTAAGCTTTGAATTGGCAAGAACATAATCCTCTGCACGGCGGCTAAGAGACTTATCAACTTTTGCAAACTGATTCTCCTGAACAAAACGGATTCTAAAGCTGCCTTTATTTACCAGAAAATAATTTTTCGAAGAAGTAACAGCCCCCACAAGTGATGGAAAATTAAGCCCCTTCCCCTTCATAGTCTTGAGCACAAAAAATGTATTATTAAAATAGATAATTTTTTCCAGCTCCCGAGAATCCCCGTCAAAGCGGTAATGAATAAGTCCATCCATCAGATTCAATATTTTGATTTTAGGAAACCGAGCAGCAAGGTCCTCTTGAACTACATCTTGAAAACCGGTAATAAAAGAAGAAATAAATTCCGCCATGACTCGTATTATAGCTTTTTCATACTAGACACACAATATAAAAATCCATATAATAAAAAGATACACGCTATATGTTTAAATCGAGTTATTATAACTCCAGGAGGAAAATTGGCATACGTGAATAACAATAACAACAAAAACAATGGACAGAGAATCAATGAAATGATTCGTGTTCGCGAGGTTCGTCTTATCGATGACGAGGGAAATCAGTTAGGCATCGTTGCAACACAGGAAGCCCTCAAAATGGCTAAAGACCGTGACCTGGATCTTGTTGAAGTTTCACCAAATGCTAACCCACCGGTTTGTAAGATACTTGATTATGGCAAATACAAGTTCGAACAGGAAAAAAAGCTCCGTGATTCCAAGAAGAACCAGAAGGTATTAAAGCTGAAGGAAATCCGAATGCAGCCAAAAATCGGCTCAGGAGATCTGGATACTAAGGCCAAACATATACAGGAATTTCTTGACGAGGGTGACAAGGTTAAGGTTACTATCCGTTTCCGCGGTCGTGAGCTTGCCCACACTGAACTCGGCTATGACGTTCTGAATGAGGTGTTAAAGCGACTTACCTCGGCGTACAACATCGATAAGCCTGCCGCAATGGATGGTAGAAACATGTCGATGACAATCTCAGCAAAAGCCGCAAAATAAGGGGTTATAAAATGCCTAAAATGAAGACAAAGAAGTCAGCAGCTAAGAGATACTCTCTTACTGGATCTGGCAAAGTTAAGCACAAGAAGCAGAACCTTCGTCATATTTTGACAAAACGTTCTCCTAAGAGAAAGAGAAATCTTCGCGCTGCAGGTTATGTAGCAGAAGCAGATGCAAAGAAAATCAGAAAGCAGATGCTTCCTTACGGTTAATAGGAGTAGTATATGTCAAGAGCAATAGACGGAACAAAAAGAAAGAACCGCCGTGTAAAGATCCTCAAGCTTGCTAAGGGTTTCCGTGGCGACAGAAAATCAAACTACAAACCAGCTAAAGATGCTGTAACAAAGGCTCTCGGTCACGCTTACGTAGATCGCCGTGACAGAAAGCACGAATTCCGCACTCTCTGGATTGCACGTATTAACGCTGCTGTTCGTGAAGAAGGAATGACATACTCACAGTTTATCAACGGAGTTAACAAAGCAGGTATTAAGTTGAACCGCAAGGCTCTCTCTAATATGGCTATTGAAGACCCAGTTGCATTCAAGGCAGTTGTTGAAGCTGCTAAGAAAGCTGTACAGGCTTAAGGAAGTTTGAAATATGATTTCACTCGATCAGGTATATCTTCTTGAACAAAAGGTTGAAAGCGCTGTTGAAAAGATTCAGCAGCTACAGGCAGAAAACGATGCTCTGCGCAATAAATGTACCGAGCTCACAAATGCGTTATCTGCGAAGTCGGAGCAGCTTTCTAATTTTGAGTCAGATCAGAGCCAGATCGAGACAGGAATCAAAAAGGCGCTTGACCGCTTGAATTCGATTGAGAATTCAGTTTTAAAAACTGCTTCTCAGAATACTCAGGCGGCTCAAGCTGCTAAACCTGCCGTACAGGCAGCAGTTGAAGCAAAAGCTGCGGCACCTGTTCAGTCTGCACCTTCTCCAGTAGAAGCAGCAGCTACAGAACCATCACCTGCCCCACAGGCAGAAGCACAAAAACCAGAAGCACCTCTTCAGAGTGCGCCTAGTTTTGACACAATGGACACAGTTCCAGAAACAACAGAATCAAATGTAGAAGAAAGCTTTGAGGGCGAAGAAGATATAGACGCTCCCGAAGATGATAATCACGACGGCTTAGGCTTTGATATTTTCTAATGGGAAAATTAAAAATTGAAATGCTTGGAACTTCTTTTACTATCCAGGCAAACGAAGATAACGAATATCTCGAAAAGCTTTTAGGCTATTACAAAAGAATTACCGAAGACGTAAATAAAATCGATTCAATCAAAAATCCACTGCAAACTGCAATTCTTTCGGGCATTATGATTTGCGATGAACTTTATAAAGAAAAGCAGGCAAAAGTTGCAATGGAAAACGGCGAAAACGTACCTGTTGAAAACGACATGGATACAATGGAAATTGAACGCCGAACACAAAACATGATTGAGAAAATCAATAAGGTACTTTAATTTATGGAAGGCGCGGCTCTCACAATCTGGGTGGACGCGGATTCCTGCCCTTCTCTCGTAAGAAATCACACAGTAAAAATGGGAAATAAACTCGGCATAAAGGTTGTCTTTGCGGCCAACAAGAAAATCTCCTGCGATACAGGTAACTTTGAAATGATTGTCTGTCCCGAAGAAAAAGATGCCGCCGATAATTATATTTTTGATAACTGCAAAGCTTGTGACCTCGTAATTACCCGTGACATAGTTTTTGCAGACCGTCTGGTTGAAAAAGGAATCTGCTGTATAAATGACCGGGGTACAGAGTTTACCCGCGAAATGATAAAGGAACGGCTCAGCACCCGTGACTTTGATTTACAGCTGGCAGAAATTGGTCTTGTAAAACATCATCACGAAGGTTATGACAAAAAAAAGTTCGCGGCATTCGCGAACTCTTTTGATAAGGTTATACACAGACTTTTGCGTTAATCTTCCGGCTCATCCGGATATGCCATCTGAATAGAACAGATTCGGTCTTTTACCTGCATAAAGGCAAGTACAACCTCAGGGTCAAACTGAGTACCGGAATTATTCAGAATTTCAGAGAAAGCATCTTCAATTGTCCAGGCTTCCTTATAGCAGCGCTTGTGACTCAAAGCATCAAAAACATCAGCTACAGCAACAATACGTGCAGAAAGCGGAATATCCTTGCCACTTAAAGGCTCTGAAAGAGGAACAATTCCATCTTTTACAGAGAAATCACTCAAAGAAATCTTTCCAGGATAACCGGAAGGTCCACCATCCCAGCGGTCGTGGTGATGAAGAGCAACCTCCTGAGACATTACATCAAGCAGAGACTCAGGCGGTTCAAAAAGCTGGGCACCAATACAGGTATGGCCCTTCATGATATTTCTTTCCTCATCTGTAAAACGAGGGAAAGCTTTCTTTAAGATAACATCAGAAATACCAACCTTTCCTACATCGTGGAACTTTGCCGCAATCTTAAGGTTATCACGGTAACGGTGGATTTCTGCTTCCGGAACATTGTGATTAAATGCCCAGCGGTCATAAATTTCAAGAGAGTATGAAGAAACACGTTCAATATGAGGATATGTTTCTTTTGGATCGCGGAATTCTGACATCTTAAGCATACGCTTTACCATATTTGCTGTAAGATATGCGTGCTGCAATGCCTGAACTGCGGCAGTAGCAAAGTGAGCAATGAACATTTCTGCTTCATCATCAAAATTGATGATTTTGCCGTCTTCATCCTTTGCATTGATAATCTGAAGAATACCAAGAAGATTACCGTTTGCCATTTTTAGAGGAATGGTATACATAGACTTTGTACGGTAATCTGTTGTAAGGTCAGTATTTTTATTGAATTTATATGGCTTTGATTCCGGGATTTTGTAGCAGTCTTTTATATTAAGCGGTTTACCAGAAAGTGCTACATAACCACAAATCTGTTTTTCATTTATAGGGAAAGAGAAACTTGTATAAGGAAGTTTTTCTCCAGGAGCAAGCTCTTTAAGATGAGTATCATTTTGTCCATACTTGATTTTAAGCTTGTCACCCTCAACTACGTAAATAGAACCTGCATCCGCATTTACAATTTTGCGGGTTTCTGTGAGGATTCGTTCAAGGAGAACGTCAACGTCCTGAATTTCTCCAAGTTCACGCTCTATCTCGATAATACGCTGAAGCTTATCGTCATTGTTGTTATTTTCACTCATATCGTTTCTATTATGAATGAAAATTATAAAAAATCAAGAGATAATAGAGGATTTTTTAAATATGATTGAAAAGTAAATTGGCCCTGCTCCTTTTTCTTTGTCCGGCATAATCATATAACCGTATTGTGTTTTTTCAAAGCCCGGAAGAGTAAGGGCCGGAGCAAAGGAAGAAACTTCCCTAAGGTCCGGCTCTGGTTCAAGCAGACTGAAGGCAGTTCCATCTTTATTAAACTTTTTATAAAGACGCTCTATCATTCCATCGTTTTCTTCGGGACATAAGGCACAGGTAGAATACAAAAGAATTCCTTCAGGCTCTAAAAGGCGGTAGGCAGAGGACAAGAGAGCCCACTGTTCTGTGGTAACAGTTTTTATACGCGAAGGCGACCAGGTGTTAAGATATTTAGGGTCTGCAATTACATGACGTTCAGAAGAACATGGAGCATCCAGGAGAATGCGGTCAAAGCATTCACTCTGACGGGTACACCAGGTGGCTCCGTCACTGCAGGAGGTTATAACACGTTCGGAGATTTCTGGAGGAAGGCAGGTTTGTACAACAGTGGAAAGGCGGTGCTTACGTTCCGGGGAACGTTCGTTGGAAGAAAGCTTTGCTTCCGGCTCCATGCGGCTGGCAAGGACGAGAGTTTTACCGCCGGGGGCTGCACAAAGGTCTAAGATATTACAGGCACCTGCAAGCGGAAGGCTGAGGGCCGCAAGCACAGAGGCCGAGTCAAGAAAGTAAGATTCTTCTGCACCGGTAACGTGATATTCAACTGCACTACCCTCGCCGGCAAAGGCTTCTTTGAGGGCCTGCCAGCGGTCGCCGTAGAGTTCTCCGTAATACTGTTCAAATCCGTCTGCTCCAAAAAGCTTGTCTTTTCCAGAACCTCTAACCTTAGCGGATTTCTTGCTCATCAATAAGCCCTGCCTCGAGTTTATATTTAATGATGCGTCTTACAGCCTGATTAATTTTTGCTTCAAAAGCAGCATCTTCCTTAGCACGATTATACAAAACCTTTCCGGCCTTTGCAAAACGTTTTTCAGAAATCATAATGCAGTCTACACCCGCTTCTACAGCACGTATTGCGGCCTCTTCCGGAGGATATCCGTTATCTGCAAGAGCACCCATAAAAATGTCATCAGAAAAGATAAGACCTTCGTAGCCGTATTCCTTGCGAAGGAGATCTGTTACCCAGACTTTAGAAAGACAGGCCGGAACGCCGCTGTCTATGGCACTTGTACGGGCATGAGACATAAGCACCGCAGCCGGGTTATACGAAACTAACTCGCGGAAGGATTCTATGCTCTTTAAGAGTTCCTCTTCCGGCAGTGTGATTTCCGGCAGGCCTGTATGAGGGTCTGTGTTTGTATTTCCCGGGAAATGCTTTAGGACTGTTGCAATTCCATTATTTTCGTAGGCATTAAGACAGGCACGACCATAAGTAATTACCTGAGAGAGGTCTCCAAAACTGCGGCCGTCAAGAAAATCTTTATTATCGTCTGTACAGACTTCCACTACAGGCGCAAGGTTCATATCAAAACCGAGGGCTTTCATGCCGGCCGCCTGTTCTGTGTAAAGCTGGTAAGTACCGGTGATGTCGTAGTCACGTGCAACTTCTTCGTTAGAAGGCAGTTTAGGATTCAACTTCTTAAGACGACTAACCCAGCCACCTTCCTGGTCTACACAAAGATAAGGCTGAATATTATTGTTGCTTTCACAGTAGTCACGGATGGAAGTAATATATTTCTGCATCTGTTCGCGGGAATCTGCAATATTATATGAAAAGAAAATATAGCCGCCTGCAATAAGAGGTCTATCGTCTTTTGTACCAGTCATGGCGCCTAGGGTTTCATAAGAACGGAAGCTTGTATTACCTTCGAGATTCTCAATAAAAAGCTGTGCAATTTTCTGTTCGAGGGGAAGTGCAGAAACGTAGCGTGCAAGGGCTTCCTCTCGCTCTGATTTTTTCTGATTTATATAGGTCTGAACTTCACTGGCTGCGGCGTGAGTTTTGATTTCTTTTTTGGTCTGTTTATCTGTGCAGGATGTTAGCAAGAAAAATGATAATCCTAAGATGCAAAAACTTTTCGTCCTCATAATAACATCAGTATATATATTTGTAATATTTACTGCAATTGTATATAATAGAAGATATGAAGCGAATTGCGATAATTACAGGTGCCAGCTCAGGCATTGGCGAAGAATTTACCCGCCAGATTTGTGCAAAATATGATTATGACGAAATCTGGATTATTGCTCGACGCGAAGAAAAACTTAGACAGCTTGCAGACCAGCTGAATGCAGCAAAAGGCCGGCAGCTTGTACGCCCGGTAGTTATGGATGTGGCAGGTAAGGCCGGGGTGGAAAGTCTCAAGGCTTTTATCGAAAACGAAGGTAAAGCCCAGGGCGAACTTGAAATCGGGCTTCTTATAAATAACGCAGGCTTTGGAACTTACGGTCCTTTTGCAGAAACTTCAATCAACCGTCAGATGGATATGGTTGAACTCAACTGTACTACGGTTACTGGAATCTGCGGAATCGCACTTCCCTACCTTAAGGCAGGCTCTGTTGTGATTAACACCGCCTCACTGGCAGCCTTTTTGCCGCTGGGAAACTTTGCGGTGTACGGAGCAAGTAAGTCTTATGTTTTGAGCTTTTCTATCGCACTTGCGGCTGAGCTTCGCGATAAGAGAATTAAGGTCTGTGCTCTCTGCCCGGGTTCTGTAAGCACAGAGTTTGCAAATGTTGCTTCAAACGGAGCCCGCAAGGAAGTAAAGGGCGGCTTCCCTCCTCAGAAGGTTGTAGCCCAGTGTTTGAAACGTGCTTTCAAAGGAAAGACTGTGGCACTTTACAGACCTAAGTGGCGAGTAACGGCTTTTATGAGCCGCTTTGTTGGACGTTACCTTGGAGCCCGTTATACTTACAAATACAATCCGCGGCCACGAACTCCGGATACAGATTTAGGATAATATTTGACCGTCATGCTGAATTTATTTCAGCATCTTTATATAACAGATCCCGAAACAAGTTCGGGATGACATTTAAAGGAATGAATATGAATAACATTACTAGTGCACTTTTTACAGACTTCTACGAACTGACAATGGCTCAGGGTTACTGGAAGGAGAACATGAATCAGGAAGTTGTTTTTGATATGTTCTTCCGAAGAAATCCTTTCAACGGCGGCTTTTCTGTTCTTGCCGGAAACGAAACTCTTATGGATATTATTGTAAACTTCCGCTTCAGCGAAGATGACATTAAATATCTTGCAGAGCAGAAGATTTTTGAACAGGGCTTCCTTGATTATCTGAAGGATTTCCACTTTACAGGCGACCTTTACACAATGGATGAAGGAACAGTAATCTTCCCTCAAGAGCCGCTTGTTCGCATTCACGCAAATCTTATTGAAGCCCAGATTCTCGAAGCTCTTGTTTTGAATCATGTAAACTTCCAGAGTCTTATAGCAACAAAAACAGCCCGCATCTGGCTGGCTTCTAAAAAGGCTCCGATTATGGAATTCGGTCTTCGCCGTGCACAGGGACCTGATGGCGGAATGAGTGCAACCCGTGCATCTTACATTGGTGGTGCTGCCGGAACTTCTAACACACTTGCCGGAAAAGAATACGGCATTCCTGTTATGGGAACTATGGCTCATTCATGGATTATGTCTCACTCTTCTGAGCTCGAAGCCTTCCGTGAGTATGCAAAAATCTATCCTACTAATTCAGTATTTCTTATTGATACTTATGATACACTTCACTCTGGTATTAAGAATGCAATTATTGCCGGTGGCGAGCTTGTAGAAAAAGGATACAACTTTGGTGTCCGCCTTGACTCTGGAGACATTTCTTACCTGACCCGTGAGGTTCGTAAAGAGTTGGACCGCGCAGGTTACCCTCAGGCAAAAATTTCTGTTTCAAATGAACTTACAGAAGAAATCATTACAACTCTCGTAGCCAGTGGCGCTCCAATCAACTCCTGGGGTGTTGGAACTCACATGGTTACCGGAGGAAACGAAGCAAGCTTCACCGGTGTCTATAAGCTTGCTGCCCGCCATGACAAGGCTACAAATCAGATGGTTCCTGCAATGAAGTTTTCTGATAACCCTGCAAAAACAACAAACCCTGGAATCAAAAATGTATTCCGCCTTTATGATGAAAACGGAATGGCCCTCGCTGATATTCTCGCCCTCGAAGGTGAAACAATTGAAGCAGGCAAAGAATACCGCTACCATCACCCGATGGTAGACTACCGCCAGTTCACCTGCAAGGCTGCAAAGATTGAACCGCTTTTGAAGAAGCGTCTCGAAAAAGGTCAGCGTGTAATAGAACGTCTGCCAGATTCAGAACAGCTTAAAATCAGCCGCACTACAATGCAGAGTCAGCTTGAAAGCTTTGATGAATCATACAAGCGAATCTTAAACCCACACATTTACAAGGTATCGCTCACAGAAAAGCTGATGGAACTGAAGAAGGATTTTATTGAGAAAAATATTCGTTAACGAAATCCGCGGTGGTTGAGTGACACGTAGTGTCGTGTTTTCCGGTGGTTGAATGACACGAAGTGTCGTGTTTTCCGGTGGTTGAGTGACACGAAGTGTCGTATCGAAACCACCGCAGAACTCGATAATGCTGCTTTCAATACACTTGCAATGGCATATCAATCCATTTGACAAAGATTAAAATATCCTTTTATAATCACTTTAATGAAAAATCCATTTAAAGCCTACAAAGAACTCTATCATATTTCACCAATGGATCTGGCAGATCCAGCAGAAACAAACCGTATTCATTCCAATTACGTAAGTATTGGATTTTTTATTTTTGGATTTACAGGTATAGCGGGTCTTTTTATAAAATATCATTCAAATCCTCAGGAACATATTCCTTCATTTTTATATTTTTCTATATTTACAATTGTAAGTCTTCTGGCTTTTTTTCATTCAATTTGTGTAAAAGGAGTTGCCCGAGAAAAAGCATACATTGTTAAAAACATTTCATTCTATCTGCTCTTTTCCTGCGGAATCTTTTCATCACTTTATAATTTTTTTATTTTAAAACAATATTATAACGGAGTACTTACTTTATTTCTTGTTTTTATTATTGCCCTGTCTTCTTTTTATATTTCAACAGTCTTCTTTTTTATTGCAGCACTTGTTGGACTCATACCTATGCTTCCTCAGCTCTATAGAAGTTTTGGTATAACGGGCTTAATGAACACTGTTCTTATAACCTTTATTTTCATCTTTCTTGCTCATTATAAAAGAAGCACTGAGAAAAAAATGCTTCTCAAACTCCGAAAGCAGAAGAAAAATCTTTTTGCAAAAACCTTTGGAAATTTTACCTTCCTCTATGAAAACAAAGTAGTAAAATTTCAGCGATCAAAATCGATTGAGCTTATTGCCTATCTGATTTATAAAAACGGAAGTTCTGTGCAGACTAAGGAGCTGCTCACAGTTTTATATGGCGACCATGCTGATTCCTCGCGTTACGGTGCAAGTCTTCGAAATCTTATTTCTGACATAAAGCACACGCTTTCAGATCTTGAGATTCGTAATTTTTTTATTACTGAGTATAACAATTTCCGCATTAACCCGGAAGCTGTTCACTGTGATTATTATGATTTTCTTGCAGGCGACTCTACTGCTAAAAAAGCCTTTACCGGCGAGTTTATGAGCCAGTATTCCTGGGCAGAAGCAGGAATCTCTTTTCTTGAAAGAAAAGTTTAGGAATAAAAAGAGCGGCCAATAGATGCTGAATCAAGTTCAGCATGACCAGCATCATTGTCCACTCCATTTTCTTCTTTCACCCTACCTGAATAACCTGAAACAACTGCATAATCAGCATAATCCCAAGTATCGTCAGGATGATTATTTTTTTAATATTCATTTCTTTCGATAAGAATCTTTCCTTTTCAATTAGTCATGACACTGGAAGTAACGGATAACAAGGACAGGAGATTTTCCACCCTTGTAGTTTCCACCATAAGAACCATCGTTCAGATTAAACAGGTATACCATATTCGCCGTACTATGCTGTGTTACAGTAAAATAGTCGGAATCATCTGGATTTATAAATGACATTGAATAGTCACTACCAATTTTACTGATAGCATTTTCAATTTCATTTTTTCCATTATAAATAAACAAAAAGTCAGAAAGATTTGGAACTAACCAGTCATTGGTAATTTTTCCAAGATTACCATAACCTGTATAATGCTGGGCAAACCAGAAAGCCGGATATAAGTCTTTACTGTAATCTGTAATACTTCCATATCCATTACATATATTATCACGAACCTCTGAAGCAGATTTATCATCATAACCATTTACGACATTACTGAAGTCAGTTGTATTTGTATTTCCCTGCGAAGCTGAAGTACACAATTCTGTATATTCCTGCTTTAATCCAATTGTAATACAATTGTCAGGGCTTCCACCTACCATATACACATATCCTACAACCGCAATCGCATTCTGTTTTTCTCTATCAGTAAGCTCACGATCTGCATATTCAGATGCAGGAAGCGCAGTTCCGTCATTGAATACAATATCACCTACTTCTGTTGGTCTCTTTTTTGTTCCGATTGGAGTAATTCTGAAAGTTGCAGATATTGTTACATCTCCAGCTGGCATTGTGAAGGTTCGAGTGTTATTATCTCCATTAACTGTTACGATTGTTTCTCCATTTCTTACAGTAACTGAATAAAGAGCATAATTAACAGAAGGATTTGCAGTGATTGTTACAGTTTCATTGAAAGCTGCTCTTGAGGAAACACTGAGGCTTCCGTTTGCAATTGCGCTGTCTACGTTGATTGAGTAATATATATCCTCATAGGAAGCTTCTAACGTTACATTTTCAGCAGGCATTGTGAAGGTTACTCTTGAATTGTGTTCATTATTTTCATTAAGAATTTCAGGATTGTAGAGCCATACATCAAATTCTTTGCCAGTTGCCGGAGTGTTTGCTGTGACTGTAACTTCTACTCCTGCTTCTGCTTTTGTTACAGGCTGTCCGTTTACACTTGCAACACCGCCTGTTACAGTAATTGAATGTTCACCTTCTATTGCCCAGTCTGCAGGGATTCCATCCTTATCTCTAGACCAGTTTGCTCCATTGGCTTTTACAAAGGTTCCACCAGCAGGCACATTCCACAACCAGTCTGCTGTACAATCCTCTGCTTCAATATTTGTTGCAAGACATTTTACATAAGCTAAGCTATTGCACCATTCAAACATGCCTTCATAACAGGATTCTACAAGTGTTTGAGCTGGAAGTACCGGTGCTCTTGTCAGTAAGTCACAACTGTCAAACATTTCAGAATAACAACCTTTTGCAAGTGTCGTTGCAGGGAGTTCTGGCGCTTCAATTAAAGCACGGCAAGCTTGAAACATTTCTGCATAACATCCTTCTGCAAGATTTGTTGCCGGAAGAAGAGGCGCTCTTTCTATGCTTTCGCAACCGCAAAACATCCCCGCATAACAGTAAGGTTTTAAGCTTGTTGCTGGCAGAATAATATCTTTTTGAGGATGGTTTATCAAACGAACATATCCATCATCAAATAAATATGCCAGTGCAAAATCATTATCAATATCTTTTTTTGTACTATAGTTAACAGAATCAAGAAGACTCATTACGTTTCCATAAACATAAAAATATGGTTCATCATTTTCGCCATATCCACGGATATTGAGAATATATTCATCCTGACTTTCAAAATCATTTTCTGAACCGTCTGCATAAAAAGAAACTTTCTGTCCCTCTTGCACAGAAATAGAGGCAGTTAAATCTCCATATTGATCAGTTTCTGCCTGTACGGTCTGCAATTCGCCGCCATCAATTGAATACTTTAAGGTAGACCATGGATTTGTAATAACAATATCTCCATCTTGAATAGCTTCAAAAGTCAGCGGAGTTTTATATTCTTCCGGAATTACAGTTTCTTCATTACTTCCATGATTTTCACCCTGACCAGTTGGTCTTTGCCCCTGGGGAACCGGATTTTTAGTGTTATCAGGGACATTATTTTCCGGCACTGTTGTATTTTCGCTGTCGTCTATGCTTGCTGGATTCTCGCAGCCCCAGAAAGTGAAAGCAAGTGCTGCACACATTAAAAATGTGAGGACTTTTGCCATTTTTTTCATTCTTTTATACCTCCTCGAATGAACCTTGTTTTTAAGTATAGGCTCATATTACAACAGGAGCTGTACAGTATCAGAACAGAAATCAGTGACAAATCAGAACAAAATTAACTATTTTTAGTCTCAAATCAGAACAAATTATTGAAAAAACAGTCACAAATCAGAACAAAATAGATGCCCTGGTTCAAGCCCGAGCATGACATGGCAATCCTTTACGGCAGATACAGCGGCTGTATGTTTCGCATCGAAGCAAAAAGCCGCTCTTTTTTTGCCTCATCGCCATCAGTTAAAGCTTCGAGTTTTGCCCTCGCCTCTTTGCGTCCCGAATTATCCTGATAGTCGCAGGTGCAGGTATAGCCTGCATAGCCGCAAGACTTTGCTTCTTCAATCAGACGAGCCTCGCTCACATAACAAAGTGGCCTGATTACTGTAACAGGAAAGTTGTCATACTTAAGCCTTGGAGGCATGCTGGCCATCTCCCCCTTGTTCAGCATGTTCATTAAAAGAGTTTCCAGAATATCATCCATATGATGGCCAAGGGCAATTTTGTTGTAGCCGTTTGCGATGGCATAATTCAAAAGCTCGGTCCGGCGTTGTGTTGAACACCACCAGCAGCTCATCTTCTGTCCGGGCTTTACACGCTCTAAAACATTTACATTAAGCTGCTCAAAGGGAACGCCCCACTGCCTGAACAAAGCTCTAATCCCCTCTGGAAAATCCGGTGCAAAATCAGATTTTATAAAAAGCGCCTTATATTCAAAGCTTGTGTCAGAAGCCACATCTCTCGCTGGCCGCCTCGCCCTGTCAGCAAAATATTTTATTAGTGCCGTAGAATCCTTACCACCGCTGGCACCAATCAAAATGCGGTCGCCTTTTTCTATGAGGTTGTAGTCAAAAACAGCTTTGTCTATGAGGCTGGAAAGTTTTGGGGATTTTTTCATGCTTGTATTATAGCATAGATTGCTTCGGCTTTCAGCCTCGCAATGACGGACGTTATTTTCAGCCTCGCAATGACGGGGGCTTTCAGCCTCTCAAATCTTTGTCATTGCGAGGAGCGCAGCGACGTGGCAATCTATAACTTATTCAAAATACGCACTCCGGCTTTATAAAAACAAAAGCTTAATAAGGCACTTAGAATTTTATCTACAAAATTTTCTACAAGACCCGCTATATTATTTACCAGAAAAAGATTCGGAATAACAACGTACATTCCCTGAACAACAGTGTTCGCACTAGGCCGCCCGGTATTTGCGGCAAAAACTAAATCAGCAATAATATTACCTAAAATCGCATTTGTAATGGCAGCCCAAAAACCTGCCCATAAAAAAGAATCAAAATTATATAAAGTCTGCTGCGGGAAAGATTTTCTTCTATAATGATAAAAAACAAGCCAGGCAAAAACAGCAGTACAAATATGACAGACCGTAAATAAAATAGAACAGTGAGTAAAGAGACTAAGTACAACATTTGACAAGACAGCACAGGCAATAGCAGGAATAAGTCCACACAAGCTGGCAATACCAATAGTGAGCAGAGAATCAAGATATAAAGGAAAAACTACAACTTCTGCAAGAACAGAGCCCGCATAATTTACAAGGATGCATAAAAAAGCGGCAATAATTATAAATAACACACGCTTTAAAGTAATTTTTTCATAAGAGGCAATTCCAAACAATTCCTGTCTTAAATCTGATTTCATAAATTATAATATAACTCCAAGTTTTCTGGCGGCACGCAAAAGTTCAAGTCTGTCTTTTATTCCAAGTTTCTGATATATGATGGATTTCTGGTTAATTACAGTTTTTTCTGATTTTCCCAAAAGCTCAGCAATTTCGTCGGTATTCTTTTCCTGTGCAAGAAGAAGAAAAACCTCCTGCTCTTTTGGAGTAAAGGTTTTATAATTTTCAAAAAGCTCCTGAACATGAAGTTCTTCGTAATCAGTTTTACTATTGTTATTTTTTGAAATCAAAGACAGCATCACTTCTTTAGCCGCTTTATTGTAATACATACTTCCACAAGAAACAAATTGTATTGCTTTTTCAATTTCCTGGACTTCACAATCTTTTGTAATATAGCCCTGAATATTTTTCTTTAAGGCCGCGTCAATGTGAAGCATATCAGAATACATTGTGTAAATGATTATATTCAAATCCGGAACAAGTACTCTAAATTCGTCTATAAAATTCAGACCGCTTTCACCATTGATATTTATATCGAGAATTGCATTTTTTATGTCGCTATTATTTTTAAGTATTTCCAATGCTTCATCTTTTGTTGAGGCATTATAAAATTGCAAATCTGCGTTTTCTTTACTTAACAAAAAGCTTATTCCATCACGCAGTCCCGAATGATCGTCAACGAACAATATTTTTAATTGTGATTGCAATTGTAGTTCCTCCCTTTCCAGAAATATCTACAGTGCCGCCAAGCTTTTCTACCCTGTTACGCATATTTACAAATCCATAATGCTTGTTTCCATCAGATTTCTTTGTTTTAATTTCCTCTTCAGAAAAGCCCTTGCCATTATCTTCAATTACAAAACGGATAAATGGACTTATATCGGTTATTTTTATTGTAAGAAGACTTGCTTCAGAATGCCTTGAACAATTGCTCAAAGCTTCCTGCAAAATTCTTAAAAGCTCCATCTGATTTTCGGGTGAAATACTTTTGATTAAATTAGAAGCACACAAAAACTCTGTTTTAATTTTAAAATTGACTTCAAAAGATTTTAATGTTTGCTGAAGGATTTCTTCAAAGTTTTTATTAAAATCCAAATGAGTAGAATCAATTAAATAACGAACTTCCTTAAAGGCCTGCTCAGAATAATAAAGGGCTTTTTTCTTTTCATCATTCTGAATAAAAAGCTTTAAGGCCGCCAGATCCTGTGCAACTCCATCATGCAAATCCTGACTAAACCTAAGCTTTGCATCATTAAGACTCTGCTGTCGTAAAAGTTCATTTTTCTTGCTTAGAGTTTTATACAAAACCAGAACAATAGAAATCAAAAGCAAAAAGAATGATGAAATATAAAGACAGTCATAGCCAAAGTTAATTGATTTTTGATTCTGGCGGATTAAATTTCCCAAAAGCAAGCCCTCTGTAAAAACTATTTCCTTTGTAGAATTATTATTTTGTAAAAGAGCAGAAAGTTTATTAAACTGATTTTCAATTTCTTCACTATAATAAGTAAAAGGTGAAAGCTTGTTTTGCAGAGAGCTTATTTGGTTAGCAGAATCCTCTATACATTCGTACCCCCCCCTACTATAAACATTATTTGTAAGAAGGTTATTTATGAGAGAGTTTAATTCATCGTATTTTTTTTGTGATTCAATTTTCAAAAAGGCCGTAAAAACAAAAATCAGAAGCGACAAGGATATTAAAATGTATTCAATTTTGAAAACGTTTTTAATTTTCATGCTCTCATTATAACACAATTTTTCGCCTAAGTACGGGATTTTTTCCCGACTGTTTATAGGTTTTTAAATTCAAGACAAAAAGAATAAATGAGAGATAATGGAAAAAAATTAAACTGGCTTTTAAGAGCAATATTATGAACGAAAAAGAATGGACAGAAAAAATCTGCAATCTCTTAAATGAGCATTTTAGCAAGAATGTTGAGAGAAAAACATTTCATGCATGCACACAAAAAAAACTACCTTATGCCAAGGAAATTCATTCTTTCGACCAAAATTGGACTCCAACAAATTCAGATGAAATAAAATTTGAAACCGACTTATTCATATATGAAGAAATAGAGGATATCTTTATTCCTCGAATTGTCATTGAATCAAAGTTTAAAAATATAAGTACGCATGATGCCATAACTTACAGTGCAAAGGCAACTGAACACAAATCAATAATGCCGTTTCTTCGTTACGGAATTATGATTGGCAACATAAAAGACGAAGCTTTACCCTGGAGACTCTTTAACCATGGCGAAAACTTTGATTTTATGTACTGCTTTAAGGGTGAAGAAGTATCAGAAAACGAAAAAAAAGAATTCACTGAATTGATTACAAGTGAAATTGAGGAAAGTAAAAAACTAGAAAAACTTCTCGGAACAAAAGGCTCAAAAGCGGGCATTCATCTTCTTGAGAAAAAACTAGACTTAAAATAATAGCCACGATAGGAGGAAAAAAATGGCTCTATTAAAATACAAATGTGCAGAATGTGGGGCAGATATTTTTACAACTAGTTTTGATAAATTAGAATATACGCATGGTACTTTAATCTTTTGTTGTCAAGAACATATGAACAACTATGCTCACCGACAAACAGTCGAACAAATTAAAGCACGTATGGCAGAAGATCAAAGAAAATCAGAAGCGCTTTGGGATAACTGGCAAAATCAGATGCAAAAAGAGGCTAATGAAAAATATGCTAAACACGAAAAAATCGCAAAAGAAAAATATGAACGAAGTCATAAAGATACAGTTTCTGTAGATGGAGTTTTATATAGTTCTGACAGGTTATGGCTTGTAGAAGTTCCTAAAGATACAAGGACATTTGAAGTTCCAGAAGGTGTAACTGAAATCTGCTTTAAGGCTTTTGCAGAATGTGAAAACCTTACAACCGTAAAGTTACCACAAACACTCAAAATAATTGATCAGGAGGCTTTTCTAAACTGTAAAAACCTTAGTTCAATTACTATACCCGCAAGTGTTACAAAAATTTGTGATGGTGCTTTTGAGAATTGCGAGTCCTTAAAAGATTTAGTTATTCCAGAAGGAGTAAGCGAACTTGGCGGTAATTGTTTTTATAGTTGCAGTTCACTTGAATCAGTCTCTATTCCAAAAAGCATTAAAAAAATTGGCTGTGGAGAGAACCTAGCTCAGGGTTTTGGACAAATCACTATAAAAGGTCTTTTTGGTTATTGTCGATCATTATCAACAGTTATTCTTCCTGAAGGTATGGAAGAAATTGCTACAGGAATGTTCCACCACTGTAGTGCACTCAAAACAATTTCTATTCCAGAAACTGTTACAAAAATTGGAGAATGCGCTTTCTATTATAGCGGACTTGAAGCTATTACAATACCGGCAAGTGTCACCGAAATTGAAGACTGTGCGTTCCAATTTTGCCAAAATCTACAATCAGTAGAATATCTTGGAGAAGAACCGACTATTGGTGAAAATGTATTTGTTAATTGTGGATTCGAAAAAGAACAAGAAAAGCGAGAATCTAAACAGAATAAAATTAAAGATTTTATACTTTGTCCATTCAGAAATCTTATGTTTTGGAAAAACAAAGACATAACAATTGGTGGGATTATCAGTGCTGTTCTTTGGTTCTTTGCATTTGGAATTCTAAACAACGCAGGAATTCTAGATTTAAGTTTTGTAAAAGTAATAATTTTATCTGTTCTTGTTAGTTACTTAGCTAAAACCATACCAGATATGATTTTTTATAAAGGTGATATTGATGGTTATCATTCTAATATAGCTAAAAAACTCTGGGATATTGTTTATACCTTATTGAGTTTCCTTATTCCGGTTGCCATAATTATTTTACATAAATTTTTCGATTTTTTCTAAACGCATAAAATATATGAGAAAGTCGAGTTCAATTGCGTCCGCAGTGCGGACGCAATTGAAGTTTTATTTATCAACTAACTGTTTCACTTCATTTATTTCCTTTACCAGCTGTTCTGTTGTGGGCAAATAAAAATTATATTCACTTGCATGAATTGTCGAATTATCTTCCGGGAGAGTCATTTTTCAAGCTAGAACCCTCTACGCACCGCAAAAAGCAGCATTCTTATCCATTTTATTTCATAGCTTGAATAATCGTAGTAAAGAACTCTGCACTCCACAAGTCCAGTTTGCGTTCGTCCTGAATAAAGGGGCGAACGTCTTTTTTTGCGGCTTCAAAATCAATTTCTTTGAAACGTTCACAAAGCATTTCTTTTAAAACTGGTAGTGTAAGAGTATCACCAGGATTCCACTTTTTGCTTTGTTCAAGACGCTTTTGTAAGTGAGGAAGATTAGGCTTTGTTCCTCTCGAAAGATACCAGACTAAATCGTAAAAATCTCTGCCCTTTACTCTGTTCTTCCAGGCGCGGCATAAAACCGCATGAAGCTTTCCCGCAAAAAGAGAGGCCTCATCGTACATTTTTACGGCATAAGGAATTGGAAGTAAGGCATACTTTGTTTCATATGTTGCAAGAGCCGGAGGGTTAGTATCTATTTCGAATTTTATTTTGATTTGTTCTCCACTATGAAGGCCTGCAACCAGAGGTTGTGAAGGAACAATCTTTAATAATTGAATCAGCGTTTCGCCCTTTATAAAAGCTGATTGAACTGCACTTTCCTTTGTTTTTGTTTTTTGTTCTACTGTTAGAGAAAAACCGGCGGCTGCAAGCTCTTCTTCGAGAAATGTAAAATACTTTGAAAGAGAAAAAGCTGGATCTGGACTACATAAGGAGAAATCCATATCTTCGCTAAAGCGATCCAGCCCATAAAAAATGCGCAGGGCTGTTCCACCATAAAAAGCCGCTTCCTTAAAAAAATCTCCCCGAGCAAGACCGCACAAAGCTACTTCCTGAATAATCTCTTTAAGGGCATTTTTATAATCTTCTGTATTTTTACATTCATAGCGTTGAAGCATTGATTGAATTACACTTGTCATTGTTTGCCCTCCTTTTCCAGCAGCCTGCATAAAAAATTAAGATTCTTTTTTTTATAAAGCGGACACAAAAAAAGAAGGGCTTCCCGGTTCAGCTTTTTGAATTCTTCTTCATCAATGCGAAGATTTTCAAACAAAAGCTGCTTTAACGCCTTTAAAGAAGTTACCGGCTTCTGCTTACAAAGAGTATCACAAAGAGCCTTTTCGGGAGTTGCAATTAAATAGCCCCGGTCATTCCATACCTGAACCATAGTTTCATGCGGATAAGCGGCCAGAGGAATATCCTGATAGGTGTAGGTTCCAAAATCATTTGTAAACTTTTTAGTACGGTTTTTGCAGGTTGTAGCAGACGTATAAATAGTTACCCTTTCTGGAATAAGCCCATAAAATGAAAGTGCATATTCAAAGGAAAGATAAGAAGGACCATAAATTGAACAGGAAAGAATATGAGGAGGTATATCACTTTCGGTTTCGTAGCGTCCGTGCCTTATATGATGATATACTCCCTGCCTGCGAAGGGAGGCAAGCTTATTGTTTGGAGAAGAATAATTTTGTTTTTGCAGCGATTCACAAAGTGTTATTGTATCCCAAAACATATCGATTTCCACCAGATATTTGAATATTACTGCATTATCTGGAGGAAATCAAGTATTTTTTTTAGATAAAAAAAGACACCTCCTGAAGGAAGTGTCCTTATATACGGTGGTTTCGATACGGCACTCCGTGCCTACTCAACCACCGTGGTATTCAATTAGAATGAGCCGGCAACAGCTACGGCACATGCTACCGTGCATCCTACCATAGGGTTGTTACCCATTCCCATGAAGCCCATCATTTCTACGTGAGCTGGTACTGATGACGAACCTGCGAACTGTGCATCTGAGTGCATACGTCCGAGAGTATCAGTAAAGCCGTAAGAAGCTGGACCTGCAGCCATGTTGTCAGGGTGAAGTGTACGACCTGTACCACCACCAGAAGCTACAGAGAAGTATTTCTTACCTGCAAGGAGACGCTCCTTCTTGTAAGTACCTGCAACAGGGTGCTGGAAACGTGTTGGGTTTGTTGAGTTACCAGTGATAGAAACATCAACATCCTCGTGCCACATGATTGCAACACCTTCGCGTACATCGTCAGCACCGTAGCACTTTACGATAAGGCGGTCTGGGTTAGATCCGTATGGAACTTCCTTTACAACCTTAAGAGCCTTGTCTGTACCTTCGCCGTTGAAATAGTCGAATTCAGTCTGAACGTATGTAAAGCCGTTGATACGTGAAATAATCTGAGCTGCGTCTTTTCCAAGACCGTTCAAGATAACGCGGAGCTTGTTCTTGCGAACCTTGTTAGCGTTAGCAGCAATCTTAATAGCACCTTCAGCAGCAGCGAAAGATTCGTGTCCTGCGAGGAATGCGAAGCACTGTGTTTCTTCTGAAAGAAGACGTGCACCCAAGTTTCCGTGTCCAAGACCAACCTTGCGGTCATCAGCTACAGAACCTGGAAGACAGAATGCCTGGAGTCCCTTACCGATGTTAGCAGCAGCTGTAGAACCAGACTTGTCTCCTGTTTTTTCTGCTTCTTTGATTGCGATTGCAGATCCAAGTACATATGCCCATTTAGCATCCTCGAAACAAATCTGCTGTGTAGACTGACAGATTTCGTATGGATCGAAACCACGAGCCTTACAAAGGTCGCGGGCTTCGTTCAAACCAGCCTCACCTTCTTTAAAACCATATTCTTTAAGAGCCTTATTCACCTGAGGAATGCGGCCTTCAAAATCTTCAAATAATGCCATAATTCTATTCCTCCTGTGACCTATTCTTTACGTGGGTCGATAAGTTTTACCATACCCTGATCTGCAGTTACACGACCATAGTGTGTGCGTGCACCAGCAATTGCTTCTTCAGCTGGCTTTCCAGCCTTAAGAGCGTCCATCAATTTACCGAAGTTGATACAGTTGTAACCGATAATCTGATTGTCCTTATCGATTGCACAAGTCTCAACATAACCTTCTGTCATTTCAAGGTAGCGAGGACCTGTTTTGCGTGTAGCAAACATTGTACCTACCTGAGAGCGGAGGTTCTTTCCGAGGTCTTCAAGAGAAGCACCAACTTTAAGTCCGTCCTTAGAGTAAGCAGACTGTGAACGACCGTAAACAATCTGGAGGAAAAGTTCGCGCATAGCTGTGTTGATAGCATCGCAAACAAGGTCAGTGTTCAAAGCTTCGAGAACAGTTTTACCAATAAGGATTTCTGAAGCCATAGCAGCTGAGTGAGTCATACCAGAACAACCGATAGTCTCAACGAGTGCTTCTTCAATAATTCCTTTCTTGATGTTCAAAGAAAGCTTACAAGCTCCCTGCTGTGGTGCACACCAACCGATACCGTGTGTGAATCCAGAAACATCTTCAATTTTCTTAACCTTTACCCATTCTCCTTCTTCAGGGATAGGTGCTGGTCCATGATATGCGCCTTTTGCCAAAGGACACATATGCTCCACTTCTGCAGTGTATGTCATGTTTTAACTCCTATAAAAAGACAGAGAGGAAACTTCAGTTTCCGAACTGGCTTTTTACGCACATTCGTAACGAAGTGAGAATGTGCAATAAATATAAAGTTTGCAACGCAAACTTTGAAAGTAAAAAACTGACAGCATCCTGGCAGTTTTTTACTTAGCTCCTATAAACTGTTATTCTATAAAATACCATTTTTAAAGGATTATTACAATAATGTATTTTTCAATTTGCTTTATCCAGTTTCTTACTATATAATTATATATATCATTTAAAAATAGTTGTCCGAAAAATCAATTATTGAGGATGACACTTTGAAAAATTCAAAATCTAAGTTCCGGGCTTTTTGGGATAATTTCATTATGGATAAAGACCTGAAAGCGGGACTCATAGCTAAAAATTTACACCGACTCGCTCAGCTTGAGCAGATTCTTTTTACATTTGGATTAATAATGACGCTTGTAACGCTGATTCGTTACGGCAGCGACGTAAAAAATCATCTTATTGAGTTATTTTATTATTTAGCATACATCGTAACTAGTGTTCACGTTCTTCTTGTCGCTATTCATACTGTTCATCACCCGGAGTGGCCTGTATGGAGACGTAATCAGCCAACATACATAGGAATTTTTGAAGTCCTGGTTCTCAGCATTATCGTATTGTTCAGTTCAAGTAATCCAATCAGTCCTTATACGGTTTACACAAATGTCTGTATTATTGCAATTGTAATGCTTTCGGTTGAACCAATCTTCTTTATTCCCCTGCTCTTTCTTTTTTCTTTTATCATCATTCACAGGCTATGGGATCAAGGTAATGCTTACATGGCACTTAATATTCTTTTAACCACAATTGTAATGTCTGCCCTCAGCCTTTACAAATGGAATTCACTGATTAAGGAATTTCGCCTTGAAAAAATTCGCGATAACCATGTAGAAGCTATTGAAAAAGAAATTGAACTTGCCGCTTTTGTACAGGAAAGCTTTTCTAAAAGAAAAATGCCGGAACTCAAGGACTTTGACATTGCTTATTACAGCAAGGCTATGGCCGGTGTTTCGGGCGATATGTATGATTTTTATACTGATGATGAGATTCTTGAAGGTGCTGGTATATTCGACGTTTCTGGCCACGGAATATCTTCTGGCCTTGTAACAATGCTTGTCCGAAATATTTTTCAGCAGGAATTTCATCAGAACGAAGACAAAGCCCTTTATGAAGTAATGGAGATTATTGATAAACGTATTCGTGTAGAAAAACGTAATATCGAAAACTATCTTACAGGCATTCTCCTCCGCATGAAAGGGAGCAAAATAGAAATTGTAAATGCCGGTCATCCCTGCCCGATTTTATACAGGAAAGAAAGCGGAGAGTGTAATTATTTTGATGAAAAAAGAAAATTTTCAAGTACTGTAATCGGGCTTTCTTCAATAGAATCCTTTTTCCAGGAAACCACTTTTGAAATGAAAAGCGGTGATGAAATTATTCTCTTTACAGATGGTATAAAAGAAGCAATGAATACCGCCCATGATGAATATGGAAATTCGAGATTATTAGAGTCTGTAAAAAACGCTGTTCAGCAGGATTTTGACAGACAGATTCCTTCAGTTTTATCTGATATGGGGCATTTTACAGAGAATGCAGATCAATCTGATGATATCACAATTGTAATTATCCGGAAAAAATAAATAACAAATAATTAGCATAATAAGAAAGTTGAAAAAATTAAAATCTCATTGTAAAATTATTAGATTAATATGAAAGGACATAAAAATAATATATTCATCCGCTTCTACGATTACATGACAAAAAAATACAAGGCTCCTGAAGAGTGTAAGCTTCTTATGGCTGAAAGAAATCTTAACACCATGTTTAAGGCTCAGGTAATGCTGATTCTTTTGGGTATTTATGGTCTGGTTTCTATTCTTATAACTAATAAGGGAAATTATATGTCCGTTATCCCAAGATTTATTTATTTTGGGGAATATATTGTTTTTGGCTTTTTATGTATTTTTGCTTCTGCAAAGCTTAAAAAACTTACATTTGTCCGCTCAACCATCAAAATGATTCCAACCTATTTTCTTTTCCTATACCTTATGGTCTACCCTATGTTCATATTGTTTTATGAAAAGAATACCTTTAATTCCATGATTGTTTATGCCTGCGTTACCGTAAACTTCCCTGTATTTTTTGACATTTCGCCGGCAATTTTTACCCCAATAGTAACGATTGCTTCTGCTACTCTTTTACCTCATATTTCAAAAGAATACAGTATGTTCATTGTAATGGATTCTGTAATCTTCGTTCTTATTCTTTATTTTCTTTCGTTTAAAAGATGGGCAACTGAAAAGGATAACTTCCTCCACCACAGAAGTGAACACGAATACAAGGAAAATATTGAAAATGAACTTCGTCTTGCTCAGGTAGTTCAGCAGAGCTTTTTTAAGCACAATGAAACAATTTATGAAGACTGGGCAATTTCTTATTACAATAAGCCTATGGCCGGCGTTTCCGGAGACTTTCTTGATATATACAGCACCGACAATAAGCTTGACGGAATAGGAATTTTTGATGTTTCTGGACACGGTATAGCTTCCGGTCTTGTAACCATGCTTGTAAAAAACATCATCTTCCAGGAATTTTATAACGGCCGCAACGATAAACTTAAAGCTATTATAGACCGAATCAATATCCGTTATATAAAAGAAAAAGGTAATATTGAAAATTATCTTACCGGTATTGTATCACGCATGAACGGCAACAAGATTGAATTTATAAATGCCGGCCACTCTATGCCGATTTATTATAGTGCACAGGAAGATTCGGCAAATTACGTTGAAGATGATAACACTGCCTTTGGAGCAATAGGTCTTCCAGACATTCCAACAAATTTTGTGTCCCATACTGTAGAAATGAAACGCGGAGATGAATTGATTTTCTTTACCGATGGTGCTACGGAAGCTACAAATGCAGATGGTGATGATTTTGGAAAAGACAGATTATTAAAATCTATTTTCAGAAATGCAGACAGACCGCTTACGACACAGGTAAACTGCATCGTAAGCGATATTCTCACCTTCATTGGCAATGAGCCTCAGAAGGATGATATAACTATTATAATTCTTAAAAAGAAATAAGATAAACGGTAGTTTCGATACGATAGGTGCTTTAGCACCGTACTACTCCAACCACCGTTTACTCGCCGGTGGTTGAGTGATGCGTAGCATCGTATCGAAACCACGCTACTCAGTAGGTCTCTTCTTCAAATTTTTGCTTTCAGCAATTGCCTGGCCTTCACCAACACTCTGCTCCATCATAGCGCGAACCTTAAGTGGAAGACCTGCCAGTGTAATGAAGCCCTGAGCATCCTTATGATTGTAAAGTTCACCGGTTGTGAATGAAGCGATTGATTCGTTATAGAGGCTGTACTTAGAACCAGAACCAGCGCCACGAATAGCACCTTTCACAACCTTAACCTTTGCCCAGCCAGTTACAGTTTCTTCTGCCTTGTCCATAAAAGCCATGCAGGAATCCATAAGAGTTGTGAACCACTTTCCTTCGTAAATAAGCTCTGCCATGCGGAGGCTTACCTGCTGCTTGTAGTGGTAAGTTTCGCGGTCAAGACAGATGTGATCCATCATTCTGTGAGCGAAGTAAAGAATTGCTCCACCCGGTGTTTCGTAAACGCCACGGCTCTTCATACCAACAAAGCGGTTTTCGCAGATATCTACAAGACCAACACCATTGCGGCCACCGATTACGTTGAGCTCGTTGAGAAGGTCAAGAGAGTTCATCTTCTTGCCGTTGAGTCCTACTGGAATACCCTTTTCAAAGTCGATAGTTACATATTCACCGTCGTTTGGAGCTTCCTCCGGAACTGTTGTATTTTTAAGCATGTGCTTGTAATTTGGCTCGTTCTCTGTCTTCTCGAGCTCAAGACCTTCGTGGCTCAGGTGCCAGATGTTCTCATCGCGTGAGTAAGACTGGTCTTTCTTCATTGGAACTTCGAGACCGCGGTCTTCGAGATATTTGATTTCTGCCTCACGGCTGTCCATATTCCATTTGTCATCGCGCCATGCAGCAATTACCTTGATATCTGGAGCAAAAGCCTTGATTGCAAACTCAAAGCGAACCTGGTCATTTCCCTTACCTGTAGCACCGTGACAGATTGCAACTGCCTTTTCCTGACGTGCATATTCTACAAGGATTTTTCCGATAAGAGGACGTGCAGTTGAAGTACCGAGAAGATATTCATCCTCGTAAACTGCATTAGCCTTGAGTGCCGGCCAGATGTATTCTTCGATATATTCCTGACGTGCATCTACAACGTAACATGCGCTTGCACCAGTTTTAAGAGCACGTGATTTGATAGCATCCCAATCGTCTCCCTGTCCTACGTCGACACAAACTGCGATTACATCGTAGTCATAATTTTCTTTAAGCCATGGAATGATAACTGTTGTATCAAGTCCACCTGAGTACGCTAAAACGACCTTATCTTTTGCCATATATAACCTCTCTTGGTGGTTTCGTATTTCGACAAGCTCAACAAGCGTGTGATTTGCTTACTCGACCACCATATTTTTGCATAAATATACAGAAAATATACAATTTTATGCAAAAATATGCAAGGGATTTATATCTGAGATTTCCTGCATAAAGTTGTCTTCGGTCAGGTGTATTTTTATTTCTTCTGGAGGTATTCCGAGAATGAGGAAAAAAACGCCTTCTGCAGAATCTGCTTCTTCAAGGTGCCATACCTGCTGCGATGAAGCAAACTTTTTCTGCAGGGCTGCTTTTATAAAGTTACAGGCAAGTTTTGAGCGTCTGTCATCTTTCTGCTTTTTTTCGATTCTTTCTTCCAGCTGCAGCAGATACTGGTCCCGACGGGAAAGAAATTCTGAAATTTCCGGAAAGGGATTATAAGGAAACTTTGCATCTGCAATTTTAACAAAGTCTTTGCCCTGCCTTTGCAGCAGGGAAGCCTTTATCTGATTCTGAATAAAAAGTCTTAAGCGTATAGTTGAAGTTACTGGTACTTCCCAGCTGGCAGAGCCTGTTTTTATATCGGTAACAGCAGCAATTTCCGGATGTGCCAGCGAGAAGCGGTCAAAGGCAGCCTGAACATCAGCTAAAGTAAGGCGCTCTGCACCGGTTCTCACCATATTTTTATGCTGTAAATGTACAAAAATCTCCTTCCAGAAATCTGCTTCGCTGTCACTATACTTTAATTGGCTCATTTTTTTATTCTACTATTAAAACTTAAAAGATGCACCTGCTTTCAAAATAGCAGTTGACGGAAAGTTTCCTTCAACGAAAATGTTGAATCTTTCAAAATCTGCCTTAAGACCAAGTACAGTTACATCAAATATCGGATTTACTCCTCCCTCAGGAACAATAAGTACACCACCGCTGACAGCATGATAAATCTTAAAATGTTCCCAGCCATACTGACCGGTTACCTTAGCCTGTAGCGTAATTAAGTTCAGAGGCTGAAAGCTTTCATAAGAAACAAAGGCTCCCAGGCCCAGATGATCCCAGAAAAAGTGATTATAGCCTGCAGAACAAGAAAAAGCAAAAGTTTCTTTTTCAACTTTTTCCTCATTGTTATAGTTTGCAAGTGCGTCTGCAATTGCAAGAAAGGTACCGCTGAAAAGGCCTACAAAAGAGACTGTTCCAACAGTGAGGTATACTTCATTATTATTTTTTACTTTTTTTTCTGATTCAAATGCATCTACTTCCTGAGCAAAAAGCCCTGCAAATGCGAAGGAAATAAGCATAAATGTCATAATAATTTTTTTCATAGGAACCTCCTTGCAGCAAAAGTGCTGTAATTATAACACAAAAGAAACAGAAAACTGTCCCTTTTGTTACAAAAAAACTTAAAAAGGAAGATATGTTACAGAAGAACCTGGTAGTTTTTCTATCCAGTATCGGGATTTTTCAAAGGAAAGTCTGCTGTCTAAAATCCAGAGGACAGTGCCGTGGCCATTCTTAGCAGAATTTATAACTCTATAAGGCGGATTTCCTTCTCCATCTGTAAAAATTATCATTCCGCTGTATTCATTGCTATGCTGGATATAATACTCATAGGGTGCTTCAAAGCTGGTTCCGCCCCGCCCTTTTATTTCTTCCAGATTGATTTTACTGCGGCTGCCTCGGAAGGTAATAGGACTTGTATTTTTAAGGTTTACATCAAAAAAAATCAGGTCAATTTTTTCAATAATTCCAAGAAAAAAGAAATTACTGATTGCATGATAAAAGTTTGAAAAGCTTTCTTCTGTTATAGAGCCGCTTACATCTACAGCAATAAGAATATTTGCCTTGCGGTCGTAACGGCTTCCCATTGCAGAAAAGCCGTAGCGGCGGCTTGGTCTCATTCTTGTAAGGTGACGCTGAGCGCTTACTATTTTTGCCCGAAATCGGGTAAGAGCACGTTTGTAGTCAAAGGAAAAATCTCCGCTTTCCCTCAGCTCAAGTGCGAGATTGCCGCCACTTTCTCCCCAGCCTTCATCAATATCAGCCTTTTGAATCTGATTTTTAATATTCTCAAGGGCTTCCTGATTTTCTTCCCAGAGCTCGCCGGCTTCTTCTGCCTCAAAGAGACCAGGAAGTTCTCCTCCCTGCCCCGCAGACTCGGAGCCTGCAATAGATTTTTCTATCAGATGAAGAAGGCGGCGGTACCAGGTTTCAAAGGGCAGTTTTTCCATAAGATCTATGCGGCCAAGCTGGGGATTACATTTTAGAAAAGAAAGGCCCGGCAGCTCATAAGGCAGAGCTTCTAAAGTCTGCTGATCCATAACCTGGGAAATAACGACATCACTGGCCAGCAGAAGAACCTTCTTTTTACAATTGTAAGGCTGGCGCTCATAGGGGTGGCCAAGGAGAATACGGGTTGCTTCTACTTTAAGACAGGCCTGAAGCTGAGTGTCAGAGCACTTTTCCAGCAGAGACGGATTATATTCAATGCGCAGCTGACCGCTTCTCATGGGAATAGAAAGAGATTTATTTTCCACAAGAGAATGAGAAGTCAGGATTGAAAAATATAAAGGCTGAGTCAAAAACCAGCTGCGGCTGATTTCTGAAAGCCTTGCGGAAAGCTTTTGCATATTATAAATCCGAAATAGTTTCCAGCAGCTTTTTATAAAGAGGCTGGCAATGTTCGTTTATAAAGTTCAAAGTATCAGGATATTTTTCTACCGAGCAAAGAGATATAAAATGAGCAGCCGCCTCTCTATTGCCATTAAGCAGAAAATCACAATAATCATTAAGATTTTTTGCAATAAGGGATGTAGCTGCAGAGCTTTCACTGTTAACTCCAGCTTCAATAAAAGAGAAAAGACTTTCGCTTACCAGGCAGAGCTGGGGAACAGAAAGTGTCGAAAGCCCCGAAGTAAAACCAGCATCCCCATCTTCCGAACACAAAATTGATTTAGCAGAAGGAAGAGAAGAATCATTTACAAAACGGAAGAAAAGAGAAGCCGCCTGTGAGCCAACTATTCCGCTCACAAGAACAAGCTCCTTTTCGCTCAGGGACTTAAAGTTTTTTATGATATTTGAAGTACGTTCCCAGCTGCGCCTGTCAGGACTGCGGCTGAGGCCGTCTGAATCATCAAGAGACGAATCCCCGTCAAGATATTCAGGATTTTCAGAAATAAAGTCAATTATGCGGGAATCAAGGCCAACCCCGCGCGCCCACTTTATCCAGTCCTCTACACTCGGCGCAAACTCATAAATATTAAAACGGCTCACAAGCGCGGGGTCAAGTTCAGTCAGCTGGTACTCGCTGCCGCCATTAACCGCACTTATAATACGGCTTCCGGCAGGCAGACATTTACCTGCCAGCTTACGGTTTAGAGTAAGGTCCATAACAGTCTGCAGCACCTCGGGACGTGCTCTGTTCAATTCATCCAGAAATAAAACAATCGGCTGGCCATCCACAGGAAACCAGTATGGCAGCATAAAGTCTGTAAGGCCAGTTTTTTCGTCCAGGTGAGGAAGGCCGATTAAATCTCCCGGGTCACTCATCTGACCTAAAAAAAGAGTAACGACTTTTTCACCGCGGGCGGCGAAAAAGTCTTCTAAAATACGGGATTTTCCAATACCGTGCCGGCCAACCAGCATAATGTTCTGTTCGGCCGGAGTATTTTCAAGAATATAGTTAAGCTGAGACGAATTAATTTTCATAATGAAAATCAGTCTACTTTATGAGACGAATATTATCAACAAAGAAGTGCGATTCTTTCATAAGAATATCCCAGCTGTTGTTGTAAATAGAGATTCGTCTTACGTCATGAAGTCTGTCTGCGTACTTTTGCAGGTCAAATACCATGGTGTGTTTACCTTTCGGTAAATCATACTGGGCAAGGCTGCACCAGTTCCAGGAATCTGTTGCCTGAATAACTAAGGTAATGTTGTAGGTATAGTTTTCCGGATTATAAAAATCAAGGACAATATATTTAGAACCGGAAAGATCATTGGTTCCATCATAAAACCATACTCCAGATTTTGTAGAGTTTTTATCCATAACATCCATAGTCATTTCAAGCGAATGAGAGCCTTCCGAAGCCCATTCTTTTGAAATATTTGCGCCTGTTGAATTTTTTACAGAACCATACTGGTCCCAGTCAAAGCCTGCCCAGATCCAGTAATTACCTTTTTCAAAGCCGTCAAAAAGAACTGTAGTTCCTTCTGGAAGTTCTATATCTACCTGAGCAAAAAGCATAATGCTTGAAAAAATCATTAAAAATACAAAAGCAAATTTCTTTTTCATATTTTACCTCCAGTCCTATTCAACCTTGAACTTATTCATTGCATCACGAAGCTTTGCAATACTTTCTACGTTCTTTTCTACGTATTCATGGGCCTTCTTTGAAAGCTGGCCTATTGCATCTGTTTTTTCGGTCATGTTCTTAACATTTGTATTTACAGATGTAGTCATGCTTGCAATGCGGTCCATTTCATAAGAAACCTGTTTGCTTCCTTCCATCATTTCATCAGAGTCGTTCTTTACGTTTACCGTAATATCATTAATGGCATGCATAAGCTCAAGAACCTGCTCTCCACCCTTATTCTGCTGCTGCATTTCTTCATCAATGATAAGCTCCTGCTCACTTACAGTTTTTGTAAGTGCAAAGATGCTGTTGAACTGATTCTGTACCTGAATAGTAGACTCTGTGACAGTCTTAATAAGATCCTGAACATCCTTAAGTTCATTCTGAATCTTTGTACCCTGAGAGTTTGATTCCTCTGCAAGCTTACGGATTTCACCTGCAACTACAGAGAAGCCCTGTCCACTGTCTCCCGCATGAGCCGCCTCAATTGCCGCATTCATGGCAAGAAGGTTTGTCTGGCTGGCAATATTACGGATTACCGAAGAAGCTTCCTGAAGGTTCTTTGAACGGTCCTGAATCTTTGCAGAAAGGTCAGCCATGCTGTTGATGAGCGACTGACCAAGCTCAGAAGCCTGTTCAAGCTGATTCATAGAAGTTCTGTTATTATCAAGAATGTTAGAAACATTTCTGATATTTGCCGTCATCTGTTCAATAGAAGCCGCAGACTCAGTAACACTCGAAGCCTGAGTATCAATATTTTCATTAAGCTTCTGAATATTCTTAACAATCTGATTTACTACAGAAAGAGCCTCTTCTACACCAGCCGCATGATCCTGCATCTGGTTTTGGATTGCTTCGATACTTGACGTAATATCTACTACAGCCTGCGAAGTCTGATTCATAGACTCATTAAGCTCGTTTCCAATTTCATCCATTTCTACGCTGGAATTTTTTACATCCTTAATAGAAACAGAAAGCTTATCCATAGTCTTATTAAAGCTTTCGCACATTGCACCAATTTCGTTATTCTGTCTTGCGTGCAGACGTACTGTCATATCACCATCACCTTCACTGATATTCTGGAGGGCTTCTACAGTAGTCTTAAGAGGCTTTGTAATTCCGGTAACGACACCGTATACAATAATCATTACAATAACAATCTGCAGGGCAAAGGCTATAATAATAATCCAGATGGTTTTCCAGGCACTTTTGTCTATCTCGTCTTCCGGAGTTGTGGTTACAAAGAACCATGATTTTCCGGAGCGGTCTACCTGAGCTTTAACAATTGTAACAAAGAGATTCTGATTATTGAGTCTTGTTGAAAAGGCTTGTGTAGAATAATCAATATAACAGTCAGAAATATCATCGCCATCCTGTGCACGGCTGCCATCCGGCTTGATATAAACCGGATTAAAATAATTTTTCAGATTTGTATCAAGGAAGAAAGCCGATTTATTACCAGCCTGTGAACTGTCGGAAGATGCCAGAACAGCACCGCTGGAGGTTATGAATTCGCACTTCGTTCCATGGAAAATTGACTCTCCATCCATCATTCCATCCAGACCGGAAAGAACAATATCAATTCCCGCAATACCAGAACGCTGACCGAGAGAGTTTTGAATCTGGCTGAAAACCTTTGCACTAAGCACTGACTCACCATCAAGAGTTGTAAGAACCGGCTCACTGATATATGAATAAGGTGTATTTGCAGCCTGTTCTATCTGAGCTTCAGAAAACTCTGTTACAATATCATTTTTAATACGTCCGTTTCTATCGCGGATGTAGTGAATTTTAAACTGTCCAGAAGGGTTATCATCATAATCAGCGCGGCGCTTATCCTTATGGTCGAACATATTTGGCAGCCAGTAAGCCCAGGCTGAATCTATAGTAGAAGATTTTACCATAGCACGTACCGCCTGCTCAGCCGCAGAAGCTCTCTGCTTTTCTGGAATAGCCCAGGTACCACCTAAAAGACCTGCAAGTGCTTCCGCTGCATTTACAACTTCCGTCATTCTGCGTTCTACCGAGATGCTTTTTGCTTCACTTAATGTAATAATACTTTTAGTAATCTGTTCCTTGTTACTTCTCAAAACTGTCCGGCCAATAATAAAGGTCATAATAACAGAAACGAGAACCATTCCGATTCCAAGAGACAAAATGAGACTTAATCGGATTGAGGTTTTAGAGGAATTATTACCCATTAGTTTCTCCATAATACAGAATTTAGTATACTTAGAATAAACCTTGATTACTTTTTTTTCAATCTAAATAATGAAACAAAATTCCAAACTTATATTACAAATCTATATAAATAAAGGAATTATCAGTGGCTTTCTGCAGCAGCTTTATCATCTTCCTTATGGAAGGCCTGTTTCTGCTCGTACATGATGTTATCTACGTTTTCGACAGCCTGTTCGAGGGTTAAATCTGACTGTGCGGGCACGGAATAGGTTCCTACGCTGGCAGAAAGGTTATATGGAAGGTGCATCACAGAAGTTTTTGATGCAAGTCTCTCCTTAATTTGAGTGCAGTAATCTTCACCATTGTAATTTTTACTGTTTCCTACAACCAGGAACTCGTCTCCACCATAGCGGATAACAAGCCAGTTTCTAGGCACGGTTTCCAGTACAGCGGCGGCTACAGTTTTTACGGCAAGGTCTCCGTGAAGGTGGCCGAACTGGTCGTTAATATGCTTCATCTTATTGATATCAACAAAGAAGAGAACAGTAGTAAGACCATTCTTTTTGTTCTGGGCATAATATGGTTTTGCAAGCTTATCCATTCCCTGTCTGTTGAGGGCACCAGAAAGGGCATCGCGGGTAGAAAGCTTAAGATACTGCTGGCTCATCTGCTTGAACATGTTCTTTTTGCGGAAGTGCTCAATACTTGTTCCAATGGAACGGGACCAGATATAGCCGTATCGATTATTAATCATGGTCAGATTATTTTTTGCGACATAATAACCGTGAACATAAGAGTGATGATAAATCGGCATAAACATAAAGGTCGAGCTTTCTTCGCTCTTCATCTTAGCAGGAATAAGGTCGCGGGTATTTATCATTTCGCGAAGGTATTTTTTATTATCCTGAATGGAACAGATGGCCTGAACCTGAGTTCCGTAATTTAAGTTTTGCGGAAGATTTTCTGCTGAATTGATAAGTACAGAAGTCCAGTCAGATTTCATAAAAATACAGAAGTTTTCACCTTCGAAATTATGCGATTTTGTAAGAAAGTTTTCGATATTTGTAAGCAGGGTAAAAACATCTGCCGCTTCTGCAAAAATCTCTTCAATAACTTCTATCTGGGTATTGAACTCTTCTTTTTTGTAATCTTCATCAAGAAGATTAAGAGTGAGAATTGACTGCAGCTTTGTATTGACGTTTGCACAACCGCAGGACTGCCGCAAAACCGGTGTACTTTTTACCTTCAAAATTTGAGCAGGATTTACACCAAACTGCAGGCGGTTTATTACCTCTGCACCAAGAAGCTCAGCATTATTATGAACTGTTGTAAGAGAAGGATTTGAACACTTTGCTTCTGGAATATCATCAAATCCTATTATTTTAACTTTTTCCGGAACTGATATTCTGTTTTCATTACAGACTTTTAGAAGAGCCAGACCAATTAAATCGTTGGCACAACAAACGGCCTGAGGGAAAGTGTTTCCCGCCTTTATATAGCTGGCAAAAAATCTGTAGGCACAATGATAATCGCTGTATTCAATAGAAAAAACTTTCTTTGCATCAAACTCTATCTGATTATCTTTTAAAACTGTAGTATAGGCTTTATACCTTTCGCTAATATCTACAGAAGCTTCCTTTCCTGATACATAAGCAATATCCCTTACATTATGCATTTGGATAAGATGATTTAAAGCTTCATAGGTTCCCGAATAATTATCTACTTTAAGACAGCAAATGCCTTCCAGTTTTTTATTAATGCTTATAGCCGGTTTTCCAGATTTTAAAATCCTGAGACGTTCGCGTTCGAGAATGCGGGCATTGCCGATTAAATCTGCAAGGACAACAATGCCGTCAAAATCTTCATAGTGTATGAGATTGAATATAGAAGCACCGGTATAATTTGGAAAGCCTGAATACTCTGTATAATTGTAGGTATTGAATAAATAAATATCTGTATTCTTTCCCTGAACAGCCTTCTGCATTCCTTCCATAAAATCTTTAAGAAAGTAAGTGCACCAGCCACAGGCAAGTACGGCGATCTTCTTCTTCATAACATAAATTATAACATGATTTTATATTACTTGCAAAAAAAAAGCCCCACTTAATTGTGGAGCATTATTGTAATTATTTATTCTTGTCTTCAAGAATGAGACGGCGGAGAGCTTCTACTCCAACAGTGATTGCAAGCTCTGTATCGTGAGCCTGTTTGTTAGGAAGTCCTTTTTTAGCACGCTCCTGGTTTGCAACTACAAGGAAGCAGGAACCTACGCGGACACGGAGGAACTGGCCTGCAATAAAGAGAGCCGCACTTTCCATTTCTGATGCAAGACACCCCATTCGAAGCCAGGCCTGCCATTTATTTTCGAGCTCGTAGCTTACAGGCATAACTTCTGGTTCATGCTGGCCGAAGAAGGAATCCTTGCACTGAACAACGCCTGTGTGGTGCGGCGCCTTGAGGTCGCGGGCGGCGGATACAAGGGCGTTTACACAGTCCAGATTTGCAACTGCAGGATATTCGATTGGTGCAAACTCGCGGGAAGTTCCTTCCATACGAACAGCACCTGTAGCAATAACAATGTCGCCGCCCATTACGTCTTCCTGCATACCACCGCAGGTTCCAACGCGGATAAAGGTGTGGGCGCCGCATTTTGCAAGCTCGTCTATGGCGATTGCGGCAGAAGGTCCACCGATACCGGTTGAAGTTACGCTTACAGGAACTCCTTCGAGAGTACCTGTGTAAGTTGTATATTCACGAACATCTGCAACAAGCTTTGGATTATCAAAGTGTGCAGCAATTTTTTCGCAACGCTTTGGATCGCCCGGCATGATAACGTACTTACCGATGTCTGCAGGGCCAACGCCTGTGTGATACTGTTTTCCTGAACCTTCTGTGTAGTCTACCATAATCTTTCTCCTGTAGAGATTGTCCGGTCAAGCCGGACAATGACAATTGTGTCATTCCCCGGCTTGACCGGGGAATCCATTATCCACGATAGAAATTAATCAAACATCCCGCAAGGATGATTTTGCGCTCGTCGTCTGTGAGGTCTCCGGTACTGAGTTCAAACTCATTTACAGTGCCGTCTGCCTTTACAGCGTATGCTTTGCAGCTCGGAAGCTTTTCGCTAACCATCTTCTTTACATCCGGGATAAATACATAGTCACCGTTTGCAAATGGAAGATTCTTGTCTCCATCTTTGTACAAGAATGGAAGCATACCCCAGTTGATAAGGTTAGAGCGGTAACGCTTTGTAGCATATTCATTTGCAATGTTTGCCCAGCCACCAAGAACCTTCTGGCAGCTAGCAGCCTGTTCACGAGCCGATCCGTCACCAGGCTTTACAGCGAAAATTGATGAACCAAGACCTGCAGCCTCAGCACGGGCACCATAACCTGCAGAGAACTTTTCAAGAGCTGCCGCTGCAGTCTTTACTTCAGCCTTCACTTCTTCACTGCCATCACGTACAGCCTTTGCGCGTCCAACGTACGCAGGGTCGCGGCGGCTAAGTGTAAACTCAGCAAGCCCGAGTGGATTTGAACGGAATGATGAAGTTTCTCCTGAAGGAATAAGTTCATCTGTTGTAGTTACAGGGTCGTGAATCTCAGATACAATCTTAATGAGAAGGTCATCTGAAAGTGGCTTCATTGCAGGCCAATCCTTAATGTTCGGACCAAACTGAATTTCAACTTCCGGATGAGCAACGCCCTTTGAATCGTATACACGTTTTTCGTAAATTGCCTTGTCAAAGAAATATTTCTTTCCGCTGAACTCTGTATCGAATTCTGTTGCGGCTGTAAGGAATCCCTTGTTTGCGGCAGTAGCTGCGATAGAACGTGCATCCATAAGGGCAACGCTTGAAAGCTGGCCGTTCTGAATCTTTGAACCTTCGCGGTTAGGGAAGTTTCTTGTAGAGTGACGGATAGAGAAGGCACCGTTAGCAGGAGTATCACCTGCACCAAAACATGGACCACAGAAGGCAGTCTTTACTACTGCACCGGCATCAATCAATGCACCAAAGGCACCGTTCTTCATAAGTTCCATATAAACAGGCATAGAAGCAGGATAAACGCTCAATACGAACTTGCCGTTTCCTGAGTCCTTACCCTTAAGAATATCAGCAGCAGCACAGATGTTTTCAAATCCACCACCTGCACAACCGGCAATAATTCCCTGGTCAACATAAAGTTTTCCGTCAATAATCTTGTTATGGAGATTGAAATCAACCTTGTCACCGAAGCTTACCTTTGCGCGCTTTTCTGCATCAGTCAAAACATCATCAAGATTTTTATTTACTTCTTCAATTGTATAAGCGCAAGACGGGTGGAATGGCATTGCAATCATTGGGCGGATTTCGCTCAAATCAATTTCGATTGCACCGTCGTAATATGCGCCGGCAGCAGGCTTGAGCTCTTTATAAGCTCCCACTCTTCCATGAATTGCATACCACTCTTCAACCTTGCCGTCTGTTTCCCAGATAGAAGAAAGACAGGTAGTTTCTGTAGTCATTACATCAACACCGATACGGAAATCAGCAGAAAGGTTAGCAACGCCAGGACCAATAAATTCCATTACCTTGTTCTTTACAAATCCGCTTGCAAAAACTTCTTTAATGATTGCAAGGGCAACGTCCTGAGGCCCAACGCCAGGAACAGGAGCGCCAGTCAGATAAATTGCAACAACTCCAGGATAGTTTACATCGTAAGTCTTTCCCAGGAGCTGCTTTGCGAGTTCTCCACCACCCTCACCGATTGCCATAGTACCCAAAGCACCGTAGCGTGTATGAGAGTCTGACCCCAAAATCATGGCACCGCATTCAGCAAGCATTTCGCGGGCATACTGGTGAATAACAGCCTGGTGAGGAGGAACATAAACTCCGCCATATTTCTGAGCACAGGTCAAACCGAACATGTGGTCGTCGTCATTGATTGTACCACCAACAGCACAAAGAGAGTTGTGGCAGTTTGTCAAAACGTAAGGAATAGGGAACTTTTCAAGACCAGATGCACGGGCTGTCTGAATGATTCCAACATAAGTAATATCGTGAGAAGTGATTTTATCAAACTTGATTTTAAGCTTGCTTTCGTCTCCGCTAGTGTTGTGTTTCTGTAAGATTGAATAAGCGATTGTTTTTTTTGCGCCGTCTGCAGATGCTCCTGCCGCAGGGCTAAGTTTTCCGTTTTCGTAAATTGCACCGGTTTGCCAGAGTTTCATTGTGATTTCCTTGTTTAAAATGTGTCATTCCCGGACTTTCCCCGGGAATCTTTGTTTTCATTGAGAATATCATATTTCGCAGCTTCAAGCAATCAATAAAAAATCTTCACAAGAATTGTTCCGACGATTGTCGAAGTAATTACGCTGGTAAGCCCAGGCAGCATAAAGCTGTGATTGAGCAGGTACTTTCCAATTTTTGTGGTACCCGAACGGTCAAAGTTTACCGTAGCAATATCACTCGGATAGTTTGGAATAAAGAAGTAAGCATAAACACTTGGCATAACTCCAAGCAGGACAGGTCCAGGAATCCCCAGTTTGTAAGCCAAAGGAAGCATTGCCACAAGCGTTGCTCCCTGAGAATTAATAAGAACACTCACGGCAAAAAAGGCGAAGGCAATTGTCCATGGGAAGCGCTCAACAATACCCTTAAGGCCGCTTTCGATTACAGGAAGATAGTTTGAAAAGTAAGTGTCGGCTAACCAGGCAATTCCGTAAATGGCAACAACCGCCACCATACCACTCTGCCATACTGCCCCGCTCACAGCCTTTTTAGGAGAAGCCTTGGCAAAAATAATCATAACAGCAGCCGCAGTAATCAATACAATCTGAATAATAAGATTCATACCAAGGCGGCTGGCTTTTTCACTTCCATCGGCAAGTTTTGCAATATACTGAGGACGAATATCATGTCCAGCAATCTGCATAAGAGAATAGAAGACAATCAGCGCAATTGCTCCAAGGAAGATGAAAACAGAAATCTTAGCCTCTTTAGAAACCTGCTTGTCCAGAACAGAAGCATTAGAACCATACATATAAGCCTTAGTTTCAGGATCTGCAAGGCGGGCCTGAAATTCAGGATCCTTGTCCAGGTCTTTTCCGCGTTTGTATGAAACAAGGGCTGCCATAAGAATACCGCAAAGACAGGAAGGAATTGTAATTGCAACAACCTGAACATTATTAACATCAAAACTGTTTGCACCAGAAATTACGACAAAGGAAGCAACAGCCGCAGAAATCGGTGAACAGGTAATTCCTACCTGACTTGCGATTGAGGCAACGGCGCAGGGACGCTCAGGGCGGATTCCTTTTTTCAGGGAGATGTCGGCAATAATCGGCATAAGAGTATAAACGACGTGGCCGGTTCCGACAAGTACAGTTAAAAAGAAGGTACAAAGAGGAGCCAGAAAAATAATCTGGTTAGGATGCTTACGAAGAAGCTTTTCTGCCAGCTGAATGAGCCAGTCCATTCCACCCGCTGCATGCATCATTCCCGCACAGGTAATGGCCGCAATAATAATGTAAATTACATCAGTAGGTGGATTACCGGGCTTCATTCCCACACATAAAACCAGAATAAAAAGTCCGATACCGGAAATAGCACCAAGTGCAAGACTTCCATAGCGCGAGCCCACATAAAGAGCCGCCAGTACAACCAGGAATTCAAGAATCATTGCAAGTGTCATAATCACCTCTTGAATTCTATTGTACACGAGGAAATTCAATTTGTCGAATTAGAAACTATTAAGCCTTATTCGAAATCATCATAAATTTTATTTACATTCAGGCGCTTTTTATCTGTACGCTTGGAATGTGGCTTTGGACCATTTTTACCGCCGCCACTTTTGCTTTCCTTCGCCTTTTTTACATCTCCGTTTGTAAGCACGCTCATAGACTTTTCGCTGGCAAGACGGCGTTTTCTGGCATCACCTTCGAGGCCTACGGCGCTATCAGCCTGTTTTATAAGAATATCATTCGCTGAATTGAGATGAAGGGCAAAATGAAGATTATTGTTTTCTTCTATATATAATATAGCGGCTTCTATATCTGTAAAGGCAAGGCCGGCCTTCTGCTTGCCCTGAAGTTTTATATTTTCTCTGATTTTTTTTGCAATAAGAGCTTCTGTTATTAAGGATTTTTCTGAAAGCTGAATAAGAGCTGCTGCAATTTCTTCCTGTATCTGATTCATATTTTTATTATATATTCTTTTTCCAAAAAATGCATTATTATGAAAGTGTCATTGTCGGGCTTGACCCGACAATCTTTTTAATAGATTCCCCGGTCAAGCCGGGGAATGACAGGGGAAACAATGACATTAAAAGATTTACAGATTGGACAGTCTGGATGCATTTCTAAGGTTGGCGGAAACGGTGAGCTTCGCCAGCACTTTCTTGATATGGGTGTAATTCCGGGTACGGTGATTACTAAAATTAAAACAGCTCCTATGGGAGACCCTGTTGAGTTTGATGTAAGCGGTTATGAGCTTACCATGCGCCTTGATGATGCTGCGAAAATTGAAGTTGAAGCAGAAAATTCGGTGGTTGAGTGCCCGTCAGGGCGTATCGAAACCACCGGCGGTGCAACCGAGCACCCAGGGCTTGGTGAAGGCGGACGCTTCCACGCTAAGGACGACGGCGACCCGCTTCCTGCCGGCACTACCCTTACCTATGCCCTTGTGGGAAATCAGAACTGCGGTAAGACTACCCTTTTTAATCAGCTTACAGGTTCAAACCAGCATGTGGGAAATTTCCCTGGCGTAACCGTAGACCGCAAGGACGGACAGATTCGCGGACAGGCAAATACTCTGGTAACCGACCTGCCCGGCATTTATTCCATGTCGCCTTATACGAGTGAAGAAATCATTTCACGCAATTTTGTATTAAACGAAAAGCCTAAGGGAATTATTAATATAGTAGACGCAACTAATATCGAACGAAACCTTTACCTTACCATGCAGCTGCTTGAGATGGACGTGCCTATGGTAATTGCCTTGAATATGATGGATGAGGTTACCGGCAACGGCGGCTCTGTAGATGTAAACAAGATGGAGGAGCTGCTGGGGGTTCCGGTTATTCCTATTTCTGCGGCAAAAAATCAGGGTGTTGATGAGCTTATTAAGCACGCTATTCACGTTGCACACTTTCAGGAAAAACCTCTTCGTCAGGATTTTTGTGATGAAAATACAGGCGGTGGTGCGGTTCACCGTGCCCTGCATGCGGTAATTCATTTGATTCAGGATCACGCAGAAAAAGCCGGCATTCCGGTCCGCTTTGCAGCAAGTAAACTGCTGGAAGGTGACAAGAGAATTGTTCATCAGCTTGATTTGGACCTGAACGAAAAAGAAACCCTTGAGCACATTGCCCTGCAGATGGAAAATGAACGCGGCCTCGACCGCTCTGCCGCAATTGCAGACATGCGCTATGCTTACATCCGTAAGGTTTGCAGCCAGACTGTTCATAAGCCTCACGAAAGCCGGGAGCGGGTCCGCTCTCAAAAAATTGACGCCCTGCTTACCGGCAAGTACACAGCCATTCCGCTTTTTATTCTGATTATGGCGGGCGTTTTCTTTTTGACCTTTAATGTAATCGGTGCCTTTTTGCAGGGGCTTCTGGAGCAGGGAATTGATGCGCTCACAGGTCTGGTTGATTCTGGCCTTAGCGCAGTTGGCGTAAACGAGGTTTTACACGCCCTTATTATCGATGGTATTTTCGCCGGCGTAGGCAGCGTGCTTTCCTTCCTGCCTGTTATTGTTACCCTCTTTTTATTTTTATCGCTGCTGGAAGATTCGGGCTACATTGCCCGCGTTGCCTTTGTAATGGATACGCTGCTTAGAAAAATCGGTTTGTCAGGCCGCAGCATTGTTCCTCTTTTGATTGGCTTTGGCTGTACGGTTCCGGCAGTTATGTCTACACGAATCTTACCTAGCGAGCGCGACCGAAAGATGACAATTCTTTTGACTCCTTTTATGAGCTGTACCGCAAAGCTTCCTATTTATGCATTCTTTACCGCTGCCTTCTTCCCCGGACGAGGAGGCCTTATTATGACAGGCTTGTATGTCCTTGGAATTATTGTGGGTATTCTTGCTGCCCTGCTTTACCGTTGAACTGACCCCAGAAAGTTAGACACTTTTTGGAGGTTAGGAAATGGGATTTACGCTTCAACATCCGATTGACTTGAGAGTAAAGGTTTTGGCAGAATACAAGGCAGGAGTTGTCGGTTACAAAACACTTGCAGTCAAATATGGGCTGCCGCGAGATACCGTAAGGTATTGGGTTTTGCAACAAAGAGACGGCAGAGGATTGCCTGTGGATACCAAAAACGAAAAAACTATCATTGATGAACAGAAGGATATTGAATACTACAAAACAGAAGCAGAATACTGGAAAGCCTACGCAAAGAAACTTGAAGCAATAAGGTTT
>NZ_ATWV01000016.1 GCF_000421345.1 Treponema bryantii NK4A124
AACTACAGTTTTGTTACACCTGATACAAATGCCGCTGAGCGTGCTATAAAACCGTTTGTAATGGCAAGAAAGAATTTCTTGTTTTCTGGCAGCGGCAAGGGAGCCGAAAGTTCATGCTTCCTTTTCTCTCTGATTGAAACTGCAAAGTTCAACGGCAAAGCTCCGGAAGATTATCTGCGTTGTCTGTTTGAAAAAGCACCATATGCTGAAACCGAAGAAGACTGGAAAAAACTCCTGCCATGGAACATCGAAATTACACCCTTCCAGTTCCGCGGCGAATGGATGGAACTAGCTAAATAAGGTTAGATTTGACGGATACATTTGAATTGCTGTAAACAGCAGATCCAAAAATTCATACTGACTCATTGCATTTGTGGTCAAAAATTTTGACCACAAATAATCCAATCTTTTTCCCCCTTTGAACAATCCCTCAAAAAGTGTTATTATTACCTAACTAGAAAAAAATGGATAAAAAACGCAGCGCTTCGATTCTTTTTAAGGCAATATCAAGAAATTTTTTCAAAATTTTGGTCTACTATCCAAAAATGGTGTATATGGCTTTTCATCAGCATAAATATACTGTGGACCAGATGTATGCTTATTGTCTTAAGATGATTAAGTTTGCGGTTGATGAGGCGGGGCTTAAGGTACAGGCTTTTGGGCTGGAAAATATTCCGGAAAAAGACGGTTTTTATCTTTGTGCGAATCATCAGGAAAAATATGATCCGCTTGCAATCTGGTATTGTTTTCCGCGGCAGCTTGGGGTAATTCTGGATGATGTTGCTACCCACAGGCCTTTTATCCGCGAGGTTTGCAGGCTCATCAAATCAAAAAAACTTGTTAAGCACAGCACTCACTCTGTAGTTAAGGCTTATTCCGAAATTACTAAAGAATTAAAAGCCGGCCAGAATTATATGGTCTTTCCGGAAGGCGGCTATGAAGAAGAGCAGGGCAAGCTTGGAGAATTTCACGCTGGAAGTTTTAAGAGCCCACAGCGTGCTCACTGTACAATTCTGCCGGTAGCCATTGTTGATTCCTACAAAATCTTTGACCGCGGTTTTCAAACAACAAATCCTATTCAAATTCACTACCTCAAGCCTATTGCGCCGGAAGAGTACGACGGCATGTCTACCACAGAAATTGCTGAGCTGGTAAAGGCCCGTATTCAGGCTCATCTGGACATCTACCAGAAGTAATTTTTTCCTTTTCTTCAATTCTGTTGTATAATTAATGCGAGGTATTTCTTATGAAAAAGAAGCTGCGCATTTCTGTTCTTGGGCTTGAGCTGATTTTTGGGGCACTTGTTTTTGGTGCCGTCATGTGTCTTGTAAATTCTTATAACGGTTACCGAGAATTTAAAAACGAACTGGAAGTTATTTACGGAACTGTAACCGAGCAGTTTGCCCAGACGGCAGCTACCTATGTAGACGGCGACAAAATTGACCACTGGCTTACCGACGGCGCTGACCAGGAGTGGGTAGAAACAACCAGGCGTCTTGTAGATATTACTGAAGCTGCAGAAATTGTTTATGTTGCAGTCATGAAGGTTTCAGAAGATTATTCACAACGTATTTATGTTTTTGACACTGTAAACAGCAAGGAAGTAAAAAGCAAGGTTTATGAGCTTGGCTACAGGCAGTCTCTTGAAAAGAAAACGGCTGATTATATCGAAAAGCTTCGTGACATTCTTGAGCGGGGCGAGAGTAACAGCATGTTTTCTTACAAAAAGGGTGGCGGCCATGTAACCAGCTCCGTTCCTCTTTACAATTCTGAGGGAAAGCCTTGTGCCATTGTTAGTGTCTACAAACCAATGCATGAAATTAAGGCCTATAAAAAGCGCTTTCTTAAATCTATCATAATCTGGGCTCTTGTGGTTACGGCTGTCTTTGTTGCTCTTTACGCTCTCTTTTTGTATATGGGAATTATCCGGCCTATTCTTTTCGTAACTGAAGAAACCAGCCACTTTGCAGAGCACCAGGGAGAGCTTACGGGAATTTTGAAAAAGGTTCACGGCCGTAACGAAATTGCTACTCTGGCAAAGTCTGTAGAAAAGATGAGTCTTGATATGAACCGTTACATCAAAGACCTTACCAATGCCACTGCCGAAAAGGAACGGCTTGGTGCAGAGCTCAACGTTGCTAAAAAAATACAGGCAGAAATGCTGCCCCGTGTTTTTCCTCCTTATGATAATCATAAAGAAGTTGAGCTTTTTGCTTCCATGGAACCTGCCAAGGAAGTTGGCGGAGACTTTTATGATTTTTATATGATTGATGATGACCACTTTGCAGTTGTTGTCGGCGATGTTAGCGGCAAGGGTGTTCCTGCGGCCCTCTTTATGGTCATTACAAAAACTCTTCTCAAGGATACCGCTGCCCACGAACTGGACCCGGCAAAAATCTTTGAGCATGTAAACCAGATTTTGTGCGAAGGAAATGAGAGCGGACTTTTTGTTACCTGCTGGCTGGGTATTCTTGCTCTTTCTACAGGCGAACTCAAATTTGCAAATGCAGGCCACAATGCGCCTCTTATTTCTCAGAATGGCGAAATCAAATATCTTACTACCAAGCCTAACCTTATGCTTGCCGGCATGGACGGTATTCCTTACACAACTCATACTACACAGCTTGCAGCCGGTGACCGTCTCTTTATTTATACCGATGGTGTTACTGAGGCAACCAATTCTTCAAACGAACTTTACGGCGAGAACCGCCTGATTACTGTTATGAAATATGCCATCGATAAATCTTCGCGCGGGGTGCTCGATATTGTCCGCACCGACATTGATGAGTTTGTGGAAGATGCTCCTCAGTTTGATGATATTACAATGCTTGAGATGACATATCTGGGAAAGTAGGGAGAGGGGCGATTTGGACATGAACGAGAGTAAAACATTAAAAATACAAGCTTCTGATAAATGCATGCAGGCGGTTAATGATTTTGTTCATTCCATGCTGCCGGCCGGCTGCGATGAAATGCTCTTAAATCAAATTGATTTAGCAGTTGAAGAGATTTTTGTAAACATTGCGCATTATTCGGGCTCGGCAGAGGCGGTTGTTAGCTGCGACTATCATATAAGCGGAGATGGCAGCGGAACTTTGACTCTTGTTTTTAAGGATAGTGGTAAGCCTTTTAATCCGCTGGACAAGGCCGATCCTGACCTTAGCTTGAGTGCCGAGGAACGCAGAATCGGCGGCCTTGGAATTTTCCTGACAAAAAAGTTTATGGATTCTGTGGAGTATGAGTACGTGGATGGGATGAATTGCCTGACGATTAAAAAGACCTTACTCCACGGATAGAATACTATCCATACCTGTAGCTTCGAGTACCTGCTTGCAGAAGGCAGATGGCTGGCGGATAATCATCTTACCACCTGTAGGCAGCATGAGCTTGTGAGCCAGCAGAATTACGCGCAGTCCTGCACTTGATACATACTGAATATTTGAAAGGTTCAGATAAAGTGTCTGAATATCTTTTGGAATCTGTTTAAGCTTTGCTTCGAGCTCTGGCGCGGTTCCTGTGTCCAGGCGGCCACCAATTACGAGTTCAAGAGCATTTGAAGATTTGTTTTCTGTTATAGTCATATTTTTACCTCTCTAATTTATTACATCGTGTCGCCGACAGCACTGCAGCAAACTCTAAAGCCAAGGCTGCTGCTCTTTCCGTTTGGAGCACTACCGCTGCGGTAGAAAACCGTACACTGCTGCGGGTCATCAAGCCAGCTTCCGCCGCGTTTTACGTGCATATCGCCTGTACTTGGGCCGTGTGGGTTAGTCTGTGCGCCGGATGGCAGATTTGGAAGATAATAGTCCCAGCACCATTCGGCAACGTTTCCGCACATATCATAAAGCTTAAGGCCGTTAGGGTCTTTGCAGGCAACGTCGTGTGTTGTAATTGCTGAGTTTTCTCCATACCAGGCAACGGCATTAATATTTGCGCTTCCCGCATAAGGATTTGGTGTAGAAGTTTTTCCGTCACGGGCTGCATATTCCCATTCTGCTTCGGTAGGAAGGCGGTAGCCGTTTGCCGTAAAGTTGCAGTTGATTCTCTTCCATACCGGGCTGGTGGCTTCAAAGGCGCTTAAATCAGTTGTCGTACCAATGCTGTAGCATGGCATAAGGCCGTTTAATTTGCTGAGCATATTGCAGTAGATGATTGCTTCGCACCAGTTTACACTTTCAACCGGACGGTTTTCGCCCTGCAGCTTGGAAGGATTTTTTCCCATTACGTGGGCGTACTGCATCTGAGTTACAGGAACCTCGCTCATATAAAAGCTTACCAGTGTAACAAGGCTGTTAGTAGAGCCGCCGCCCATTACGAACTGTCCGCCTGGAATCAAAATCATTTTTGGATTTTTATTGATTGTAACGCGCGATTTATCTTCGGTCTGTGCTACACCGGCACCTTCTTTTACAACTTTAACAGGAACGCCGCAGCGGGAACAGAATTTGTCCATTGTGCTGAGGGTGTTGCCGCATTCTTCGCAGGAACGTAAAACCTTAACATCGCTGGTAGGGTATCCGCAATTAAAACAAAAGTGTGCTTGGTCAGGAAGCATCGTGCTACATTTGATACATTTCATATAGTATATTATAAACCATATATTGAAAAATAGAAAACAGAAATCGTTACTGGCGTGGGGCTGTTAAAAATTTGTTCATTTTTTATGGAGATTTTTTCATTGATTTATAGGCCTCTCTGCCTTATCTTTAAATCAGATTATTTTATAAGAGGTTATTATGAAGGTTTTACTGGTGAATGGAAGTCCGCGTGCTAACAGCAACACACTGCTTGGCCTGCACGAGATGGAAAAGATTTTTGCAGAGCAGGGCATTGAGACTGAGATTTTTAATATCGGAAATAAAGATATCCGGGGCTGTATTGCCTGCGGCCGCTGTGGAGAATTAGGCCATTGTGTTTTTGATGATGCAGTGAACGAGTTTGCCAAAAAGTTTGAGGGGGCAGATGGCATTGTTGTGGGGTCGCCTGTTTATTATTCAGCTCCAAACGCAACTGTTCAGGCTTTCTTACAGCGCCTTTTTTACAGCAGTCATTTTGATAAAACTATGAAGGTTGGTGCCGGCTTTGTTTGTGCCCGCCGCGGTGGTACAACTGCTTCTTTTGATGTTTTGAATAAGTTTTATACAATCAGCGGAATGCCGGTTGCAAGTAGTCAGTACTGGAATAATATTCACGGGGGTGCCTGTGGAGAAGCGGCCCAGGATGCAGAAGGAATGCAGACTCTGAGAGTTCTTGCCCGCAACATGTCCTTCCTTATAAAGTCCATAGCTCTCGGAAAAGAGAAGTATGGACTTCCGGAAAAAGAAGAACATGCCTGGACGAATTTTATTTAATTTGCCGAGGTTTCGCCGGCAATTTTTCGTGCCAGGTAAACGAATGGTGTGTCCAGCAGGGAAGTCGCGATGTAAATTACATAGCAGCTTCCTGTGATTGCGAGAAGCTCTCGGAAGGTGTAGATTCCAAGGAAAGCTCCAAAGTTAAAGAGCACGATGTTTACAAACTGAGAAATCAAAGTAGAAAAATTGTTACGGAACCAGAGCATTTTTGTGTGGCTGCCGGTTTTCTTTTCTGTGAGATTCCACCAGGCGTGGTAAAGAGAAACATCAACAAATTCAGAAATTACGTAAGCAATCAGACTTGAAAGCAGCATGCGTGGAGTGTTAGAGAAAAGTCCGCGAACAAATTCGCTTGCCCAGTCGCCCTCGGCAGGAATGTAGTGAATCCACATAAAGCTCAAAAGAATAAAAGAAAGGCTTGTGAAAACGCCGGCAAGTACCCCCTTGTTGGCTTCCTTCTTTCCATAAAGCTCGCTGAGAATATCAGTTGCGAGGAAGGTTGCAGCAAAGAGTGTGTTACCCAAAGTCTGATCCATACCAAAAGCGTGCACAAGAATTGTAACTTCAATGTTTGCAAGAACTGTACAGATTCCAATCCAGGCGAAAAGTCCGCCTTTACCAAAAACTTTCAAAAAGAGCAAAGTGCCCCCGAAAGCCACCAAAAGTGTGATAACGAGAAAAAGTTCATTCATTTGAAATGACCTCAAAAAATAGAATTGACCTGGTTTTGATTCGCAGCTAGCGTCATTGAGACGTCTCCGTGTAGCTGCCGGCAGGAAGGACTTCGAACTGCCTCTTGTGTCAGAATAAAATATAGAATTTTTATGATTTATGCAATATACGCCGCTATGCGGCTACTCAACTACTGGTGATTCTTCCGCGTGGCGATGTGTGTAAATATAATTCACAACTGCCATGCTTATAATGATGATATAGCCGGCAAGGCTCATCCAATCCGGGAACTGGCCAAAGAAGACCAGACCGAAAAGGGTTGAAAAGAGAATCTGAGAATAATCATAAATAGATATTTTGCTTGCAGGCGCATGGTAGTAGGCTGCTGTAATTGAGAACTGACCTCCTGCTGCACAGCCGCCGGCACACAAAAGCATAAGAGTCTGCTGCAGGCTCATAGGATTAAAGCTTGTAATCATATAAGGCACAGAAAGCATCATTGAAAAGGCAGAGAAGAAGAGAATGATGATTTTGCCGTTGCATTTGAGGTAACTTAATTTACGGATGCTGGCGTAAGCGAGCCCCGCACCAACACCGCCCATAAAAGCAGCCAGGGTTGGAATCATCTGAGTGAAATTAAAGGATGGTTTTACAATCAAAATAGAGCCGCTGAAGGCGATGATAATGCAAACAAGAGGCACAGGCTTGATCTTTTCACGCAGAATTATGTAGCAGAATATAATAGTAAAGAAGGGCGCCATTTTATTGAGGATTGCGGCGTCGGCAAGCAAAATGTGGTCTATTGCGTAAAAGTTCCCGAACACTCCTACAGAGCCGGCAAAGGCGCGGAGGAACAGATAAAGCGGAGCTCCCTTAGGAATGCGAACTGCTTCGCGCCCCTGGTGGCGGACATCTCTCAAAGTTCCGCCCAGGGCAATTAAAAAGGCCACAGCGTTTCTGAAAAAAGCCTTCTGCACAAAGTGAATGTCGCCTGCCAGCCTTACAAAAACGGCCATGAGTGCAAAGAAAAATGCCGAGCAGATTATGAAAAATATTCCCTTAGAAGTGTTTGACAAGGACTTCATTTCTTTAATTATACTGCAATTTACGCTGCCCGACAACGACTAATCTTTCGCTTGACTTTTAGCACTTTGGTATTAGACTTGATTTATGTTCATTTTAGGGCAGACTCTGATTCTGCTGGGATTTGTCCTGCAGATTGCTAACTTGATAATAGATATCCGCTTTATTTTTTCCAAGAGGCATAATGTTACGGAAAACAGGAGAAGCCAGTTTCTTGACTTTCTGATTTTAAGTATGGTTGTGCTCTTTTGTGTTGTCTATCTTATTATTTTTTTTGTAAGAGTTCAGACTGTCTGGGTTGGAATTCTTTTGTTTGCCGGTGCGGTTTTTGTTACTACCGTGCTGCTTTGGATTTTTACGCTTACAAAAGAAATCAGAACTTCGGCCTTTGCTATTTCCGAAACCCTGATTGGAATTGTCGAGGCCCGTGACCCGAACCTCAATGGTCACAGCCTTCATGTTCAGGAGCTTTCGCTTTTGATTTATAAAAATCTGCCGGCCGGTTTTAGACGTAGAATAAATGAAGAAAATCTGAAATATGCGGCACTTTTTCATGATGTCGGAAAACTCGGAGTTCCAGAAGCAATTCTGAATAAGCCCGCTGCCCTTAATCCAGAAGAATGGAATGTCATGCGCCGCCACCCGGAAATCTCCGTGCAGATTCTACGCCCGCTAAAATCCTTTGAGCTCATTAAAGAATGGATTTTGTATCACCACGAGCGCATTGACGGCTCGGGTTATTTTGGCATTCCCGGCGACAAGATTCCTTTTGCCGCCCGCATAATTTCCGTAGCCGACACTTACTCCGCAATAACTATGGCCCGTTCTTACAAACCCGGTAAGTCTCACGAAGAGGCTGTCGAAATCCTGCAGCGGGTAGAAGGCAAGCAGCTGGATACCTATATCGTCTCTCTTTTCTGTACAATTCCAAAGGAAGAGGTTGTGGCCTGCATGGAAAGAGTAAAAGAGAAGATTCGTGAACAGTCTTCCGTTTCTGAAATGCTGGAGGTGTAGGTGGGGGCGTTACGGGGGCGGAGCCCCCGTAGAGAGGGACAGACAGGCATAGCCTGTCTGTGCGCATTTTGGAGGAGAAGCCTAAAACGGCCCGCTGACGCAGCCCGTTTTTTAACGGCTTTCCAATAAGAGCGTTTATTACATATTTTTTCATATAATCATACAATTTCAGGGCGCGGCGACTCGCTATAATCACCATTAGTATGAGAGATAATACTGTTAACATGACGGAAGGCAGTCCTGTCCGTCTGCTGCTGGCTTTTTCGGTGCCGATGCTGATTGGGAATATTTTTCAGCAGCTTTATAATCTTGTGGATTCGGTGATCGTCGGTCAGTTTGTAGGGGCCCAGGCTCTGGCGGCTATTGGTGCTACCGGTTCGATTACCTTTTTCTTTTTTGCGCTTTGTAACGGAATTGGTGCGGGTGGCGGAATTGTTACTTCTCACTTTTTTGGAGAGGGCAGCACGGACAAGGTAAAAAACTGTATTGCCAACACTGCTTACATCATGCTGGTGATTCCGACTACGATTGGTGCGATTGCCTTTTTTACTGCCGGCCCGATTCTGCACCTTCTCAACACGCCGGATTCTATCATGGCTGATTCAAAGGCCTATATGCAGATTATGTGCGTCTGCATGGTGATGATTTCGGTTTACAATTTTGCTTCTTCCATGCTGCGGGCTCTGGGTGATTCTAAAACTCCGCTTTATTTTTTGATTTTCTCCTGCATTCTCAACGGCGTGCTGGATGTGATTTTTGTTTACAACCTCAAGCTTGGCGTTTGGGGTGCTGGTATTGCTACTCTGATTTCCAATATGGTCTGCGGTATTCTCTGCCTTGTTTTTGCTTTTAAGACAAATCCATATTTTAAGCTGTCGAGGGCAGACTGGCGTGTGAATCCTGTAATTATTGGACGTTGTATTAAGCTTGGTGTGCCACTTTCCCTTCAGTTTTCGCTGATTGCAATTTCCTGCATGGCGCTTCAGCGTGTTGTAAACTCCTTTGGGCCTGTTGCAGTTGCGGCCTTTACAGCAACAAGCCGCATTGAGCAGCTGATTCACCAGCCTTATGGAACTCTGGGAACGGCTCTTTCAACTTATACCGGCCAGAACTACGGGGCAAAAAAACATGACCGCATTATAGAAGGCTACCGCAAGAGTATGATCATGATGGCGATTTTTACGGTTGTAATGATTCCGTTGATTCAGATTTTCGGCAGCCCGATTACAAGGCTTTTTGTAAAGGAGCCTGAAGTTATTGAGATGGGAGCTAAGGCTTTGAGAATTACCAGCTGGTTCTACATCTTCCTTGGCGTGATTTATGTTGTGCGCGGAGTTCTCAACGGAATCGGCGACGCCACCTTTGCGCTGATTAACGGTGTGACCGAAGTTGTGGGCCGCTTTGTTGTGCCGGTGGCTTTGGTCGCAATTCCGCTGATTGGGGTCTGGGGCATCTGGTGGTCGGTCGGAATCGTATGGTTCTTAAGCGGACTTACAGCCTGGTTGAGATATTTGTATATGAAGAAAAAGATATAATGGATTGCCGCGTCATTGCGAGGAGCCCGGAGGGCGACGTGGCAATCCATAATGACAATTCTTTAATGAGTAAAAAACTTGATGGTTGAGCCTATTGAAAGCACTGTATTATATGACCATATAATATGATGAAATCCCATAAAAAGCATAGTATAATTATTGCTGCAAGTATATATGCGCTGGCGTGTGGAACGTCAGCTTTTCTTATTTCCTGCAGCAATGCAAAAGGTGACCAAGGAGAAATAAAAATGAGTAAAAATTTTGATTCAGAAGTTAAACGTTTAACTAATATAAAGGCTTTCAGCCTGGCTGATGTGAAGCTTGAAGACGAATATTTTCTTGATGTAACTCAAAAGGATATTGATTTTTTGAACACCTTTGATGTGGACCGGCTTTTATATAATTTCCGGCTCACAGCGGGGCTGCCGAACAAGGCAAAAGCACCGTATAGCGGCTGGGAAAACACCCGAATCGGCGGACACACTCTTGGGCATTACCTTGCGGCTGCGGCACAGGGAATCGCGGGCGGTTATGGGGACTGCAAGGGGAGTGACGGAGTGAGCCTGTGCGAGCGTCTTGCTTTACTGATTGAAGGCCTTGCAGAATGTCAGGCAGCAAGTGGCCGCGACGACCGCTGCAAGCCGGGCTTTATCTTTGGCGCCACAATGGCAGACCCGGCAAAGCCAGAGCTTCAGTTTGATAAGCTGGAGGCTGGAAATCAGGCAGACACCTGGGTGCCCTGGTATACGATGCATAAAATTATGAATGGCCTTGTGGAAACGGCTAAGCTTGCGGGTGGCCAGACGGCTGAGTGTGCCCTGGACATTGCAGAAAAGCTTGGCGAATGGATGTACAATCGAACCTCCCGCTGGGACGAGGAAACAAGAAAGCGCGTACTCTCTGTTGAATACGGCGGAATGAACGACTGTCTTTATGAGCTTTATAAAACTGCGAAGGCGGCCGGCTATGCACAGGCAGATCATTTTAAGCAGGTAGCCCATACTTTTGACGAAGAATATCTTTTTAAGGAGATTCTGACGGCACCGGCGGTAAAAGGAAAAGATGCCAATATTTTGAATAACCGCCACGCAAATACAACTATTCCAAAGTTTGTTGGCGCAGTGAATCGCTGTCTTACTTTGAAGGAAGAAGGCGACCCTGCATCTGAAGCAGAACAGAAGCAGTATCTTGAATACTGCAAGGCCTTCTGGAATCTGGTTACCCAGCATCATACTTATATTACCGGCGGTAACAGCGAGTGCGAGCATTTTGGTAAGGATGATATTCTTGATGCAGAGCGCAGTAATACAAACTGTGAGACCTGTAATGTTCACAATATGCTAAAGCTCACCCGTGCCCTTTTTATGCTGACCGGCGAGCGCAAGTACGCAGACTATTACGAGAACACTTTTATCAACTCAATTCTGGCTTCTGTAAACCGCGAGACCGGAATGACAACTTATTTTCAGCCTATGGCTACCGGCTGCTTTAAGACCTACTGTAATCCTGATGTAAACAAAAACTTTTTCTGGTGTTGTACTGGAACCGGCCTCGAAAACTTTACCAAGCTGGGCGACAGTATTTATTTTTATGATGATGAAAATGCGGCTCTGATTGTGAACCAGTATTTCAGCTCGACTGTAAACTGGAAGGCTCGCGGCATAAAGCTTTTCCAGAAATCAGACATCCCGATGGGAGAGGCTGTGACCTTTACAGTGGAGGCTCTGGGCGAGTCTGCAGCGGCCCTTTCTGATTTCACTCTGGCCCTTCGCATTCCGGACTGGTGCTGCGGTACTCCATCACTTTTGATAAACGATGCCGACGCTGATGTCAAAAACTTCACCGAGCAGGACGGCTATCTCCTGGTCAACAGAAAGTGGCAGGCCGGCGACACAATCACGCTGACCCTTCCAATGGAAATAAAGGCTTATACTCTGCCGGACAATCCGAATGCTGCCGCCTTTAAATACGGTCCTGTAGTTCTTGCTGCAGAACTCGGTCGCGACGATAAAATGAAGCTGCGCCAGGTCGGCGTTCAGTGCGATGTATGTGCAAACAAGATTATCCGCGGAATCGAAATCCCTCTCAACGGAAACTACGGCGGCACAAATAACCTTAAGCCCCTGGCCCCGGAATACATCAAAATCAAAAATGCGGACAGCACCGAGGCCTTCCTTGCGGATATCAACTCGCACTTTGAGCGGGAGCCGGGAAGTTTGAATTTTATTTTGCGGGATATTGAGTTGAATGATGGTGGTTTCGATACGTCCTCCGGACTACTCAACCACCGTGGAGAACTGAAGTTCTCACCATACTACCTCATCAACAATCAGCGCTATGGTATTTACTGGCTTTACGTTACAGAGCTGCCAAAGCAGACAGAAGCCGACGACGCAGAAAAAGAACTGGCAAAATATACATTTATTGAAGGAATTGGTGTAGGCTACGGCGCCCAGACAGAAGGCAACGAGACTACTGCCCCATACATGCAGGAGACAGGCTCCGGCTCAGTTGGAAACGCAGGCGAACTTACCCGCTATGCAAAGGATAAGGGCAGCTTCTCTTATGTCTGCAAGGTTATGCCTGACAAAAAGAACTTCCTGCAATGTAACTTCCTCCGCGAAGACAACGGTAAGCGAATTATCATTAAGGCTGCTGAAACAGACACTCTTATTGCAGATTACATTCTTTCCTGTGACGGTTCGGAAGAAAAGTTCTTTAAGATTTTTGAAATACCGGAAGCCCTCACAAAGGGAAAAGACGGCCTGAGAATAGATTTTTCTGCTGCAAGATGGTCTGATTCAGCCCGCCTTGCAGCTCCGTTAAACACTCTTTTTCTCGGCAGCAATTAAGGCTTCTACCTCTTCTCTGTGAAGAGGTTCGTTTTCGACATAGGCTTTTTTGTTTTTTTCAATTTCCTCATAAGGCCAGACCCGGCCTTTGTTCATGCCCGGGCACTCAGCAGCGCATTCATCCCAGGTTGCCTTGTCAGCAATCATCCAGGACCAGAAAGGGTAGGTTGAACACTGGATAGGGCGTGCTTCATAAGCAGAGCAGCCGTTTTCCCAGAGTATGCAGTCGTAGTTCTTTTTTTCCTGAAGAGAGAGTACCTGAGTACCGTAATAGTAGTCTGCCCAGCGGCAGTATTTTGCAACAAAGTCGCTCACACTCATTTTGAAGTGCGAACAAAGAGTCATCAGGTCGCGCTTAGAAAGATATACAAAGCCAGGTGAGTGACCGCAGCAGTAAGAGCAGCGCTGGCATTCAAAATGGAGTCCGTTTTTGTAGAAGCAATCTTTTGTGTTTTCCATAAGTAAAAGATGCTGAAACAAGTTCAGCATGACGCGTATTTGTCATCCTGAACTTGTTTCAGGATCTATGTGACACGCTTAGATTATCACAAACTTACCGGTTTGAGAACCCTGAGGCAGGGATCAGTCAGCTCAATAATCAGAGGGAAGTGGGCCGGTGTAAGCATAACAGTTTCGCCGTCGCACTGCATGAGAATAGACTTGTCATAAGAAAGCCTAATTTTTTCTACAGTGTGCAGGGATGCGATTGGAGTGCCCTTAAAAGAGCCGTCTACAAAGCGGTGATTTTCTTTAATCAGATTCCAGAGGGAAATTTTTGGAGCAAGGCAGAAGTTATTTTCATCCGGTAAAACCTTATGACCACCACCGTAAACCCTATAGCCGGAAGCACCAAAGGCCATTAAGGTAAAAGGCATATTTATCTCATCAGTTTTTACATTATCTTTACCAAACATTTCGATTTTAGCATTGCCCAGAGGAAATACCTTGTCGTAAGTAAAGCCGCTTAGAGGAACGCAAAGATGATAAAAGTTTCCTGGCAGTTTCTTTTTTACAGTGTTAGTCATATGAACAACGTAGGCGTCTAGCCCCAGACTGGCAATGTTAAAGGCATACCATGGAGGCAGAAAATCCGGATCTCCGTATTTTGCAGGATTTTTTCCATCCGCACTTGCAAGAATATCAGCTTCCGAAGGCTCTTTTTCCGGATAGATTCTTACAGCTCTTTCGTTTGCAAAAACAAGACCGCCGCGTAAAAGCTCAATGGTTTCTTCGATTTTATGACCATCAGTTCCATCATTACCGGTACCAAGCGGTAAGCGCAGGATTGTTATATGATTTGTAATTGCATCGTGATGTTTTGGCCCCTGCATGGCTTCTTTAAAAAGTGCAGTCTGAACCTCCAGAGAAGTACCATCGCCGCCCGCAGTAACGATAATGCTTTCAGTATCAGCTTCATCACTTGCAATCAGCTGGGCTACTACAGATTGTGTTAAATCTTTTGCATGTCCTGCATATTCAGTAGAAAAATCTTATAAGACACAGAAGCTGCGCATTCAGGCTGGGGCATGGCTTCTTTTTGAACAGAGGAAAGATATTTTTTAAGCCTTTCTGATTTTGCAGAATTTGTAAAACACCCGGCTGTTTTATTTGCAATAAAATAAAGAAAAACCTTCTTTTTACTCCACAGCTTGTTACGTGCTACAAGGGAGCTTATGCATTCAGCAATATCCTGGGGTGTAAGATTTAAGTCCATATTTAACTATAAAACCGCTTATATAATTTAGTCAAATAGATTTTTGTAATAGTTTTGAAGATTATTATTCTTTTGCAATTTATGGTATTTAGGGTATATAATATTTGTTATAAATGGATGAGTTAGAAGAACACTTAGAGATTGACAGACAAAAGATTCAGACATCTGTTGGCTTACAGCTGCCAATAGAAATGACCTCTTATACCCTGCCTCGAAACACAGAGGTTTATATTCGCGGAATAATGGAAATATTTCTTGAAGAATGTCACCAGGATCATCTTAAGGAATATCTGAACTTCTGTTTGAGTGAGCTTTTGACCAACGCTAAAAAGGCAAATACAAAGCGCGTCTACTTTCAGGAAAAGGGGCTGGATATAAATAATCCTGAGGATTATGAAAAGGGTATGGAAAACTTTAAGATGGATACCCTTACAAATATTGACCACTATCTTGAGCTGCAGAAAAAAGCCGGCCTTTATATAAAACTTTCACTTAGAATCCTTGCCGATAAAATCTACATAGAAATCCGAAATAATAGTACATTAACAGTTTTTGAAAAGGAAAGAATTCAGCAGAAGCTGGACAGTGTTCAGCAGTATAAGGAAATGGACGAGGTATTTACAAACGTACTCGACCAGTCTGAAGGTGCCGGTCTTGGTATCATCATCATCATTCTTATGCTGCAGAAGGTAGGTCTTTCTAAAGAAAATTACCAGGTACTTTCTGAATATGATGAAACTGTAACAAGAATTATTCTTCCTTGTAATCAAACCGTTTTTGCCGGTGTAGAAATGCTTTCTTATGAGTTTGTTAATCTTGAAGATTCAATTCCAATTCTTAAAGAGCATTTTGATGAAGCAAATAAGATTGTAAATGCAAGTGAACCTATAGACCGCAAGGCTCTTAATGAAGTAGTTCGAAAGGATTTGTCTTTGTCCCTGCTTGCTATAAGAGCGGCTGTTGATAAGGAAAATAAATTCCTGAATCTGCAGAAGGCTATAGCACTGCTTTCTGATTATGATTTAAAATATCTTTACAGCGAAAGTAATCCAAGAAACCGCTTAGTAGAAAATCAGGGCTTCTTTGAACGGATTTTACTGCACTCAAGAAAGGTTGCTTATTATACTTATATGCTTTATATGAACTGCTCTGTAAAAGATACCTTCCCTCAGGATGAAAATCATATGTACCTTCTGGGACTCTTTAATAGTCTTGGTGCAGTTCTTCTTGCTGGTGCAAGTAAAAATCAGATGGACTATATCACCGAGCTCAGCAAGCAGTATACTGATTATGGTGACAAGATTCTTGACCTCTTTATGCATAGAAATGCTTCTACTTATTTGAGTATGGTGGCTGCAAAACGCTATGGCTTTGACAGAAGCATTTATTATGACCTTGTAGGCTGGAATGGACTTTCTATTGTTCCGGAAGAAGATAAAAACAGAATTGCAATTCTTCATCTTGCCGAAATGGTAGATTTTTATTCCCGCGGTATGGTCGATTTTTATCAGGTCGACAGGTACGCTCTTAAGCTCTTTAATATTATTGATGAGAATCAGTTTAATAAGCTTTCAAAGGATTTAATCGAAGGCTATAAAAAAGAGTACGGCGAAGACTAGCTTAAAGATTCTACCCACTTCTGCATTAAAATTCCAAATGCCACACCAACATTAAGCGATGCCTTAAGTCCCTTCATAGGGATTGTGACTGTGCCGTAAGTGGCGCGGGCAAGGGCTTCGGGGCTCACCCCCAGCTCTTCTGAACCGATTATGCAGATACCCTGTTTTGGAAAGACGAAATCGTTTATGTCTGTGCCGCCGGTTTCCAGGGCAAATACAGGAAGGTCTGCCGGCAGCTGGTCGAGCCCGCAGCGTTCCCAGCCCATAGTTTCTATGCAGCCCATGCCGGAGCGGATAGCTCTTGGCTGTGTCGGGTCTATACAGTGGGGTGAAATTAAAACCTTTTCTGCACCCATTGCTTCTGCAGTACGGAAAATTGAACCAATGTTAAAGGGCGAGCGGATATCTTCTGCGTAAACACAGACTCCAGGGAAAAAGTCGCGGGCGCGGACGGTGCCGTCTTCGGCAGTGCCGGGGCTGTGGGGCGCGATAACAAGGTCCCATTCCGCAGGAAATGTACCGAGCAGCTCAAGCAGGGTGTTGCGGGCGTAGTTGCAAAGGCGGAGCTCGTCCAGCGGTTCTGCCGCAAGCAGTGCGCGGATGCGCGCGCCGGCATCTTTGCTTAGCTTCGGATCCCGGAGTAAAACTGCTGCAACCTGCTTTATATATTCGGCGCGCGGCAGACTATAGTTGTACTCAGTGCCTTTTTCTGCAATTCCTAAAATATCGCGTTCAAGGGCACCAAAGGTGAGGGCGAGTTTGCGGCGCTTCTGACCGCCTTCGAGTTGAAAAAGTTTTCCGGGTTCAATCATTAATATGCTAATTTCACAAAATCAAACAAGTCGTCTGTGGTCATACTGCGTGGAAGATTGTTTATAAGGTTTACAGCCCTTATATCTTCAACCGGCAGAGAAAGCTGTTCGATTGTAAGATTTAAGTCTTTAAGACGGGTTGGCAGAGCAGATTTAGCAATCTTCTGGCGTACATATTCGGTAAACTGTTTTGCTGCATCTTCTCCGCTTGATTCTTCAGGGCAGGCACGCAGAATGTGAGCCAGCTTATCAAGTTTTGCAAGCTTAAACTTTGTCAGATCTTCCAGCTGGAAAGGCAGCAGAATAGAAGAAATAAGCGACTTAGACTTGTGGTAGCGTGAATAAATGCTCAAAGAAAGCAGAGTACCAATACCCACAGAAGAAGCGGCGGCTCCAAGAGAAATCATACAACCTGCCTGGGCCAGAAGCACTTCTGCCGGAGTTGTAATGTCGAGAGTAGGGGAACCGTCCAGAGCGTAAGAAAGAATCTCAAGCCCTTTTTCTACAAACATATCACTAAAGAAGTTTGCTTTCTGTGAAAGGTATGCTTCTACTGCAATAGAAATCAGCTCAATGGAAAGTGAAGCCTTCTGGTTGTCTGTAAGGGTAAGCATAAGGTTAGGATCTGTAAGAACAAGCTTGCAGACACCGCCCTGAACACGCAGAAACTTAAGCTGATGGCTTCTTGAATCTACAATTGGAATGTCCTGGGTAAACATAAAAGGACTTCTGTAGGTTGTTGGAATACAGATACATGGAATTGCGTTTGATGTAGGAAGGGCTCCGTCTACAAAGTTATAAAAATCGTGAACTTCGTTGTAGTAAGCGGCAACGGCGCGGCCTACCTGAATGGCCTTTTCACCACCAATTGCGATAATTCCGTGAACATGACCTTCTTTTGCAAGGCCGAGAGCGCGTGAAATAACCTGGGTGGTAGGGCCTTCTGCGAGTTCTGCAAATACAAAGCTTTCAATCTTGCGGTCAATTAAAGACTGCATAATCTGGCCTGCAAGCTGGGCCTCATTAAGCATAGGGTCCATAATTACCATATAGCGTGAACCCCATTCGTGTACCTGGGCACCCAGTCGTGCAATTGTGTATGGGCCTAAAATAATATTTGGATTGATTCTGAATGCTAAATCTGCCATTTTATAACTCTTCCTTATTTATATACAATGTGATTTCGATACGCCCTTCGGGCTACTCAATCACCGGTGGTTGAGCTTGTCGAAACCACCGTAAACAAAAAAAGACGGAAGCTCCTTCCGTCTTTTTCGTGTCTGTTAAAGACCACTGTTAGATACCAAGTGCAGACAAGAACTTATCTGCAGCTGACTTAATAACAGCATCATTCAAGTAGTTAGGATCCTTGAGCTTTTCTTTTACTTCGGCAACGCGATCTGCTCTTACATCTGGAGTCTCATTAGCTACTTTCTCCAGGTAGTAAGCTTCGGCCATTTCTTTGGCTTCTGCAGAAACGCTGATAGAATCGTATTCGCGGTCTACCTTTGCAGAGCTTTCGGTTTTGCGGAGATTCTGAACATTGTTTACCTGAGTAACATTGTTTACACCATTTATCATCATAACGTCCTACCCCTCTACCCTTTAATTATCGGTAGATTCTTCAGAATTCTTAATATTTTTTACACCAGAAATAAAAACTGCAAACTCACCTTTTATGGATTGTCGCGAAGAATAATCATTGTACAGGTCAACGGCCGTGCCACTGGTTATCTCTTCGTGCAGTTTTGTCAATTCACGTCCTACAACGATGCGCCGGTTACCTTCAATATCGGCAATGTCCGCAAGAAGTTTAGTAATTCTGAACGGACTTTCGTAAATAACTACCGCATTTCCGGTTTCCATCAGCTCTTTAAGGCGGCTGCGGCGCCTTCCTGGTTTTGGAGAAAGAAATCCCTCAAAAATAAGTGTTTTACCGCCCGTACCCGCAACGCTCACAAGAGTTGCAAACGCAGCCGGGCCTGGAATCGGCACCACATCAAAACCTGCCTGGCGAACGACATCTACCAGAACTGCTCCCGGGTCAGAAACTCCAGGAGTTCCTGCATCGCTTGCATAAGCAATATCGTGTCCTTCTTCCAGCAGTTTGACTATCTTTTCCCCAGCAATTCTTTCGTTTTGGGCCCTGCAGGAAATAAGCGGCTTTTTGATTTCAAAATGATTCAAAAGCTGCAGCGTATGGCGGGTATCTTCCGCTGCAATGAAGTCTACGCTTTTGAGCGTTTCAATTGCACGGTAAGTTATATCACCAAGATTCCCAATCGGAGTTCCAACAACAAAAAGCTTTGCCACGCATATATTATAGAATGAAAAGGGGGCACATGCAAGACATTTTTATTTTTGCGTTACTTAGGATTGTGGTGTAAAATATTAACTATGGCAGACATAAACAATATTCCATGGAAATATCTTGATGATTTCAGGGGCACAGACTTTAAAGGCGAATGGCCAACATTCCCGGAGCTTGTGCGTATTCAGGCAAAACGTAACGGCGAAAGGCCTTGTTTTGTAGCTTTTGATGGTCCGGGTGATTCTAAGCGCAGCCTCACTTATAACGAAGTTCTGGCAAACGTAGAAGCCCTGACAAACTGGCTCACTGCAAATGGCCTTAAAAAAGGTGATCGTGTTGCCGTAATGGGTAAAAACTCACCGGAATGGGCTACAGTCTACCTTGCAGCACTTTTTGCAAGCGGAATTGTAGTTCCTGTTGATAACGGCCTGCATGAGCCGGAAGTTGTAAATATTGTAAACACAGCTCAGCCGGATTTTGTTTTCTGCGATGATGAAAAGGCAGAAATATATACAAAGAACTTTCCAAAACTCAAAGTTTACTCTATAAATCCGGAAGCAGGAGACCGCTTTATTTATAACCTTAAAGCGGAGCCTGTAGCAGAAGATAAAAAGAACGAACCATGCAACGAATATGATACTGCCGCAATTCTTTTTACCTCTGGAACAACAGGAAAACCAAAGGGTGTAATGCTTTCTCACAGAAACCTTATGTCTGACGGTTTTATTGCCCAGCGCCATTTTAACCACTACAACACAGATGTTTTCTATGCTCTGCTTCCAATTCACCATGCTTACACAATGCAGGCGGCCTTCATCAATCCGCTGATGACTGGTGCCAGCATAGTATTTGGTAAGAGCATGGCTGTTTCCAAGCTGCTTCGAGAGCTTAAAGAAGGAAAAATCACCGTTATGCTGGGTGTTCCTCTTCTATATAATAAGCTGCTTTCTGGCATCCGCAAGGGAATTAAGGCAAAGGGGCCGGTTGTAGCAGGTCTCCTTGGATTTATCAGCTGGCTTTCTTTTATAATCAAAAAGATTTTCAAGATAAATCCTGGAAAACGCTTTTTTAAGCCTGTTCTCGAGCAGGCAAGTATTTACACCCTGCGTGTTGCAATTTCCGGTGGTGGTCCACTTGCTGCCAGCGTCTGCCGACAGTACAACTCTATGGGTATTGATTTTATACAGGGCTATGGTCTTACAGAAACCTCTCCTATTATTGCCCTGAATCCGGTTGAGCACTTTAAGATTGAAAGTGTCGGCCGCGCCTTTACCCCTTACGAGGAAGTAAAAATCCTGAATCCGGAAAAGGTAATTACAAAGAATGGAATAGAGGAAGTTGGTGAAATTGCCGTAAAGGGGCCTATGGTAATGCAGGGCTACTACAACATGCCCGAAGAAACCAAGGCTATGTTTACAGAAGACGGCTTCCTTAAAACAGGTGACCTTGGAAGTATTGATAAAGAAGGCTACATTAAGCTTTGCGGTCGTGCAAAGAATCTTATTGTTACCAGCGGCGGTAAAAATGTTTACCCGGAAGAAATTGAAGACGCCTTCCAGCTTTACGATGAAATTCAGCAGGTTACTGTCCGCGGATATTATTCTGATGAGGATAAAACTTCTGAAGAAATTGAAGCGCTTATTTATCCAAGTGATGAATTATACAAGACCCTTGGAGTTGAGCGAAATAACGAGTTTGTTCAGGATGAAGTTCGCGATGCCGTACAGAAGATTGTAAGTAAGGTAAACAAGAATTTCCAGGCTTATTCACAGATTTCGAAAGTCACCCTGCTCAAGGAGCCGCTCGAAATGACTACTTCGCAGAAAGTTAAACGAAATTTTGTGGCTAAGACCTACTAATAAATAACGGTGGTTTCGATACGCCGCTTCGCGGCACTCAACCACCGTATGCACAGAACGTCCGGTGGTTGAGTAGGCCGAAGGCCATATCGAAACCACCGTGGCAATCCACTATCTAACATACCCTCTGATTTCTTCACAAATCTTCTTCAACTCTTCCGGCTTACGCTGGTAAACTGCCAGATAGAGGTCTGGCTGGGCGCCGCCGGCACATGAAGCTGCCCAGAAGCGTACGTCGTCTGCCTGGCGGTCGTATGCCTGGGCCCGGTAGTGAACTGGCGCGAGACAAGACTTATCAGAAAATTCAGTCTGTGTATCTTCTGTAAAAAGTTCTGCAATATAGCGTTTACAGTTTGAATTATCAGAAAGCAGCATTGCAGAAACTGCAGGAGCCAGCAGACCAAAATTATCGGCATTTACATCCGGCGGAAATAAATAAGATTCATAGTTTTTAATTACATTATACGGAATCTTTCTGTGCTCGCTGAGCAGGGTAAAGAAGGAACCAAGCTGGCCGTCTTCTGCAAAATATAAAAGGTCATTTCCACGGCCGTTATACCAGGAAGGATGAGTAAAACCTTCTTTTGGCCAGCCTTTAAGCATATCCAGAACAGAACGCAGGGTAAGGTCTTTGCTGTTAAGCTTTACATCAAGCAGGCTTTCCAGATTTTCGGCCTTGCGAAACTCTTCAATCAGTTTTTGATAGGCTTTAAGTCCGCCTTCTGCGAGTACAATTGCACCCACTAAATCAATTAAAATCCGGTCTTCTGCTCCGTTACAGAAAAACGGGCTGAACACCTTATTCTTAGCTGTTTTAAGATAATTTAAATATGAAGTGAAGCTTGCAGGAACTTCAACATTTGCTTCTTTGAGTACTTTTGTATAAAAAGCCAGTTCGCAATGATCAAGCAGAATCGGAATGCACTTTTTATCCTTGTCTCTTAAAGATCTTGGAATAGCTTCGAATATTCTGCCTGGAATTTCTTCTGCGGAATCAGCAAGTGTGTCTGTAATTTCACCCTTCCAGGTAAAAAGCATATCGTATTTTTGCTTCACTATAGATGTATCAAAAGCCCCTTCAGAAATAACATCAAAATTTAAGATAATATCTTCTTCCTGAGGTATTTTTTCCCTGATCATATTGCAAAGCTCCTCGGAAAGTCCGTAAAAGGCAATGCGTACGGTTCGGTCGGTTATACGTTTTTTGTAGGTACGTATACCAATAATGCTTCCGGTAATTACAAGAAGGCCGCAGATTACTGCAATAATAATCAGCATGTTCTTTTTAGAGATTTTTATTCTGGATATAAAAGATGCCTTCGAGTTTTTCTTTGATTTTTTTGATGTTTTCTTTGAATTCTTCATAATCAGATTATCGGAATGAAGGTTATGTTTATTAAAAAAACTTACGACAATATAATTATGAAGATTTTTGATTATGCTAAAGCATTTTTTGTTGATAAAGGGGCTCGTGCGGCCGCTAAAAAAACTCTTTCGCTTTTACTGCTGGTTTTCTGCTTGTGTTGTGTAAAGCTTTGTGCAGAAGACACCTCGCCGGCCGAGGCTCAGGTTATGCGCGAAAAATTTGTAGCAGAGTCTAAAAAATGCGTGGGCTCACCTTATGTGCTTGGAGCTGTTGGTCCGGATAAATTTGACTGTTCAGGACTTGTATATTATTGTGCCCGCGAATCTATTCAAAAGCAGCTTCCCCGTACGGCAAAGGCTCTTTACAATTACTGCCGTATTGTACCAGATAAGGATAAGGAAGTAGGCGACCTTTTATTTTTTAAGACCAATAATACAGCTCCAATTACTCATGTTGGTATTTATATAGGAAATAATCAGTTTATTTCGGCTATAAGCGATGGTCCTAATACTGGAGTTATTATCTCTTCTCTTAAACAGGATTACTGGCGGCCAAAATATGTTGCCTGCGGTCAGTTTATAAAATCAGGTAAACATGGAGGGGCTGGAGCTTCTGATGATTTTGATGAAGAAGATTTTATTGATGATGATAATCCTAAAACTGCAGGATGTTCGGGCGGGGCTCGTTCGGGTGGCAGCAATGTAAACTTTAAAGGCAGCAGTTTTTATAATCCGGATGCAGAAGGCTTGAATGTTCTTGCTGCAGATGCCGCTTTATTCTGCAACTGGTCTCTTATTTCTCCAAATTCTTTTATGTTCCAGTGGCGGGGTCTTGAGTTTCAGACAAATGTTCGTTATACAAAATGGTTTCTGGAACCGGGCTTAGGCTTTGGCTTCAGATTTAATTATGGACTTGGAGTTTTCCAGATACCGGTTTATTTTTCAGCAACTGTTAATGACTATTTCAGATTTTATGCAGGACCGGTTATTACCTTTGGAAATGCAAATATGATGGTAACCGGCGAAGAAGTAAAGGCTTCTGTTTTTCCTGGTGTAATAGGAGTTTCTCTTTCTACTCCATCACTTAACATTGGAAAAGTAAAGGGACAGGTTGTTCAGGATATAAGTTATACAGTCTTTAACAGTCCTGACAATTCTGCACTGTCATTTACTAATTCAATTTCTGCCGGTCTGGTATTTTTTACAGGCATAAGGGTAACCTTAAATCCCGGCAGCTTGTTTAAATAGTTGAATATGATGAACTCTGTTGCATGGTGGTTTCGATACGCCCTTCGGGCACTCAACCACCGGTGGTTGAGTAGACGCTTTAGCGTCGTATCGAAACCACTTTTTTTACTATTAATACTTACTCTCCTGACTTCCTGCACTACGGAAGTAACTCTTACTCTGAAGGCAGACGATTCTCTTGCTATCCGTTTTGAAGGCGGGGCAAGAGAGGCCTTTACAAAAATGATTTCCAGCGCGTCTGGCCTGGCAGGAGATTCTCTTGTTGATCCTGATTCTGTTTCTTTTGAGCTTGCAAAGGCAGGTTTTGCAGATGTAAAGGTCGAAGAGAAAGCCGGAGCTGCTGTTACTATCAGTATGAGCGACAAAGCAAAGAGCTCTTATATTTTTTCTTCAGGAATACTAAAGGCAGAAAAAGGAAAGCTTAAGGCTGCCATAACACGTAAAAGTCTGGAAGATTTCTATAATAATGCAGATGAACAGACCCGCATGACACTGGATTTGTTTCTGGCTCCAGTTTTTAATAATGAAAACATGAGCGAAGAAGAATATCTGGAAATGCTGGGGTCTTTTTACGGGGAAGCTGCAGCGAAAGAAGTAAGCCAGAGTCTTGTAAAAATCAATTTGATTTCAAAAGACGGCAGTAAAGAGACGTTGACATATCCGCTGACACAAGTATTCTGCGGTAATTTCTAAAACAAGTTAGCGATAACGTATTATTTTCAACTACAAGCATAGACATTTATTCAATTAATTTTTCTGAAAATCAGTATAACGTTATGTTATGAAAGAGTCAGAAATTTTTATTAATCAGCTTGGTTACAGGCCACATGATAAGAAAAACCTTGTTGTAAGCAAAGAGGCAAAGGGGGAAGCTAAAGAGTTTTCTGTATGCCAGAAAGCAGACGGCAAGGTTGTTTTTTCTGCTTCACTTTATGAAGCTGCCGAAGACCCTCAGTCTGGCAGCGGGTATTTTACCGGCAACTTTTCTGCAGTAAAAGCTGAAGGCGACTATTATGTCAGCGTGGGAGCGGGCAGAAGTTTTGATTTTAAGATTTCTGATAAAGTTTATGATGAAGTTACTCTTTCTACTCTAAAATATTTTACAGATTCCCGCTGCGGTCAGGGCCTTTGCCATACAGGTACTGCCGAGGTTTATGGAACTGGCGAAAAAAAAGATGTTCAGGGCGGCTGGCACGATGCCGGTGATTATGGCCGCTATATTGTTGCCGGTACAAAAGCTGTTATGGATCTGTTGCTGGCTTATAAAAAATGCCCGGAAAAGGCGGCATCTTTTAATCTTCTTAGTGAAGTAAGATTTGAACTTGAATGGATGCTTCAAATGCAGAGGGATGATGGCGCGGTTTATCATAAAATCTCCTGCTATCACTTTTGTCCTTTTATAATGCCGCAGGAAGAAAAAGACCAGCTTGTTCTTGCACCGGTTTCTACAGCCGCTACGGCAGATTTTGCGGGGTGTCTTGCTTATGCTTCTGGCTTTTACAAGGCAGAAGGTCCGGAACACGACGAAGCTTTTGCTAAGAAACTTCTTGATGCAGCCCTTAAAGCTCAGACCTATCTTTTTTCTCATGATGATGAGCTTTATATAAATCCTCCTGAAATTACTACAGGCGGTTATGGCGACCGCGATGTACGCGATGAGCGTTACTTTGCCCTCTGTTCTCTTTTTGCCGCTACAGGTGAAGAAAATTATCTTAATCAGGCATTGAAAATCCGCGAAGACAAAAAAAAGGACAACACTGATCCAAAACATCCATGGAATTGCGGCTGGCAGGAAGGCTTTGGCTGGCCTTTTGTTACCGGCTACGGAACAGAATGTCTTCTCGAAGTTGCAGATCAGCTGCCGGAAGAACTTCTTGCAGAAATAAGCAGCGGGATAATCAGCCAGGCAGAAAAGTATCTTACCCTGAGTAATGGGTCTGTCTTTAAATACTGCTCAAAATTTGTAATGTGGGGAAGTAACGGAGCAATCTGCGACCTTGCTCATGTTATGCTCATGGCATATGACCTTACAGGCCGCGAAGATTTTAAGGATGCGGCTAAGGCTCAGATTGATTATATCTTTGGTTGTAATCCGCTTAATTACTGCTATGTAACCGGGGCCGGTACAAAGCAGGTTCTTAATCCCCATCACAGACCAAGCGGGGCAAGCGGAAAGGTTTATCCTGGAATGCTTAGCGGAGGCCCTTGTTCGGCCTTACTGGACGCTTATGCAAAAGAGCATCTTACCGGCCGCCCGCCGCTCAAATGCTTTGCAGATGCCCAGCCAAGTTATTCAACAAATGAAGTAGCCATTTACTGGAATTCTGCTCTTGTTTACGTGCTTTTCCGTGTTATATAATATCCCCCATTAAAGGAGCGGGATATTATAAATATGCAGAAAAGAAAGTTAAAGATATGTAAAAAAATTAGTGCACTTGTAATTATTCTTTTACTGTGCGCAGAAGTTTTTGCTCACGGCGGAATGTTTTCGGGTGAAAAAAGACTTCGTGTCTTAAAAACACAGTGGTTTGATATTATTTATCCGGAACGATGCCAGGTAAGTGCCACAATTTTATATGAAAAGGCAGATGATATTTATGATGAAGTTACCGCGCAATACGGGCTTAGACCTGCCTTCAGAATGCCCCTTATAATTACTCCTGCAGTAGATCAGTTTAATGCCTTCTGGACGGCAGTGCCCTATAATCATATTGCAATTTACGATACCGGAACTTCCGGGGCAAGTGAACTTGCTGTATTCTCAGAAACCCTGCTTTCTACTTTCCGCCATGAGCTTACCCATGCAGTTACTTTTAATATGAAAAACGGATTCTGGCGGGTAATGGGAAAGGTTTTTGGAGATGAATTTGCTCCGGGAATGCTTGCTGTAACAACAGGAATGGCAGAAGGTGCAACCGTAGTAAGTGAAAGTACTTCCGGCGAAGGAAGATTAAATGATGAATATGCTAAGCATTATGTAAAACAGGCAAAAATTGAGGGACAGTTTCCATCATATCATGATGTTTCAGGTGCTTCCGATGTGTCACCTGGAGGGGCACCCTATTATTTTAACGGGGCCTTTCACGACTGGCTGCAGAAAAAATATGGAATGGAAGCCTATGTTGAGTTCTGGTATAGGGTTGTAAATGGAAAAAACATAACCATAACCGGGGCTTTTAAAAAGTCTTTTGGTGTAAAACTAAAAAAAGCCTGGAAGGCCTTTGCAGAAGATTATGAAGTTCCTGAACTTGCGGCAAATCCGGTAAAGAGTGGGGAAGTTCAGGACTTTTTTCAGCCGGAATTAAAGGATTATTCAGAATTAAATAAGGCGGGTTCCCTGTATGGCAGCTTAAATGCCGGAGGAAACAGACTTATATGGACGGATCGCTTTGGAGGCCGGGTATTTTTACAGGAAGGGGAAGCTAAAGCCCGTGAAATCTTTTCTATTAGGGGGCTTACAGGTGCCCGCCTTTCCAGCGACGGACGTTTTATAGCGGCCTCTTATCTTAGCGATGGGGCCGCAACAATAAAAGGTCGTGTGAAAATATACGACATAGAGCGCCATTCCTTTTATACGGTAAAAGATGAAGGCTTAAAAGAAGCGGCTCTTCTGGCTGCCGAGGAAGGCTATTACCTTATAGCTCAGAAATATTTTGATCAGAAATATTCTATTGTAATTTATAAATTAGAGCTGAAGGAAGCTGGCAGTTCTATAAGAGCCTGCCAGCTGATAAAAGAAATTACCTTTAATCCGGAAACTAACCCCTACGCTTTTACACCTTTGAGCGACGGCACATTTGCCTGGCTTAAAAAAGAGGGCCTTAATTACAGCCTTTGCATAAGCGGCGTGGACGGAAGTCTGCTTAATGAATTTGTTTTTCCACAGGGAATGGTAGTGCATTCACTTTCTTCTGGCCCGGAGAATGACTTTTACTTCAGCTATGCACGGCAGGGAACTTTACCAAGGGCCGGCCGTCTGCAGACAGACCAGGCAGACACAGACTCTTCTGCCCTACTTTATCTGGGCAGCTTCGACATTTCCGGCGGTATTTTTGAACCTGTCTGGTGGAAAGGGAAAATCGTTTATACCGGTGAATTCTATCGCCAGAACAGACTTTTGATTTTAAAAGATGATGAATATTTTACAGACAGGTCTTTGTCTTTAGCTTCAGGCGGCGAGGGGGAATCACTTTCTGACTTGCAGAATATTTCAGGTCTTTCAAAAGCTTATAATCCTTTTCCATATATTATACATGGAATTCTGATTCCCATTGGAAGTTATAGTCCAGACTTTATAGGGCCAAGGGCTTCTGATACAGCAGATATCTTGTCTTACAGACTTGGAGCAAGTTATATAACAGCTTCGCCATGGACAAGCGGGGCAGGCGAACTTTTTGTTCTTACTTCCGGCTGGGATTTCAAAACCGATACAGCAGGCCTTTCCCTGCAGTTTAATAAAGGTACGGATACTTCTCTTTTTCAGACCCAGACAGAAGTTAAGTCTGAGTTTGATGCAAGGGGCTGGAAGCAGGGAGGCGGCTCCTTTACTGCTTCTTCAAGTATTGGTATTGGGAATAATTCAAAAATAACGCTTTCTAATAAGGCAACGGCGCTTTTTGGAATTGAGAAAGAATATTTTTATTCTTTGCAGGATGTTGTATCTTTAACATATTCAAATGCCAGAAAAGCAGGCCCCGGCCGTTATGAAAACCGTGGACTTGCACTTTCAGTAAGTTATGGAAGAAGAATAGATGAAAGTTTAAGCGGACCTGCAACTACTTATGTAGATATTTCTGTACTTTCTGCTGCAGGCAGGCTGTATATTCCTCATCTTCTTCCATTTGAATCACAATATAGTTTCACTTATAATTTTCCTCTTACATTAAGTGTAAGAGTTTTACCATCTTCTTCAAATTATGCTTTTGCAAATGTTGATAAAGATACACTTGGCCGTGCAGTTTTTGATGCTTCAGTAGAAACCATAGTCTTTTCAGCGGATTTCCAGAGAGCACTTCCGGGAATTACGGCAGTTTACCTTAATGATTTATATATGTCGGCTGGTTATGCTGCGAGCGGAACAGCCGGCTCGGCAAACTATGGCGGCTTTCAGACTTCAAAGATTGCAGAATACTTTAAGGCAGTTGGAGATGGCAGGGGGTATTATCTGGATTCTGTATATATAAAAGCAGGAGCTGAATTAACACCAAATATTGGAGTTTTTTCAAATTCTAACTATAAAATGAATGTTTATTCTGTATACAGCATAACAATTAATACAGATAAAGAGCTAAAGGCGGCCGAAAGAATCCGCCTAACCCTTGGCTTAGATATGAATTTTTAGATCCTCGGGTCAAGCCCGAGGATGACATCATACTTTAATCTGGCCCAGTACTTCGCCAATAGGTTCATGTATAACCAGAGTAGCCATGCTGTCCTGCGGAGTGCTGGATTTATTTAATAAAATAAGATTTTCGCCATGGAAATAATCTACAAGTCCGGCTGCAGGGTAAACGGTCAGAGATGTACCGCCAATAATCAGGGTATCTGCAGCCTTAATAGCCTTAACTGCTCCTTCAATTATGCGCTGGTCAAGTCCTTCTTCGTATAAAACTACATCCGGTTTTACAAGACCACCGCATTTTTTGCAGTGAGGCAGTTTATCAGGGGAGTTTTCGCTTTCAATAATGATTTTTTCATCATAAAATTCGTGACAGTCCAGACAGTAATTACGTAAAGTGCTGCCGTGGAGTTCAAAAACATTTTTGCTGCCGGCCATCTGGTGTAAGCCATCAATATTCTGGGTTACAACTGCAAGAAGTTTGCCCGCCTGCTCGAGTTCTGCCAGCTTGTAGTGGGCTGCATTTGGTTTAATGCCCTGAGGCAGCAGCTTTGCCCTGTAAAAACGGTAAAACTCCGGAGTATTCTGATAAAAAAAGGTGCGGCTTATAATCTGTTCAGGCGGATACTTCCACTGCTGATTGTAAAGTCCGTCTACACTGCGAAAATCAGGTATACCGGATTCTGTAGAAACACCCGCACCACCGAAAAAAACAATTTTTTTGCTTTTATTAACAATTTGTTGTAAAATTGCTATATTTGATGCACTCATTTTTGCTCTCCTTATAAAAGTTTAAATATATTATAACTCAACTTTTTCTAATTAAACAATGCCATTCGACCGATAATATAATGAGGGATTTTAAATTAAAGGATTTTTTTTCGAAAAACAGAGGTGTTTAATGATTAAACTGAAAAAAAGTTTTTTTATTTCCATTCTAACCATTCTCACGGCAACATCGCTTTTTGCTCACGGTAAAGGTGATATAGAAGATATTGCTGTTGAGAATATGAACAGCTGGCAGGAACAGTTTGATCTGGACAGCCGCAAGCCGGGAAAATACAACATTATGATTACTGCGCGCGACCTGGGTGGAAATGTCCATATTGAAGGTCCTCACAACCTTTATCTTGATCCAAAGTCAGACCTTCCTATCTGTGGTATTACAAACCCATATCCAAATATGCGTGTTGTAGGTAACCTTAATATTGTAGGTACCTGTGTTGATGATGATGGTGTTTCAAGGGTAGACCTCGTCCTTGATGAAGGCACCGATATCGAAAAGCATGTAACTGCAGAAGGAAAAGAATTCTGGTCATATTATCTCGACACAAACGACCTGGAAGAAGGTCCTCATACAATTAAAGTAATTGGTTACGATATAAATGATGAGCCTCGTGTAAGTAACCCTTATACGCTCACCTGGCAGCTGGACCGTAAACAGCCGGTAACAGAAGTTCAGGACAAGGCTATGGGTATTCTTGTTTCTGGTAACGTTAAATTTGACGGTATAGTTTCCGACGGAAACGGAATTAAAGAGCTTTATTATTCAACAGATAATGGAGAAAACTTTATTCCTCTTAAATTCGGCGGAAATAAAAATAAGGCTCTCTGTGACTTTACAGTTACAGTTGATACAAAGAAATTTGATGATGGACCTGCCGTTCTCTGGTTTAAGGCTATAGATATGGCAGGCTCTGTGGGAATGTATTCATTCCTTTATTTTATTGATAATACAAAACCGGATGTAGGAATTGTTTATCCGGCAGCAGACCAGGTAATGGACGGTATTTTTACAGTTGCCGGTTATGCAAAAGATACAATAGGTGTAACAGAGCTTTCATGGACCTTTGGAACACAGTCAGGAGAGTTTGAACTTGTTCCAGGTAACCCATACTGGGCTGTAAATGTAGATACTCTTTCCAGCAAAGATAAAGCCACAAAGTTTACGATTCACGCAAAAGACCGGGCTGGTAACGTTGTAGATGTAACTCAGAGTATTAACCTTAATCAGGAAAATGATAAGCCTGTAGTTACAATTTCGGAACCGGTTGACGGCCAGAATTTTGGTGATGAAGATCCTCTTTTTGTTCGCGGTATTGCAACAGACCCTGATGGAGTAAAAGAAGTACGTATTATTTTGGATGGAAATGAACCGATTGTACAGGAAACAAAGGGTGTATTCTACTATCATCTTTGTACTGCAGCAGATCTTTCGGCAGGAAATCATAAGGTAACCGTTACAGCAGTAGATGTAAATGGTGTAGCAGGAAATCCTGTTTCAATTAATATCGTATCCCGTGGAATTGCTCCGGTCTTTGAAAATCCAAAGATTGTCAGTGGTAAAGACGGCGAAGACTTTGTAAACGGTATGGAAATCCATCCGGAAAGCGGAAAAAGCTTCTCGGTTGATATTTCTTCCGGCGTTGGTATTGTAAAGGTAAATTCTGAAGTAACCTGGGGTAATGACGGTAGAGCAGAAACTTCGGTAGATCTTAAAAATTCAACTTCTTATACTTATACTCTGCCTGTTCTGCCTGATTCAGCAAAGGGTGTAATGAACCTTACTGTTACTGCAGAAGATGTTATAGGCCGTGTTTCAACATATAAAGCTCTTTATTATGTAACTAATACAACTATAGTAAAATCTGAAGAACCTCAGATTGTATTTGACGACAGTACAGTTGGAGAAGACGGCTCAATAATCAGTAATATGGAATTCCCTGTTACCGGTTACTTAATAGGTGCAAATGCTTCTTCTGTAGAACTTGTTCCGGCTACAAAATTTGCCAGAGCAGAGCTTCAGGGAAATCTTATAAAGCTTATTCCTCAGGAAGCTGTAGGAAGCTCAGAGCCTGTTGTTGTCAGAATCAAAACTGATAAGGGCAAGACTGTTGAATCGCGTCAGTTACGCTTCCGTGCAGATACAGCACTGCCTCAGATTTCTATAAATGATTATTCAGAAAATAAAGCAATAAACGGTCTGGAAGGGCCGGTAACTGTAAGCGGTAATGTAAGCTGCGAAACTGGTGTCGGTGGACTTAAGTATCGTGTTATGTCTGCAAAGGTCGATATTGCAAAGGGAATTATTGGAACTGTAACAGCCCCTTCTGCAAATGATGATTTTACAAAAGTTGATGTTGCTAAAGACGGTTCTTTCAGCTTCTCATTCAACGCAGACAGCTATGGCTATGGTCTTCATATTATTGAACTTATTGCCGAAAGTGCAGGTGGAAATCAGCTTGCTAAAGGAATTGCAGTTAAAAATATTCCGGAGGTAGAAGAGCAGGGCGGAAAAATGCCGGCTCCAAAAGCTCCTGCAGTTTACTGGGCAGACGGTTTTGATGTTTATGCCCTTGCTGTTTATCAGGGCGAAATGACAAATGACTACCAGGCCTTCTATCGTTCAGATATGATTGAAGGAAATAATCCTTTAGGCTTTGCTTCTTCAACTGTTGAAAATAAACTTGTAGCTGCTAAGTATACTGCTGTTAAAAAGCCTTCGCTTTCTGCCCATATTGTTCAGATTAATGATGCAGAATATTTCAGCGGAATGCCTGTAGTTCTTGCTTACAACTCAAAAGATACTGCAACAATCCGTCTCTATATTGATACAGGTGCTGCAGTTAATTCTGTAAACTTTGAAGTTACCGGAGAGGAAATTGCCGGTGGTCTTGTAAGTCAGAAGGGAGCTGCTAAACTTACAAAACCAACTCCAGATAATCCTATGCGCTGGATTGCAGAAATTCCTGTTTCAAATCTTCCTTCCCGCGTAAACAAGATCAGCGCTACAATTAAAGCCGGAGCGCTTGAACAGACAGTAAGCGGTTCCTTTACAGTTATCCGACAGGACGAGGAATACCTTATTAATGATAAGGAAGGCATTTATCCAATGCCTGCTGCAGAAACTGTTTATGACGAAGTAGATAATAATTACGTTTTGAGCAATGGTTCAAAATTCTACTATTATGTAAATTACAATGCTCCTTTTAAGGTAGAGCTTGTTTCTAATACTCAGGGACTTATTGTAGACACAAACGGAAAGCTTATTACTCTTTCTGCAGAAAAAGACGGTGTTTACAAAAATGTTGTGGTAAGGGTGACAGACCGCTTTGGTGATGTTCACACTTCATCTCCTTTGAGCTTTATTGCAAACAATAACCTGCCGGAAATTAATTTTGTTACTCCGGAATTGTTCCAGTGGGTAGGAAATACCTTTAAGCTTTCGGGAACAGCTGCTCATCCTCTTGGAATCAGAGCGGTAGAATACTCTCTTGATAACGGAGAGACTTGGGAAAGCTTTGATCTTAGTAAGAATAACAATAGAGTTGGTGTAACCTTCTCTAAAGATGTAAATATTTCTGAGCTGCCGGATGGCCTTATCAGAATTAATATGCGTGCCCGCGACACATCTGGTCATGAAGCATACGTGTATACATCTGCTTATAAAGATGTAACACCTCCAGAGGTACGAGTAATTGAACCTCAGGAAGTAGATGTTGTAAACGGTGATAACCTGATTGTATTTGAAGTTAAGGATAATGCCCTGCTTGCAAAAGCAGAGTATATTGCTCCTCCAGAAAAGGGCCGCTCACAGGTTCGTCTGCCAATAGACTTGAATCCTCTTATTTACACTCATATTGGTACACCGGAAGCACCTATCAGCGATGCAATGTCATTTGCCTTTACTGATGATGCAGGTAACGTAACTCCAATTGAGTCATGGGCATTCAGTATTGATAATGAATCAGACCTGCCTCGTGCAGAAATCCACGTTCCGGAAGATATGCAGGTAATTACCCGCGACTTTACAATTTCGGGCGTTGTTTATGATGATGATGGTGAATCTTCTATCTTCTATAAGATTGATAACGGAGAATACAAACAGGTTTCTACAAAAGAAGTATTCAAGCAGACCAGCCCTGATGCAGAATATAAATTAAATACAAGCTTCTCTATTGATGTACCGCTTGCAACAATGACAGATAACGAGCATACAGTTACTGTATACGCAGTAGATATCAACGGAGTAAAGGGTCCAGAGGTAGAAAGAACCTACCGTATCTCTCTTGAAGAGCCTAAGGGTGCTGTAGAAAAACCTACTATTGATACTTCAGTACGTAAGATTGTAACAATTTCTGGTTGGGCAAGCGATAAGAACGGTATTGCAAATGTAAAGGTTTCTCTTGATAACGGTAACTCTTACAACGAGGCTGTTGGTACAGAGAACTGGAGCTACACTGTAGATACCCGCGCAATTCCTGGTGGAACTCAGGTAGTCTTCCTTAAGGTAACAGATAATTATGGAATTCAGGGTCTCTATTCCAGCCTTATCAATATTGATAACGATGCTCCAGAACTGAATCTTGAACTTCCTCTTGATGATTCAACTACAACAGGACAGCTATTCTTCTCCGGTTATACATTTGATAATGTTGAAGTTACAGAACTTTATCTTACAATCCGTAACCTTGAAAAAGGTTCAAAGCCGGATGTTCGACCGTTCAAGATTGACCGTATCATTGGTGAAACAATTGATATGCGCGATTTGCCGGACGGCTTCTATAACGTAGAACTTACCGGAAAAGATAAGGCCGGAAACATTACAAATGTCAGCCGTAATATTCACCTTGAAAAGAATATTGAACCTGCTACCGTAGATATTCTTTATCCGCTTGAAGGAGAGCATAAGAATGGTGTATTCACAGTTTACGGACAGGCAGAATCAGAAAATGAAATTACTCTTCTGAATCTTTATGTTGATGATAAGCTGGTCGATGAAACAACTCTTACAAGCAGTGGCTTCTTTAAGTTTGATCTTGGACCAGATAAGATTGAAGAAGGCGTTCACACTTACCGTGTAGATACAGTTCTTTCAACAGGAAAGGTTGTAAGATCCCGAAACCAGACAATTACCTATAGTCCAGTTGGACCATGGATTACAATTGAAAACTTTACTTACGGAGACTTTGCTATCAATCGTCCTTATATCAGAGGTCAGGCTGGTTATTCCATCAGCGAAGATGAATTGCTCTTCTCAAGAACTAAGGAAGCAACTGCAGAACAGAAAGCTGCAACTGCCGCTAAGAAGGTTGCAAAAATTGAGATAAGTTTTGATAACGGTAAGACATTCACAGAACTTTCTAAAAATGAGAAGTGGATGTACCGTATTGAAAATCAGGATATTGCAGAAGGTTATCACTTCTTCCTTATTCGTGCCACAATGAAGAATGGAGAAACTGCTATTACAAGAACAATCATTCAGGTTGATAATACACCACCTTCAATCCGTTTGATTGCACCTGTAAATGGTGGTCGTTATAACCAGGTACTTAATGCTTCCGGACTTTCAAACGATGATGTAGAGCTTGAGGACGTAACAGTAACTCTGCGTAAGGGTGATAAATCTGCATATGAGATTCCATCCTTCATTCAGGGTCTCTATGTAGACTTCCGCTTCTGGGGTGCAAGCTTGTTTGCAGTAGGTGCCGGACTTACCTTCTTTGATGATGTTGTAAAAGTACAGGCTTCTTACGGACAGTTTACACAGCAGCAGCGCGACGCAGTATCAGACCTGTTTAAGGTTGACCTTACAGAAATGCGTTACGGAGGAAATATCTTTAGCCTTAAGATTCTGGCAAATGTTGCTTCCCTGCCGTTCAGTTTCTTCCTGGGACATGACTGGGACTGGCTCTATGCACAGTTTGCCGTAGGTGCAGAGTTTGCCCTCTTCTCTCAAACTAACAGTGGAAAGGCTCAGATTCTTTCTTCACTGCTGGCTCAGATAGAATTCCCTAAGGTTAAGCTTCAGAATGTAAAGATGTTCAGTTCATTCGCTATGTATACTGAAGGTTCTTTGTGGTTTATTCCTACGGACGTTTCTGGAGCAGATATTAAGAGTATTATTCCTCAGATTGCCCTTGGATTCAGAGCAAATATCTTCTAGGCAAAGGAGTTAGAATGTTTGGAAGAAAAATAAAAATACTGTTGTTAGCAGTTTTGTTCATCTTCTTCTCAGGTAGTCTTTTTGCCCTGGAAGAATATGTAAGCGAAGTTTACAAACAGATAGACTCCTGCTTTTCTGCAAAAGATGAGAATAAGTTGAATAGTGTACTTTCGAAAAATGTAAACGATAAGTATTACTATTTAATGGAAAACTACACGCAGAAAAAAATCAGACGTCTGATTGTAAATAACGATTATGATTTTGCCATGGCTGCAACACTTGTTATTATTGAGAATAATCTTGATAATGAAGAAGCAGTTGAAATGTATTCTGTGATTTCTGATGCCTACGAAATTCAGCGCAAGCATGAGCTTGAAGTTGAACAGCAGAGACAGTATGAGCTTGCAAGAATACAGATGGAAAAAGAAAAGCAGAGAGGCAATGTTGAAAAAGAATATGTTGCTGCAAGTAAAACTTCCGGTGGTTCAGTTTATGTTTCTGGAAAAGAAACAAAACTTACAAGTACAAACTGGAAACTTAATCTTGGAATTGTTGACCTTGCTTTCCTGATGGATAATGCATCTGAAATACAGTCTCTGCATTACGGTGTTTCCTTAGATTTTGATTATGAATATGTAATGGAAAATAAAAATGTGCTTGGAGCAGAAGCCTTTGTCGGAGGACAATTCCTTACAATTCCGCTTTCAGAGGATGAAGGTAAAATTGTTCCGCTCCTTGTAGACCTTGAAGCAGCAGTAAAATATGCAATTGCAAATATTTCAAAAAATCTGTTTATTAGAGTTGGATTTAATGCTATTATAACAGGTAAATCTGAAACGGCACCACTGACTGCAGGCGTTCTTGATAACTTTTACTCTCCTTTTATTGGAGTTAAGTTTGCGAATGTTGCAATTGGTCCTGCTAAATTAGAAATAGGAGCAGACTGGCTGGCCGGACATTTGTTCTACCCGGATGTAACAGCGGCAGCAGGAGTTGCAATGAATATTGCGATTCCATTTGCCGAATTGGAAAAAGTTAAGTTAAATTTTAATATAGGAGTTAGAGATAAGTTCTTCCTTAAGGAAGAGGGCTTTGAAAACCGAGCCAGCTTAATTGTAGCTATTGGAGTGGAAAATGTTGTTAGATAAACTTAAACGAATTGTAATCGTATTATTAGTGACGTGCTTCACCGCACAGGTATTTGCGGCAACAACAGATCTTACGCAGCGCTTCCTTGATAAAGCAAACGAGGCATATGACGATGGAAATGTTGAAGATGCTTACAAGTATGTAAATCAGGCTCTTGCAGTTGCTAAGGATGAATCTTCACAGGCGAATGTTCTTTTCTTTGCGCAGAACGTTTACAAACAGAAACTTCTGAACCTTCAGAAGAAATATGATGATATGGCACTTATCGATATCAAGATGAATCTCGAGAAGTATCCTAATATTGAAAATACTACTATTAAAAAGCTTGTAAAACAGATTGAACAGGATCAGGAAAATAAAGAAAAGGCTGCCCAGAAGGCAGAAACTGCTGCTCAGCGTAAAGTAGAGCAGGAGCGCTTTGAAGCCCAGCAGGAATCTATGGAAGCACAGGCTAAGGCTATGAAAGATCAGGCCGAAGCAATGCAGAAGCAGGCTGAAGCAACAAAGCAGGGGCAGGAAGATTTTAAGAATGCCCTTGAATCTGGCCTTAAGGATATGGGAAATACCTTTACAGATGCCTTCTCTGAATCTGCTAAAGAAACAAAAAGATCTACCCGTGTAATTGCAATCTCAATTATCGCAATTGCCGTTATTATTGTTCTTCTTGTTCTTTTGATTATGGTAATCATTAAGAAAGCTGCAAAGGCAAACCAGTACCAGCAGGAACAGTATGCACAGGCTTTCAAAATGCTTGCTGCAAACCAGAATCAGACAAACCGCCTTATGCTTGGTGGAATTACAGACATATATGGTGGAAATGCTTCTCTTAGAATTGCAGGTTCTTCTACCTGGGCTCCTGCAGCAGCACTTCCTGATGTTACTTTCTCAGAAGAAGACGAAGAAGAACTTAAACAGCTTGCCGTTAAGTGTGAAGAAATCGGCCAGCAGATTGATAATGTAACAGGTCGTAAAAATAACTCTAAGAACGTATCTGAACTTGTATATAAGCTCTCTATTCAGCTTGGACTTCCACAGGGAATGGCAATGCTCAACTTCTGTGCAGGTATGATTTACGATGCGGGCTTCCTTGCAATTGATCCTGATCTTCTTGTAGCAACTCAGCTTACAGAAGAAGAAAAACAGGCAATGAAAGAGCATGTTAATCTTGCAGAAAAACATCTTGAATTTGTTCCAAAGAAATACTGGAGCGTATTTGAAGATGCAGCTACAAAGCATCATGAAAATATTGATGGTACAGGTTATCCTCATGGACTCAAGGGTGACGAGATTCCACAGATTGCACGTCTTATCCGTGTAGCAGAATCTTATGTTTCACTTTCAAGTAAGCGAAGCTACCGTGGTGCAATGGATAAGGAAACTGCCGTTAATACACTTAAAGAACAGCCTGGTTTCTACGACCAGGAAGTAGTAGATGCTCTTGATAAGATTGTGTAAGCCGTCATGCTGAACTTGTATTAAATATTTATCAATATTTTGCCGATAAAGAGAGTATGAAAAAGTCAATTTTTGTACTCTCTTTCTTTTTTTTAACAGCGCTTGCTTTTGCAGATGAAGTTAAGCCACTTTACCGTCTTCCCGAAAAAAATCCTGTAAGCTCACAGGAAGGTGAAAACGAAACAGATATATTTCTCGTAGGTTCTGATAACGGACTTTTCCGTGTTACCAATAGAAATTCCGCAATTCCGGTTTGGACAGAAGGCCGCGTAGACCAGCTTTTACGCATAAACAATGGCTGGCTCATGCGCACCCAGAAGGGAATTTTTTATTCTGCCGACCTTAAGACTTTTGAAGAACGCGATACAGGACTCCCTTTTCTTACAATCAAAACCTTTAAGGAGGGAGAGAAAACACTTTCCCTGCAGATTCAGGAGCTTAAAGACCTGAGCGTAAATCCGCTTAATCATAATGAAGTTGTTACTGCAACTAAAGACAGCGTATATTTCAGCCGTGACGGAGGCCTTACCTGGAAGGACCTTGGTTCAATGAGTAAAAACTCGCCGGGCATAAAGGCAGTAGCCGTTGCAAGTCTGGAAGATCAGCCTATTGTCTTTATGGCACATCCTATTTTCGGGCTTTCTTATATTCTGCCGGACAAGCCAAAACCAAGCTGGACAGATATAGATGCAGGCTTTGAAAAAATGCCGTCCCTTACATCACCTGATGAAATTGCAGACATTCTTCCCGTTTTACGCACAAATGCAGACGGCTCGCAATATACAGAAATCTATATTTCGCAGACTTATATGCCTCGAATTTACCGCCTGAACTGGCAGGAGAAACAGGCAGAACTGATTTACACAGGCTCAGAGCCTACAGATGTAACAGACGGACTTACAACAATTGACAATGTTCTTCTTTATACAAAGCTCGAAGGCTTTGGAGCCATAGACCTGGATTCTTTGCAGAGCCCTGGAACTCCAAGTCAGGAGCGGGACTGGCACGAAGCCTTTTCTGCAGTACCGGGTATGATTAACACCGCCTGGATTCCTCAGTCTCGCAGCGGCTTTGCCCGCGGACTTCAGCTCAACGAACTCTGGCTCCTTTACCCAGGCACAGTAAATTCTCCATATGCCGAAATTGCAAACGGCCGCAAGAGTATTTATGCTTCTGCCTACCAGTGCAGCTTCCCGGACGGTGTTGCAAAATTTAAAAAGATTATTAAAGATCGCAACATGAATTCCATGGTAATTGATATGAAGGATGATTACGGCTACCTTCGTTACGATTCGCATGACCCTCTGGTTCTGGAAAAGTGTTCGACTTCGGGCTATGCAATAAAAGACCTTGATAAGTTTATTAAGGAATTCAAGGACGAAGGAATTTATCTTATTGCCCGCATTGTTACTTTTAAGGACCGTTCTCTTTCGAAATATCAGAATGGAAAATACGCGGTGTGGGACAAAAAGCTTAATAAGCCATGGCTTGGAATTAAGGGCTATGATGATGTTCTTGATGAAAATGAACAGCCAACAGGAAATAAAGAAACCACTTATTACGATGAGCAGTGGGTAGACCCTTATTCCGAAGAGGTCTGGGAGTACAACGTTGCAATTGCAAAGGAGCTCGTTGCCCGTGGTTTTGACGAAATTCAGTTTGACTATATCCGCTTTCCAACCGACGGTTTGAACCTTTACAATGCACAGTACCGCTGGCAGGACAAGGGAATGGACAAGGAATCTGCTTTGATTTCCTTCCTCTCTTATGCACGCGCAAATATTCAGGCCCCGATTGGAATTGATATTTATGGTGCAAACGGCTGGTACCGCTCTGGAACCCGTACAGGCCAGGATGCAGAAATGCTTGCAGAGTATGTTGATGTAATTGGCCCTATGTTCTATCCGAGTCACTTTGAGCAGACCTTCCTGAACTATGCTCCGGTTGCAGACAGAACTTACAGAATTTATTATTACGGTTCTTTCCGTAACACTGTGCTCTGCCGTAACCGTGCAATTATCCGTCCGTGGGTTCAGTCTTTCTATCTGAATGTCAGTTACGACCGACTTTATTATGATTCTGATTATATTAAAAAGCAGTTCTTTGGAGTAAGAGACTCTCTGGACCGCGGTTATATGTGCTGGAATAATTCGGGTGATTATGGAACCACACCTCCTGATGTTGAAGCAACAGAAGCCTTTATAGGAACAACCGCAGAAGCAAGCAGAGAATTCCGTAAACCTGCAATTGGTGATACAATGAAACCGCTTTTTGTAGATTCTGATGTTTCTGTACTCGACAGCATTTTGTATCCTTATCGCGAAGAAGAAACAACAGTATTCCGTCCTTTCCTTAAGGTTATGCCTTAAGTGGTGATGGGGTCTGCAGAGAGACAAAAGCTCGCAAGGGGCCCCAGAAGGACAGATTATGACACCAAATCAATACACACCAGAAGAACCAATTTCCTCAATTGCAACAGCGCTGGCACCAGCCGCGCTGGGTATTGTCCGCGTTTCGGGCAAGGGCTGCATTGAGCTTGTGAGTAAGGTTTTTAGCCGGCCGAAGGCATTATTGGAAGCGGCAGGAAACACTCTGGTTTACGGCTGGATTCAGGCTCCGGTGGTTGAGTGCCCGCAAAGCGGGTGTATCGAAACCACCAAAATCGACGAAGTAATGCTGGCCGTTTACCGCGCACCTAAAAGCTTTACCGGTGAAGACATGGTGGAGATTTTCTGCCACGGCGGCCCTGCTGTTGTAATGGCTGTGCAGAACCTTATGCTTAAAAGCGGCTTTAGACAGGCTAATCGTGGAGAGTATACCTTCCGCGCTTTTATAAATGGAAAGACGGACCTTACGAAGGCCGAGGCTGTAAAAGAAATTATTGATTCCCACACTGATGTTTCGCGCTCGCATGCAGCGGGTCGTCTTGCCGGCGGCTTGTTCGAAGAAATAGACTCAATTAAAAAGCTGATTATAGATACTCTCGCTGCCATTGAGGTGGAGATTGAATACCCGGAAGACGAGGAAACTATTGCAGACTCCTTTGACCGCAGCGACATAGAACTTGCAGCGAGCAGGCTTCAGGCCCTGGTAGATTCCTGGCGTGGCGAAAAACTCTATCAGGATGGTGCGAGGGTTGTATTGGCGGGACGCACTAATGCGGGAAAGTCTTCTTTGTTTAACGCTATTTTGAAGGAAGAACGGGCCATTGTTAGTGACATTGAAGGAACTACCCGAGACTGGCTGGAAAGCTGGGCCAGCATTAACGGAATTCCTGTACGGCTTTTTGATACTGCAGGTTTGCGCCAGACAAGTGATGTAATTGAAGCACAGGGTGTTGAAATAAGCCGCAGCCTTGTTCACGATGCCGACGTGGTTTTGTATCTTGTTGATGGAACTCAGGGAATGAATGAAGAGGACCAGCAGTTTATTGATAATTGTAAAGAACCGCTGATTGTGGTGTACACTAAGAGTGATAAAGGCGGGGTCTTAGGGGATAAGCAGCTTTGCTGCGACCCCCTAGGAGAAGGGGTAGCGAGCAACGAAGTGCGAGCGAGGGGAAGGCTTTCCCCTCCTGCCTGCAAAATCTCTTCAAAAACCGGCGCCGGCCTTTCGGACCTCTTTGCAAAAATCTACGGACTCCTCACGGCAGACCTTGGCGGCAGCGGCGCAGGCAGCACAACAGAGCGGGCACAGGCTGGTCTGGGCTCGGCACGTCAGAAGGAAGCGGTAAGCGAAGCTCTGGAATGCGTGCGCCACGCCCTGGTAAGTGCCGACGACAACTATTCACTGGACGCAGTGGTACAGGACCTGGAAGACGCGCTGGACTCGCTTGGCGAAGTAACCGGTGACGTAACCCCGGATGATGTACTTGGAAGTATTTTTGCTAACTTCTGTGTAGGAAAGTAAGCAAAAAAAGTAACTGCGTTGCGAAAACGTTGTTTTTTCATTACAATCAGAATACTAAATTGGAAAAGGAGACCTCTATGTGCGGCATTGTCGGCTACGTTGGAAATAAAAATGCGACTTCGGTTTTGATTCGGGCGCTTAAAAAACTGGAATATCGCGGATATGATTCTGCGGGAATTGCGGTTTATACAGGGGAAGAAATTGTTGTTCAGAAAGTAAAGGGAATGCTCAAAAATCTTTCTGAGAGAATTACCGGAGAAGTGATTCCTGAAGGACTTAAGGGCAAGGAATATTCTGATTACGAAAATAAGCTTGCTCTTAAGACTGATGATTTTATTAAGGGCAACATTGGAATCGGCCATACCCGCTGGGCTACTCACGGTGAGCCAAGTGATTTGAACAGCCATCCTCACACAAACATGGACGGCACAATCTCTATCGTTCATAACGGTATCATCGAAAACTATGCTGAGCTCAAGGCTAAGCTGCAGGCTCAGGGTGTTGTATTTAAATCTCAGACGGATACTGAAGTTGTTGTTCATCTTCTCGACCAGAAGTATAAGGCAAGCGGCGATATCTTTAAGGCTGTAATTGAGACTCTGCACGTGCTCGAAGGTTCTTATGCCCTCGGCGTAATCTGCAAAAACTATCCGGACCGTATTATTGCTGCCCGCAAGGAAAGTCCTCTTATCGTTGGTCTTGGAAAGGGTGAAAACTTTATTGCTTCTGATGTTCCTGCTATTCTTGAGCACACACGTGATGTTTATTATCTTGGTGAGCGAGAGCTTGCTGTTTTGTATAACGACCATGTTGATCTCTTTAACTTTGAAGGTGAGAAAATCATTAAAGAGCCTAGTCATGTTGAATGGGATATGGATGCAGCAACTAAGGGTGGTTACGAGCACTTTATGATTAAGGAAATCCATGAGCAGCCTAAGGGCCTTACTGATACTATGCGCCCTCGTATTGTAAAGGATGCTTCTGGTAAGCCGGTTGATGTTTTCTTTGAAGAGAACAAGATGGATGATGCCTGGAAGACTGCTGACCGCGTTGTAATTACTGCCTGCGGTACTGCTTATCATGCGGGCGTTGTTGCTAAATATGCTTTTGAAAAGATTGCCCGTATGAAGGTTGATGTTGATGTTGCTTCTGAGTTCCGTTACCGCGACCCGATTCTGGACAAAAAAGATATCTTTATTGTAATTTCTCAGTCCGGTGAAACTGCCGACACTCTGAGCGCCCTTCGCCTTGCTAAGGAAAACGGCCTTAAGGTTGTTGCAATTACTAACTGCGTTGGTTCAACTGTAAGCCGTGAGGCAGATGATGTTATTTACACTCTGGCTGGCCCTGAAATTGCAGTTGCATCTACTAAGGCTTATACAACCCAGCTTTTGTGTCTTTATCTGCTTGCCATTAAGGCTGGTAAGCTGCGCGGTACTTTATCTGATGAAGAGGCAACAAAGCTTTTGACTGAGCTTGAAGGTATTCCTGCAAAGATTCAGCAGATTCTTGATGGAAAAGAAGTTATTCAGAAATTTGCAGCACAGCAGTTCAATAAGGATAAGATTTTCTATATCGGACGTCAGTTTGATTCGGCTACTTCTCTGGAAAGTGCCCTTAAGCTGAAAGAGGTAAGCTACATGCATTCCGAAGCTTTTGCTGCCGGAGAACTTAAGCATGGTCCTATTGCTTTGATTGACCCTCAGACTCTGGTTGTGGCAATTGCAAGTCAGCCTGCTCTCTACGACAAAATCGGTTCAAACATGGTTGAGGTAAAGAGCCGAGGGGCAACAGTGCTTGTTATTACCCAGGATGAAAAGGCTTTTGAAGGCAAAACTGATGAAGTATTCAAGATCCCGGAGTGCTCAGATACTCTCGCATCAATCCTGACAGTAATCCCGGCCCAGCTTTTTGCATATTACTGTGCCGTACAGCGCGGCTTTGACCCGGATAAGCCAAGAAATCTTGCTAAGTCGGTAACTGTAGAATAAAACAAAAAACCAGTCGCTGTGCGACTGGTTTTTTTATCGTTACGAAACTATCTGGGCCATCTTGGACTTGAACTAAATCTATACAATTCACAGCGAATAATTATCCTTAGTTACTGTAGTTTAGAACGTTTCTAGCTCTTAATCAACAGTAATTATCGTTAATTTGTGGCTTTACTTTTCACTTTACATTGGGAATTTTAAAGCACTTAACATTTTGCTTAACATTTTTGTAAGCTGCTAAGTGCCGGAGGGCATTAAAAAAGGATTTATAACTCAAATGAATTATAAATCCTGAAAGATGGGCCATGTCGGACTTGAACCAAAATGACCAATCTATTTACAAATATTAAGCGTTATTTATTGTATATTAGCTTGTATTTTGGAGTTAATCAACGGTATTTATAGATATTTATAGGCTTAACAAATTAATTAACATCTGGCACTTAACATTTTGCTTAACATTTTTTTAAACATGTAAAATGCTGCGGGTATTAAAAAAGGATTTACAAAAAAAATTGTAAATCCTTAAAAAATGGGCCATCAAAGACTTGAACTTTGGACCAAAGGATTATGAGTCCTCTGCTCTAACCACTGAGCTAATGGCCCGAAAATGATGTAAACTAATATATCATAAATCGGGGCTTGTGACAATATAGCCTGATTTTCTTAAATATATGAATTAATTATTTTTGCGTTTTTTTAATTTCTTCTTCTCGCTTTAATCTGTAATTCTCTTTTTTAGTTTCAATATAATCGTTGATAAATTGCTGTTCTTCTTTTTCAAGGGTACTATAACCTGTTAAAAATTTTGAATACATTTTTGCGCGCTCATAAAGCTGTGGATCAAAGTCATCTTTGTTATAGTGATTTCCACTTAAAAGATACTGCAATGATACATCTAATTTATCAGCAATTCGCGGAAGAACATCTTCTGGTAGATTCGCTTTTCCACAAACCCAGTTGGAAATGATTTCATACTCAACAATATCAGCTAAATATTTTTTATATAGAGTTTGTATGTCAGAACATGTATCATCATAATCTTGTATAAGATATTTATGTATTCTATCAAATATACTTCTACGACTGTATGGATTATTTGTAGTATTATCTACATTTGCATTTTCATATTGTTCACCATAAACAAGCCAGTCGAGAGAAACATTCATAAATTGTGCAACCTTAGCTACTAATTCAACAGAAGGTATAACATTTTTTGATTTCCAGGTACCAATAGTTGAGTTAGGAATATCTGTTAATGAACAGAATTGCCGTCGGCTAAGCCCTTTTTCTTTGAGGTAATTATCTAAAATTTCTACAAATTCAATGCCATCTCGCATAATTTTCTTGACAGATTAGAAGACTAATACTATATTATTTATATGTTCGTTATAACGAATGGTATTAAATATCACTTAGCGTTATTACGGACATACCAATAATTATCATGCCTGTTAGGTCGTGATTATTAGTTAATGCTTGTTTAATTATTATAACACAAAACTGCGAGTTTTGTAATATCCCAACATTACTCGCAGGAAAGGAGGCCAAATGTCTAATGTTGACCTGGACGTCAAAGTTCTTATGGTTCAGCAAGAAAGAGAAGCTCGTGATATACAGGAGCTTAAGGAGAGTATTAGTAAAATACTCTCAGCTTTAGTGGATCGCAATGAAATTCCAGAATGGTTAACGCTCGAACAGGCAGTAAAATTGAAAGGAGGAAGTGCGCTTAACACGGTCAAGAATAATATCTGGCTTAGACCAGGTGCAATTAACCCTCAGCTCCATCGTTATTGTGGAGGCCGTTTGGTTTATAACCGCGACGAAGTTGTACTTCCATGGCTGCGAGTCACAGATGAGAATTTACGCGATTACTTAACCCACACGTGCGGAATCTCTAGTATTCCAGCTGAACTGGAAGCAAAATTGCGAAAAGCAGAAATGCGAATTGGAGTAGAAAATGCTTGAAAAAACAGAAAAGTCCTTATGCTGCAACATAAGGACTTTAGATAATGATAATTTTAGAAATTGCGTTAAAACTTATCATCAAGTAAATTATATCACTAATAAATTTCTTTTTCCACATAAAAAAAATTGTGATTCTTGCTGATGGTATTTCACTTAGGAGGAATCATGAACAATACAAAAGATGACAACGAGAAAGATGTTAAGCTCATCAACAAATCCAGAATGCAGAATGATTTTCTTGTTGTCGCAAATAAAGGTTTTATCAGAGATACGCGGCTTTCACTCAAGGAAAAAGGAATTCTGACTCTGTTATTGACGAATAACGCTGACTGGGTAATTCATCTCAGCGAAGTGGTCCACCATTCTAGCGACGGTATTACATCCCTCGCTTCGGGCTTTAAAAGACTCATCGATCTGAAATATATGAAAAAAGAGATCACGAGAAATGATAAGGGCCACTTCAAGGGGACTACATATTACATATATGACAGACCTTATGATGGTTCAGAGATTATTTTTTATTCTAGACCTGACCAGAAAAAGTCTACAGAAGAAGAACTGAATTCTGATAATCCAGAGCAGGAAACCCCGAATGCGGAAATTCCAGTTTCGGATAGTCCGAATTGCGAACCTCCAGATGCCGATTGTCCGAAAACCGCGAATGGCATTATAACTAATATTAATTTTAAAGAAAAAGAATCTAAACAAACTAACCTTGAGCATCCTGCCTCAGAAGAAGTTGAAGAAGTTAGTGTGTCAGAAATTATTAAATCATTAAAAGAATTATTCGATGGAAAATATCCGTTTCCTGATAATTTTGACAAAGATGTTTTAGCTTTAATTCGTGAGTCTAACATTGATGATGACAATAGAGAATCTTACTTACGGTATGTTTTTGAGAGGGCAAAACAGGAAAAAGTTAAAAAATCGTTTGTAGGATTATATTACACAATGGCATTGTCTGATTCTGTTGTTACTGATTTCAAGAATTCTAATTTTATAAACAAAAATGCTGAAAAAAAGAATGAGCCTGTTATTGAATATATAACTTGCCCTATCTGTGGTTCGCAGGTCGCGAAATACGGCAATGAATGTCCTACATGTCGCACTGAGGTACGAGTGCTCCAGGATCATGAGTCTGATGAATTTATTGTTGCTAGAAAAGTATGGAGCATGTCCCCTGAAAAGAAAGACGCTTTTGAGCAGGCTCGTTCAGATTACGAGATATCTGTTAAAGCAAAAACTGGCAGAACATTTGTGACGTCTGGAGAATATCATGAATTCTGGAGGGATTATGGATTGTTGAATCAGGAGGTAACAAATGAATAAATTCAAAAATACTTTGAACGTTGTTAAAGAGCATACTGCAAAAATTATAAAGAGTGCAGAGACTCTCGCTAATGCAAAAAAGACAGATGAAGTTGTTCTTCTGCCATTATCATTAATAAATCGGACTACAGAACCATTCGTGTCTCTGAATCCTGTTGACGAAGCTCAGCGTTTGCGTCTTGAAGATTCAATCAAGAAAGTCGGACTTCTGAAAAGTAATCCAGTAATCATCTGGCGTCGCAAGAATGGTAAAAAGACAGATCTTGTACTCATTGAAGGATTCTCGAGATGTGCCGTTGCAAAGAAATTAGGTATCGCTAATGTATATTGTATTATTAAAGAATTTAAGGATGCTGAAGAAGCAGAAGAAGCTGCTAGATTCAATGAATACGCTAGACGGCATGATGATGCAAAGTCCCTGTACCAGCAGTTTGAGAAATTGAATTTAGTAGAGTTAAAAAAAGAACCTGGTCGTCTTAACGAAGTTGTCGCAAAACAGCTAGGAATATCTGCCCATAATGCTCATAAGCTCCTTCAGATAAATGCCAAGGCCTCTGATGAAGTAAAGACTGCATTACGTGATGGAACTATCTCTACAGCAAGCGCATTCCAATCTGTTGCTAAAGAGAAAAAATATTCGCCAAAAGATAAGGCATTCATACAGGGGGTTGAATTCTGTCTTAAGCATATCAAAGAAAAAAAATCTCCCGACGAAATTATCAAAATGGCCAATGATTCTATTAATAAGGCGGTAATGAAATGAATATAAATAAAGAAAATATCTGTGAGTTAGTTTATAACTCTATTAATCAATCATTAAGACATGGGGAACGAAGTTTTGATTATTCTCATTCGAAGATATCAACAATCGTAGATGAATTGTTTTTTGTTTTGGGTCAACAATTGAAAAATCAAAATTCAGTAGAAATCAGAGGATTCGGGCGATTTTCAATTGAAGAATCAAAAGTTAAAAAAGGTAGAAACTTTAAGACAGGAGAATCAATTCTCATTCCTTCTAAGAAAAGAATTAGATTTAAGCCTTCTCCAGCATTATATGAACCGATTACACAAAAAATCATATGCGAAAATGAATTAAACTGTCCATCAAGGATTTCAACAATCATTAAAAAAGATCAACTGCCTATAAGAATCTGCAGGTACTATTACCGATGTCCTTCGAGGACTCCTGATTTATTTCAGAATGATCCGAAGTTCTCAAAATATGCAAGAGTATTAAATGTAACAACAGGAGAACTCGTAAGAGCAAAGAAGATTAACTCAGAAAAAGTTCAAATGTTAGGAAAACCTCTGGTGATAATCTACTGCGAAACGAAGCCCGAATGTCAGAAGATTAAGTTTCCTCATTATTTTATAATAACTTTTGAAAAAGATTTAGTTTGCCCAAATTTTAATTCTGGTCCTTCGGAGGTATCGTTTAATAATCAGTTAAAAAAATGCTATGTTCGTAATTCATATCTCGATTACGAATTTAATATTCATCAGCCTGTTTTCAAAAATGATGAAGTCTTAAAAATCTTGTTGAATGCACGATTTTAATTATTTCAAAAATAATAGCAGCAGCAGTTGTTACAGCAGTTCTTAAATCTAGATAATTCTTTTTTTTCACCACCAGTGAATGACATTATCAATGATACTGTTTGTCCTAGCTGGATGGTGTCAAAAAAAATAAAAACTCCACTTCGTATTTTCTTCCATTTGATAGTTTTTACAGTATTAGTCTTTATATATTACTGGTGAAAAAATGTTTCATGAATGAAACGCATTAAAACATGCTTAGTTCTCCCCTAAAAAAATGAGAAAAACTATATTTACGACAAAATATATAGAAGAAAATCAAATAACTTAAGTATCTCAATATGAGGAAGTTAGGCAAATAATAGAAAAATAAGGGGTGGTAAGTCCTTCATATAGAGAAACATAATTCAAAAAAGATAGAAAAATCTACCACGAAAAGAAAAAGTGATGCCAATATAATACGCACAGAGAGAACGACTTAGCGGCATTGTGTATCATATTCTTTATCTTGCCTAAGGAAATAATTAATATACCAGGTGTCTTTATAAAGTTTGAATATAACTCTGTTTACAGAGTTATTCCTGGTATTTTTTTTCTCTCGAAGATTGAATGTTTCATGCATGAAACAAAAATTTCCTGCTTTCAAAAAAGTTTCAGCCATAGTCTTCTGAACTGTGTTATAATAAAAATACATTCAGTAGCATGTGGTAAATATATGAAAAAACTTGATGATATTATTAATGAGTATGCTTTTGAAAAAATGACGAATAATGGGTTGCTATTAATTCCACTTCCTACTGGCGCAGGCAAAAGTTATACAGTTTTTGAATTTATACATAAGACACTTACTCAATCTGATAGAAAAGATAAAATCATTTTTGTTACAACCTTAAAGAAAAATCTCCAGTTAGATTCATTGAAAGAAAGATTTTCTGAAAACGAAATGGAAATCTTTAACAGCAAAGTTTTGATTATGAAATCATATCTTGATTGCGTTTTAGATAAACTTTTGACAATAGATGTGCCAGCTCCTATGTCTGAAACAAGGGAATATAAATATCTAAAACAAGCTGTAGAATTTTGTAAGAAGTTTGAAGATAGTAGAGATTTTCAGATACAAGATAATGTTCAAGAGAAGAAAAAAGAAATTGGAGAAACATACGAAAGAAACTTTCGTCGGAAAATTAAGGCTCTTCTTGAAACTGAAATAAAAGCAAAATATGCCAAAAATGTGAGTTATAAATATAGATTAGATTTTGTGAAATCGTCAGAACGATGGTCTTGGATATTAGAGCTATATCCACAGATTCTTACAAAAGAGAAACAAGTCTTTATGATGAGTATGGATAAATTTCTCTTACGTAATGATCCAATCATTGATAAAAAATATTATATTTACAAAGAACTTGCAAAGGATGCAATTGTTTTCATAGATGAGTTTGATGCAACAAAAGATACCATATTAGATAGATTAATTGAAAATGCTACAAAAGGCAGAATAGATTATGTATCTGCCTATAAGCTTATTTATGATCGATTGCTTCAAGATGATTTTCCAACAGATATGACGGTACCATCTCAAAAACAATTAGAATCTAAAAACAAAGGTTTTGGTGAAGATAAAATAAATGCTGTAATTCCTGGTTGGAAAAAACGTGCTCAAGAAATCTATGACAGATTTAATATGAAATACATCTTTAAGAATTCTGATACAGAGGTTTTTGGTTCAGCATTTTTGTTTCAAGATGTTCATAGTATGGCCGTCACAAATCAAGTTGATCAACATCATATAGCATTTAAGTTTAATGAAGAAAAACGAATTAATGAAATTCTATATACAAAGGCAAAAGAAAAGAATAAGGAATTGAAAGATTTTATGTACATGATAAAAGATGTACGAGGCTTTCTTAAATATTTTTGTGGTGGCGTTCAGATTCTTGGAATCAATTTAATGCAGTATAAACAGGAAAATGGTCAGGACGATTTTTCGTATGAAGAAGGTATAACATCTATTCTTGATGTTTTCTTTCCTGGAGAAAATTATAGCAGAATAAAAAAATACTTTATTGATCAAATCCTTTTATATAGAAAAAATAAAGAAGAAACAAAAAAACAATTTTTTGATGCGTCTTTCATAGAAAATGGTTTCTCGTATTATGCAATCGAAGATGATAATACGCACACATTACGTTCTTCAATCATAATGACATCCCTTGAGTCTACACCTGAAAAGATCCTTCTTGAATTAAGTCAAAATGCAAGAGTCTTTGGAATATCAGCGACAGCTAATTACAATTCTTTGATTGGTAATTATGCATTATATAATTATTTAATTCCAAAATTAAAAGATAGATATTACGAACTCACAGAAGATGAGGATCAAATTCTAAAAGAGCAATTTGAACAGTCAATTTCAAAATATAATGAAATAAATATAAGAATAAAACAAATCACTACTAGAGATATATACAGTGAAGATTCATGGGCTGAAGTTTTCGCATCCGAAGAAAAACAAAAGGCTGCATATAATATGGTTTCTCAAACCGTATCTTATAGTGATAAAAATGATTATTTTAAAAATCGATATTTAAGAATTATGAAAGCTTTTGGAGTATTCAATACTGCAAAGGACATAAAATCTATGTTATGCCTTCTAACAAAATTCCCAGATAGTAAAAACGAATTAAATAAGGATCTTCTATATAAATTATTTGATTTGGGACTTGGTGCAGAAAAATCTAAAGATATGGTTGTTATCTTAAGAAGTGGCCCGAATTATGAAAAAGATAAAGAGAATCTGTTAAATAGACTTGCAGCAGGCGAGAAAATATTTGTCATTTCAACATATCAAACAATAGGTGCTGGACAAAACTTACAATATTCTATTCCTGAGAAGTTTAGAAAAAATGTAATTTGTATTAATGGACGAACTGAATCTTCTGAAAAAGATTTTGATGCAATATATTTAGACAGACCAACAAATCTTATTTCTCTTCTTTCAGAATCAAGTGATGATTCCGACTTTACAAAATACATAGCTCAGGTTGAGTATTTAAAAGATGCTGGAGAAATTAATAGAGCTGAATGTCGTAAATTTATACGAGACGCTTTTAATCATTACTTCTTTAATGGTAAACAAATAAACTTCAGATCTTCTGATATTCCAAGTTATTCAACCTATGCAACTAAAGTTATTGTTCAAGCTATTGGAAGAATCTGTCGTACAAACATGAAAAATAAGAATGTATATATTTGTTATGATTCTGCTATCAATGACATGATTGATATTGATACTTGTAGAATGAATAAGCTTAATCCTGAGTTTGAGAAACTCTTGAATGAAGTAATAAGGAAGCCCCGAATAACTGATAAGGAAGAATTGTATAAAAATAGAGCAGAAACAATTAGTGATAATATGCATTCACGTATTATTACCTATGTATCTAGAGGTAGAAATGGATGGGATGATATTTCAATGGATGAATGGCAGAGAATACGAAAATTTGTCCTACAGCATCCTACTTTATCAAAAGAAGAATATGTTATGTGTGATGAATTGTTTAAGCCTTTATACATTGAACTTCCTAAGAGATCAAATAAGCTCTGGTTTAAGCGAGAAAAAGATTATCGGAAAATTGAAGTTTCATTTACTCAACAAAAGAATTTTGAATGTGTCTCAGATGATTCTGCAAATTTAAACGCATTGCTGCGACTAAATGGAATAGAACAGTTATTTGATGTTAATGGATTCAAAAAAGAATTTGAAATAAATGACTATATTATCTGTCCTCCTGTATTTACAAACATTTATAAAGGTGCTCTTGGTGAATATGCAGGACGAGAATTATTACAACAGTTTGATATAGAACTTGAGGAAATACATGAGAATCAATTTTTCGAGTTGTTCGATTATAAAGTAAAAAATAAGCCTGTATATGTTGACTTCAAATATTGGAATGAGTATTCAGCATTTATTCCCCGAGAACAAGATCTTTTACCTCATATCTATGAAAAGCTTAATAAGTGTAATGGCAAAACTGCACTTATAATTAATATCTTTACGGAAGGAAAATATTATATTAATGATAGAAAACAGGATGGAATAACGGTTTCTGAAATTGCATGTTTATACGACAAAAATACATCAATGTTAAATAAAACTAATTTCGATAAAGTAATGAATTTGATTGAGAGGAACTGATAATTGGCAAAGGTATTTATAAATAAAATTGACCTAACAAAAAGTAAAATTGATTATGATAAAATCAATTCCATTTATGATTTTTATTTGATTGAGAATAAGAGCCTGAATTTTAAGATAAGTGCAAAAATATTGGACGAACCAACACTAACACCGGATGTTTTAGCTATTCAATTTACCTCTGGCAATAGTTTTATTGTTATGTTGAAAAAAAATATTTTAAATGAAAGTCGAATCGTTAATATAATAAATGCTTATAATCAGGAAAATAATGATTCACTCTGCAAGAAAAAATTAAGCGTTCCTTTTTCAGATTATCCACATTCATTATTACAAATATTATTTAATGCTCTAGCAAAACAGTATGAATCAATTAGTAACATAACTGGAAAATTGTTTTATTTTTCAGAGAAAAAAGCAAATCAGGTATATGGTTTAGAATTAAAGATTGATTATTCATATTCGATAAGTCTTGCATCCAAGACATTTACAAAAAATAAAGAAGAGAAAAAGAATCAATCGTATAAGAAGTTATTTGTTTTAGAGCCGAATAATACTTTACGAATAAAAACAGATAATGATAAGACCTCTGAACTTTATTCCTTGTTTCAATTTAAGAATACGAAGCATTCCATTAGTTTTGCAAACACAAAGACCCCATCACTATATTCATCATCAAAAACTGGTATTCTTCAAAAACTTGTTAAAGAATTTAATAAAGAATATTCTGGTATATCGGAACTTGTTTTATTACAGGAAGATGATTGGAATAAACTTGATGTTCAGAGTTCTAATGCACAGAAAAGAGATCATCTGAGGCATCTAAAAGAAATTCTGAAAGGACGAACAATACGCATTATTGATAAAGTTGGAGATAAGGAAACTTTTGAGTTCGCTAATGAATTGAAATTGGCTATTGAGAATATTTTCTTAAACAAGAAATATTTTTTGAAAGATCAAAACACGGTTGATTTCTCAATAACGATAACTGATACAACATGTAATAACGATTTTAATCTTATTATTATTCGAGAAAAAAAATATTACGAAATCCATAAAGAAGAACATGATCTCCATGAAGTTTCTAATTCAGTAGCGATACAAAATATTACCTTTGAGTCTTTCCCTAGAGATAAGATTACTAAACTTCCGAGTGAAGCAGCTTGTATAGTTCTGCTAAATGAGTTGATTGTTAAGAAGGATTTGATTTGTAACAATCCTGTAAGACAAATATCGATATTTAATTGGAAGAAGATGGCCTACAAAAATAAATGGACATTTTGTGTTTGTGATACAGAAGAGATAAAAGAATCTGAAGATAAAACAATAAATGTGGATCATTATTATTTTATGACAATTAATCCTGATGGTTCTTTCTTAATCGGAGAAAAGACAAGAGATATGTTTAATCAAAAGGAGTATCAGAAGATACAAGATATCTTCCAACTAAACAATATGACTTTGGAACGTCATAATCGATATGATGAAAAATATAAAGCCCTGGTAATAAACGAAAGTGGAGATATTAACATAATTCAAGATACTCCTAATATCATGCTTCCAAATATAGAATTAATATCAGAAGATATTAAAAAAGAAAAACTGAGCCGTAGTTTAGAATCATTAGAAAAATACTATGCTGGCTGCTTAGATGTTTATTATAAAAAGGATACTGCAAATAATTGCGAGTATTATTCTTCTGGACAAATAGGTGCTGGAATGCAAAATGTCATTGAACGTGCAGCTCATATCCGAAAGGTCATTCCTTATGAATCTAATGTTTTATTCTTTAAGGAACTACTAGAATTAATGAATGTAACTTTTATTAGGAATGGACAACTAACTGTGATGCCTTTTCCTATAAAATATTTGAGAGAGTATATTCAGATGCAAAAAAGTCTTAATCCCTAATAAGAAACAATCATCAAGGATTAAAACTTCTTCTAAAGATAGTCCTGCCGTAGATTTGAAGCTTGAAGGCGTACATAATGGGGTAAAAACTCACCAGAAAATACATTTTGTTAGAACATGAGGATCAAAATGATTATTCACTGTATAATAGAAAAAAAGCGTATCCGTCAAATCTAACCTTATTTAGCTAGTTCCATCCATTCGCCGCGGAACTGGAAGGGTGTAATTTCGATGTTCCATGGCAGGAGTTTTTTCCAGTCTTCTTCGGTTTCAGCATATGGTGCTTTTTCAAACAGACAACGCAGATAATCTTCCGGAGCTTTGCCGTTGAACTTTGCAGTTTCAATCAGAGAGAAAAGGAAGCATGAACTTTCGGCTCCCTTGCCGCTGCCAGAAAACAAGAAATTCTTTCTTGCCATTACAAACGGTTTTATAGCACGCTCAGCGGCATTTGTATCAGGTGTAACAAAACTGTAGTTGAGGAACTTCACAAGATTATCCCAG
>NZ_ATWV01000017.1 GCF_000421345.1 Treponema bryantii NK4A124
GATTTCTCAGGAATTGAAAATTCTAAGGATGGAAGAAAAAGAACTTGTTTGTATTTTGCGCATCCTTATTGTGCAAGTGAGCGAGGAACTAATGAAAATCACAACAGGATATTCAGACGATTTTATCCAAAGGGAACGGATTTTTCTAAATTGAATCCAAAACTTTTTGCTGAAGTTCAGGAATGGATGAATAACTATCCGAGAAAAATCCTTAAAGGGTCAACTCCAGAATTGGAACTTCAAAAACATATAGGTATGAATTTTAAGATTCCAATATAAAAAAATATCACCAGTTTAAAGAAACTGGCGACATTATTATTTACAAGTTACATTTTTATTGCGTCATGATAAGAAATTTGCAGAAGGAAATACCTGGACGCTAAAATATCGTAACTGGCTTAACAAAATTCATTTTGAAGAAGATTATCTGAATGAAGCTCTAAATGAATACATGATTTCAGTAAATACTTATGAAGCAAGGATAAAAGCTATAGAAAATCGGTTGAAACAAATATCACTAGACCCTGCGGTTAAAGATAAGGTTGATAAACTTGTTTGTTTCTGTGGAATTGAAACAGTATCGGCCGTGACTATAGTCTCAAAAGTCGGTGACTTTAACAGATTTGAAAAAGCATATCATTTTTCAAACTATTTAGGATTAACATGTGGAGAGAAATCTAGTGGCCAGAAGGAAAAACATTTAGGAATAACAAAATCTGGAGACAGGGAACTACGGTGCTTATTGTCGGAATGTGCAAAAAGTATAAAGAAAACGAGCATCAAGGGGAAAAAGTCAAAACGATTATTAGATCGGCAGAAGGAAAAAGATCCAAAGGTTATTGCATATGCCGATAAATGTCGCTACAGATTACGTAGTAAGATAGCTTATTTAGAATTAAGGGGAAAATCAGCAAATGTAGCAACAACGGCAGCTGCACGCGAACTGGCATGTTTTATTTGGGGAATGATGACAGATCACATTGCCTGAATTAAATATAAAAACAGAGAGAGAGTTTAAAAGCTTTTTTTTGTAGCTGTTCTGCAAAAAGAACAAAAATACAGACGACAAGGATTAGTTATCTTTGATTGGCGCTGCTGGCGGTATTTATAATAATTACTATGCCCGAGCTAAGACGATAAGAACTTCGGAGAATCCATTGCCCTATATGGCATGATTTATTCATGATCCAAGAATATTAGAGTGGTAAATTGCCGAGAAATCTTTTTCTGTTTTTTGTTCTTGACAGAAGACACAACATATTAGCGCCAAAAAGCTCGAGAGGCAGTTTTGCATCGTCTTCACTCACGCCCATGAGATTTTATAAACCACCGTTTATTTTGTGATATTTATAAAAGTAAACGGGGAGTATACATCATTGCAAACTGTGACATTTGTTGCAAAACTTTACTATTTCTTGTATATTAGACGGACTTATATGACAGATTTTATTGAAAACACTGCAGATCAGACTGCAGAATCGACATTCACAGAAGACAAAATCGAAAACGAAACTCCAGACACTGTTACTTTTGAAGATTTAGGACTTGATGAATACACATTGAAAGCCGTTGAGAAAAAAGGCTTTGTTACTCCTTCACCTATTCAGGTGCTTGCTATTCCCCGCCTTCTTACCGGCGATACTAACCTGATTGCCCGCGCCCGAACCGGTACAGGTAAAACTGCAGCTTTTGGACTGCCAATCATTCAGAATGTACGCGGTAAATCGGACCACGTAGAAGCCTTGATTCTTGAACCAACCCGCGAGCTTGCAGTTCAGACCTGCACAGAGATGCAGTCTTTTGCAACTGATGCCTACCCTCGTACAACTGTACTTTACGGTGGCGCTTCTTATGCTAATCAGATTAAAGATCTTAAGCGCGGCTGCGAAGTTGTAGTTGGAACTCCTGGCCGTATTAAAGACCACATCGAACGCAAGACTCTTGACCTGAGCAAAATCAAATACTTCATTCTTGATGAAGGTGATGAAATGCTGGACATGGGATTTATTGACGATATCGAAGAGATTTTCCGTCACGCAAATCCTGACTGTCGCATTCTCCTTTTCAGCGCTACTATGCCAGCCCCAATCTTAAAGATTGCCGGCGACTTTATGGGCGAATATGATATTATTGAAGAGGAAAACGTAATTGACGAAGCCCTCCTTATCGACCAGAAATACTGGGTTGTAAAGGAAAGTGAAAAGATTGAAGCTCTTGTCCGCCTCATCGACATTTCTCCGGACTTCTACGGTCTTGTTTTTACAATGACTAAGTCTGATGCAGACCGCGTTACCCGTGAACTGGACCTCCGAGGTTACGAAGCCGCTGCCCTTCACGGAGACATCATGCAGAATCAGCGTGAAAAAGTTCTCGAACGCTTCCGCATGAAAAAGACCCGTATTCTCGTTGCAACAGACGTTGCTGCCCGTGGTATCGATATCAAGGGTGTAAGCCATGTTGTAAACTACTCTCTTCCTTTTGATACTGCAACTTATGTTCACCGTATTGGTCGTACAGGCCGCGCCGGAACAGAAGGAATTGCCGTAACATTTGTAAGACCAGAAGAACGCCGCAAGCTTGGCTTCCTTTCCAAGAATATCAAAAAGGCAACCAAGAGTGATTTTATAGAAGGAAAGATTCCTGAAGTAAAAGAAGTTCTCGCTGTTAAGAACGAACGCGTAATTGCAGAACTCAAAGAAAAGTTGTTTATCACAAGCGAAAGCCCTGTGGTTTCGATACAGCCTACGGCTTACTCAACCACCGACGAAGAGACCTCAGAAAGCCCGGTGGTTGAGTGTTCGCAGAGCGAACGTATCGAAACCACCGCAGAACTCGAAGAATCTTCAGCACAGGTGGTTTCGATACAGCCTTCGGCTTACTCAACCACCGGTAAAGGGCCCTCAACCACCGTACGTACCGAACTCCTTACCCAGACCTTCACCGACCTGGCCGCAGCCCTCTGCGAAAATCAGGAGCCTCAGCAGGTTTTAGCCGGAGTTCTTTCTATTGTATATGGCGACCAGCTCTCTGCAAAACACTACGGAAAAATCAATACTAAATCAGCTGCCCCACGCGGCGACCAGAAACGTATTTTTATTTCACTCGGAAAACGCGACGGCTACCATGCACGCGAAATTGCAGATTACTTCAGCGAGCTGCTTCATATTCCTGGCCGCCTTGTAGACGACATTGATGTTGCCCAGCAGTTCTCTCTTGTAAGCCTGCCGGTAGCCTCTGCCCGCAAGGCCATTGAGCTTTCTAAGTCTAATCGAAAAATTCCTCACATGCATTATGATGATAAGGAAGAAGACCGTGGCTCACGCCGTACCCGCAAGGCTGCTTTTGCAGAACGAGATGGCCGAAAGGAAGGTGCTGGCCTCAGCGACCGCCCTGCCCGTGGCAAACGCGACTCTGGCAAATCAGAAAAAGCCCTACGCGGCCGCCTGAACGCAAAGAGCAGCAAGCCTAACGTTCACGCCCAGACCGAACGTTCATCATCACGCAAAACCGGTGGCGCCGCAGCTTATAAAAAGGCAAACAAAAAGGCAGAACGCTTCTAATTCCATATAAAACCAAGCTCTTTTTTTTCTATCTTTTTTCTATATTGTAGTTTATAATATAGAATTAAGATGAAGAAGAAGTTTATTATTCCCTTTATAACTCTTATTCTCACAAGCATTTTTTTCTCATCTTGTGGCAAACCAAAGTTTTATCGTTACGACGTTTCAAATTATATAAGTTATATAGAAACTACTCCAGATAAAGGGCCCGGCTACGTTTTACCCCGTATTGGAGAATTCAAACATCTTGATAAAAAAAATATGAGGTCCCTTGTAAAACTGATTTCTAAAGAGGGAAACAACCTCTGGTTAAAGATTCAGTTTATACTTCCGGAAGAATTCAAAGATAAAGATATTGGTCTTTTTATAGGCTACATCCGTGGTGCAGACTTACTCTTTTTGAACAATATTTCCATCCGTCAGTATGGAGATTTTCCTCCAATGGAAAACAGTGCAGGCTTTACCGGCCAGTATTTTATGTTTTCAAAATCCGATTTAAATCAAAACGGCTTAAATACTGTACTTATAAAAGTCTGGCCAGATGCCTTTGGCAGTATTTCTAATAAAATGTTCCTTGGAGAAAGGCCAGACGTGCATACTTACGGCGAGACAATTACCTTTTATAACTCAAAAATCACACTCTCCTTTGCCGGTGTAATGCTTCTTATATTCTTCATGTATTTATTCCTCTACATTGTCATGAAGAATTATGAAGGCAGAAATGTTTATCTTTTCTTTGCCCTTTTGAATTTTTATACCATACACTTCCTTTTGCCTTTCTTTGCATCTGAAGTGGCCTGGGCAAAACCAAGATGGTTATCTTATACCATGCTGATACGCTTCTTCTTCTATGGAGGAGCCTTTACTACCATTTATTTTGCAAATTCATTTATCATTTCTTATTTGCGTAAAAAAGAAAAAAAATGGGAAATCATTACAAGATTAATCTTCCTTATAATTCCTCTGGCAATTGCTTTCTCATTAAAAACAACTAAAGCCCTTAACAGCTTTATGCCTTATATAGTTGTTTTTGGTTTGATGCAGTTCTGCTTCAGCATTCCAAAACTTATTATTTCTATCATTCATAAAGAAACAAGAAAGAACTCTCTTTATCTTATTGCCGGCTTTTCTCCGGTTCTTGCTGGTGTAGTATTAGACATAATACTTAAACTTGGAAATCTGAATAATAATCTGCCATTCTTCACAATCTACGGCTGGCAGGTAACTTTGTGGATTTTCTTAGGATCCCTTCTTTTGCGTTTTGGTGCTATGTATATGCATAACACTGAATTAAACAGCAAGCTTTCTGAGTTTTCTAATCACCTTGAAGATGTAGTTGCTCTCAGAACAAAAGAACTTTCAGAAGCAAATTATGTACTTTCTAAAGGTCTTGAAACTGTAGCACATGTTCAAAAGAACTTCTTACCTGTAAAAAACAAATCCTTCCGTGGCTGGGAACTTGCAATTTCCTATAACGCTCTGGACAATAATGTTTCGGGTGATTTGTATGACTACTACTTTACCGAAGGCATTCTTGATGGAATTGGTATTTTTGATGTTTCTGGTCATGGCATTCCAGCCGGTCTTATGACTATTCTTGCAAAAAGCATTATCAGCCAGCATTTTATAAACGGAATGAATCAGGATGAATCGATTTCAAATGTTCTTAAAGACATCAACAAATCATATATCAAAGAAAAGGTAAATGTTGAAAACTATATTACCGGTCTTCTTTTCCGCTTTAGTGAATTCAACAAAAAGGATGTCTGCAGTGTAGAATTTGCAAATGCAGGTCACCCATATCCTCTTCTTTACAGTGCCGCAGAGGATACTGTAATTGAACTCAAACAGGATACTGAAAAGCAATATGGTATTCTTGGTGTTGAAGGTCTAGACGTTTCATTCCCTCCTGTGAACTTCCGTGCTGCCCAGGATGATATAATCATCTGCTACACAGACGGACTTACTGATTGTATGAACCACAAGGGTGAAGAGTTTGGAAAGGAACGTATCATAAAAACAGCACAGTTATATCATAAAGAAAGTGCCATTATGATTATGAACCGCATTATGGATAAGTTTGCTGATTTTGTAGGTTCGGAAAAAATTACTGATGATATAACACTTATTGTTCTTAAGCGAGTAAATTCTAAAGACTATATCGAAGAGATATAGAACATGGTGGTTTCGATACGCCCTTCGGGCTACTCAACCACCGGAGCAATCTATTCTTCTGTTTCTGTGCTTTCTGTTTCAGCGGGTTCTTCTACCGGTTCACTTTCTTCTGCTGCCGGTGCAGGAGTTTCTTCAACTACAGGAGCTGGTGCCGGTTTAGATTCCTTATAAACAAGGCGAACCTTTTCAAATTCAGTCTTATGACGAGACTTAAGCAGCAATGTTTCTGACGGACGCTTATAAACATAACCAGAAGAGTTATAGGTTTCGAAGCGAGGGTCTGTACGGAATGCCATATCATAAATATAAATTGAATTAAACGGAGGAATACCCTTAAGAATAATATAATGAGTATCACCCTCAGGGAAATCAATTGTAAAGCTGTATTCTTCTTTTGTTTTATTAAGTCTGATTGATTTAGCACAAGTCCAGGCCCAGATTGTTTTGCCGTCAGACTCATCAACCTTTTCAAAATGAGGATAGAAGATATTATCATAAGCAAGAACAGCATAGAGATTACTGAGAGTGCGTAAATCAAATGAAGAACTTTCAGAAAGATATGAATTAATGATTGCATATCCGGCTTTTTCAAGTGTTTCATTAGCACTTGCTTTACCATAACGAAGAAGGGCAATACCAGTTTCAACAGCCTGATTTACAGAAAGGAAGGTATCATTTTCTGAAATTGTAAGTATATTACCTTCGAACTTGCAGGCATCTGTGATTCTTTCAATTCCGGCTTCCAGAACTGGCTCAAGAATAGCTGCATAAGAAGAAGAAAGCTCTGCAAGGTCTGTATAAACCTGTATAATACCAGAAATCTGTGCAATTGTAAGAGTTTCCATATCTGCAGAAGCAACATTATTCAAAAGCTTAGTAACAGAATTCTGCTGTTGATTCAGATAAATAAAGTCGGCAATCTTATGAACGGTAAATAAATCAAAGCTTCCACGGTCTGCTGAATCTGCTATTCGGCGTTCATAATCTTTCATTGCCTTTTCAAGATTTACGTTCATATCTTCCAGTGTATTGAAATATGGAGCCGAAAGATAAGTTCTCTGGCGACTCTTCTTTAAGCTGTCAGGAACCATTTCTACTGCACGGTTATAGTTTCCTGATTCTGCCTGAGCTGCAACAAAGGAAACAGCAACCTGCTCTGTAATATTAGATTCAACATTATTTGATTCAAAGGCACTGATAAGATTTCTCTTAAGCTGAGCAATTGTCTTTGAGAATTCAGCCGCATTTGCTATAGGTTCGTTTACGATATCCTCAAAGGTAAACTTCTGATCTGCATTGTAAACAGAATATGTAGCAACATAATTTCGAGGTGTAAAATCAAAATATCCGGCACGAACAGAATGTCCTGAAAGTTCCCAGGCATTACGTTTTCCGCCAAATACTATGCTGTCTTTTTCCACCTTTTGAACAGTCATATTAGAGGAATAACTGTAAGGCATTGAAAAGTCTGAAACTCCATCAGGTAAATCAGTAAGAATAGCAAGAGAAGCTGACAAATCTGCAGAAGCAAGTTCAAACGTAACCTTTACATCCTCTGAGAAGTTTAATGTAATAGATAATTCTTCATTTTGTACTACATCCTGCAGTACTACAGTAGATTCTCTGTTGTCTTTTTTTATAGAGGCAGGATTCTGCTCATCAAAGAAGAAATTAATGCCATTATAGGAGATTCTAGCCTTATTTTTATAACTTATTATGCCGTTCTGCTCATTTTGAGTTTCGAGGGTTATCTGAAGGTTTCCGATTTTTTTTATAATTGTGGAATCTGTTCTAAATTGCAGGACAAAAATGCCGATGATAATAACGATATCGACAATAAGCAGTCCTAATGCTTTTTTTAATATCCGAAAATTCATTGTAAATACAGTTTAGCCAATGATTCGGTTAATTTCAACTATATAAAGGAAAGAAAAATGATTAAGACAATTAAGTCAAAGCTTCTTCTGATTCTTACCGCAGCTGCACTTTTTACCACTACACTTTTTATCTCAGGCTGTGCTACAAGGCCTTCTGCAGAAACTCAGTCTCAGCCAGAGGCAGTAAAAACTGAAGCTAAAAAAGAGACAAAAAAGAAGGAGCCGGAAGATCCTCCAAACGTAAAATTCGTTAAGCAGCTTCAGGCTATGCTCGAAAAAGGCGATACAAAGGGGGCAATTGCTCACTTTGATTCAATTCCTTCTTCCCTTAAAGACGATCTGGAGCTTAAAAATCTTCTTGGAGCCCTTTATTATTCTGATGCCCAGTATGACAATGCAATTGCTACAGCAAACGAAGTTCTTGCTATAGATTCAGATAATATGGAAGCCCTTGAGCTTATTTCTATGTGCAATAAAGCTAAAGGCGATAAAGCAGCTTACAAGGCCACAACAGACCGCATTCTTGCAACAGACCCTTATAATGCTTCTGTAAACATTCAGCGTGCAGAAGAATATGCCGTAAACAAAAAATATAAGCTGGCACGTGATTCTTATAAGAAAGCTCTTCGCGGTGACCCGGAAAATACAGATGCCCTCTTTGGCTATGCACAGATGTCTTATTATACAGATGATGTAAAAACTGCCGGCGAAACCTTCCAGCAGATTCTTGATAAAGACCCTGAAAATGCCCCTGCCCTGGCCTATATGGGTAAGCTTGCCTACGAAGACGACAACTATCTGCGTGCTACAAAATATGTTCAGCAGGCTATTAAACAGGATCCTTACAACTACGACTACTGGATGGATTACGGAACCTATCTGCGCTATCAGGGAAAATTTGATGATGCAGCAAATGCCTGGAAAAAAGCAACTGAACTAGACCCAAGCTACTTCCTGGCCTATGCATATCTGGCAGGAAATTATGATGATTTAGGAAAATGGGACGAAGCTCTTGAAAACTACCATAAGGTAATTGAAACTAACCCTAAGTATTTTTATGCCTATGAATCTACAGCAATTCTTGAATATCGTGCTAAAAATTACGAGAACGCAATTAAATATTTCAGCAAGACTTATGAATACAGCCCAAGCTATGCTTATACACTTATGATTGCAGCATGTTACTTTAAGCTTAACAAGCCTCTTCAGGCAAAGGATGTACTTACAAAACAGCTCAAAAAGCTTGATGCAGCATCAAACGAATATGCACTGGTACGCTTCTTTAATGATCCTTACAACAGAAATGCAGAATCAAATCTCGTACAGAAAATCACAAAAGAAACTAATAGCAATAACCGCGGTAAAATGTTATTCTACATGGGACTTTATTATGAATTGAACAAAGCAGAAGACCTCGCAAGAGAGTATTATGCTAAAGTTACAAGTATGAAGGCTCCTATGTTCTTTGAATACAGGATTGCCGAATGGGGATTGCAATGAGCCAGACTCAGATTAAGCTGGAACTGGGCGGACGTAAAATTACGCTCGTAGGTACAGCTCATGTTTCAAAAGAAAGTGTTGAAGAAGTAAAAGAAACAATCAAAAATATACAGCCGGACTGTGTAGCCGTAGAGCTAGACGAAAAGCGTGCCGATTCAATCAAAAATCCGTCACGCTACAGTCAGCTGGACCTTATAAAAGTATTAAAAAGAAAAGAAGGCTTTATGCTGCTGGCAAACCTTATTCTTTCTTCTTATCAGAGAAGAATGGGGCTTAATGCAGGTGTAAAGCCTGGCGATGAAATGATTGCGGCAATGAATGCCGCAGAAGAAGCAAATATCCGCTGTACCCTGGTAGACCGTCCTATTCAGATTACCTTAAAACGTGCCTGGGGCAAAAACTCTTTCTGGGGAAAATGCAAGCTTTTTGCCATGCTGCTTTCCAGTGCCTTCAGCAAAGAAGAAATTGAACCTGAAGAAATAGAAAAACTCAAAGAACGTAATGAAATGGATTCCATGATGGATGAGCTTTCTGAATCTATGCCTGTCATTAAAAAGGTTTTGATTGATGAGCGCGACCAGTACCTTGCTTCTAAAATCTGGGAATCTGAAGGAAACAATATTGTTGCAGTTTTAGGTGCAGGCCACCTGCCGGGAGTTCAGGCTCATCTTGAAAAATTAGGAGCCGGCTCTGAATCATCCGATGTAGAAGAAATCAGCCAGCTTCCAAAGCCTGGTATTGCGGGTAAGATTTTAGCCTTCCTGATTCCGGCTTGTATTATCGGTCTTATTGTGGCAGGCTTTATTTATGGTGGAGTCCACGCAGGAGCACAAATACTTTCTACCTGGTTCCTTTGGAATGCAATTCCTGCAGCTCTTCTTACTGCAATTGCTTTTGGTCACCCGCTTGCAATTCTTGTGGGCTTCGTAGCAGCTCCTTTTACATCTCTTTGTCCTTTTATAGGTGTAGGTTTCTGTACCGCAATTGTTCAGGCTCTTGTCTGTAAGCCAAAAATAAGCGATATGGAAACTCTGCAGGATGATGTAAACCTCAAGGGCTTTTACAAAAACAGAATTCTCCGCACCCTGCTGGTATTTATACTTTCATCAATCGGAAGTACACTGGGCACCTTTATCGGCGGTGCAGATATTATTGGAATCTTAAGTAACATAAGATAATTCTTATATTCACAAAAAGTGGTTTCTTTTTTTATTGTTTTCGGTTTATCTTATAAACGAGGAACAAATGAAAAGAAACCACTTATTTTTTTTAACAGCAGCACTAGTCTTCTCAAATCTTGCTTTTGCAGAAAATACCGATGCTGTCTTGAAGGCTTCAATTCCTGATACCACTACCCTGCTTCTGTCTTATGTTGAAAATGATTCAGAACTAAAGAATCTTACCCTTGCCGCAAAAAAAGCTGCTCTTTCTTATCAGAGTGCAAAAATAGACACAGGCTTTGATGTTACCCTTTCCAGCGGAACTGTAACACTGCAGGTAAGTGACGACGGAGCAGACCTTACAGCAAAACCTTCGGTAAAGGCAAGCCTTCCCCAGGCTTCGAATCTTTCTGTTTCGGCACAGACAATTTATTCTTCAGAATCAGATGGCACAAAGCTCAGCGACACTTCTCTTTCTCTGGGAGTAGATATAATCTCTTCTGCACTAATCTCTAACAAACTTACAAAGCTTAAGGCAGAACGCAACCTTACCGAAGCTCAGAGGAAAATTGAGAAACGTGCTATTGCAGCTGAAAAAGAATTTTACACTGCCCTTAAAGGCCTTCTTACCTCAATCAATTCCATCATGACAAAACGCCAGACTCTTTATGAAGATTCCATTTCTTTTGAGGCTATAAAGATTCAGGGCTATTCAAAAGCTTCTTCCACCTACAGACAGGCAGAACTCAAGGTTATTTCAGACCAGCATGATGTAGATTCTGCCATTCACAGCTTTAAATATGACTGCGTTGTCTTCTATAAAAAATGCGGCTATGACCTTGAGATTGATGACAAGGCAGACCTAATGACTTTTGTTCCGGCCGGAATTGAAGAGGTTGATGCTGTTGATATTAAAGACTTTGACAAGGAACTTTACACTGATATTGAAAGCGCAAACTGGACCTACTACATCAATTCAATGGAGCGTTCTTCTAAAAAGAACTACAGTCTTTCTGCCAGTGCAGGCTACACCTTTGATAATTCTTCTACAAAATCAGATTCTATTGATGCAGGGCTAAGCGGAAGCATCGGGGGACTTACCCTTGGAGCCGGAATCAGTATGCCGGTGGGAAATACAAGTGAAAGTAATTCTAAAACCTCACCGGCCTATACCCTAAGCGCCACGCTCAACCCCAACACCTTCCGTAAAAACTCCATTACAAAGCAGCAGAATGAACTGACAGAAGAACAGGAGCTGCTGGCAATTCAGACAGCAGAAGCAGCTTATGAAACTAAGGTTGTCGAGCTTGAACAGAAACTGGATACCCTGCTTTGGGAAAAGAAAAGTGCTGAGGAAAATCTTTCTATGTACGAAGGACTGGAAAAGGATATGGCTCAGTTATACAAGCAGGGCTATACCAGCGAAACAGAATATCTTTCTGCTAAGAATAATCTCAACAGCAGCATAATAAAGAAAATTTCAAATCTTATTGATTTGATTATATATAACGACGATGTAATTTCTAATTTTGTTAGTGACAATTAACGTCATCCCGAACTTGATTCGGGATCTATAATAAAGATGCTGAAACAAGTTCAGCATGACATTATATATAAGGAAGGAACTATGAAACGAAAAATAAAAATTATTATTATCTGCATTGCAGTTCTGCTTGTTATTGGAGCCGGACTTTTTGTATTAAAAACTCTCTTGAGTAAGAAGGGAAGCGAAAAGGTTTACTATACTGCAAACCTGGAGACTTATGAAAATATTATAGAAATCTCCGGAACTGTTGCCGCTGCCCAGGAGCAGACTCTGCAGGCCCGCAGCGCAGGTACCGTTACAGCTGTTTACGTAAAGGCCAGCGACAAGGTAAAGAAAGGCGATGTAATTATTCAGCTGGATGATTCGGAGCAGCTTTATAACCTGGAAAAACAGGAATACAACATGGCAACAAAGAAGCTGACCGCCTCGGCGCGTGAATTGAAGCTGCTGGAAACTGAGCGGAACTCGCTTTTGCAGAAGGTGGAAGACCGCAAGGTTATTGCTACCTTTGACGGAATTATTGCGGATTTAGATGTTGCTGTTGGAGATTCCCTGGAAGCTAAAGACACCGTAGGAACTCTTGTAAATATTGATTATCTTACAGCAGAAGTTGAAGTAACTGAAACAGATGTTTCCAAGCTCAAGGTTGGTCAGACTGTAAACTTCACCTTCCCTGCCTACGGCAATAAAAGTGTAACAGGCTACGTAACCGGCTGGCCTGCAATTGGAGAAATTACTTCGCGTGGTGCAACTGTTGTAAAGGCAAAGCTTCGTATTGATGAATACCCGGAAGAAATTCTTCCAAACTTTTCATTCACAGGAAAAATTGAAATCAGTCCAACCGAGCAGTATGTTGTAGTTTCCCGCTATGCAATAGGTTATGAAAACAAAGAGCCTTATGTTGTACTTGCCAAGGGAAATGAGAAAATTTCTGTAAAGGTTCAGCCTTATGGTAATGAATATGTAAAGGTTCTTGAAGGACTTGAAGGCGGCGAGGTTCTGATTCAACAGACAACTCCTAAACGCTCTGGCATGAACAGAAACAGGAATGGTAGTGGCAGCGGCTCACAAAGAAATGGAAGCGGTGGCAACGGAAGTTCTGGGGCTGGTGGCTTCCCAGGTGGCGGCTTCCCTGGCGGACCTGGTCCAATGTAGGAGGCTGATATGGAAAATGTTGTCAGTCTGACAAACGTTGTAAAGACCTATGTCATGGGCGAAAACGAGGTTCATGCCTTACGTGGAATCAGTTTTGATATTAAGCAGGGTGAGTTCGTTTCTATCATGGGACCTTCGGGTTCTGGAAAATCAACCTGTATGAATATGATAGGTTGTCTGGACCGCCCTACTTCGGGCATTGTAAAAATTAATGAAAGGGAAACTGCCGCTATGTCGGAAAAGGAGCTTGCTCTCCTCCGAAATCAGACGGTTGGGTTTGTCTTCCAGCAGTATCATCTGATTCCGGCTATGAACATTATGGAAAATGTAATGCTGCCTTTGAAATACCAGAAGGTAGAGCGAGCCGTAAGAATGGAAAAAGCAAAGGCTGCGCTGGAAGCGGTAGGCCTTGGAGAACGAATCCATCATAAACCCCACGAGCTTTCGGGTGGTCAGAAACAGCGTGTCGCAATTGCCCGCGCCATGGTTACCCAGCCCAAGATTCTTTTAGCGGATGAACCAACTGGTGCTCTGGATACAGAAACCGGTAAGCAGGTAATGGAAATGTTCCGCGCGATAAACCGCGACCAGGGCACCACAATTATCATTGTAACCCACGACCCGCGGATTGGAGAGTCAACTGAACGCTGCATCCGTATACTTGACGGGCAGCTTGTAGCGCCGGTGGTTGAGTAGTCCGAAGGACGTATCGAAACCACGTTGTAAGGAGACTTTATGTTAGAAGATTTCATTAATGCTTTCAAAAACTTTAAGAGCAATAAAACCCGCACCTTTCTTTCCCTGCTGGGTGTAATCATAGGCGTTGCATCTGTAATCGTAATTACCAGTATGGGAAGCAGCTCAACTAAGCAGATTGAAAATACCTTTGGCAGTGCGGGTCTTGATGTGGTAAATGTTAGTGCCGGTTTTATGAGCCGTCGCGGTGCATCTTCATCTGTCGTTTTTGATGAAGCGGCCCGTACTGAATTATTTGACAACATTGCCGACATCAAAAAAATCTGGTACAAAAACAACCTCAATGTTACCATGACCTACGGCGAAACCTCATCGTCTGTAAACTGTTCTGCCATAGAAAGCGGCTACCTGGAGATGTACAATCTTGAACTTGAAAAAGGAAGCTTCTTTACTGTCACCGACAATGAGGAAGGCACTCAGAAAATCATTTTGAACCATGATACTGCTGAAAATTATTTTCCGGACGGAGATGCTGTAGGCAAACAGGTAATTCTCGTTGCAAGCAAAACCACCTTTACCTTTGAAGTAATAGGAGTCTTAAAAGAACAGACAACCGGAATGGAAAATGGATCTGCCTTTATTCCCCGCGGCTTTTATGCAAAGAAAATCAAACCGAATCCGGCCGCTGCAAATGTAATGGTTCAGGCAACCTCACAAGACAAGGCCGTATCTCTTGCAACAGAAATCAAAAGCTATTACACAGAAAAAACTGGCTCTGAATATTATGTAAACGTGACCAGCATGCAGTCTATGCTGGAGCAGATGAGCGAGATTACCAGTACCATGAGTATTATGCTTAGTGCCATTGCTGCAATTTCTCTTTTAGTTGGCGGCATTGGCATTATGAACATAATGATTGTTACGGTAACTGAACGCAGGCAGGAAATAGGAATAAGAAAAGCACTTGGAGCAAGCCCGGCCGATATCCGTCAGCAGTTTTTGATTGAATCTGCAAGCATTACCCTTCTTGGGGGAATAATGGGAATTATCGTCGGTATTGCGGTGAGTCTTGCTGTAGAGTATGTGCAGTCTAATGCGCTTATAATCAGCTGGAATGCCTGTTTAATTTCTTTTGTATTCTCTGTTTTTGTGGGTATCTTTTTTGGATTGAATCCGGCAAGCAGGGCTGCAAAGCTGGATCCTGTAATTGCGCTGAGCGGGGAATAAAAAAAGACCCCCGGGTCAAGCCCGAGGGTGACAGATGTGTCATTGTCGGGCTTGACCCGACAATCTAGAATTAGTATCCATCTGACATTTCACGGTTGGCATCTTTCTTACAGAGCTCGTCGTAAACCAGAGAACGCTTTCTCAAATCTTCCTTGAGTTCCTTAGGATAAGGCATGTTTCGCCAGAAGATTCCGCGAACATCCTTATCAAGACGCTGAACACCTGTAGATTCCTTTGTCATCCAGAGGATGTAATCTTCAATAAAGAATTCCTTTACATCTCCCTTAAGCTTCATCTGGTCAAAATGCTGATAGTACTGACCGGTAAGACCTTCCTCCATCCAATAGTAAGAAGCCTTTTCCTTTGCTACCTGCCAGCGTAAATCAGCAACGGCAGTAAGAACAGCAATCTTAAGATCTTTTGGATACATTGGAACAACAATACGTCCACGGCTTGTTACACGGTTATAACGGTCAAATGGTTCCCAGCAGAAACCACGGTCACCGTAAGTTGGTACTAACAAAACATAAGGTACGATTCGATTTGGAATATTCTTGTGAATACGATGGAATACGCCCGGATCCAGACTTTCAATCCAGCGCAGAACATCAATTACATTTTCGCGGGTTCCGGTTCCACGTTCTGTACAGTGGTAAAACTCACGTGTAAAAATAGGGAACTGATTACCACGGCGACCTACAGTCATCTTTGCCATCTGGCGAACAGTTTCAAATTCAATTTTTACTGCTTCTGTATCGTTTGTAGCAACAGAAGCTCCTCCACCCTGATTAATCTTATCCTGAACATTATCGTAAGTTGCCTTAGCTTCCTTAAACTCTTCCAGAACCTTAGACAATTCCTTGTCATTTTTTGAAAGGCGGTGAAGGATATCTGTAATAGCAGGAAGAAGTTTTCTCTGCTGCTCTGTATAGCCGGCTGTATGATTATCAAGTCCAAGAATTGGATTGTGTTTACATAAATCTTCTATATTTCGCTGAAGCTCACCTTCGAGCATACGGCGTTCATTTTCCTTAATTCCAAGAACATTTTCTGCACTCTGAAGCTTTCCAGAGTTCTTTGACTGCAGCTGCATAAGGCGGGACTGTTCTGCAGAAGCTGCCTGATCCGGAGTCATATTGGCAGTCTTTACCTGCTTCTTTTCATCAGTTGCAGAATTTCCCATTCGACCGGAAGCAATTTCCTTGAACCATTCATCAACATACATGATTGGCTCACCTTCACGATTTTCAAAAAAGATTTTCGAGAAGAAGTCTTTTGATTCCTGTCTGAAAAGAGATGGAAGAAGAACCCCAAAACGCACCAGCATCTTCTTAGGCATTGGAGTGTCAGGATAAGCCATTTTTCCAACCATTCCACGTAGAAGTTCCCAGTATGCTGTAATTATCTGCTGGCGGTAAACAGCACGGTCTTTAGGATCCTGGCAGGTAAGATATTTTGAAAGAACCTGATGAACACGCTGAGCCGACTGATTTTCGCCGGTCAGTGCAATTTTATAATACTTAGTATCATTATAAACATCAGAAGGAGTATCGCTGACAAATTTTTCAATTGGAGCAAATTCTTTTTTACTTAAATCAACTTCATGAATTGATCTATTTGAAACGGAAGATGAAGAAAAAGAAGGTGCAGAAGTATTGCCAGAAGAAGAATCTGGAGAAAAAGCAACTGCTGATTCAGCCGAAGCCTGGTTAGCAGAATCGTTATCTCCTGACTGATCTAAAAGCGCAGCAATTTCCGGATCCAATCCATCACTCATAAAACATCTCCTGTGCACAGCCATCAGGCTATATCTATAATATTTTATTATAAGGCATAAAATACAAAATCGCAATAAAATCTAAGTATCATCGCAATAAAATCCCGATATCATATTGCACAAAAAGTCAAAATACTATAGTATAACACCATCTTCTGGGGAATTAGCTCAGCTGGCTAGAGCATCGGCTTTGCAAGCCGAGGGTCAGGGGTTCGAACCCCCTATTCTCCATCCCAGAAAACACCTTCAACTTTTCGAAGGTGTTTTTTTTTGCCCATCCCGTCTGCAGGCCCCCGCGTGCACGCCCAGTCTGCATACCCCCTCGTTGTAAAAACTCCCCAAATTCATTATATTATTGAAAGAAATATAGTATTTTATAGGAGAAAATATATATGGCAGACACAATGCATGCATTGGAAAAGAACCCTAAATGGAAGGGTCGTCGTGGTCCTGTTGTTCTGGTTATTATGGACGGCGTTGGATATGGTAAGTATGAAGAGGGAGATGCAGTTAAGGCTTCTAAGATGAAGTACCTGGACTGGTTTACTGCTAACTGCCCTCACACTAAGCTCAAGGCTCACGGAACTGCTGTTGGTCTTCCTACTGATGATGATATGGGTAACTCTGAGGTTGGTCACAACGCTATGGGTTGTGGCCGAGTTTTTGCTCAGGGGGCTAAGCTTGTTGGTGAATCTATTGCTTCTGGCAGCATGTTCGAAGGCGCTGTATGGAAGAAGCTTGTAAAGAATGTTCAGGACAAGGGAACTACTTTCCATCTTATTGGTCTTGTTTCTGATGGTAACGTTCACTCTCACATTGACCACCTTAAGGCTATGATTACTCAGGCTCACAAGGAAGGTGTTAAGACTCTCCGCGTTCACGCTCTTCTTGACGGTCGCGATGTTCCACCTACTTCCGCCCTTGAATATTTTGAACCACTTGAAAAATTCCTTGCTGACTTCAGCGATGTTGACTATCAGATTGCTTCTGGTGGTGGACGTATGTACATCACTATGGACCGCTATGGGGCTGACTGGTCTATGGTAGAGCGCGGATGGCACGCTCATGTTCTTGCTGATGGTCGTCAGTTTGCAAGCGCTACAGAAGCTATCAATACTTACCGCAGTGAAAATGCCGGCCTCCTGGATCAGGATATGCACGAGTTCGTAATTGCTAAAGACGGAAAGCCTGTTGGACCTATTGTTGACGGCGACAGCGTAATCTTCTTTAACTTCCGCGGTGACCGCTCTCTTGAAATTACTGCTGCTTTCGAAGAAGACAACTTTACTCACTTTGACCGCGTACGCCGCCCTGCTGTTGAATATGCAGGAATGATGGAATACGACGGAGATAACCACAAGCCGGCTCAGTTCCTCGTAAACCCACCAAGCATTGACCGCACAATGGGTGAATATCTTACAAAGACTGGCGTTCATCTTATGGCAATTTCTGAAACTCAGAAATATGGTCACGTTACTTACTTCTTCAACGGTAACCGCCCTGGTGAATTCGACAAGAATCTTGAAACATATATTGAAGTTCCATCTGATGTTGTTCCTTTTGAACAGCGCCCTTGGATGAAGTGTGCAGAAATTACTGACAAGGTAATCGAAGCTATTGAAAGCGGAAAATATGACCACATCCGTCTTAACTACCCTAACGGAGATATGGTTGGACACACTGGTGTATTCAACGCTGTTGTATGTTCTATGGAAGGTATGGACCTTCAGCTTGGCCGCCTTAAGGCAGCTATTGAAAAGGCAGGCGGTATTCTCTGTCTTACAGCTGACCACGGAAACTCAGACGATATGTACGAGCATAAGAAGGACGGCTCTGTTGCTATGGGCGCTGACGGCGAACCAAAGCCAAAGACAAGTCACAGCTTGAACCCTGTTCCAGGTATCATCTACGACCCAGAGTACAAGGGCGAGTATGAACTCGAGCTCAACAGCGGACTTGGTATTTCGTCTTGGCCTGCAACTTTGATGATGTTGATGGGATTTGTGCCACCTAGTGATTATGATGCAAGTATGATTAATTTGAAGTAAAAATAATACGGTGGTTGAGTAACCCGAAGGGTGTATCGAAACCACCGTTTACAAAAAAAAGCGGTAGTGGTTTCGATACGATGCTTCGCATCACTCAACCACCGCCGCTTTTTTTATTTAACGTAAAATTTATTTCATAAGTTCGCGATACTTCTGTGCCAGTCTCTTAGACTTAACTGCAGCCAAGCCGCAGTAGTTAGAAGGATGCTCAAAGAAGTTTGCAGGATTTTCTACGCCGAGTTTTTCCAGCTGGGCTGTGATATCTGCGTATTCTTTTTCGTGAGTCTTGAGAACCTCGAAGAAGGTCTTTCCACTCTGCTCTGCTTCGAGGGTAATCTTACGGATAATTTCGTGACCGTCGTTGTAGCCTGCTTCGCCAAGAAGGATGTAAGCTGGTTCAGCCAAAACACCACCGCGAACTTTTCCGCCGGCATTTTCGAGATTTCTTGCCATGCCTTCCTTATCAGCCTGGAGCCCCTTAACAACGCTGTTCATGCGGGCAACTGCCATTGTAAAGCCAGAAACATAATCAGCAATAAAGCGCTGGCTTGCAGAGTTTGTAAGGTCACGCTGGTGTTCAGAAATCTGATCCATATAGAAAGTGATTACGCGTGGACACATTGCCTTCCACAATGATTTTACGTGCTCGCTGTTCCATGGATTACGTTTCTGTGGCATTGTTGAAGAGCCAACCTGAGTTGCAGCAAAGTATTCGAATACTTCACCAATTTCAGAGCGCTGGAGGTTGCGGAGGTCATCTGCAAGGTTAGCAATAATTCCGAAAGCTACGTTCATCTCAAGCAAGAGACGGAGAACATATTCAGGTTCAACAAGCTGATTTGAATATTCAGATGGTGTAAGGCCGAGGAACTCTGTATATGTGCGCTCGAGTTCTTCAGGATCCTTTACAATCATGCTTGGGCCGTTGTAAGAACCAACAGGGCCGGCAAGCTTTCCTACCAGCTGGTTAGAGAGTTCTTCAATGCGCAAGATAGACTTTCCAAGGCGGCTTACAAACTCAGCAATGCTCCATCCGAAAGTAATAGGTACAGCATGCTGTCCGTGTGTACGGCCAACCTGTGGAGTAGCGCATTCACGCTCAGCGATATCACAAAGATAATTTTCAAGCTTTTTAAGTTCTGGAAGCACAACATTCTGAGTAACGTCGCGCATACGGCAGCTGAGGGCTGTATCAAGAATATCAACCGAAGTAGCACCAAGGTGAATAAGAGGTCCGATTTCTGAATCAACCTTAGTCTTCATTACATTTACAAGGGCACGGATATTGTGCTTTGTTTTTTCTTCTTCTGTGTAAACTTCCTGAGGGTCGATATTTGCGGCAACGTCATCGAGAGTTTTAGCAATCTCATCAGTCAACTTGCCGCGCAATTTAAGGTGGGCTTTTACAAGGGCTGCTTCACATTTTGCGCAGGAACGGATAGAAGCTTCTTCTGAAATATACTTAGAAAGGCCGGCAAATGCATCGGCTTCCGACAAAGAGTATCTGTGATCGATACAAGAAAGGTTTTCAAAAATGTTTCGTGTTTCCATAAGGTGAGATTATATAGAATTTGCGAGAAAAATAAAATAGGGAGCTTTCTGTCTGGCATGGTGGTTTCGATACGATGCTTCGCATCACTCAACCACCGGAACTCACTGGTGGTTGAGTAGCCCGTAGGGCATATCGAAACCACCGTGTTATAGAACTAATTAAGCACCGCCATCGGATTAATTGTCTTACCATTTTTATAAACTGTAAAATGAAGATGTGGACCGGTACTCATACCTGTTGAACCAACATAGCCGATTACAGTATTTGTATAAACGAAGTTACCCTTGCGGCAGGCTGTAGATTTCATATGACCGTAGAGAGTCTTATATCCTGAATGATGGGTAATGATTACATAGTTTCCGTAAGTTGCATTATAACCTACAGCAGTAACAGTTCCGTCCAGAGCTGCGTAAATTGGAGTTCCCTGAGAAACTGCCATATCAATACCGCCGTGGAAAGTACGAGCTCCCGCATTAAATGGAGAATTACGCCAGCCATAATTTGAAGAAAGCCAGTAGCGGGCATGAAGAGGCTTTTTGAAGAGGTCGCCGTTAATTTCCTGACGTGTTGCCCAGTCAAGCTCTGCTTCCGGAACAAAAAGTGATGTACCGGCCTTAAGCTCTGAATCAAGGCTTATATTATTTGCAAAAGCTGTCTTTTCGGCATTTACCTTATATTTTTCTGCAATAGTAGCAGCAGTTTCACCATTTTTCTTTACTGTATAAATAATTCCTGGCATTGAAGGAATCTTAAGATACTGACCCGGCTGAATAAGGCGACTCTGTTTGATGTTATTTACACTGATAATTGTATCCTGAGTTACATCAAAAGCATCTGCAATAAAACCAATCATATCACCGGCTTTTACGCGGTAGGTCTGATAGGTAATAATGGAATCTGACTCTGGAAGGACTGCCTCAGTAAGGGCTGAATCTTCTGCAGCATCTGCAAGAGCAATGTCATTTTCTACGTCTGCAAGCAGGCTTGAAAGATTTTCCTCATATTCAGGCTCGGCAGTGGTTTCAAGACCTCCGACACCATGGCGGAAATCAGGACGGCGGGCTGTAATCAAAAGACAAGTTAAGAAAACACCGGCACAAAAGCCCAAAACGGAGAGACAAACTACCTGTACTGAATTAGATTTAAAGCTCATAGTGATACTTTTTACCAATTTATTCATTATACATTGAAATCTTTCAGAAATAAAGTATTTTTTTTGAGGCTTAATTTCCGGCCTTATCTCAAAATTCAGTTCAAATTTTCTTTCTGTTTTTGGCGCAGACCTTGTTTCAAACGAGGCTTCTCGACTTGCTTCACACTTTTTTAGAAAAGACTTTTCCCCAATTTTTTCGCTCATTTTTTATTTATCCCCACTAGATATGTTTCAAAAGACTCTGCACGGCAGGCTTCCGGTTTAAAACCCTTAGCCGAAGTAAAGGTTTCGCGCATAAGCTTTAAGAGTCTCTGCTGATCTCCATTTTGAAAGATTTTTACGCAAAAGTTAGCACCCGGTTTTAGCATGGTCTGTGCATACCAGATAGCCATTTCAACCAGCTGTTCACTTCTTGCTGTATCTACAGTACGATTTCCTGTAGTTTTTGGAGCTGCGTCGCAAACTACAAGGTCGTAAGGCCCCTCACTCTTGATCTGATTTCTAATTTCAGGTGCATTAAGATCTCCCTGAATAAAAATCAAATTATCGCCCTTTACAGACTTTGAAAGTGGATTCAAGTCACAGGAAACAACTTTACCGGTTCCATCCATTGTGCGCAGCAAAAAAGTAGTCCAGCTGCCAGGAGCTGATCCCAAATCCAGAACGGTATAATTTTTCTTAATCATTCCGAATTTTTCATCAATTTCCTTGAGCTTATAAACTGAGCGTGCAGGATATCCTTCTGAGAAAGCTTTCTGTGACCAGTAATCTGGTTTTTCATAAGAGTTTTTAGGCATATAGTTGATTATCGGCAGGAAAAAAAGAGAATTTAAGGATTAAATTTTCACCTTAGCGTTATTCCCAAGGGCATCTTCGCTTTCTTTTACGCCGCCGTCTTCGTTGAAAAAGTCATTAACATTGATTGTAGGGTTGCCGGCTTTACGGCGGGCGAGGATTTTCCGGTAGATTCGTAAAACGCTTTCTTTTGGCTGAACAAAGCCTTTGTCGTGACTCAGGCAGAAGTTTGGAGCCTGAATTTCTTCCATCTTCTTAATCATCTGTTCCAGCAGCTGTACGTTATATTCCCGGGCTGAAAGACGGAAATGACAGTAAGTGGCATCGCCAAGAAAGGCATAGTCCTTATATTCCAGAACAAGGCTGCCTTTTGAGTGGCTGGAAGGGATTGGATAAAGCTTTATGCCGTCTGCAAAAGACTCTTCGCCTTCCACAATCTCCCCTGCCCTTGTATATTTTTTTGTGTATTTTGTAACGTAAAGCTTGTCGTATTTTACCTTAAGCAGATTTAGAATGTGGTCCGGATGAAAATGAGAAATGACGATATTCTTTTTGCCCTCTATCTGATTGATGAGGTTTGCAGCTTCGCCACAGGTTCCCGTGTCGAAAATCCAGGTGATATCCGAGCCTTCTGGTTTTATAAAAACCACATCGCTCGAAAGGGGATTTTCAACAGAGGGAAGATATGAGATTTCAGGGGTTATTTCAATCAAAGACATCTTAATTATATGGATTGCTTCGCTGCGCTCGCAATGACAGAGCCTTGTCGTCATTGCGAGGAGCGTAGCGACGTGGCAATCTATTTCTTCAACAACGCCGCGAACGGATTATAAGTTTCGCCGTCATCATCCTGGCTGCTCATGTACCGGGCAGCTGTATCATCCTGCTCTTTAGAAGTTGCCGGAACAAGAGAAATACGTTTTGCAGCAGCATCAACCTTTTCTACAACAACACTCATTTCCTGCCCAGGCTTGTATACCTTGCGGAGGTTTGTATTTGCGCTCAAGCCTTCCAGTTCGCTGATGTGAACAAGACCATCAATTCCCTTATCAAGATTAACAAAGAGACCAAAGTCCATAATCTTGCTGATTTTGCCGTCTACCTTTGTGCCAACAGGGAACTTTTCTGCAGCCTCTTCCCAAGGGTCGCGGAGCAGAGCCTTAAGGCTTACACTAACACGCTCGTTTTTCCAGTCTGTGTGGATAACCTTTACATTGAGCTCCTGCCCTACTTCTACAACCTCACCGGCATCAGCAACGCGGTCAAAAGAAAGCTCACTGATTGGGAGAAGAGCTCTAAAGCCCTGAATGTTTACAAAAGCACCAAACTTTTCAATGCTTTCAACTGTGGCAGTAACTACTGCCCCCTCGGTAATCTGAGTGGCAAGCTTACCGAGTTTGTTTGCATATTCTGATTCACCGATTTTGCGGTTGCTTACGAGAATGTCTTTTCCATCATTTTTATATTCTGTAATGATAAAGCTGAGAGTTTTTCCTACATAGAAGGCAGGTTCTTTTTTATCTTTAAAGCCCATCTGAGAATAAGGACAGAAGGCTCGCTTTCCGCCAAGCTTAACTTCAAAACCGCCCTTAATCTCTGCTTCAACGTGGCCTTCTACCGGAATGCCACCTTTATAAGCATTTTCAATCATTGTATCATCAGCTGAGCTGCCGCCGATTTTTGTAGTAAAGCGCATTTCACCGTGAATTTCGCCGGTAAAGAAGACTTTTATTTTATCGCCTTCTTTTACGCTTACATTGCCGTCTGCATCCTTAAACTCAGCAACATCAATCACGCCTTCAGACTTAGCGCTCAAATCAACAAAAACTGTTGTATCTGTAACTGCAACAACTGTAGTTTCAAAGCTGTCGCCGATATTGAATCTATTTATCATTTTTTTACTCCTCAAAATACATTGATTTATAATGAGAGCATAGTAATATAATTTTTGAAAAAATGCTATCTAATCCTGTTTTTTCATAATAAAATTGCCCTTGAGCATTTTAGTCTGAAGGATATTTATAAAGGCTGCAGGGTCCGTCTTTTTGATTGAACGCAGAAGCTTATCCTCTTCATCAGAAGAAACAACGGTATAAAGCATTTTTCGCTCTGCCCCCTGATAACAGCCCTGGCCGGTAAAAAGAGTTGCATCGTGACCGGTAACATCACGTATCACCTGAACAAGTTCATCAGTTTTTTCTGAAATAATAAGAATAGTTGATTTCTGATAACGTTTATAAAGCGTATTCAAAATCTGGGTACTTACAAACTGGAATATGATTGAATAAAGTGCTCTATTCCAGCCGAACAAAAGGCCAAAAGTTGCAAGAACTAGCACATTAAAAAAGAGAATATGATTCCAGATACTGCGGCCAGTTTTTTCAGAAACATAAATTGAAATAAAATCTGTTCCTCCGCTGGTAGCCCCCGCTAACAAACAGAAGCTTATTGCAACGCCGTTAATAATGCCACCAAAAATTGAACAGAGCATAACATCGCTGGTTACATCAAGGCCAGGAAGCAGATCTGTAAAAAGTCCGGATGCAATAATTGCCCAAAGAGAAAGAAGAGTAAAGCGCTTGCCCACATAACGAAAACAGATAAGAGCCGGCACCACATTAAGGCCCCAGTAGAAAACAACAAAGGGAATATGAATATTAAGATACTTTGCAAAGATTTCCTGAATTAAAAGAGTTATTCCTGTAAAACCACCAGGAAGAAGTCCTGCGGCATGAACAAAGGTATTGAGGTTTACAGCCATAATTAAAGCACCGAGAGTAACCAGCAGGAATCGCAATATAAGTCGACTTGTATCTTTCATATTTTTAGTTTACCACAATTTTAAATGATTATATAGAATTATCGATGCTGGCAAAATATCTTTCTTTTTTCCATTTCATAGAATATAATTTATAGAATATAAATTGTAAGATGGAAAAAAGATGGCAAGTAAAAGTACAAAATCAAAAAAAGCCCGCTCACCTTTCAAGGGCAAAATCAAATTCAATTCTAAAAAGTTCTTTTTCTTTTTCTGCAGAATAGTTCCGGCCGCCGTTATGGTTACGCTTTTCCTTTTACCAATGGGAATGCAAAGCATAAGTCTTGGAGATGCCGAAAGCACAGCAAGCCTTATTTACCCTTATCTGCTGCCCTTTACCCAGGCCCAGGCCATTCAGGAATCGCTGCTTCATTTTGTTTACTTTTTGATTTACTTTCTGCCTTTTACAGCTCTTTTCCTTTTAATTTCTCTTTTTATAAAAGGAAAGGTAAACGTTCTTCTTTATGTAATAACTTATCTTAGTTTCACCGTTTATCTCTTCTGTTCAGTTACCAGTCTTGTGATTTTTGCAAACTGCTGGAGATGGTTTCTGCATTTACCGATTCCTGTTTATGCAGCCTTTGGCTTTGCCTTTATTTCACATGCTTTAATGTCTATTTTTGGAATTCTCTTTTTGAGGGAGATGAATCCGGAATTTGCTGAGTATAAAAAGATTCAGGCAGAATCTAAACAGAAGACAAAGATTTCTATTAAGACAAAGCTTACCATTACAATCATAAGTGTTATTGCCGTAATCATGGTCTTCTTTACAATCCTGATTTTGCGCAGTTATAAAAAAATGTTTACTGAAGCTGTAAGTGATGTAGGTCGTTCACAGGCTGAACAGACTTCTACAGTTTATGATTCAGCTGATGGTAAATACGAAAAAATTGCCCCTTATTTTACCCAGCAGAAAGAAGCAAACTCCTATGCCGATACTCCTTTTGAACGCATTGATATCATTACTGCAAGCCAGGCTGGTAACATTATCTTCAAAAAGGAAGGTGATAAAGTAAGCTTTGTGCCTGTAGAAGAAGGCATTGAACTTACAATTGATAGTATTGACTGGCCCGAATATGATGTATTTTCTTACACAACAGCCACCGGTCACGTAAAAGACATACCGGACACAGAAAAGAAAATTTCTGCTGCCAGAGCTCGTGAATATTTTACAAACTTTATGAACGGAAACTATAAAAAGCAGCCTGTATTAGACGGCAACCTTTGCAAGTACATTTACCCGGTTTCTTTTACCCGCAAGGCCGGTTTTAAACTTGTAGGCTTTTCTATTGTAACTTATAAAACAGAAATCCTTATGCGTTCTTATTTCCATGTAAAGATTTTTGTTTACACTATGGTTGTAATGTTTCTTTACATCTCGATTATTTTTTCTCTTTTAATTGCAGACTTTATCACTAATCCTCTTTTGTATCTTAAGACTAACGTTCGTAAGTCTGCTAATACACTCGAAGAGATTCTTGATGGTAATTCTAAGATTACTGCAGAGCAGCTCACCTTTATTGATTCCATCAAAACCCGTGATGAAACAAAAGACCTTTCAAAAGAAATTAAAAACATGGTCGGTATTATCCGCGGAATTATTCCATATATTTCTTTTTCAACCCTGCAGGCTGCCGACAAGGATACGAAAAAAGCTACAACTTCGCGAGAGCTATGCTTTTTGTTTACAGATATCCGCGGCTTCACTACCCTTTGCGAAGGAAAGAAACCTCAGGATGTTGTTGAAATTTTAAATCACTATCTTGATATTGAAACTGAAATCATTCTTAATAACGGCGGAGATATAGACAAGTTTGTAGGTGACGAGATGATGGCCTTTTTTGCGGGTCCGAAAAAAGAATACAATGCCTGCAAGGCTGCAATGGAAATCAGGGCCGCCATGCGCTTTCAGCAGGAGCAGGCTCTGGCCGATGGTTCAGACTACATTTCAATGGGAATTGGAATTAATACCGGCCGAGTTGTTTTTGGTTCAGTTGGAGCCCGAAGCCGCATGGACTTTACCTCTATCGGTGACACTGTAAACCTTGCAGCAAGGTTAGAGGGCGCTAACAAGGCATACGGTTCAAAAGCAATCATTACAGAGGCTGTTTTTGAAAAGCTCAAGGATTCTTTTGTCTGCCGTGAACTCGACTTTATCAAGGTCAAAGGAAAGAACGAGCCGGTTCGTATTTATGAGATTTTACAGACTAAGGCTGCTGCTGTAGATAAGCTTTTTGAAATTAAAGATTTATTTGAAAAAGGCCTTGCCGCCTACCGTAAACAAAGCTGGGATAAGGCAGAAGAAATGTTCCAGCTTTGTAACGAAAAATATCAGGACATGCCGTCTGTAGTATTCCTTGACCGCATCTCTCACTTTAAAACAAACCCACCTCCGAAGAAGTGGGATGGTGTGTTTGAAATGAAGGTCAAATAAGCCTATAATCGAAGAACCGTTAAAAACAAAGCGCGACAGCGGTTTGTTTAGGTTCATCGAAAGAATGGCTCAGAGGCAAGCTGTGCTTGCCGACTCAACCGGTGGTTTCGATATGGCTTCGCCTACTCAACCACCGGTTGCTGTTATTATTTCACAGGAATACCAATTTCCGGATGATCACATTCCCAGTTCTGTGCCAGCTGAAGAATCTTCTTCTCGCTGAACATGGCACCTGCAAACTGCATGCCGATTGGCATATTGTCTGCACTTGTACGTCCGGCCGGAACGTTGATAGAAGGAATGCGGGCAAGGTTTACAAAGGTTGTATAAAGGTCTGAAAGGTACATCTCAAGAGGATTATCAACTTTTGAACCAAGCTTAAATGCAGCAGTAGGACAGGTTGGACAGAGAATGATGTCGTACTTTTCAAATACAGCTGCAACCTCGCGCTGAATGCGGGCACGAACTGTCATACCCTTTTTATAAGTATCTCCTGAGAACTGCTCAGAAAGAACATAGTTTCCAATTACGATACGGCGCTTTACTTCAGGTCCAAAGCCTTCTGAACGAGTATCAACATAAAGCTCATCATAGCCCTGACCATTGTCTACACGGCGGCCATAGCGGATACCGTCAAAACGGCTGAGGTTGCTGGCTGCTTCAGAAAGAGCGATTACATAGTAAGCGGCAATAGAAGCGTCGAGAATTGGAAGGTCAACTTCTTCTACGCTTGCACCTTTATCTGTAAACCACTTGCGGGTTTCTTCAAAGCATTTTACAACATCAGGGTCAGCACCTTCTGTCTTAAGGAACTGCTTTGGAATTGCAATCTTGAGAGCCTTGAATTCTGCGTCGCTGAGGGCTTCGAGTTTATTCAAAGATTTTCCTTCCGGTAAATCAGCTGATGTATCATCATAAAAATCAACTCCACACATAAGGCTGAGTGGTTCAGCAATATCGGCAGGAGTGTGGCCAAGAATACCAACCTGATCCAGAGATGAACCGTAGGCAACGATACCCCAGCGGCTGAGTACACCGTAAGTTGTCTTAAGACCGTAGATTCCACAGTAGCTGGCTGGCAGACGAACTGAACCACCAGTTTCTGTACCAAGACCAAAAAGAGCCTGGTTTGCAGCAACAGCGGCAGCAGAACCTCCCGAAGAACCACCAGATACAAACTCGCGGTTAATTGGGTTACGGGTTGGACCGTAGCATGAGTATTCTGTAGAAGAACCCATGGCAAACTCATCCTGATTACAACGGCCAAGAGGAATTGCACCAGCCTTTTCCAAACGGTCAATTACAGTTGCGTTGTATGGAGCTACATAGCCTTCCAGGATTTTTGAAGCACAGGTAAGGCGGTGGCCTTTTGAGTTCATGTTATCTTTTAATGCAAAAGGAATTCCAAGGAGTGGCTTTTCTGCAAAAAGCTTGTCCAGGGCATCGGCGCCGGTAGAGCGGGCAGCGGCGATTTCCTTGTCAGCAGCGGCGGCTACATCTGCAGCATCGTCGAACATTTCGATAAATGCGTTAAGCGGAATTGGTGCTGATTTATCTTTGTTGAAAGTATCAATTGCGTCACGAACGAGTTTTTCGCTGGTAGTTTCGCCTTTTTTGAGAGCGTCGCGTGTTTCTTTAATTGTGTAATACATATTAAGCGCCCTCCCCGAGTACCTTAGGAACCTGGAAATAGCCGTCCATAAAGTTTTCTGAAACCTTCTTTACGTCGCTGATTTCAAGTCCTTCTACGACAGTGTCACCGCGAAGCTTGTCTGCTTCTGTGCGAGGATAAGCGTCATAAGGATTTTCGCTGTCATCATATTTAGAGAGAATATCAAAATATCCTACGATATCATCAACCTGTTTTTTCAAAGTCTCCATGTCAGTACTTTCCGGAGACAAACGAGACAAATAAAGTAAGTTTGTAAGTGTCTCTTCATCAATTTCTTTATGTTGTGTTGCCATGGGGAATATTATAGTAAAAATTGTGCTTTTAGTGAATATATATTAAAATTGATGTATGAGTATTAACCTTATTTTAGAACTTATCGGTTATCTTGGCTCGGCGCTGGTTATTGTTTCTATGCTTATGACTTCGGTTGTAAAGCTGAGAATTATAAACACAATAGGCAGTGTGATTTTCTGCGCTTATGCACTTGCAATTCATTCTTACCCTACAGCCGCCATGCAGGTTTGTCTGATTATCATAAACATAATAAATCTTTACAAGCTCAATAATACCAAGAAGCAGTATTCGGCAGTAAACGTTTCTTCTACAGATGGATTTCTCTATTACTTTCTCTGTGCAAATGAAAGGGACATCAAAAAGTTTTTTCCGGATTTTTCCACTACAGAAAAGGACGACACAATCTTTATGATTACCTGCGGCCAGGCACCTGCCGGAGTTTTTATTGCAAAAGACAAGGGCGATGGCAGCTTTACTGTAAAACTTGATTACACCACTCCAGCCTACCGTGACTGTTCAGCCGGTAAATTTATTTACAATCATTTGAAACTGATTGGAGTAAGAAAAGTTTATGCAGAAACAAATAACCCTGCCCATCAGAAATACCTGCAAAAATTAGGCTTTTCGACAGACAGGGATTCAAATAATTTCGTAAAAATATTATAGATGCTGAACTAGAGACTATACTGTGAACTGATCTATCTGTTCTCCCATATCCGTAATAGAATCCTTCATTTTCTCAGAAATAGAAGAAAGCTGCTTTCCACTTTCATTGATTTTTTCTGCACCAAGAGACATTTCTTCCATACTTTCTTTCATAGTATTAGATGAATCCTGTAGACTGGCAATGTTGTTGAAAATCAGTTTATTTCCTTCAATCATTTCCTGAGCAGAAGTAGAAACTTCAGAAGTACTCATGTTCATTACACGAAGAGTTTCAATAACCTGTTTTGAACCTTCATTCTGCTCAGACATGGCAATCTTAATTTCATTTACAAGCTGATTTGTATTATCGATTTCGTGAGATACCATAGAGAAGGCACGGCTAGATTCCTGAGAACCTTCAACAACTTCAAGAATAGAAGACTGAATACTATTCAACTGATCACCGATTGTCTTAGACTGTTCTGTAGAAGTTTCAGAAAGCTTACGGATTTCATCTGCAACGACAGCAAAGCCCTTACCTGCTTCACCCGCATGAGCCGCCTCAATAGCAGCGTTCATAGCAAGAAGGTTTGTCTGCTCGGCGATATTTGCAATTGCCTGGTTAGCTTCCTGAAGCATCTTTGACTTATCTTCAATCTGGTAAATCTTTTCATTTACTGCAGCCTGCTTAGCCTGACCTGACTGTGCCTGTTTTTCAAGCTGAGAGAATGATTCTGCCATCTTATCTACAGATGTATTTACAGACTGAATGTTTCCAATCATCTGTTCAACAGCAGAGGAAGCTTCAGAAACTCCATCAGCCTGCTGGCGGATCATTCTTTCAAGCGAGTCGATATTTGCAGAAATCTCATTTACGGCTCCTGCAGTTTCCTGAACATTTTCCGACTGCTGATTAATCTGTGCATGAACAGAATCAATATTAGAAATAATTTGTGTAATAGCGCTTGCTGTATTCTGCATACTGCCAGTCATATCAAGACCAACTGCATCCAGCTCCTTTTCCGAAACCTTAAGCTTTTCAATAATTCCCTGCAGTTTTTCGATAAAGAGGTTTTCATTTTCAACCAGGGTTCCAAATACCTTAAAGATAGAACGTCGGCTCAAGGTCACGCGTTTTGTAAGGTCGGCATTACCTGAACTTAAATCGTAAACAGCATCACTCAAAATTGTAAGCTGATTAACCATGTTCACAAGCTGGATAGAAAGGAAGACAATGATAATAACAGTAATGATTCCCGCAATAAGAGCTGTACGTCCGTTTAGAATAAAATCAGCAAAGGTATAATCTCTCTGCATTGCAAGATGCCAGCCTACAAGAGGAATTGAGGCAAAAACAAAATCAGACGCAGTCTTGCTTTCAAAAGAAATATCCTTTGTCAAATAATCAAGCTCTGCAACCTGAGGCATTTTTTCGAGAATCGGTAGTTTCTTTTCAATTATAGAATCATCCAGAGCACCGGTGATTTCCTGAGCATCATTATAAAGGTACATTGTAATTAATGGATCAAGTCCCTTGTACATTTCCTGAATCATATCTGTAAGGGGAATTCCGGTTCCTAGAATACCAATAGGCTTACCTGCATCATCACGGACAACAGCATTTACCCAGAGGTTTGTCTGCTTGAGCGTAGGGTTATAGTTGATATTAAAGTTGTAAACCTGTGTCTCCAGCAAAGTCATATTGTACCAGTATTCATCCGGATTAGAAGGATTAACTACATAACTGGCCTGCATATCACTCCAGAACATTTTGTCTGCATCTGAAACCCAGAAAATTGACTTTGATTTAAATGAATCTTTGAAAGGTAAAAAATCCTTAAATGCCGCCTGTCGAAGCTCTTCATTTTCCGGATGAAGCATATACTCTTTAATTGCCGGCATCTTTACCATTTGAAGGGCAAGTGTAAGCTGCTCGTTCATGGAGGTTTCAAAGCTTGCTCGCTTTACGCGGGCTGTCATCTCCATATCTGCAAAAGCATTTGTTCTGGCATGATTTCTGGCAACTGTTCTGACAAGAGTAAATAAACCGATTGCTGCAATAACCTCAATTGTAAAAACAATTATCGTAATTTTCTTAAGCTTAGCATTCATACTAAAACTCCCTGTAGTATTTTAAACTTCATATTAATTTTATTACTGTATATAGAAATTCGCAAACCTTTTGATTTTTATAACAAATCTTTAAAAACAAAAAGGAATATAAAGTGTAGATAAAAACTGTCAGCGAATAATGAAAATATTTCTTATAAGAAAGTCTCTGTATTTACCTGATTTTTATTATTACATTATAATAGAACAAAGAGGACAATATGACAGATTCTAAAAGTTTTTCGGTAGCAGCAATTTTTTCTGACCACATGGTTTTACAGAGAAATAAATATACAGCAGTTTTTGGGGATGCTTCGGACGGGGCGATTATAAGTGCTGAGCTTTTTAATGCAAAGGGGGAGCTTCTTTGTAAAAACAGCTCTGTCGCAGAAGGGGACAGATGGCTTCTAAAGCTTGAACCTCAGCCTGCTCAGACCGGCTGTAAGCTTGTTGTAAGCTATGGCGATTGTGAAATCAAAACTTTTACTGACATTGCCTTTGGCGAAGTGTGGCTGGCAGGCGGTCAGAGCAATATGGAATTTGAATTACAGAACTGCACAGAAGGCCCGGCTGAATTAGCTGATGATGCTGCGGGCAAAAACGTGCGCTTCTATTATACAAATAAAATTGGCTGGAAGGACCAGCACTTTTATGAGGCAGAAAAGCAGACTGCCTGGCAGACCTGGGAAAGTCCTTCGCGGGGAGCCTGGTCTGCAGTTGGTTATTTTTTTGCGAAAAAGCTTGCGTCTGATTTAGATTGCGTAGTCGGGGTAATCGGATGTAACTGGGGAGGAACTTCTGCCTCTGCCTGGATGCGTCGTGAGTATCTTGAAGCAGACCAAGACCTTAATACCTATCTTACAGAATATGAAGAAGCAACCCGTGGTAAATCTATTGAGCAGCAGTGTAAAGAATTTGATGATTACGAAATTGAAAACAATAAATGGCAGGAAAAGTTTGCTAAACTTTGGGAAAAGCAGCCGGGAGTTACCTGGGAGGAAGCAGAAAAAGTTTTAGGCAAAAATCCATGGCCGGGTCCAAAGTCTTGTAAAAACCCTTACCGCCCCTGCGGACTATATGACTGTATGATTTCGCGGATTTTACCTTACACACTGAAGGGTGTTTTGTGGTATCAGGGAGAAAGTGATGACCACAAACCGAGCTCTTACTACAAACTCTTCCGCGCGTTGGTAGATAACTGGCGCAGTGACTGGGGAGATAACTTACTACCGTTCGTTTGTGTACAGCTACCTGTTCACCGATACGAGGCAGATCCTGATTTTAAACACTGGTGCATAGTACGCGAAGAGCAGGCAAAGGCTTCAGCCAGAATCAATAATGTATGGCTTACAAGTGCCTTTGACTTGGGCCAGTACAGCGACATTCATCCGCGTGCAAAAAAGGTTCTCGCTGAGCGCATGGAAAACCTTGCTCGTGCAAAGGTATATCAGCTGATTCCTTCTGTAGATGCCTGTGAACCTGAGTTTGAAAGCTGTATGACTCTTTATGATGAAAGTGGCTTCGGCCGTATTCTTATGACTTTCGCAAATGCTCCTCTTGGTTTTGAAGTTCGCTCAGATGAAGTTAGGTTTGAAGAATATAAAAAAATGGAAGAGCTTCAGGGCAACACTGTGAGCGAAGACTTCACTGGCTTTGAAGTTTGCGGAAGTGACGGAGTATGGTACCCTGCAGAATTTGCACTTGGAGGAGCTGACGGCAAACAGAATACAATTGTAGTTTGCAGTAAAAAAGTAAGCCAGCCTCTTGCAGCCCGCTACGGCTGGTACAATTATGGACCTGTTACAATTTACGGCAAGAACGGATTACCACTCTGTCCTTTCAGAACAAATGCGAATGAGGCTGGAAATGAAAAAACAGACCACGCAAAAATCCAGCAGATAATGACGGTATGAGGAATCTAAAGTCACGGTGGTTGAGTAGCCCGAAGGGCGTATCGAAACCATCTTTTTTATTTCTACTCTTCTCTTTTCTAATTACTCTTTCCGCTGCCGCCCAGCCGGTACCAGGCTCCTACTACGACTTTATCGACGCCACAAAAAAACTGCCGGCTGGCCACGACAAAACCTCGCTGATTATCTACCGGCCGGACAATGTCGGAGTTCTCAACGACATCCGCTGTTTTCTGCGCATCGAAGAGGAAGCCGGCAAGGACATCACCTACGACACAAGCCGCATCACAGCCACTTACGAATGGATGAGTACCCCAGACATCATCCGTAATTACAAGCACACCTATTTTCTCAGCGGCGGCATGGCCATGCACCTCAAGCTCAAAAAGGGCCGTTATAAGATTTCCCTCTACACCCCTGTTGACCAGCAGAACAATTTTGTTTACCCGGAGTCAGGAGAAGAAGCCAGAACAGCGCTTCAATCCGGTGTCGCAGAATATTCGCAAAGTCAGCCCTTCCAGTGGGAATCAAATGTTTTTGAATACAACACAGAAAACCCGACAAAGGTAATCTTCGTCACTCCAACCCGCAATGACAACGGCTTTTACAACGGCGGCTGGGTGATTGATTACCGCGACGGCAGAAAAAGTTAGCTGTCATTGCGAGGAGCTGACAGGCGACGAAGCAATCCACATGCAGTGTTTGGCACACACTTCGTGTACTTTTACATATTTTTAATCTAAATCAGCTAAATTATATGTAAAATATCGTTTACGCCACTTCAATAATTACAACTAATCAAAGTGAATTACATATTATTTTGAAAAATCATCCAGTTAATATGTAATTCACACAAAAGTTTATTCATCATTACTCTGCTTCGACCACCAATTTACATATTATCTCAATTCAAATCACAAATAATATGTAAATCCACTTACATCTCATTTCAAAACTAGCCTCTTCACCAGCAAAATTACATATTTTTCACACCATCAAATCTAAAAATATGTAATTCTCTCTCATTTTTTTCTTGCCTCCCCTGCAATTTATACATATCTTATAAATATCACCGCAAACGGAGGAAAATGTATAAGTTAAAAGAATTATTATCACCGGAACAGTTTATCGCACCTATTCACACACGGCTTTCAGAACTCGAACAGGCTTACAAAACAAAGCAGCTGGAGGTAAAACGAAATCCATCCGGCTTAATTCGAATTGTAAAAAATCACGGTCAGCTGCAATTTTATAAACGCAAATCAAAATCAGATTTACAGGGCACTTACATGCCACGCTCACAAAATCAACTCGCCTACAAATTAATTCAATCTGATTATGATAAAAAAGCCCTCGCAGCCATCAAAGAGGAAATCTCATTTATAAAACTCTTTCTTACAAAATATCAGACAACTAACACAAATCATCATTTCAAAAAACTGCCGGACTCCCGCCAGAAAATAGTTACTCCTCTTACACTCACAGATTCTAAATATGCAGAACTCTGGCTTTCAGAAAAATATCCCAGGAAGAAGATTCCACCGGATATCCCTAAACTCTTTACAGATAATAAAGAACAGGTTCGTTCCAAAGCTGAAGTTTTAATTGCAAATGCGATGAAAACTTCAGGTATTCCCTATCGTTACGAGTTTCCAATCAAAATAAATCTTAAAGCAGGTGATCCATCACAAGTTCCTGTCATCCAAACATTTCACCCGGATTTTTATTGTCTGAATTTGCGGACACGAAAAGAATATATCTGGGAACATTTTGGAATGATGGATGAGGCAGAGTATTCAACTCGTGCCGCAGAAAAAATAATACTCTACCAGCAGAACGGTTACTTCCCCGGAAAAAATCTGATCATTACGATGGAAACTTCAAAGACAAAACCTTCCTCAATTGAGCTCAACCAGATAATTCAGGAGTATTTGAAATAATAACCCCTTGACAAAAATTTTTCTTCCCACTAGATTGAAAACATTGATGAGCGCAAACATCCTCGCGCGCTCTAGAAATTCTTTTTAAGGAGGTCACTCCCATGGATAACAGTGTAGTGTATTTTGATTTTAAGTGCGGAATGATTCTCCCTCGCACAAAAGAGAATTAGTTCCCACTTAAAATTTAAAACTTTCCTTTAGGAAAGTACCTCACGAAAATCGACCGCACGATACCTCGGCGTGTGTATTATTGTTTTCGGCTCGTTACCGAATCGTTCCTGCTTATTATTTGTAACTTGAATTATGAACAAACTGAATTTATTTCGCTATTTTAAACGCTACAGTTTTCTGTATCTGATTGCCCTGCTTGCCATGAGCGCAGGCACAATGCTGGACCAGGCAGCACCTCTGATTGTCCAGCATATTATTGATGATGTTTTGATTGCGAAGCGCATGGAAATTTTGAACTTCCTTCTGCTTGGCATTCTTGGAATAGGAGTGGGCCGCTGCATCTTCCAGTACACAAAGGAATATGCCTGCGACTATGCCGGAAGTAAAATTGCAAGTGAGGTCCGCATAAATCTTTTTCAGAAGATTCAGAGCCTTTCTGCAAACTTTTTTGACGGCATAAACTCCGGAGAGCTTATGAGCCGCGTAAAGGACGACGTAGACCGCATCTGGGATATTGCAGCCTTTATGGGTATTTTGATGGCCGAAGTTTTCATCCGCACTGTGACCACAATTATTTTTATGGTCCGCATAAACTGGCAGCTGGCCCTGATTCCGATTGTGGGAATGATTGGCTCTGGCGTAATTGCCATTATGATGGAAAAGCAGCTGGATGATTTGTACGGCGCCGTTATGCAGGAAGGTTCAGAGATGAACAATACTGCGGCAGAAAATCTTGCGGGAGTGCGCACAGTTAAGGCATTCGCTCGCGAGGGCTTTGAGATTGCAAAGTTCCACAAGCACAACCAGAAGTTCTATGAGCTCAACATTGATTTGAGCCGTGTCTTCGTAAAGTACAACCCGATGATTCAGACAATTACAAGACTGCTTTCGGTGATTTCTTTGCTCCTGGGCGGCCTGATTGTAATGAAGGGAAATCCGCTGCAGGGCGGCGCAAAAATGTCTGTGGGTGAGCTGATTGCTTTTACCCAGTACGTTGGCGGAATGATCTGGCCAATGGAAATGCTTGGCTGGCTCACAAACGGACTTTCCAGTGCAAGAGCAAGCGTTAAACGTCTGAACAAGATTTATGCCGAGATGCCGGATATTACAGAAAACAGCGAGCTTGCGAAGATTACAGAAGGTGACGACGTAGAACTTGCAGACGCAATGTTCTCGCAGTTTGATATTGCGGGAGATATTTCTTTTGAGCATGTAACCTACGAAGTTAGTGGCAAAAAAAATGAAGGCGAAGAAGATTCCAGCGAAAAGAATTCTGAAGCTACAGAATCTTCAGAATCTGCAGAACCACGCAAGATTCTCGACGACGTAAGTTTCGACATCAAAGCCGGCCAGACTCTGGGAATCATGGGTTCAACCGGTTCCGGAAAGACGACAATCATCAACCTGCTTAAGCGCATGTACGACGTTACAGGCGGAAGCATCAAGCTTGATGGAATTGATATCCGGGAGCTGCCCTTGCCTACCCTGCGACGCGCAATCTCTTGTGTTATGCAGGACATCTTTTTGTTCAGCGACACAATTGATGGAAACATCCGCCTTGGTGCCCGCGAGAGCATTACAACTGCAGAAGTTCGTTCGGCTCTGAACCAGTCGCACGCTTCTGAGTTTGTAGACAAGATGGAAGAAAAAGAAAACACCGTAATTGGTGAGCGTGGGGTCGGCCTTAGCGGTGGACAGAAGCAGCGAATCACAATTGCGCGAGCCCTGGCCCGAAAGACACCGGTGCTGGTTCTTGATGATTCAACTTCGGCTCTGGATACAGAAACCGAGCAGGAAATTCAGGGCGTTCTCGCAGAACTTTCCGGCATGACAAAAATCATCATCGCCCACAGAATCAGCGCGGTTCGCAAGGCAGATAAGATTATTGTTCTTGATAAGGGTAAAGTTGCCGAGTGTGGCACTCACGAAGAGCTTCTGGCACTCGGAGGTCTTTATAAGGAGACTTACGATAGTCAGTATTAGAAATAGGCAAAGCGGTGGTTGAGTGATGCGAAGCATCATATCGCAACCACCTGTGAGCCGATGGACTGGTGGTTTCGATACGGCTACGCCTACTCAACCACCGGTCATTACGGAGAAAATTATGAACAGTTATAAAATCGACGAACAGCAGGTGCAGAAGTCTAACTTCGAAACGATGCCACGGCTTTTCCGTTACCTGCTTAAATATAAAAAACGGATTGCGGGAGTTTTTGCACTCATGGCATTTGGTACGGCGGTGGACCTTGTGAATCCGCTTTTGAGTGAGAGGGCCATTGACCGCTATATTATTCCGGGAAATGTTGCGGGCCTGATTCGCATTGTGGCTCTTGGCGCGACCATCAATATTCTTGCGGTGCTGGCAATTAAGCTTCGTATGCTTTTGATGGCAAAGACCAGTAACAAGGTTATTCAGGAGCTGCGGCAAGAATTGTACGACCACATTCAGAGTCTGGACCTGGCCTTTTTTGACTCACGACCATCCGGAAAGATTCTTGCGAGAATTATCGGCGACTCGAACTCGCTCAAGGATATTATTGAAAATGCCGTTACTACTTTAATTCCGAACCTTGTTACGGTTATTGCGGTAATGGTAATTATGTTCATTAAAAACTGGAAGCTGGCTCTGGCCGCCCTCTGCAGTCTGCCATTTTTGATTGGCGGAGTTTTTCTGATTTCGATTATGGCAGAAAAGCACTGGAAGGCAAAACGCCAGAAGTCTTCGAATATTAATGCCTTTATCAACGAAGACCTTTCGGGCATAAAAATCATTCAGAGCTTCCGCGCCGAGCAGGAAACCGACAAGACCTTCCAGCAGCTGGTTTGGGATGACCGCCGCGAGTTCCTTCGTGCTGTGCGCTGGTGCGACGGCTTTGGTTCCTGGATTGACTTGTGCTGGAGCGTTGGAACCATGGCCTTATATATGGTAGGAATCAAGCTGCTTGGAATTGAAGGTGTTTCCATTGGAACTTACATAGCCTTTGGAAGCTACGTGGGAATGTTCTGGCAGCCAATTTTGAACCTGAGTAATTTTTACAACCAGTTTATTAATGCGGCCAGCGGTGCTGAGCGTATCTTTGAAATTATTGATAAGCAGCCGCTAGTTACCAGCCGCGAGGATGCAGAACAGATGCCTGCAATCAAGGGAAATGTTGACTTTAAGGGCGTTACCTTCGGTTATAAGGAAGATGTAGATGTTCTTAAAAATGTTGATTTCTCTGTGACTCAGGGTGAAACAATTGCTCTTGTAGGACCTACGGGCGCCGGTAAATCTACGGTAGTTAATCTGGTGAGCCGTTTTTATGATATTAAGGACGGGGCCATCCTGATTGACGGAAAAGACATTCGTAATGTAGAGCTTGCAAGCCTGCGCACCCAGATGGGAATTATGACTCAGGACAACTATATTTTCAGCGGCACAATCCGTGAAAATATTATGTATGGCAAGCTGGATGCGAGTGAAGAAGAAATGCTGGCTGCAAGCCGCGCCGTTCACGCAGATGATTTTATCCGCGAACTGCCGGACGGCTACGACACAAAGCTCACAGCCCGCGGTGGAGAACTGAGCAACGGACAGAGACAGCTGGTTGCCTTTGCGCGTACCATGCTCAGTAACCCGCGCATTCTGATTCTGGATGAGGCAACTTCTAGTATTGATACTAAGACAGAGCTGCTTGTTCAGAAAGGAATTGCACAGATGCTCAAGGGCCGCACAAGCTTTGTAATTGCCCACCGCCTTTCAACAATTCAGAATGCCGACCGCATTTTTGTAATTGATAAAGGAGGAATCGTGGAGAGTGGCAGCCCGACAGAACTGATGAACATGAAAGGCGAATATTATAAACTTCGTCAGGCTCAATTCGCATAATGACACTGTCATTGCCGGACTTGATCCGGCAATCCAGGCATCGCGGACCTTTCTAGATTCCCGTGTCAAGCACGGGAATGACAACTTATTATCTTAAATTTGACAGTCTTGAACGGAGTTCGTAACAGCGGTTTTTGAGGTTACGGACTTCGTTGAGGCTGCTCATAATCTTTGCCGTCATATAAACATCAACAATACCGCTGTCAAAAAAGAAATCTGCAAAGGTTGCAAATCCGCTTACGTTCATGCTGTAGTCTCCGGCCATGCTTATACCGCCGAGAACACGACGAAGCTCCTGAAGCAGATAATTTACTCTGTCCATAGCGATTTTTGCATTATTAAGTTTTGAATGTTTTATAAGGTCTGTAATCAGTCCGCCGCCCAGAACATCTAAAAAGCCCCAGTTGCGGGCAGAAGAAAGCTGGCGTTCTGCCTGGTCCAGTTCTCCAATAAGCTGATTTGTAAGATTAATTGCCTGATTTACCTGAAGGTCGTTTGCCATTGTCGTCTCCAAAAAATTCTGTCATTCCGAACTTGTTTCGGAATCTCTTGTATTAGATGCTGAAACACGTTCAGCATGACTACAATTAAAGTATACTAATATTTTTGCTGAAATAAAACAAAAATGTGATAAAATATCCTTATGAATTATGATGAACTTGTAAAAACTGCAATTGAAATGACAAATATGTCTTATGTTCCCTACTCTCACTTTCATGTAGGGGCAGCTCTTCTGGATAAAAAGGGCAAGGTATGGACTGGCTGTAATATTGAAAATGCCGCTTACGGACCAAGCAACTGTGCCGAGCGTACTGCTGTATTTAAGGCAGTTAGTGAAGGTGCCCGTGAGTTTGAAGCTATTGCTGTTGTTGGCGGCCCGGAAGGCGCAGACGGTAAGGCTGAAATTAAAGACTTCTGCCCGCCGTGCGGTGTCTGCCGCCAGGTGCTGAGCGAGTTCTGCGACCGCGACTTTAAAATCATTCTTGCAAACGGCAAGGGAGAGCAGAAAGTGTTTACACTGGGCGAGCTCTTGCCGGAGAGTTTTAGTCTTTAACGGTCATTGTAAGCAGTGCCAGCAACGGTGGTTTCGATAAACCGCTTCGCGGCACTCAACCACCGAAGTGGTCGTAAGGCTTTCCGTTCAGCCAGGTCTCAAGCAGAACGTTATTCTTATACACAGCCTTGAGCGAATAAAAGGGATGATTTTCTGCCAGAAAATCGTAAAAGATTTCGTCTGCCTGCCAGTGGGGAAGCTCCTTTAATTTTGCAAGGGGAACCCATTCCAGGTCGCCTTCATCGCAGTCGCTCTTGAGCTCTCCGCTGAATTTGCGGGCACGGAAAATGTGCATGAACTCGGTGTATGCTTCAGCTTCAGAAACATCAACAAACGTAACAATTCCGCAGTACTCAAGATCGGCAGGCTCAACCACAAGACCGGTCTCTTCCCTAATCTCCCGCACGGCACAATCTTCCGGCGACTCTCCGTTTTCAAACTTGCCGCCAATTCCTATCCATTTATCTTTATTATAATCGTGCTCCTTTTTTGTACGGTGGAGCATGAGGTAAGAATTATCTTTTTCTATATAGCAGAGACTTGTATTTATAAGTGTTTTCATATTTTTAATCATATTTTTAATTTTACTATTTTTTTGGAATTCTGCATATTATATGGTATAATATTATCAATATTCAGGAGGGAATAAATGATTACGCTTAAACAGTTTTTTGTCTCGAGACAAATAAGAAGATCCTTTGGTGGCAATGACAAAAAACGCGATGCCGGACAGACCACTCCACAAGATATTTCCCGCTATGATGATATTCTTTACGGAAATGATACAAAGCTAAAAAAATGGCAGTATCTCGATGTTTACCGCCCAAAGGCTGCAGTTGAAGCCGACGCTTCCCTCAAAAAACTCCCGGTAATTATAAGCGTTCACGGTGGCGCATGGGTTTACGGTGATAAGGATAAATATCAGTGGTACTGCATGAGACTTGCACAGAGAGACTTTGCAGTAGTCAACTATTCATACCGCCTTGCACCGGAAGCAAAGTTTCCGGCTTCCCTGCAGGACACAGAAAAGGTTTTCCAATGGACTGCCGACAATGCTGCAACTTACGGTTTTGACACTTCAAATGTTTTTGCTGTAGGAGATTCTGCGGGCGGACATCTTCTTTCACTTTATACTGATGCAATTACAAACAAAGAATATGGAAAGAACTTTGATTTTATCCATGAAAAAAATCTGACCTTACGAGGCGTAGCTCTGAACTGCGGTAAATATACTCTAGACGATAAAGACCCTCAGATAAAACTTCTCCTAAGCGGCTTTATGCCAAAGGGTGGCACTAAAGAAGAGGTTGAACTTTTGAATACTGCAGCCCATGCAGACAAGAATTTTCCGCCGGCCTTTATCATGACCTGCGAAGGAGACTTCTTAAAAGCCCAGGCTCCTATTATGAAAAATGCACTTGATGCCCTTGGGGTAAAAAATGAATACCACTGCTACGGCACAGAAGGAAAGCCTTTATGGCATGTCTTCCATTGCGATCCAAAGCTTGAAGAAGCAGTAAAGTGCAACGATGATGAATGTAATTTCTTCCGTTCACTTATAAAATAAATTTTTGAGTAATAAAAATACACCTCTGGAGTGTTAAGAAATTATGAAAGTTTACTATGCAATTCTTTTTGCATTATCCCTTGTAAATGCAGGGGTATATGCTCTTATCTGGAGAAAAAGGTTTTCTGTTTTCATCACATTGACTTTTGTTTTTGTTGCAATTGCAAATCTCGGCTATGTAATAATTGCAAATTCTCAAACTGTTCCAGAAGCAATAATTGGAATTAAGATTTCATATCTTGGTGTTTTTACCCATACTTTCATTATGTATGCAATATTTAACCTTTGTAATCTGAATATAAAAAAATCCCTCAGATTAATACTGCTGGCTGTTTCCACATTTTTCTTTCTTTCCTCTCTTTCAATCGGCTCTTCATCAATTTTTTACAAGGAGCTTACCGGAGAACTCATTGGAAAAAATTTGATTTTGCATAAAAGCTATGGCATTCTTCATACCCTATATTACATACAGATTTTTATCTACACGATTATAACTATCAGCGCAACCTTTTATGCTTTTCGTAAAAAGTATGATGTTTCCCGTCATAACCTGCGTTACATGCTGGCCTGTGAAACTCTTTCTGTTCTTACCTTCTTTGTAGGAAGACTGCTTCATCTAAAAGTTGATTTGATGCCTTTATCTTATGTTATCAGCTGTCTTGTATTAATTATTATCAGTCGAAGAATTGTGCTTTATGATGTAACAGAAACTGTAATCGAAACAATTGCATTTAATGGTAAAACAGGCTTTGTTTCTTTTGATGATGGCTTTCATTATCTGGGCAGTAATCAGATTGCAAAGGATATTTTCCCGGAACTTGCAAAGCTGCACGTTGATGATTCTGCTCTTAATGATCCGGAACTTAAAAAAGAGATTATAGAAAATATTCACAAGTTTATCATCAATCCAAAACAGAATTCTTTCTTTAAGAACTTTGGCAAGCAGATTTTTCAGGTTGATATTAATAAGCTTTTTGATGGCCGTGTGAATCGCGGTTATATTCTTTACATACAAGATGATACAAAAGACCAGAAATATATTTCACTTCTAAACGGCTTTAATGATAAGCTTCGCGATGAAGTTGCTCAGAAAACTGAACACATTATTGAAATGCATGACAACCTGATAATGAGTATGGCAACCATGGTTGAAAGCCGCGACAACTCAACAGGTGGTCACATTAAGCGCACAAGCAAAGTCGTAGAAATTCTTATTTCAGAAATTCAGAAAGATAAGAGTGAAAACAGACTTCAGCTTTCTCCTGATTTCTGTCATAACATCATAAAGGCTGCTCCTATGCATGACCTTGGCAAAATTGCAGTAGATGATGCAATTCTTAGAAAACCAGGCCGTTTTACAGATGAGGAATTTGCAGTGATGAAAACCCACGCTGCAGAAGGAGCCCGTATTGTACATGAAATTTTAAAAGGCACAGATGACCTGGCCTTTCATCTGCTTGCAGAAAATATCGCCCACTATCACCATGAACGCTGGGATGGATCTGGATATCCGGAAGGCCTTAAGGGAGAAGACATTCCTCTTGAAGCCCGCATTATGGCAGTTGCAGATGTTTATGATGCTCTTGTAAGTAAAAGAGTTTATAAAGATGCAATGTCTTTTGAAAAAGCTGATTCAATTATGATGGAAAGCTTTGGAAAACATTTTGATAAAACACTTGAAAAATATTATCTTGCGGCACGACCTTTACTCGAAGCCTACTATTCAAGTGCAGAATAATTTTTCTTTACAATTCCTATAAACTCTTCAAATTGTTTGCAAGCATGCAAAGCCCTTCAACAATAGCCTCGTGCTCTTTTGGAGCAATGCGGGCATAGAGGGTATCTGGTGTGTCATCCGGCATAACAGGAACGCGCTTCTGGATAAGGATGCGGCCGGTATCACAGCCTCCATCCGCAATATGAATTGTGCAGCCGCTTTCTTTTTCACCGGCCGCAATTACGGCTTCGTGAACATGATGGCCGAACATTCCGACTCCGCCGAACTTAGGCAAGAGAGCCGGATGCAAATTGATGATTTTATTTTCGTAAACCTTGAGAATGTCACCGGCAAGTACTGTAAGACAACCGGCTTCTACAATTGCCTGGGCCCCGTATTTACGGCAAGCCTCAAGCATTGCATTTGAAACAGCAAGACGTTTAGTATCGCGGTCAGAAGCCTTTGCTGCCTCTTCGCCCATAACAGCGTATGGAGAACAGATTGCAGTCGGGATTCCGGCCTTAGCGGCACGCTCCAGAGCAAAGGCTTTTTTTGAATCAGAAATTACACAGACAATCTCGTAAGGACATTCAGCCCCAGCCTGAGCCTGCGCAGCCTGATAATCAATCAGAGCCTGAAGGTTTGTACCGCCACCACTAACTAAAACCGCTGTCTTCAACATGGCCTAGTCCTCGAACAGTACAGCGTCGCGCTGGCTCTTTACTTCGCCCTTAGCGTATTCTACACGGCCAATCTTGTAAGCCTTCATATCAGGACAGTAGTCCTTGTGATATTTATGAGCATTAGCGTTGAACATTTCAAGAACAGCATCAGCTTCTTTTGCATTAACAGCAAGAACAAAACCGATACCCATATTGAAAGTATTATAAACGTTATCAAAATCAGCACCACGGCGAATGAGCTCACCAAATACAGGAGGAATATCCCAGCTTGCTCTCTTGATTACAGAAATCAGCTGCTTCTTTCCTTCCTTTGCCTTTGGATACATACGTGGAATATTTTCAAAGAATCCGCCGCCAGTTACGTGAACCATACCGTGGATAGCCTTGCGGTATTTTCCAAGAACTTCCATAACAGGCTTAACGTAAATACGGGTTGGTGTGAGAAGAACTTCACCAATTGTTTTACCAGTATCAGTTCCGTTTACAATGAAAGGATCATTTACATTTGGAACAAGCTTACGAACAAGGCTGAAACCGTTTGAGTGAACACCAGTAGAAGACAAACCAATAAGAACATCTCCTTCCTTTATATCCTCGCCGGTAATCATATCTTTCTTTTCACCAACACCAACACCAAAGCCGGCAAGGTCATATTTTCCAACATCATAGAAGCCAGGCATCTCAGCAGTCTCACCACCAAGAAGAGCACAACCAGTATCAACACATCCGTCTGCAACACCCTTTACAAGTTCAGCCGCAACATCAGCATCGAGCTTACCGCAGGCAACATAATCAAGGAAGAAAAGAGTCTGAACACCAGAGCAGAGAATATCGTTTACGCTCATTGCAACACAGTCAATACCAACAGTGTCATACTTCTTCATCTGGAAAGCAACATCAAGCTTAGTTCCAACACCATCAGTTCCGCTTACCATAACAGGATTCTTAATTCCCTTAGGCACTTCAAACATACCGTTAAAACTTCCCAAGCCAGTCAAAAGCCCTGGAATAACAGTTCTCTTTACCTGTTCCTTGTACTTATCTACCGCGCGGTAACCTTCTTCTACGTCAACACCAGACTCTTTGTAGTTTGCCATGTTTTGCTTGCTCCTTAAAATTTTACGTCTATACCAGATGCTGCAGCGTCATCTGCCAGCTTCTTTCTAAAATCTTTTAATTTCTGTGAAAGTTCTTTGTCATTAAGTGCTAAAATCTGCAGCGCAAGATAAGCCGCATTCTTAGCAGAATTAATACCAACAGTTGCAACCGGAATCTGTGGCGGCATCTGAACAATGCTCAAAAGTGCATCCATACCACCAAGTCCGTTAGACTTATCGCTTACACACTCGAGTGGAACACCAATTACAGGCAATGTTGTAATACCTGCTATAACTCCAGGGAGTGCAGCCGCAAGACCGGCACCGGCAATAATAACCTGACATCCGTCTTTTTCAACTTCTTCAACTGTCTGCTTGAGTAAAGCCCCGGCTCTGTGGGCAGAAATGATATAAGCCTTGTAGTCAACGCCGAACTCTGTAAGAATGTCGGCCGCCTTTTTCATAGTGTCTTTATCAGACTTAGACCCGAAAAAAATCGCAACTTTCATAGTAGAGTTATACCATAAAAAATCTTTCGTCACAATATGGGTGAAAGAAAACTCACGGTGATGTGAAAAATCTAATGGGCGGAGCGGGCGGGAGGTGCGGGCTGCCTCTTGAAGCTTTTGGCGCTTAGCCATAAAAAATAAAAAATCACTTTTCAAAGAAAAGTGATTTTTTATATCCCAAAAAGCTGAAAGCGAGCATGCCCGTGCCTAACGCCAGCGGGAGCCCATTAGATTTTTCAAAAGTAACGTTATTCTTTCACCTGATACTGTAATAAAAGAATACGCAGTTCTTCGATGTTAGAAACGTTGAAAATCTTGAAAACTTCTGCGAAGATTTTTTTTACTGTAGAAATGCTGACGAAGTATTTTTCGCTGATTTCTTTGTAGCTTAACTTGTTGTGAATGTTTTCAATTACGAAGTTGCGCTGGCGTTCGTTCAGGTTGTAATCAGAAAGACTGATTGTTGAGCCTGCAGGCTTTCCAATAATCGTATTATTATCACGGACATTCTGAGGGAAGAGGCAGGAAAGTTTTGCCTTAAGTGCATAATAAATCCAGATATAAAATGCAAAACAGAAAACTGAATAACTGATATTAATCAGCATGTAAATTGTTCCATGAGTATATGAAAGTACAATTGTAATAAGATGCAGTAAAAAGAGTATGAAAATCTTTTTACGTGGTTTATTTTTTACCAGATCTTTACAAAGGATAAGAATGAGGGCTGCATAAAAGAAAAAGATTCCAAGCTGCTCATAATGAGTCAGAATTGTCAGCTCACTTTCAAGCAGAAAAATTGCAATCATAAAATATAAGTTCTTAGTTATAAGAAGAACAATTGCGAGACCGACACATAAAAAATGTACAACAGGAATAACTATATTAGTAGGAGCTATTTTTTCAATAATTGATTTAGGATCGCCGTTCAGCAAAACACTGATTATACCGGCAATAAGTAAAAATACGAGTCCCACAACAGCAACAACTCTCTCCGAGCTGATTCTGTTTCTATTCATAGTTCTTCAATTATAACATATAAATCGTTTTTTTACCAATAACTATTTGCTTTTAAAATAACCCTGGTTATAACCAGAGTTATTTTATGATTTCTGCAATACGGGCACAGGCATTTTCTCCATCCATTGCACTTGAAACAATTCCACCTGAATAACCCGAGCCTTCTCCTGCCGGATATAAACCACCTATGGCATTACACTCATAAGTTTCCTTATCGCGGAGGATGCGGACCGGCGTACTTGTACGGGTTTCCGGCGCAATCATAAGGGCCTCGTCGCTTATAAAACCATGCATGCTCTGGTCTATCTGCTTAAAGCCTTTTTTAAGACGTTCGCTGATGTGAGACGGGAGCCAGCTTCCGAGTTCAGAAGACACAAGTCCTGGAGTATAACTTGATGCAGGCAAATCAGCTGATTTACGGCCGGCAAGAAAATCTGTAAGGCGCTGGGCAGGAGCCGCCTGGCCATTACCGTTTTCAAAGGCAAGTTTTTCTATTTCGCGACGGAAGAAAAGCCCCGCCAGTTGAGGACAGCCAGCTTTTTCAGCCGCAGCCTTAAAGCTTTCCGGAATATCTTCCGGTCTTATTTCTACTACGATTGCCGCATTAGACCATTTAGAATTACGGGCAGCAGCAGACATACCGTTTACAACAATTTCATCCGGCCCCGAAGAAGAAGGAACAACAAAGCCTCCCGGACACATACAGAAAGAATAAACTCCGCGGCCATCTACCTGGGTGGTTACCCTATACTCCGCAGCACCAAGGCCCGCCTCTGCTCCCCTGCCGTGATATTGAATAGAATCTATTAAACTGCGGGGATGCTCCACACGAACCCCAGCTGCAAATGTTTTTGCCTCAAGTGAGTCTGGTGCAAGTTTTGCAAGCATTTTGTATATATCCGTAGCAGAATGTCCTGTAGCAAGAAGTACCGCTTTTCCATAAAAACAGCCCTTCTCTCCACTTTCTACATTCTGAGTTTCCACACCTTTTACACAAAGCTTTCCATCCTTAGATTCTGTAACAAGAGCCGTAACCCTTTCGTTAAAATGAAATTCCCCGCCAAGCTCGATAATCTTATCCCGCATAGCATTTATTACCTGAGGCAGGCGGTCTGTTCCAATATGAGGATGAGCATCTGTAAGGATTTTTTCATCTGCACCAAAATAATTAAAAATACGGAGAATGCTGCCTATATCTCCCCGCTTATTGCTGCGGGTATAAAGCTTTCCGTCAGAAAAAGTTCCGGCTCCGCCCTCTCCAAAACAGTAATTTGAATCACCATTTACCTGGCCTCGGGTACTTATTAAGGCAATATCTTTTCTGCGCTGGCTGGTCTGAGTACCACGCTCAATAATTACCGGTTTAATACCGCTTTCCAGAAGCTTGAGGGCACCAAAAAGGCCGGCAGGTCCTGCCCCTACAATTATTACCGTTCGCTCCGGCCCCGCCCCTGCGCAAGATTTCCATAATGGATTCCATTCACCTGCACTATCCGGCTTCTCACCAATATAAACCTTATAGCGTAAATGCAGCTTAAGCTGACCGTGTCGGGCATCTATAGATTTTTTTACAAAAACAGTTTCAAATTGACTGTCTTTTATATGATTTTTTTTGAGTTCTTTTCGGATAAGATTATCACGCAGGGCGGAGTTTTTCTCATCCCGTGCTTCGACTGTAATTGTTATTTCTTTGATCATCAGGGATAGTATAATAAATTCACCGGTGGTTGAGTAGTCCAGAGGACGTATCGAAACCACATAATTCAATGCTTTCTATAACTTGTGGTTTCGATACGGCTGCGCCTACTCAACCACCGTGTTTCAGAGCAAAAAAAAAGTTCTCGAACTGTATTCTCTCCATCTACAGTCCAAGAACTCTCTCACCGATCATAAACCGGCTCTCCGTGTAAACTCTCTTCTTAGCAACGCTTCTATGAATAGATAATGCTAATGTCTTTTTAATAAGTAACTTTCTTAACTTCATACTTTTTAACTTTACTTTAACTTTAATTTATATTTATAACATACAGTGAAAAAAGACTGTCGTCAATAACTTTTATAACGAATTAACCTTGGTTATTGAAAAATAACCTTGGTTACAGAAAGTGTGCTGATTCTGTGTTACTTTTTAGCGTTACAAAAGAGATTTTTAAGACTTTTTTAGAGAATTTTTCAAGTATTCCTACAAGATCGACTTAAAAAACTGCTGTAATCTTTCACTTTTTGGATGCTGGAAGATTTCATCCGGGCTGCCTTCTTCCTCTATATAACCTTCGTTCATAAACAAAACGCGGTCTGCAACCTCTCGGGCAAAGCCCATTTCGTGAGTTACTACAACCATTGTCATTCCTTCACGGGCAAGATCCTTCATAACTTCAAGAACCTCACCTACCATTTCAGGGTCAAGTGCTGATGTAGGTTCATCAAAGAGCATTACATCCGGATGCATAGCCAGTGAACGAACAATCGCAATTCTCTGTTTCTGACCACCACTTAAGGTAGAGGGATATACATTTGCCTTATCTGGAAGACCGATGCGCTCAAGCAGTTCCATAGCTTCTTTTTCAGCTTCTTCCTGACTTTTAAGTTTAAGAGTTACCGGTGCAAGTGTAATATTCTGTAAAACTGTAAGATGAGGAAAGAGATTAAAATGCTGGAAAACCATTCCCATTTTCTGGCGGCAAAGATCCAGATTGGTCTTAGGGTCTGTTAAATCGTTTCCTTCAAAAAGAATCTGTCCTCCATCAGGAGTTTCCAGACGGTTGAGACAGCGGAGGAAGGTTGATTTTCCGGAGCCGGAAGGTCCGATTATAACAATCTTTTCACCCTTCTGAATATTTATAGAAACGTCTTTTAATACGTGGAGATTTCCAAAACTGATTTTAAGATTCTTAACTTCTATCACTTTTTGCCATCCTTTTTTCTAATCTGCCGAAAAGCTTTGTAAGACCAACCGTCAGAATGAGATAAATTGCTGCACAGGTAAGCAGTGGAATCCAGGCGTTGTAGGTTGCGTTACGAATCATATCGCCGGCTTTTGTCATATCCATTACGGCAATAAAACTTGCAACGGAGGTTTCCTTTATCAATACAATGAACTCGCTTGTGTAAGTTGGAAGAACGGCCTTTACTGCCTGAGGAAGGACAATCTTAAAAATTGTCTGCCACTGGGAAAGGCCAAGAGAACGGCCTGCTTCTGTCTGGCCCGGGTCTATTCCCTGAATACCTGCACGGAAAATCTCTGTACAGTAAGCACCAGAGTTAAAACCATATGCAAGAATTGCAACAAGAAGACGATTCAATCCCAAAGGAGCAAAGATTACAAAATAAAAAATCATGAGCTGGGTTGCGAGAGGAATACCGCGAAGAACTGTTGTATAAAGCTCGGCAATGGCTTTTAAAATCTTGTTGCCTGAAATCTTCATTAAGGCAAAAATAAAACCAAGCACTGTACCAATTAAAACTGCACAGATAGCGATTAAAAGTGTATTCCCAAGTCCGCGAACAATAAGCATGTATCGTTCACCAGCTATCATTGTATCAATAAAAGATTGAATCATATAATTCCTTTAAAAAATAAAAAACGGCAACGACAAAATATCGCCACCGTTTTCAAAAATTGGCTTTATTTGCGAACGATAATAACCTGCTCAGACTCGAAATAAGTCTCAGAGAAATCTACGTTCTTTTTGCGTTCTTCGTTTACAGACATACCAGCTGCAATGAAGTCGATTGTACCAGACTGCAAAGCTGGAATAAGGCTGTCAAATGCCATATCAACAACTTCGAGCTTCATACCGGCATTCTTTGCAATAATCTGTCCCATTGTAATATCAAAACCTACAATGTTCTTTCCTTCAACATATTCAAATGGAGGGAATGCAGCGTTTGTTCCAAGCTTTACAACCTTTGAACCATCAGCAGCCACATTTGCAGGAATTGTAATTTTTCCATCAACAGGCATAAAAGCGTTTACGAGTTTTTCATACTCTCCGCTCTCTTTCATACTTGCAATAGTATTATTAATAGAAGAAAGGAGTTCTGCATTTCCTTTCTTTACTGCAATAGCGTATGCTTCTTTGTTATTTGTGAATATAGAATCACGGATAATCTGTAATTCTGGATTGCGTTCTACAATTGCTTTTGCAGGAAGTTCATCAAGAATAACAGCATCGATTGCACGATTCTTAAGATCGAGAGCGGCATCCATACCTGTTTTGAATGAAGAAAGCTGTACATCAGCTACATTATCCTGTACCCAGGCTTCACCTGTTGTTCCTGCCTGAACACCAATCTTTTTTCCTGCAAGATCAGCAACAGAATTAATTTCTACTTTTGATTTAGAGCATGCAGTAAAAGCAAAAACAGCTGCGAGAGCTGCGGTAATTATCATTGATTTTTTCATAAAAAACACCTCTTATGCATTAATATACATTTTTTTGTATATTTATTCAATATTTATGCAAGACCAAAAGTCCTATTGCTCCCGTGAAAAAAAGCACGAAGCCAACGGGGATGATGTTGTCTTCGCACTTTTTTTCACTCCGCAAGAGGACTTTTGGTCAAGTATATATAAACAAATGTATATTAATCTTTTCTACGGAAAAATCTATCACCATTCTCGGCCAGAATTACTGCCAGGAAAATCAATGAACAGCCGAAGAACATTTTTAATGTGAAGGCCTCGTGCAGGAAGATTGTACTGAAGAGAATGCCGAAAACTGACTCAAAGCTTAAAAAGAGAGATGCTATTGATGACTGTACATATTTAAGACCTATGTTCTGCAGACTGAAGCCTACCATTGTGCTCAAAAGGCCCAGGTATAGCATTGAGAGCACTACTCTGCCGCTAAAGGCGGTTGCCATAGGAAAGGCGCCGTCGAAAAATGGAGCACTTACCCAGCCGGCAATGGCAGTAAAAATAAACTGCAGCAGAGTCAGAAAAAGAGGATCTCCGCCCTTTTTATTAAATCTTTCTGTAAAGATGATGTGAAGGGCAAAAAATATTCCGCATATCAAAGTTAGTACATCACCAATATTAAATCCCTTATCATCAGAACCAAGAGCAAGAAGTCCTATTCCTGTAAGTGACATAATGGCTGCAATAAAGACATAAAAACGTGGACGTTTTTTAAAAAGCAGCCAGGTCAAAAGAGGAATCATAATTACATAGAAGGTTGTAAGAAAGGCATTTTTTCCGGCGGTGGTGTAATCGCAGCCCACTGTCTGACTTGCGTAGGCCAGAAATAAAAAGAGGCCGGTAAAGGCTCCCTGCTTTATATATTCGCGGTTAAGCAGCTTCCATTTTTTTATAAAAATCAGGGACATAACTACCGCCGCAATTGTGTAACGGTAGGCAATCATATAAAAGGCCCCGATATAATCGAGGCTGTCTTTTACAATAACGAAGGAAAAGCCCCAGATTGTGGCCGCAAGGAGCAGCCCCGCACTGGCAGCTATTGAAGTAAATTTTGCATTCATACCTGCATTATATCTTAGAAGAGATAATTTGTGTATGCAGATTTTCCAGGAGATTTGCAGCTTCCTGCAGTTTATGAGCAGTGTTGTTTACAGTTCCTGTAGAATTTGAGAAGTTTTCAATTCCCGAAGAAATCTGGCGGACTGTTGCAACAATCTGGTCGAAGGCTGCAGACTGCTGGTGAATAATCTCTTTAATCTGATTTGCTGATTCAACGGTAATTTCAGAAGAGCTCTGAATGTCGCTGAACTTTTCCTTAAGCTTTTCTGAAAGCTCCAGACCTTCGCGGATTTTTTCAGTTCCGGACTCTGAGGTAATAATCAGGTTATCAGAAGAATGCTGAATCTCAGTAATGCGTTCCTTAATCTGATCTACAGACTTTGTAATTCCGGCAGCAAGACGGCGAACCTCATTAGCAACAATATGGAAGTTCTTTCCGCTGTCTCCTGCACTTGAAGCTTCAAGCTCTGCGTTAGTTGTTATGATTAAATAATCCGAGAAAAAGTTGTACTCTGAGTTGACGGACTTGGAGAGCCGGTGGAAGGCAGGCATTGCCTAGGGAGA
>NZ_ATWV01000018.1 GCF_000421345.1 Treponema bryantii NK4A124
CCAGGCACCTACAGTTCCATGTTCAGCTATTCCAAATTTTATTGCTGTCTCTCTGTCAGATAGACTATATTCTTGTTGATAGTTTAATACTTTTAGCTTGAATTCTGAACTAAAAACTGTAGTTTTTGATTTTTTATTAATGAATCCGTTCGTGTTGTATTTCTTTACCCATAATTTTATCAAACTGATATTAATTTCTAAATCTCTTGATAATTGCCTTACAGGTATTTCTTCTTCAAGATGTTTTTTTATAACTGACATCTTAAAAGCTTCTGTGTATTTGGACATAAAAAATGCACCTCCAAAATTAAACTTTATGTCTAACTTTTGGGGTGCACTTCAAGTGTCTAAAGCGGGCGGCTTTATAACCATAACGCGGAGACACCCAATTGAATCGGGCATTTCCTTTTCATAAATATACCACAAAAGAATTATGGCGTCAAATTTCCAAATATGCTTAAAGAAGCAATATTAATAATTCTTAAGAATTGTTAATAAATCCGGAATATCGCGATCAAAAATAGTCTTTAATGATTCTATTGAATTTTTGTCCTTATCTGTTTCAGATGGAAGTTTAGAAACATCAATTCCCTTCCAGAGCTTCTCAGCCTCAGCGACTTTTCCTTCTTTTGCAAGATAAAGACCGTAATTTAATGGAGCAAGAACAAGCTTTGTAACAGGCTCATTTTCTTTTGAAGAAATAATCTCCTTATAAATTGCTTCAATTTCAGCATCATTTTCAATTACTTCATCTTTAACAAAAGTATCAATCAGATTGCCCTTATCAATCAAAGACATTTCAGCATTATAACTTTCTTTTCCAAGATTCAAATTACCGGAAGTAACAAGCATTCCATTTTCAAAAGGAACAGCAATAAAATTATAATCAATGCTGCTGTTAATCATAAAGCCAGTTGAAATAGCATTTGTTTCACCAGTTGTTTTATTTGTTGTAAGCATTGCATTTGTCTGGAAAAGATATCCAAAATCAACACCAGGAATTACACCTTTTTTAAGCTGAACTTTTGAAATAAGAATTATAAGATTTCTAAGTTCACCCTGTTCAGCAAATCTGTCACCGACAACAATTGCACGAACATCAGTATCTTTTTCAAGAGCAGGAAGGTCTTTTACAAGAGCTCTGGTAAACTGAACTTTCTGCTCATCATTCATTACAGAACTCAAATTAAGTCTTTCATCCAGCATAAGGAAGATTGAACTTGCATAGAAGGCAGATGCTGAATACTTACTTTCAACCTCGTCTTCAATATCCATATACCAGGTGTCACCTTTGGCAGGCTGCGCTTTTTGTATTTCAGCAACAGCTTTCTTCAATTTTGGATTTGCAGGCTTAGGGATTGCGGCACCGGTATTTTTAGAAGGTCCATTCTGAACTACAAAACTAAACTTTCCCTCTGTTGTGGTACGGAAAGGTAAAACATTACCTCCACCATAATCAAATTCAAAACCTACATCTTCCGACAAATCTGGTTTTACTCCAAGATAATAAGTTCCGCTTGTCTGGATTTCCCAGTCAGTAGTAACCTTGTATAAAACCGCTTCAAGGTTTGTCGGAGCTTTTGCTTCTCCAACATAATTTACATTTTTGATCTGATTTTTATTTTCATCAAAAAGAAAGATTTCTGGAATAACAACCGATTTTTTTTCCGGATTTAATCCTACAACACCATTTGGATTAGATTTAAAAACTATAGAATAAGTTTTTCCTTCCTCAAACTTTACCTTATAGAGAATAACGGGAATATCCTTATCAAGTTTTTCATCATGTACGATTATGCATTTTTTTGAGTTAAATTCACTTTTGACAGTTTTTCCAACCGAAACTTCTTTTATTGAAGCATCTGAAGTTGCTTCCTCTAAACTTGAATATATCGTTGCTGTTTTAGAAGCAGCTGTTGCAAAGCCTGCGAAAAACGAAGCAATAAGAAAAAAGGCCATTGTCTTTTTGAATTTCTTTATCATTTTTATACTCCTACTTTAAATGATATTTAATTATCACTTATTAGATAGAAATTAGCAACATAAAAATAACTTATAACAAAAAAATTAAATGACAAATAAGTCAATTTAACAAAAATCGCATGGGGCAATAAAGCTTATTTGGAAGGAGATAAGCTCCCCTACCCGAAAAATATGCACCATTTAGAAAATTATCAAACTTTTCTAACTATCACCCCCCGTTTATACTACAGCCATGAAATTAAAGAATATAACTTTGAAAAAAACTAAATTACTATTCATTTTAATTGTGGCTTCTCTTTTGTTTTCTTTCACATACGTTTCTTGTGATATTGCCTCTACTACAGCTGATGAAACAAATTCAGAAAGTATTGATATTCCTAACGATACCGATAAGGGTGATTCTAACAAGGGAAATGATAGTGGAACAGACAGTGGGTCGAACACGGACAATGACAGCGTAACTGACGATGGTTCAAACGACGACAGCGACAGTGAACCAGCTGATAACCCGGCTTTTCCAGTAACTCGTACTACCGTTAATATTCCCGAGAATGCATTGGTTATTTTTGATTCTGATAAGGGCATAGATAAAATTAATAATACAGCAGTATGGGGAAATGCAACTTTATCAAATGTAACGGTAGATGGAAAGACTGTAAAAAAATATGAATTAGGCTCGGGTAACGATAAAGCGTTTGTGGGGAATTTAACAGAAACTTTTAATTTCCCAGAGGCATCAATTATCTATTTGAGTGTTTATGCAAATAATAATTTTAAATTTGCTCATCATCCTGGAGCAAATGGCGACATTCCTCAGACAGTTAAGTGGCCAGATTTATGGGACTGGTATTCGGTTTTCAAGACTATGACGGGTGAAAGTTCTATGAACAGCATTGCTTTTTCTTCAGATTCAAATCAGGTCTTCTATATAGATCATATTTATATAGTTCCACATGAACCTGTAATAGAGACAATTAACCTGAATGATTTTGAGATAGTTTGGCAAGATGAATTTGACGGAACTTCTCTTGATACATCAAAATGGAAGTATGAGACAGGCGCTTCAGGCTGGGGAAATCATGAGCTTCAGAATTATATTGATGATGGCAGAACTACAGTTGTCAGCGATGGTACCTTAAAAATAAAAGCTTTTAAGGAAAACGATGAATGGAAAAGTGCACGTATTAATTCTAAAACAAATCTGAAATATGGCTATATAGAAGCAAGAATGAAGATTACAGATAAGAAAGGTGCATGGCCAGCATTCTGGATGCTTGGTGAAAATTTTGGTAATGTAACTTGGCCTGCTTGTGGAGAAATAGATATTATGGAAAATGCTCCATCAACATTTGGTGATGGTAAAGTTTTTGGAACTTTACATGCCAGAGGACATCATGCAGATGCTGGTATTAGTATCGGTTCTAAAACAATTGAAAACTTATCTTCTGAATGGCATACCTGTGCAGTTCTTTGGACAGAAGAAAGAATCACACTGTACATTGATGGAGTTAAAAAGGATTCATACAACAGTGATGGAACAACAGAAAACTGGCCGTATAATCAGAATTTTTACATTTTGTTAAATTTAGCAATTGGTGGAGATTTGGGTAATACAGAACATGCTGCAAGTTTAACAGATGCACAGTTTGAAGTTGATTATGTAAGATGGTATCAATAGTAGATTAAAAAAAGATCCCCCTCTCCATACTGAAAAGGGGGATTTTCTGGCAGATGCTGAAACAAGTTCAGCATGACAATTTATTTATGTCTAAATCTGGTCCATTCTTGCAACATCTGCAGTGTAATCTACGCCTGCAACGTCAAATCCGTTTGTTGCGTAGAAGTCGTGCTTGTAACCTGCGAGGTCGCAGATTTCCTTGATGTTGTCGTTGTTTACCTTAGCCATAAGCTTATCAACTTCTGCCTGAACATCCGGCTGCATTTCCAGGTCGTCTACACGGATGCGGTTTTCTTCATCAACAGGAACCTTGCCTGCGGCGTTGTTTTCGCCTGTGTAAAGGCGTTCTGCAAAAAGGCGTTCCATCTGTTCGATACAACCTTCGTGAGTTCCTTTAGCCTTCATAACCTTGAAGAGGATTGAAAGGTAGAGAGAGATGATTGGGATAACTGCGCTTGAGCGTGTAACAAGTCCCTTGTTTACAGAAACGTAAGCGGCACCGCCGAGCTCCTTAGCAAGTTTGTCATTCAATTCATGAGCTGTTGCTTCAAGGTGCTTTTTAGCCTGACCGATTGTTCCGTCGCGGTAAATAGCGTGGCTCAACTCTGGTCCGATGTACGAATAAGCAACTGTACGGCAACCTTCTGCAAGAACGCCTGCAGCGCTCAACTGGTCAATCCAGAGCTTCCAGTCTTCACCGCCCATAACCTTCACAGTGTTTGCAATTTCTTCTTCGTTAGCAGGCTCTGCGGCACTCTCCTTAAGAGAGTCTGTCAAAATATCAATACCAAGACCAGCATAAGTTTTACCAATTGGCTTAATGACAGACTTATACAAAACGTGAGCACCAGTTGGGCTGTTAGGGTCAATCTTGTCCGGGTCAGAGCGAACAGGAGAAGCGAGTGAGTAAACAATAAGGTCAAACTTCTTACCGGCCTTCTTTGCTTCTTCGATAATCATTTTGCGTGTTTCGTGGCTGAAAGCGTCAGCAGAGAAAGTTTCTGTAAAAAGCCCTTCTGCCTTTGCAGCGCGGTCAAATGCGAGGTTGTTATACCAGCCAGGAGTTCCACCCTTAGTTTCAGTTCCGGCCTTTTCAAAAGAAACACCGATTGTATCTGCGCCGTATTCGAATGCAGCAGAAATGCGGCTAGCCAATCCGTAGCCTGTAGAACAGCCGAGCACGAGTACGAACTTAGGACCATTTCCGCCCTCTTTCAAGCTCTTTGTTCCGCGCTTAGCCTTCTGAGCCTTTACGTATGCAATCTGATTTTCAACTTCTTTAGCGCATCCAATAGGGTGAGCGTTAAGACACATGTTCGAACGAACCATTGGTTTGATAATCATAGTGATAACTCCTTTAAATAGATTGTCGGGTCAAGCCCGACAATGACATTGTTTGTCATATTCGGGCTTGACCCGAATATCTATTTTACATTTTATCAAAAAGTGTCATTTAAAACAAGGATGCCCTGTCAGCCCTTCAGTTTCGGTCCTTCACTCTTTACAATTTCACCATTCTCAAGCCTTAATCGGAAAATCTGCCATACCTTCTGGTCTTTTAATCCTGGAATATCATAATTCCAGTACTTCTTTGAAAGTAGCGGCGGATCCAGACAGAACTGAACGTCCCCACTGTAACTGAAGCCTGCATCCATATCCATATCAAGAATAATCACCGGATCCAGAAGCAATGTATAAGCCAAGCCTAAATAAGCACTAAGAGGAGCAAAGAAATCAACCTTTCCACCTAAAGTAACATCGGCCCCTGCACCAAGAACGTCATAACCGATTCCGCCCCCCAAACGGAACTCAGCCGTTGGTACAATTGTAAACTTTACGCCTCCACCAATCTTAAACTGCTTAGGGTCTCGGCTTGTAATTCCTGCAAAGCCCGCATTCTCGCTGATAGTTTCTGCTGATGCATAAGTATTACAATAGAAAGTTGTCGGATCAGGAATACCAGAATACTTTTTTCTAAAGCCCCAGTTTATGCCGGCCTTACAGTCAAACACAGTCATGTAGATTCCACATACAGAAAGGTTATCAAGTTCAACCACGGCAGCAGTCTTAAACAAAATATCAAAACGGGCATCAATGGTAAGAACAAGTGGCAATGCCGGAACCGGCTGTATACGCTGGTGAGTAGCCTTAGCATCTTTGGAAGGCCTGATACCATTTTTATAAGATGATTTTTGAAGTTTATCAGAAGCATCAAATACCCAGCTGTCAAGTCCAAGCTCATCCTTAAGGTCCATCTTGCTCATTGTATCAAGATAGTCTTTTACCTCTTCTGTGCTGTAATGTCCGTCTGGGAATTTCTCATTAAACTTTTCCTGAAGTTCTCTTACGCTTTTCTTTTCCGGAGCACTATCGGCAAAAAAGGATGTTGAAGAAACATTGAAAGTAATTTTATTCTCAAGCTCAAACTTAATCAAAACTCCCATCTTAATATTTACACTAGGATTGGAATTTGCAAAACTAATTCCACCACCAATTCCAATGCTTAAGTCTGTCTTTGTGCTTTTAACGATATCCTTAATCCACTGCTGTCCTGTAAGAGTTGCAAGCAAAGGAGCAAAATTATAACTGTAAAGCTGAGAGAAATATTTCTCAATTGCATCACGCTTTATCTCGTAGTCTACATAAGAATCTACTTTTGTTTCTCTTTCTTTTGCATGTTTTAGCGCAGCTTCTCTCTGATAGCTTCTGATTTCCAGATTATCTGACCAGGATGGAAGGTTCAAATCACCTATTTCATAATCTTGTCCTCTTCCATCACTAAGGCCACCATTTGTTGGCCTGCCGGAAGTTGGAACTGGTGCCGGAACAGGCGCTGGGGCTGGCGAAACGCTTCTTACTACAGATCTTGCGGCAGTTCTTTCAGCTTCTTCATCTTCTTGAGTAGCCTGCTGAATTACATCTCCAAAATCAATGTAGAGCCATGGAATTATATTACTCAAAGTCTGAGAAAAAAGATTCACATCAGGACAGCTGTCTGGGTAAATAAGAGCCAAGGCATGTCGGCAAAAAAGAACTCTTTCAACCTCACCCGCAATTGGTGCTCCCAGTAATTCATTACGAATTTCATCTACAGCATGGCCAGAATTAGCAGCTACAAGCCTTTCAAGGAAAGATGATTCACGAATCAAGTGATTCAAATACACAACATTTTCGGCAATACTGCGACCAGAATAGTTTTCCTTTACAATACTTGAAGGCATAACAGAAAGCAGAGTATTAATATTAAACTCATCAGTAAATTCATTTGCCTTAAATTCAAATTCCTCTGGTGTAGAATTAGAAGAAATCTGTTCTACTTCTTCCAACTCACCATCTATAATACTTCGGGCAGCAGAACGGGAACTTCTATTTCCTCCAATAAATCTAGCTATAGTATTCTCCTCTGTATCAAGGACATAATCTCCATACGAAACATCTGATACTAACGAACGGTTGTTAGTACCAACATCATACTTATTAATAATAAACTGACCATCTGGATTTATACCAAGAAGTCCATTCGGATATACACCTCTGGAATACTGAATTGGAATAACAGAGAACATTGTGGAAGAGTTTGCTCTTTCAACATCACTTAAAAAAGTAAGCCACATATTTTCCTTATATCCATTACGGCCTGGATCTGGTTTTGAATATTTAATATCAGCAAAACCATCTCCATTTAGATCTGCTGTATCACCAGCTTCAAGGGTAAATCCTCCGGCAGAAACATAATGACCAGATTCATTAGAAGGAAACTTGTAATAGCTGAATGAAATTTCTGATCTGGAGATTGAATCTATTTCTATAAAACCAAGTTCGTAGTTGAGTTTTGAATTTCTATATCCATATTCTCCATTTCCAAGATCATACTTTTCAACTTCACCGATTCGTACAGAAACTATAACACCCTTTCCAAGTTGATTTGCATTTGAATCCTTAGGACTATACAACATTGAGCCGCCCATAAACATCATTCTCTCTACATCAGAACGGTTCATTATTGAACGGATACTTCTAACAGAGGCGAGAGCAGAATCATCATCATCACGATCAGGTAATCCAACCAATAAATCACAACTAAAAAATAAAACTGACACAAAGAAAAGAAACAAACAGTGCTTTCTCATAAGATTCCTCCTTCCTTAATCCGCAAAACAATAAATACTGTAGACAGCATATTCCATTTCTTTGAATCCGATGTCCACGCTTGCATCATGCAAATCAACTACAAACTCATTTTCTTGTGCGCCATAGTTTTGTGATGAAGTCCAGATAATTGACTTCAACTCTGCCGCTCCACATTTTTTTACTGAAGGCTGAACTGCCTCAAGAGTTTCTGCAAGTTCATAAGCTTCCGAAGCGGTTGGAAGATACCAGCCATTTTTGTATTTTTTAAGATTATTATTTATTCCGTAATTTACTGCATAGTCATAAGCCGGATAATCAGCAAAGGATTTTTTTGCATTATCATCATAAAGGCCAATATTCTTCCAGGCTTTTCGACCGTCTATCAAACCAAAAAAGCCACCGTTATTATACTGGCCTTCAGCTATACTATATTCCTGGGCAACAATAATAGTCTGATTCGCAAGAATATTTGTGATATATCCTTTTGAAGTTGTAGGAGTAAATTTAAGCGGCTCAGAAGGATTTAATCCCACTCCTAATACCCTGGAAGAGTTTTCCTCATGTCCGCCGCTTGTAGAAAAAATTACGGCCATCGGTTTTGAATTACCTTTATAGGCATCAAAATCCGAAGGAGCTAAAACAGTGCCGTCATCCAGAACAATATCGCCGACACTATATCTGGAATTTGCATTACATGAAATTAATAAGAAAGAAAAAAGAATGAAAATAAAAAGTCTGTAATGCTTATAGAAAAACTTCATATTGACCTCCATCAGACAAATTAATTACTCATAATAATTGTCTCAGATTTTATATAGAAGTCAAATGATTTTTCTAATTACAGTTTTTTGAGAATTACACAGCCATTGTGTCCGCCAAAGCCGAGTGAACAGCTGGCACTTGCTTTAATTTCGCAGGCAACTCCCTTGTTTGGAGTGTAGTCCAGATCGCAGCCGTGTTCCAGGTCTGGGTTTTCCAGATTGATTGTAGGCGGAACAAAAGAATCTTCCATTGCCTTAATGCACATAATTGCTTCAATGGAACCAGCCGCGCCAACCATGTGACCAATCTCACTCTTAGTAGAAGAGATGTGAAGCGACTTTGCAGCCTCGCCAAAAACTGATTTAATCATTGCAGTTTCTGCTGTGTCGTTTGCTGCTGTAGAAGTTCCGTGGGCATTGTAGTACTGAACATCAGCTGGCTGCATGCCAGCATCTTCGAAAGCACGCTTCATTGCAAGAGCACCACCACTTCCATCCTCGCGAGGGGCTGTGATGTGATAAGCATCTGAGCTTGAACCATAACCTGCAAGTTCGGCATAAATCTTTGCACCGCGGGCCTTTGCATGCTCGTACTCTTCCAGAATCAGAACAGCAGAACCTTCTGCCATTACAAAGCCTGAGCGGTCTTTGTCAAAAGGACGGCTGGCCTTTTCCGGTGCATCATTAAACTTATTTGTAAGGGCACCCAGAGCCTGGTAACAGCCGATATTAAAACCGGTAAGATTTGCATCTACACCGCCGGCAAAACAAAGGTCGAGGCGGCCGCTGCGAATCATATCAAGCGAAAGTCCCAGGGCATCTGTACCGGAAGCACAGGCTGTAGAAAGGGTCCATGAAGGGCCCATAATTCCAAAGTGCATTGCAACACCGGCAGAAGCCTCGTTATTCAAAACAAAAGGTGCTGTAAGAGGAGGAATGCGGTCTACTCCGCTTGCCGGGTCCAGATATTTTTTATAGGCAGTTTCCAGGTCATCAGAAAGTCCGATTCCAACACCTGTTACAATTCCGGCTTTTTCATCTTTAAGATTTTCAGGGGTAAGTCCCGAGTCGTTTGCAGCTTCGATGCTGGCACCAAGCAGGAACTTGCTCATGCGGCTCATTTTGCGGGCCAGTTTGCGGTCTACTCCATAATTGTTTATATCAAAATCTTTAACTTCGCCTGCAATCTGAACCTGATGCTGAGATGCATCAAACAGTGTGATTTTTGTGATTCCACTCTTTCCGTTTTTTACATTTTCCCATGCAGTTTTTACATCGTTTCCAACAGAAGAAACGCAACCCAATCCGGTAACTACAACTTTGCGCATTAAAAACTCCTTAAGTCTAAGTATAACAAAAAAGACTGCCCTTGTCATTGCGAGGCAAAAGGCCGTGGCAATCCATCTCATTGACGTTGCATTATTGAACTTGTCGTTTTATAATTATTCTTATGACCAAAACCGTTGCGCTGCAAAAGTGCGATGAATATGATTTTGAAAAAGTTCTCACCTGCGTAAAAAAGCTGCTGGAGCTGGTACCGCCGCCGGATGTACGCGGAAAAACCGTTCTGCTTAAGCCTAACATTCTTTATCCTAAAGCGCCTGAGCTTGCCGTTTGTACTCACCCCGTAGTTGTAGGGGCCGCTGTGCGTGCCTTTAAGGAATTGGGTGCGGCCCGCGTAATTGCGGGAGAGTCGCCTGCCATTGCGGGCTCTGCTACTGCCGCTAAGGCTACAGGCATGTACGAGCAGGTAATTAATAACGGCGGAGAATGGGCTGATTTTAAGGAGCACGTGAGTGTGCCCTGCCCGGACGGAAAAGTCGTAAAAAATCTTGATTTTGCCAGGCAGTTTCTGGAAGCTGATATTGTAGTTTCCCTTTCAAAGCTCAAAAGCCATCAGCTTATGGCCTACACCGGCGCCATGAAAAATCTTTTTGGGCTGATGATTGGTCTTGAAAAAGCCGGCTGTCATTACCGCTTTTCAAAGAAGGAAGATTTTGCGGCCTTCCTCACAGACCTTGTTGTAGCCGCAAAGCCCGGCTACGCAATTATGGACGCAATTGTAGGAATGGACGGGCCGGGAGGACCGGGAAGCGGAGATCCTATTCAACTCGGTTTTCTCGCCGCCTCGGATAATATTCTGGCGCTCGACTGGAAGTGTGCGGAACTCGTTGGTTACAACCCCCACAATGTTTTGAATCTCGAGGATGCGCTGAGGCGCGGCATCTGGTTGAACTCGCCGGCGGAAATTACAACGAGCGGCGCGGCGGAAGAGGCCTGCCGTTCTACAAGCTTCCGCATTGTAAGGGACTCTAAAGCTCTGTCTAATCAGATGCCGGGGGTAATAAACTTTCTGGCCAAAAAGCTTCTTATGAAAACGCCGCACTTTAATGCCAGAAAGTGCAAAAAGTGCCGCCGCTGCGAACAGATCTGCCCGGCCCACATCATAAAAATGAACGGGACAGACTCCACGGCCCGCCTTGCAGACAAATCAAAATGCCTGCACTGCTTCTGCTGCCACGAAATCTGCCCCGCAGATGCTATTGTTTTAAAAAGATTTTAAATCTCAGCCAGATCCTTCTGACCAATCATTCTGATTCCTGCCTTCTCCAGCACCTTCTCTGTTTCCGGCACATCAGTACAGCGGATAATCATATAAGCCGAGCCGGACTTGCGTCCGGTAAAGCCGTACATGTACTCAACGTTGCGGCCGTTATCTGCAAGAATCTTAAGAATGCGGTTGAGGCTGCCTGCTTCATCTGGAATCTCAATCGCAATTACAGAAGTTACCTTTACAATGTAATGAGAGCGCTCAAGAGCTCCCTGCACCGCAGCGGCATCGTCCACGATGATTCGCGCAATTCCAAAGTCGCTTGTATCTGCAAGGCTCATTGCCCGCATATTGATGTTATGTGTTGCCAGAACGTTTGTAAATTCTGCCAGTGCATTCTTTCTGTTTTCGATAAAAATTGAAATCTGTTCTATTGTCATATGAGTCTCCTAGTCGTGTAATTTACGAGTATCAATTACTCGCTTAGCCTTTCCTTCTGAGCGGGCAATGCTCTTTGGTGCCACCAGAGTAACCTTAGCCTTAATCTGAAGAACGCTGAGCAATGCGGCCTCAAGCTGCTTTTCTGCCTTGTTTACTTCAGAAACCACATCGCTGAACTTTTCTGCTGTCATTTCAACCTTGATTTCGAAGGTATCTGTGTTGTTTACGCGGCCAACGTGAATCTCGTAGTTTGCAGGATAACCGTTCTGCATAAGAACACCCTCAATCTGGCTTGGGAATACGTTAACTCCGCGGATGATAAGCATATCATCAGTTCGTCCCATTGGCTTACTCATGCGCACAAAGGTACGACCGCAGGCACAAGGAGCACGGTTGAGAACGCCGATATCCTTTGTACGGAAACGCATAAGAGGGAAAGCCTGCTTTGTGATTGCAGTGAATACAAGTTCTCCCTTCTCGCCGTCTGGCAGGCGCTTTCCGGTTTTCGGATCAATTGTTTCTATAATAAAGTGGTCTTCGTTTACGTGCATACCGGCCTGCTCAGAACATTCATAAGCAACACCAGGCCCCATAACCTCGGTAAGACCGTAAATATCGTAGGCCTTGATTCCAAGGGATTTTTCGATGTCGCGGCGCATTTCTTCTGTCCAAGGCTCAGCACCAAAAATACCGGCTTTAAGGTGAATATCATCCGGAGTGAGTCCCATCTCTTTAAGAGTTTCGCCAAGGTAAGCGGCGTAGCTAGGTGTACAGAAAAGAATAGTTGATTTCAAATCCTGCATGAAGGTAATCTGGCGCTGAGTGTTACCGCTCGAAATTGGAATAACCTGAATACCAAGCTTTGTCGCACCACCGTGAACACCAAAGCCACCTGTGAAAAGTCCGTAACCGTAAGCATTCTGGGCAATGTCATTTTCATCACAGCCGATTGCTACCAGCTGACGGGCAGTACAATCATCCCAGATGTCCAGGTCTTCTTTTGTGTAGCCTACAACAATCTGCTTTCCGGTTGTACCCGATGAAGCGTGGATGCGCACAACCTTGCTCATTGGAACTGCGAAAAGCCCATAAGGATATGTTGCGCGAAGGTCATCCTTGCAGGTGAATGGGATTTTATCAAGGTCATCAAGCCCCTTAATATCATCCGGAGTAACGCCCGCTTCTTCGCAGCGCTTTCTGTAGTATTCAACATTTTCATAAACATGGCGGAAGTTTTTTGCCAGTCTCTCGCCCTGAAGCTTACGAAGCTGCTCCAATGGCATACATTCTGATTCTTTCTGATAATATTTTAAATTCATATGTTCCTCGTTCAACGGTGGTTTCGATACGTCCTTCGGACACTCAACCACCGTATTCACAGTTTTACCGGTGGTTGAGTGCCCGCAAAGCGGGTGTATCGAAACCACCGTCTGTTTTTATTTATAATGTTATGGATTCGTTACCGTGCACTGTTCAATGAACGCATTGCACAAAAAGATAAGAGAAGTTCGCCCTTAGGCGAAAAAGAAAGTATTAAAGGAAAAGACAAAGCTCTTAAGCGAGCCTAAATTTCTTAACATATACTTAATATTATCACTACATAGTCAGAATGTAAAGACTAAAACAAAAAATTATAAATGCTTGTCATTGTCCGGCTTGACCGGACAATCTAGGCATCACTATCCTGTCTAGATTCCCTGGTCAAGCCAGGGAATGACATATTTCTAGAATCTCACATTCATAACCGTTATGTCATCTGGAAGGAGGGCCTGACCGATCCAATCCGTAACAGTCTTTTCAATTGTCTTTTCTGCGGAGTAGACATCTGTGTTGAAAAGTTCGCCAAAGAAGGCTTTTGTACGAGGCTCGTCGTAGCGCTCGCCGTCATCACTCTGCATATCAGTAAATCCGTCTGAATATAAATCTATCTGCAGACCTGGCTTCATAGGCATTTTGTAGGCACCTTTCTTTTCGCCGGTAATTGCATCTGCTACCGCGCCCATTCCAAAAGGAGGTAAGGTCGGAGCAAGAGTTGCAACGCGGCCCTTACCCGCATCATCCTTCAGGTATGCAAAAACATTTGTATGACCGCAGTTATAAACGCTTACCGACTTTGCCTTATAATCAACATAGCAGACAGCACCGGTAATAAAGTTTCCAACCGGAACAATCTCTTTTAAGAAGTTATCCAGCATTACAACCAGCTGGGATGGTGCAAGATTTGAAGAATCCTGCAAAGAAAGCATAGAGAAAATTGAACCAAGAGTTACGGTAAGAAGAGAGGCCGAAACATTTTTTCCTGAAACATCAAAGCAGCCGATTACATAGCGGCCTTCGCAAAGCTCCTTTGCAACATAATAGTCGCCGCCAACAGCATTGGCCATGCGGTTCCAGATGCATACATCAAAAGGAAACTTCTTAGCATCTGAATTCTTTTTAAGCATGTTCTGCTGAATTGCCGCTGCCTTTTCCATATCCTGGGCGCGGAGTTCTTCCAGTTTTGCATTCATTTTTGCAATTGAAACAATTCCGTAAAAACTTCGGTTATTGAGAAGAACTACAAGATGTTTGAATTCTGATTTAATTGCAGCATCATTAACTTTTGCGGCAACCTTTTCTATAAAGTCGCTGCAGTTTAATGTGAAAGGACTTTCTTTAAGATAATCTCCACAAGTCTTTGAAGCAAAGAGCTTAAAGCCCGAGGCCTTGTTCTTTTCGATTACATCTCGTTCTACAACTCCGACTACTGCATCATCTCTTTCTATTGGAACGGCAGTAAGGTCCGGCTGCTGCTCAAACATTTCCAGCACTACATCCAGGCTGGCACGACTGCTAACCGGTTCAATGGTCATTACAATTGAACCAATCTGTCTTTCATTAAATGAATTTTCAAAACCTGTCTTTCTTACATCAATTGAACTTTTTTCTTCAAGATCCTCTGAAAAGAAAGAACTATCAATTATTTCTTCTTCCATAGGTAATTTCCCCTACTATAATTATACACCCAATAATCAAATTGTAAAGGAAATTATGGATTGCCACGCCCTTCGGGCTCGTCATTGCGAGGAGCCGAAAGGCGACGTGGCAATCTATTCACCACGACCAAGCATAAATGCTTTTTTGTTCATCTCAAGGAACTGTGGCTTAACCAGCTTTTCAATAGCAGCCATCCAGGCATCTACCGGGAAGTCCATGTAGCGGGAAAGACGTCCCATCAAAACGATATTTACTGATTTTGCAGTTCCGGCCTGCTCAGCAAGAGTGAGACAATCAAGGGCATCAACCTTAATTCCTGCCTCCCCCATCTTGCCAACCAGATCCTCAGGATACTCAGCCGCGCCGGTAATTACAGGCATAGGATCAATCTTCTGAGTATTTACAACAATCTGTCCGTCAGTCTTAAGCCATTCAGTGTAGCGGGCAGCCTCAAGCAGCTCAAAAGAAACAATAAAATCAGCCTCTCCCTTATCAACGATTGGTGAATAAACCTTGTCGCCGTAGCGAACATAAGTAACAACCGAACCGCCGCGCTGGCTCATTCCGTGAACCTCGCTAACCTTTACATCATAGCCCGCATCAAGCAGAACCTGTCCCAAAGTTTTAGACGCAAGCAAAGCACCCTGTCCGCCCACGCCAACTATCATTATATTTTTTACCATTATAGCGCTCCGAATTTACACATCTGACTACAAACACCACAGCCAACACAAAGTGTCGCATCAATCTTAGCCTTTCCGCCCTTCATAGAAATTGCCGGACAGCCAATCTTCATACACATTTTGCAGCTCTTACACTTATCCTGGTCAACTACCAGCGGAGGATTGTGCTTTACTTCCTTAAGAAGTGCACATGGTCTGCGGCTGATAATCAGGCTTGGCTCTGCAACTTCGAGCTCTTCGCGAACAGCTGTCTCACACTCAGCAATGTTGTAAGGGTCAACTACACGAACTCTATTAATTCCCATAGCGCGGGCCAGAGCTTCAAGGTCTACACGGCCGGCAGGGTCGCCATAAAGGTTCTTTCCTGTAGTAGGATTCTGCTGATGGCCAGTCATACCAGTAATTGAGTTATCAAGCACGATTACAGTTGAGTTAGACTGATTGTAAGCAATTGTTGCAAGACCTGTCATACCTGAATGCATGAATGTAGAGTCACCAATTACAGCAACAGACTTTTTCTCGTTGTCTGCGCCGCCAGCCTTGTTCCAGCCGTGAAGTCCGCTGAAGCTTGCTCCCATACACAAAGTAACATCCATAGCAGACAGAGGCGCAACCGAGCCCAAAGTATAACATCCGATATCACCAAATACAGTTACCTTAAGTTTGTTGAGTGCATAGAACATACCGCGGTGAGGACAACCTGCACACATGATTGGAGGGCGAACAGGAATCTGAACTCCGTCAAGTTTTTTACCCTGTGGAACATCCTTTCCAAAAGCGGCAGCCACAAGATTCTGGCTGAACTCGCCGCAAATCGGGAACATATCTTTTCCGTGAATCTCACACTTAAGGCCAAGTCCGCGGACAAAAGTTTCAATAATAGGATCCAGCTCTTCCACAACAATCAGCTTTTCAAGGCCTTCAGCAAACTTGCGGATCATATCAGCAGGAAGAGGATTTACCATTCCAAGCTTCAAAATATTTACGCTGTCGCCAAGCACTTCCTTCACATACTGATATGATGTTGACGAAGTGATGATACCAACCTTATCAGACTGTACGGTGGTATCGGTGGTTGAGTAGCCCGCAGGGCGTATCGAAACCACCTCAGTAGACTTCTCAATTCTATTCACACCACTTGTCTCACTCCACTTCTCCAGATCCTTCATTCTCTGTTCAACAAAAGGATGGCGCTTGATTGCGTTTGCAGGAGCCATTACATATTTTGAAATTGTCTTTTCGTAAGCCTTGTGCTCTGGGACGACGCGTTCTGCAGGCTCAGTAATGCTCTGACTGTGAGCAACGCGGGTACACATCTTGTACAAAACCGGAGTATCAAATTTCTCACTGATTTCAAAAGCCATTGCGGCAAAGCGGCGGGCTTCATCAGCATCAGAAGGTTCAAGCATAGGAACCTTTGAAGCAATAGCATGATGTCTTGAATCCTGCTCGTTCTGACTCGAATGCATTCCAGGATCATCAGCTACACCAATAACAAGACCGGCATTAACGCCAGTATAACTCATTGTATAAAGAGGGTCGGCAGCAACATTGAGACCAACGTGCTTCATACCACAGAAGGCACGGCGGCCAGCCAGACAGGCACCAAAAGCCGACTCAAGAGCAACCTTTTCGTTCGGTGCCCATTCACAATAGATTTCTTTAAACTTTGCAGCTTCCTCAGTAATCTCCGTACTAGGAGTTCCCGGATAACTCGAAATAACCTCGCAGCCAGCCTCAAACAAACCACGAGCCGCCGCAGCGTTACCCAACATAAGTTGTTTCATCTTTTTTCCCTTATAAAATTGATTTTTAGTGAGACTATAATTTTACAGCGATTTTAAGGAATGGTAAAGATGAGCAGGGGGACGCACCCCCCATAAAGCTTAAAACTCATTTCCCGGGAAACGAGGAATCATATCTGTGGCTTTTTTGATTTCTGCATCACTTGGTATATAATCGCTCATTTCGCCGTCGTTAAAGGCCTTGTAAGCATACATATCAAAATAGCCGGTTCCTGTAAGACCGAATACGATGTTCTTAGCCTCGCCGGTCTCCTTGCACTTCATTGCTTCGTCAATTGCAACGCGGATTGCATGGCTGCTTTCCGGAGCAGGTAAAATGCCTTCGATGCGGGCAAAATCTTCAGCAGCCTGGAAAACCGCAGTCTGTTCTACAGAGCGGGCCTCAAGCAAGCCCTGGTCATAAAGTTCACTTACAATGCTGCTCATTCCGTGGTAACGCAGACCGCCGGCATGACTTGCAGAAGGCATAAAGCCGCTACCAAGTGTATACATTTTCTGAAGAGGACAAACCTTTCCAGTATCACAATAGTCATAAGCGTAAACACCGCGGGTCAGGCTAGGACACGAAGCAGGCTCAACTGCGATAATCTTATAATCAGCCTCACCGCGGAGCATCTCTCCTGCAAATGGAGAAATCAAACCGCCCAGGTTACTTCCACCACCCGCACAGCCAATAATAATATCAGCTTTAACACCGTATTTATCGAGGGCTGTTTTTGTTTCAAGACCAATTACACTCTGGTGCAGCAAAACCTGATTCAAAACTGAACCAAGCACATAGCGGTAGCCTTCATGAGTTGTAGCATGCTCAACCGCCTCGGAAATTGCACAGCCGAGAGAGCCGTTAGTTCCCGGGAACTCGGCATTTATACGGCGGCCTACCTCGGTATTCATAGAAGGAGAAGGAGTTACATTTGCACCATAAGTGCGGATTACCTCACGGCGGAAAGGCTTCTGCTCATAAGAGCACTTTACCATATAAACAACGCAGTCCAAGCCGAAGTAAGAGCTTGCCATAGAAAGGGCTGTTCCCCACTGGCCGGCACCAGTCTCGGTAGTAACACCCTTGAGCCCCTGTTTTTTTGCGTAGTAGGCCTGGGCAATGGCCGAGTTCAGCTTATGGCTGCCCGAAGTATTATTGCCTTCAAACTTGTAGTAAATGTGAGCCGGAGTCCCAAGCTTCTTTTCAAGACAGTAAGCGCGGACAAGTGGTGCCGGGCGGTACATTTTATAGAAGTTTCTGATTTCTTCAGGGATTTCGATGTAAGCGTCTGTTTCGTTGAGTTCCTGGGCAACCAGCTCCTTACAGAAAACCTTTTCCAGCTCTTCTGAAGTACAAGGCTTGTGAGTCTGTGGATTCAAAAGCGGAGCCGGCTTCTTTTTCATATCTGCGCGGACATTATACCAGGCTTTAGGCATCTCCGATTCTTCAAGATAAATTTTGTATGGAATTTCCTTTGCCATAATATAACCTCCGTTGGCACTTCTTTTTGAGAAAATAGTACGTTTCTTTTTACAGAAACAAATAACAAGTTGTAATATATAACACGCAGTTATTTCTGTCAACATAAGAACTTTTTTCCCTTTAATTTTTCTTCTTTATGATTTATAATTTTCTGAAGTATTATTAAAGAATCGAGGAATAAAATGCCAATCACCAAATATCTTGAATCAAACGCAGAAAAATATGGAAACGACTGCGCACTTGTAGAATTAAACCCGGAAGTAAAAGACACCCGCCGCATGACCTGGAAGGAATTCGACCTTACCCAGCCGGAGCCTAATCTTCCTTACCGCCGCGAAATCAGCTGGCGCATTTTTAACGAAAAGGCTAACCGCTGTGCCCACTACCTTTTGGAACGCGGCGTTCGCAAAGGCGACAAGGTTGGTATCTTACTCATGAACTGCCTTGAATGGCTTCCAATCTATTTTGGTATTCTTAAAACCGGAGCTCTGGCCGTACCACTCAACTTCCGCTATGCCTCAGACGAAATTGACTACTGTCTCAACCTTGCCGACATTTCAGTGCTTTTCTTTGGCCCTGAGTTTATCGGCCGTCTCGAATCAATTTCCGAAAAAATAATGAACCGCCGCCTTCTTATTTACGTTGGCGAAGGCCTCACACCTACCTTCTCAGAAAACTACATTTCATCTGTAATGAACTATTCGTCAGAAAACCTTAACATAGAGCTCACAGATGATGATGAAGCCGCAATCTACTTCAGCTCGGGAACAACAGGCTTCCCTAAGGCTATTCTTCATAAGCACCGCGCCCTCATGCACTCTGCTGCCGTAGAACAGAAGCACCACGGTCAGACAAAGGACGATGTATTCCTCTGTATTCCGCCGCTTTACCACACAGGTGCAAAAATGCACTGGTTCGGCTCCCTTATTTCGGGCAGCAAGGCAGTCCTTCTCCGCGGAACCAAGCCGGAAGTAATTCTCAAGGCAGTTTCTGACGAGCTTTGTACAATTGTATGGCTTCTCGTTCCATGGGCACAGGATATTCTCGACAGCCTCGACCGCGGCGACCTCAAAATCTCCGACTACAAGCTTGACCAGTGGCGCCTTATGCACATTGGTGCCCAGCCGGTTCCAAAAAAGCTTATTGAAGACTGGAAAAAATACTTCCCTCACCATGACTACGACACAAACTACGGACTTTCAGAATCTATCGGACCTGGTTGTGTTCACCTTGGCGTTGGCAACGACCACAAAATCGGAGCAATCGGTATTCCGGGCTACGGCTGGAAGGTTAAGATTGTAGACGAGCACCGCAAGGAAGTAAAACAGGGCGATGTAGGCGAGCTTGCCGTATTCGGACCTGGCGTTATGGTCTGCTACTATAAAAATCCGGAAGCAACTAAAGAAGTTATGGACGATGAAGGCTGGCTCTACACCGGAGATATGGCAATGATGGACCCGGACGGCTTTATCTACCTTGTAGACCGCAAGAAGGACGTTATCATCACAGGTGGTGAAAACCTCTACCCTGTTCAGATTGAAGACTTCCTCCATAAAATGGAAGCAATTAAGGACGTTGCTGTTATCGGCCTTGCAGACAAGCGCCTGGGAGAAATCGCAGCCGCAATCATCGAGGTAAAACAGGGCTACACCTGCACAGAAGAAGATGTAAACAACTTCTGTCTGGAACTTCCAAAGTACAAACGCCCACGCAAAATCATCTTTGCACCGGTTCCTCGTAACCCTACAGGTAAAATTGAGAAGCCAAAGCTGCGTGAAATGTACAGAACAGAAGATCCGTTTAAGGTAATGCAGGCAGACTCGTAAAATAAAACTTTACAAACGGGGAATCCGTGTTATAATTAACTATATTAAATTTGTTTTACGAGGTGACCTGATATGGAAAGAATGCAATGTGATAACTGTGGACATGTTTACGATAAAGATGAAGGCGATCCAAAAAACAACGTAGCACCAGGAACTTCTTGGGCTGATGTACCGGCTGATTACAAGTGTCCAGAATGTGGTGCCGGAAAGGATAAGTTCATCATTGAATAGATGTCCGGGTCAAGCCCGAACATGACAAAATAGAATAAATCTTTTGATTTATATAAATTAGGGGGAAAGAGCGTTCCGTAAGGAGCGCTCTTTTTTTTACAAATCGTCATACAGGACTTCTATTATCTGAAGAAACTGATTACAAATACCCAGATAAAGCCAAGAACCGTAATCATTTTAAGTCCAGTTCCAAGCAAAAAGCCCATAAATGCTCCAAAAGCAGCCTTAAGCACACCCTCTTGTTTTCCTTCTTTATTTATCCATTCTCCAATCAGGGCTCCAAAGAAAGGACCAAGAATAATTCCCCATGGTCCGGTAAAAAATCCTACAATCAGGCCAATAGTGGCGCCTCTTGTAGCATACTTACTGCCGCCAAATTTCTTAGTCATCGTAACCGGAAAAAAATTATCAGCTATAGAAACTACAACTGCAATTACTGCAGTAATAATGAGACAGGCCAGCGAAATATCATTAAAATCAGAAAAATATGCAGCCAGCAGGCCCGCCCAGGCAAGTGGTGCACCTGGTAAAACCGGTACAAAGGTTCCTAAAAATCCAACCAGGAGCAGAACGCCTGCTACAAGGCACAAAATTACACTAATTCCTGTACTCATTTTCCAGCCTTCCCTAAAACTTCTAATTCAGGATAGAATTTTTTCCATCTTGCAAGTTCATCATCAAATTTTGCCCCTTCCATGGTTTTAAAATCAAGATCAATTGAAACAATCTCATTTTTAAGACCAATTACGGCATCTGCAATGCAAGGCTCAAAAGATTTACCCTTTTCTTCTTCAAAAACCTTAATTGCTTCATCAATAGACTTAGGTTCTTTATAAAGTCTCGGACTGATTAAAGCATCCAGAACATCAGCAGCTGCAAGAATACGGGCACAAAGAGGAATGGTATTTCCTGCAACTCCATAAGGATATCCGCTTCCATCCCATCTTTCATGATGATAAAGAGCCATTTCTTTAGCGATTATATTGAAAGAACCATCATCTATAAGAGGCATACCTTCAAGTATTTTTCTTCCTTCCATAGGATGAGTTTTCATAATCTCGTATTCTTCTTCTGTATACTTTCCAACCTTGTTTACAATTCTCTGAGGAATTCTGATTTTACCGGCATCGTGCAAAAGGGCCGCCAGCATATAGCACTCTATTTTTTCCTCTGTCAGTTCTTCTTCATAATAACCGCTGTTAGCCAGTTTTTTACAGATTTCCTGTACATATTTTCCAACATGATAATTATGAGTAACACCAAATATATCAAAAGAACCAAAGCTTTTTACAACAAATTCAACAATCTTATGCTGATTTTCACTAAGGCTTTCGTTGCGGGAATTAAGTTCCTTGTTCAGTTTTTCAATATATTCATTCTTTTCCTGAAGCTCTTTATTTGTATTGAACTGCTCCAGCGTTTTTTCGTTCAGTCGCTTGTAAGCACCATCCTTATCTGCATTGATAGACATAAGACGGCGGAAGGTTTCGTAAGTTCTTCTGGAAAGAAAGTCCGTAACCAAAAATACAAAAATAAACTCAATAATTACACCCGGAACATTTTCTACAAACCAGCGCATAGGAGTTTTTACGCCACTTAAAACCAGAGTAACGGTTGCAGATTTCAGCCAGTAGGCAAATACTGTAAGAATAAAATTGATAATTGTGGTTATTCTTGTGAGACGGCGGTTATAATAAAGACAACTGATGAATGGAGCAAATGCCCAGGAAATAGTAAGAACAATAACACCCTTAAAGCCCAGCAAAAAAACAAAGCCCGAAATAGCAATAAGGCCAAGATACATAGTAACATGCTGAAGAGTCTTTTTTCCCGTTTTATTCAGTATACAGCAAATAGAAGCCATCACAAGGGTATATAAAAAGACCATTACTGCATAAAGGGTTGGTACATACCAGACCCCCACATAGGTAAGGGCAACAAATGAAACTGGAACTATGAGTGCCCAAAAAAGAATGACATAGATTCTCTTGTTGATATTAACAATATTTTCAATAAAGAAAGAATCTTCTTCAGTAATAGGCATTTCTATCTCCTGTGTATGAACGTCCAGGCCTCTTTTTTTCAAGCTGGAAAACCTGTCTATTACTTTTTTTAAATATTATTTAATTATAGCATGAGTAAAACGTTTTCGCAAATTATTAACAATTAATAAATATTTACACTGTCATTGAATTATTGCAGATACTTCTATATACTGTAAACCAAAATAGTCATGAAAAGGAGTATGGAAATGGACAAACTTAAAATCTTACTTGCAAAGGGCAGAATCTACGAGTCAGTTTATGAACTTTTGAGCGACGTAGGTATTTCAATCCATCTTCCAGACCGCACTTACTTTCCTACAACAAATCAGGAAGATCTTGCATTCCAGGTTGTAAAGCCACAGATTGTAAGTCTTCTTCTTGCAAACAACAAGGCTGACATGGGTTTTTCCGGCAAAGACTGGATTTACGAAAACGGCTGCCAGGACGATGTTGTAGAAATTATGGACCTGGGCTTTGACCCGGTACGCATTGTAGCCGCAATTCCGGAAGCACGTGATTTTGATAAACTCTTAAAATCACCGGTTACAATTGCAACAGAATATCAGGCACTAAGTAAAAAGTGGGTTGAAGAAAAGAAAATAGACGGAACAATCTTCCGTACCTGGGGAACTTCAGAAGGTTTCGTACAGGACAACGAAGATTCTATCGCACAGATTTTGATTGATAACACTTCTACAGGCTCTTCACTCAAGGCAAACCGCCTCAAGATTGTAGACACTCTTATGGAATCTTCTACAAGAATGTATGCAAGCAAGGCCGCTATGGCAGATCCTGCTAAAAAGCAGAAAATCATGGAGCTCAAAATGCTCTTTGAAACAGTTTTGAATGCCCGCAGCCGTGTAATGCTTGAAATGAACTGCGCAGAAGACAAGTTCGAAACTCTTATTAAGGGTATTCCAAGCATGAAGAGCCCTACTGTTTCTCCACTTTTCGGCGGAAACGGCTATGCAATCAAAATTGCCGTAAAAAAATCTGAAGTACCTACCCTGCTTCCAAAACTGCAGAGTCTGGGTGCTACAGATATCGTGGAATATGAACTTAGAAAGGTAATGCTGTAGGGGGAAGTCCGCTTGAACCACAGCATATTCATGCTGTGGGCGAATACCCCCTCGCTCGCACTGCGTTGCTCGCTACCCCCTCTGCGGGGACACCCCGCAACGCCCCATAACGGAGGACTTTAATGAGAACTGCAACTGTAAAACGCGTAACCGGCGAAACACAAATCGAACTCACACTCAACCTCGATGGTACAGGTAAGTATGATGTTGAAAACCCGATCGGCTTTTTCGACCACATGCTCCGCAGCTTCTGCAAGCACGGGCTTTTTGACCTCAGCGGTACAATCAAAGGCGACCTCAACGTAGACCAGCACCACACAATTGAAGATACAGGAATCGTACTCGGAGAATGCTTTAAGAAGGCTCTGGGAGATTGCGCCGGCATCTACCGCAGCGGTTTCTTCATTTACCCTATGGACGAGACACTGGCCCAGGCAGCCGTAGACTTCGGCGGCCGTCCATTCCTCGTTTGCAACTCACAGCTTTCGGGAATGCCTCTTGTAAGCGTACAGGACGGCAAGCAGGGTACTTTCCAGACAGACTGCTTTGAAGACTTCTGGCAGGGCTTTGCTAACGCAGCACTTTGCAACTTACACATAGACGTAATCCGCGGCCGCAGCGACCACCACAAAATCGAGGCCTGCTTTAAGGCCGTAAGCCGCGCCATCCGCGCCGCAACAGAAATAGATGCCCGCCGCGGCGGCACCGTTCCAAGCACAAAGGGCGTTATCGTTTAACACTTCACGGTGGTTGAGTACGCCGCAAAGCGGCGTGTATCGAAACCACCTTCAGGAGGTCCACGTGAAATTAGTTGTATTCGGCGATTCAATTCTCAAAGGCGTTATCACAATTCCAAATTCAGACAAGCTCTTTGATGTTACAGAAAACGATTCGCTTTCACTGGCACAAAAAGAACTTGGTTTTGAACTGGATAACCGCTCAATTTACGGCAACATCACCAGCAAGGGCCTTGTAAAACTTCAGAAGTTTTTTGAAAAAGGCGGAGAAGCTGATTTTTGTATTATTGAGTTTGGCTCAAACGACTGCGACTACGACTGGGGCACTCTGGTACAGAAAGTACCTCTTGCAGAATACCTCGAAAACCTGTCTGCCATGGTAAAGCTCTGCCGCGACAATAAGGTAACCCCTCTTATGATGGGCCTTATTCCTTATGTCTGCGATGACTGGTTTAAAACAATCATAAAAGGCCAGGACCAAGTTGCTATTCTAAACTTCCTTGGTGGCACAGCAGAGACCCTGGGGAAAAATCAGCTTATCTACAAAAATGCCCAGGCAGACTTTGTTCAGAAAAACAAGGTTCAGTTCTTAGACCCATGGACTATTTTCGAAGGCCACAAAGAGTTTATGTGCTACGATGGTATCCATCCAAACGAAGAAGGCTATAAACTGCTTTCACAAGCCTGGATTAAGTTTTTATCAGAAGTAAAAAAGGAATTTTAATGAAAGAAATTACTATATACACAGATGGCGGCTGCCACGGAAATCCTGGTCCCGGTGGCTGGGCTATTGTTGTAATTGCAGACGGAGTTGCAAAGCAGCTTTCGGGCGGCGAGAAAATGACCACAAATAACCGCATGGAGCTCATGGCAGCCATTACAGCACTTACAGTTGTACATAACACCCCGGATTTTGCAGGCAGCCACGTAACCGTAAACATCGACAGCCAGTACGTTAAAAACGGAATTACCACCTGGATAAAAAGCTGGAAGGCCAAGGGCTGGAAAACTGCCGACAAAAAACCGGTAAAAAACCAGGATCTCTGGGTACAATTAGACAGCCTTAATGCCGGCCTCAATGTAACCTGGAACTGGGTAAAGGGCCACGCCGGAGTTGAATACAACGAGCTTTGTGATCAGCTTTGTCAGACAGAAATCGCAAAATTCGAATAATTTTTCAAAAAAAATCCAGAAAACTTCCTTAAATGATAAATCTCATACTATTTATATAGTATGAGATTTATTGTTAAATTACTTACCCTATGCTTTTTCGCGCTGCTTCCCCTGCTGACCGCTTGTGCCATGGCAAACAACAGTCCGGCAGAAGAAAGTATCTGCCTGACTCTGCCCTGCTGGCCGCCGGAAGATTCCTTCTCATCCAGCTACCCCAGGCTTTCCCGCTGGCAAATCTGCATCCGCGGTGGGGAAGAAGAGCAATCTTTTTACACCACAAGCCAGACTCTTACCCTCTCCGTAAAAAAGAACCGGCCTTTCTGCCTTTTAGCCCAGCCAATAACCCTTCTTTCAGATGGAAGTGAATGCGCTTTTTTTAAGCCGGCCGGTTTTCTTTACCCCTTTTCATTCAGCCGCAATCAAACAGAAAATAAAATCAGCTGGGAGCAGGGCTTTCTTGCAGATGGCATGAAAACCTTTTTTAATGAAGGGCTTTCCGAATCACTCTCCCCCGCAGATATAGAATACCTCGTAAGCTGCTTTAACTGGAGAAAAGCCCAGGAATCTATTGATAAAAAAATCTCTGAAAGCGAAAAATATTTTTATAATCCCTGGCTGCTTTCTAAATCAAAAATTCTTGAAGGAATTTCTGCCCTTTCTTTTAAGGCGGGAATGCTATCTCTTTCCGGCGCAAATCCAATGGATGCAGCAACTCTGCCTTCTGGACTCTTTTTTTCCACCTTTATTCCTGAAAATCAATTTTTCGCACAAAAGAATCAGTTTACGGTATTAAAAAATACACCTCTTTTAATTGGAGACGGGAAAAAATACGGCATATTCATTACCTGGAAATCTTCAAAAAATATATCACTTGAGTTTATTTTTCTTCCGATATACATTGAAGATATATGAAAATTTTTAAACAGGCCCTAATACTTTTTCTCTCTTTTACTTTAGTCCTATTTTGCAGCTGTAAAAAAAAGCAGGAACAGATACCTGTTCAAAATGCCATTGCCGTTGAAATTACAAAAGCAAATCATGCCTGGTATTATTTTTCAAATACTAATTATCATCTTGTTGACCGTCCACAGAACACTCCTGTTCAGGCTGAAAAACCTTGGACAGAAAGCATTCGTATTTCATCTGCAAATAATGAGGCCTGTACTCAAAATTCAGACTCAAAGGCCTTTGCTGTTGTAAACCGGCTGGGCATTCTTTCTTTTAATGATGATGTAATTTCTCTTTCACCTGACACCAGCCTTTTTACAGACAGAACTGCCGGAAACCTTGTATTTCTTAATAATGTTCCGGTTTTCTCTGTTTATAAGAGTGCCTTTTTTAATGATACAATTCTGGCTCCAGATTATAAGGCCGACAAATCTGCTCATCTTTTTCTTCTTCAATTTGATTCAACTGCAAAAATCTCTTACCCTGTAATTAACTGCAATAATATTACAGACAAAAGTAATTCAGAAATAACTGATTTTTACTGGAACGGCCTTGAATGGTGCTGCAGCATCAAGACAATTTCTGATACCAGAAACGAATTCTCCTATGTCCGCTTTAAGCCTCTTAATCCTCTTCTTTCGCTTTCACCTTCTACTGCAGACAATAAACTTGAAATTACAGAATGCGATGCAGATTTTTTCAGAAACTGCCGCGTTCACTATAACTATTCCGACTCGCCTGACAGAATTAAAAAGCTTCTTGCAGGTTTTGATACAAAGCTTCCTTTTATTATCGAAGTAAAAAATGCAGGCGGTTCTTCTCCCCGTATTTTTGAAAACAACATTTCCGGCAGCACAGAAAAAGAATTAAACGCAAAGGCCATTCTTTCTGCAAGCTGGTCTGCAGCTCTTTTTGAAGACGGAACCCTCTTCCTTGAAGGAGCTCTTCCGGGTAAACATATTTTACGAAGCGGTAAGCCTGTTGCTATAAGGCTGCCAAAGCTGCCTGTAGGTTTTGTATATTCTGATTTTGTAATTTCCGGCACAACTCTTTATGCCGCCTGGGAAGAATCTTCATTCTATAAAACTGGTCGTGCAGGATTTCTTCAGGTTAATCTTGAACGTACTCTTTACAGCAGAATGATATAGGGGCTGCCGGTGAAAAAACTATTTCTGATTTTTGCAACATTTTTTTTCCTCATGCCGCTTTTTTGTCAGGGAGAAGATATTGAAGCTGCTGAATCTGAAGAGTTCCTTACTGAAAGTTCTGATGAAGAAACATCAAAGGCTCATTACACTGCAGACTTTATCCTGCAGTTTGAACCTGGAGTTTACATTAATACTGAAAGCGTTCTTGTAAGCGCTCCTTCACCAATTGTTTATCCTATTTCTGTCGGATTTATCTGGCCGAATTCTACAGTTCTTTCGGTTCAACCGACCATCAGTTTCTTTATGATGCAGCACCTCTATTACGAAGACAGAGCTCTGCCTGCAGAAATTGAAAACCGTACAAGCACTACACTTTCATTTCTTCTTAATATTCCTGCTGTTTATTCTATATTTCTGGAAAAAAGCCGTTTTCAGATTACTGCAGGTCTGGGAATTTTCATGCGCTTTGGAATCCGCGCCCATGGAGTAAAAGATTCTGATTCGGGCTGGTCTGGCTCTGCCGGAGAAGATGTAAGTTTGATTAATGATTATTTCTGGAAACAACCACGCTGGTTTTATTTAACTGCCGGTGGAAGCTGGTTATATGATTTGACCCCGCAGCTGCGTGCAGGGCCTGTAATAAACATCAGCATACCTGTAGGCGGCCTTATTGTTGACCACGATGTACAAGGTATGCTGATATCTTTAGGTATTAAGATTTGCCGTTAATACATCATTGATGGATCAGCTGCAGGTGCAGCTGGTGCCTTTGGTTCTGGGATGTCTGTAATTGCACATTCTGTTGTGAGGAGAGTTCCTGCAACAGATGCAGCGTTCTTCAAAGCAGAACATGTTACCTTAGCTGGGTCGATAATTCCGGCCTCAAGCATATTTACCCATTCACCAGTGCGGGCATTGTAACCAATTCCCTTCTTTTCTGATTTAGCGCGTTCAGCAATTACGCTTCCGTCAAGACCTGCATTTTCTGCAATCTGGCGCATTGGCTCTTCGAGAGCGCGGCGTACAATCTTAAATCCAACCTTTTCATCTTCTGTAAGGTCAGCAGGGATTTCGTTCAAAGCCTTTGAAGCTTCGATGAGGGCAAGTCCACCACCAGAAACGATACCTTCTTCAAGAGCGGCACGTGTAGCAGCAATTGTATCTTCTACGCGGAACTTCATTTCCTTCATTTCTGTTTCTGTGTTAGCACCAACGTTGATTACAGCAACACCACCAGCGAGCTTAGCAAGTCTCTTCTGCAGCTGTTCCTTGTCGTAGCTTGATGTAGACTTTTCAATAGCATTCTTGATTTCTGCAACACGGTCTTTGATAGCCTTAGAAGCTCCGGCACCACCAACGATTGTTGTGTTGTCCTTGTCAATCTTAATAGACTTAGCCTTACCAAGAACTTCTGTTCCGCAAGTTTCAAGTTTAAGTCCAACTTCTTCAGAAACTACAGTAGCTCCAGTCAAAATAGCGATATCCTGGAGCATATCCTTACGTCTGTCACCAAAGCCTGGAGCCTTAACAGCACAAACCTTGATTGTTCCACGGATTGTATTCAAAACGAGAGTTGTAAGAGCTTCACCTTCAACATCTTCACAGATGATTACCAGAGCCTTACCAGCGTTTGCTACCTTCTCAAGAATTGGGAGAAGATCCTTCATTGCAGAAATCTTCTTGTCATAAATCAAAACGTAAGCGTCATCAAAATCAGCTTCCATGCGCTCGCGGTCTGTTACAAAGTAAGAAGAAATATAGCCGCGGTCAAACTGCATACCTTCAACTGTATCAACAGTCATTTCCATGTTCTTTGATTCTTCTACAGTGATAACACCGTCTTTTCCTACCTTTTCGATAGCATCAGCAAGCATCTTACCAATTTCTGGGTCGTTGTTTGCAGAAATTGTAGCGATGTTTGTAATATCATCAGCGCCCTTTACAGGCTTTGCATTCTTTTTGATTTCTTCAACGGCAAGCTTAACAGCCTTATCCATACCGCGTTTAATTTCGATTGGTCTCATACCAGCGGCTACAGATTTAATTCCTTCGCGAACAAGTGCGTAAGAAAGTACAGTTGCAGTAGTTGTACCATCACCGGCATCATCGTTAGTTTTGCTTGCTACTTCGCGTACAAACTGAGCTCCCATGTTCTCATAAGGATCCTGGAGTTCAATTTCCTTAGCAACAGAAACACCGTCCTTTGTAATTACTGGTGAACCGTATTTCTTATCCATCATAACCATACGTCCACAAGGACCAAGTGTTGTTTTTACAGCCTTTGAAATCTGCTCAACGCCGCTCAAAAGCTTTTTTCTAGCATCTTCACTAAACAATAACTGTTTTGCCATTTTTTATACCTCGAAAAAATAAATTACAATGTCATCCCTCAATGTCATCCTGAACTTGTTTCAGGATCCATCTCAGAATCTTATTTAAAAGATATAAAAAAATCAGCCAATCGGCAAGAAAAATCGTTCTTTTCTATTACACAAAACTATGTTATTATATAGGAATGAAAAAGGTATTGATTGCAGATAGTCATCCGCTATTTCGAGACTTTCTTAAGCAGAAATTGTCTGAAGATCAGATTGAGGTCATTACAACTCAGGAAAACCGTGATATTTACACCAAGGTTATCACATCTCTTCCAAATCTTATCATTCTTGATATGGAAGAAGATAATACAATGGAAATGGAATTCCTGGAAAAAAAGCGCACTGATACTAACTGTGCTGATATACCTGTAATCATTACCGGACCAAAGCAGGACCGTTCCAATATTGCAGCCTATGCAAAATACGGCGTAATCAAATACTTTGAAAAGCCTATTCAGTTCGATATGTTCTTTAAATCTATCGGACTCGTTGTTCGTGTGCCTCTTTCAATGGATACAACTCCCTGCATCCTCGACCTTCACCGCAACAACAATATCATCTTTATTGAGCTTGCTCTTGGTCTAAACCGTGAAAAAATTGCCCTGCTTCAGTTTAAGCTTTCAGAAATGATTGAGCGTGAAAAACTCGACAACCCTAAGGTTGTAATCATGCTCACAAACCTGGAACTTACCTTTGTAGACGGCTACAACCTGGAATTCCTTATAGACAATGTTCTTGCCTGTCCTAAAATTCACGCTAAAAACGTTAAAATTCTTTCATTGAGTAATTTTGTACGTGAAATGATTAACGGTCATTCAAACTACTCGGGAATTGAAATGTCTTCAAATCTATCCCGGGTTCTCAACGACCTTGTAGACACATCAGTTACTTCCGACATCTCAGACCTTATTACAAACCGCTTCCTTACACCATCCTATGAGGCAGAAGATACAGCTTCGATTGCAACCCGCTTTTCTTCTGATGGTCTTGAAGATTCTGAAGTTCCAAAGAAAACAGGAACCGTACTTACAATTGCCATTATTGACAGCGATGAACAGAGTATGGAGCTCACAAAGAATTATTTTGAACAGGCCGGTGCAACCTGTCACACATTTACAAAGGGACAGGAATTCCTTAATGCCTATGAAGACGGTAAATTCGACCTTATAATTCTAGACGTTCTTCTCAGTGATCAGACAGGTCTTTCACTGCTTCAGAGAATGCACAGCATGCCTCATACTCCACCTGTTGTGGTTTACACCCAGAGTCTGCAAAAAGATGTTATCGTAAAGGTTTTAAGTGCCGGTGCCGCAAGTTTCCTTGTAAAACCGCAGAAACCAAATGTTCTCATTCAGAAATGTCTTTCCATTCTTAAGGTTAAGGAATAAAAATGTCTGCCAGAAAATGTAATTTTCATACTCATAGTCAATTCTGCGATGGTAAAAACACTGCAGAAGAAATGGTTTTATCTGCCATCGAAAAAGGCTTCGATGTTTTGGGCTTCTCAAGCCACTGCCTGCATCCTCTGAATCCGGAATTCTACAAGCCTTTTGACCATCTCTGGCATATTGCTTCTGACAATATAAAGGCCTATGCAGAAGAAATCCATCGTCTTAAGGAAAAATACGCTGATAAAATCAACATTTACCTTGGATTTGAGGCTGATTATTTTGATTCGGCTGATTACGGCACTGCAATTCCTTCCAAAGAAAATTACGAAGAATTCTCCCCAGACTATCTGATTGGAGCTGTTCATTTTATCAACACCGACAAGGGCTTTTACACGGTAGACCATAAACCCGAAATTGTAAAAGAAAATCTTATCCGTCTATATTCAAAAGCAAATGGAGAAATTGACGGACGAGCTGCAGTATGTGATTATTTTGCTGCAGAACGTCAAATGCTTAAAAAGGGTAATTTTGATATTATCGCTCACTGTGATTTAATAAAGCTTAGAAACGGTCCTTTGAACTTTTTTAATCCTGAAGAAAGCTGGTACAAGGATGAAATTAAAGCAACTGCCCTGGAAATTGCAAAGTCTGGTGTAATTGCAGAAATCAATACCGGAGCAATTGGCCGTGGTATTATGGATGATACCTATCCTTCTCAGTATTTTCTGGAACTTCTTTATGAGCTTGGTGTTCCTGTCTGCATTAATTCTGATGCCCACACCACCGCTATGCTCGACGGTGCCTTTGACCGCGCCGCAGCTCAGGCAAAAAAAACAGGATACACCGAACTGGTATATCCTGGAAATATTATCGTACAATTGTAAAAACAAAAGTCATGCTGATTCTGAAACAAGTTCAGAATGACATTTCAGCATCTTTTTGATAGACCCTGAAACAAGTTCAGGGTGACGACATTAGCGGTTCTTTCTCTCCTGGGCACTTGCACAGGTAATGCACATAAGTGCATAAGGAAGAACCTCAAGTCGTTCCTGAGGAATTTCTTTTCCACATTTTACACAGCGGCCATAAGTTCCCTGATTAATTCGGTCCAGTGCGCTGTCTATCTGCTGAAGTCTGTTTGCATCCTGAGTTCCAAGTGCTGTTAAGAGGGTTCTATCTATTACATCTGCAGCCACATCAGCTTCATCTCCTGATTCAACTGTTTTAATAAGGCCACGCATATCTTCGCTCTGATCTGCCAGAGAGGCTAAGAGGGTTTTTCTCTGCTCAAGCAGATATTCTTTCATTTTTTTAAGAAATTCTTTATTCAATTTTATAATCCTCCCAAAACGATTTTTTACTTGTGTTGTCAAATCGTGGTGTTTTGTATATAATAACTAATATAAATGTAAATTAGCAAAAAGACAAATTCTTTTTTGCAATTTTTCGAAAATTTATTTTTTGATTTTTAAGGATAACTATGGCAAAAGAAGAAGCTATTGAAGTACAGGGTATTGTAAAAGAAGCCCTTCCTAACACAACCTTCCGCGTAGAACTCGAAGGCGGACACATTATTCTCGCTCACCTTTCCGGAAAAATGAGAAAACACTACATCAGAATCGTTCCTGGTGACAGCGTTAAAGTTGAACTTTCACCTTATGATTTGAACAAGGGACGCATCGTATTCCGCGAGCGCTAATTTTTTAGGAAAAAGCATTATGAAACACACAGTCCGTTGGGCACAGAAAATCAATTCCTCTACGTTGGCTTACCTTTATTATAGCTTAGATTCTCTCTGTTCTTACGGAAAACGCAAGTAGTTTGCGCTGTGTTACTAAATGGTAATTACAAGGCTTTCCGTAACAGGAAAGCCTTTTTTATTGCAGGTTGAAAATATAAAATTGATATAGGAGAAAAACAACATGACACTCTTTGAAGATTTGAAATGGCGCGGACTCATTAAAGACGTTGCCGGCGAAGAAGCTGATTTACAGAAGGTTCTGGACGGAGCACCATTCGCTTTTTACTGGGGAACAGACCCTACAGCAGATTCTCTTCACCTGGGCCACTACTCTTCTCTTTGTATGGCAAAACGCCTTGCAAATGCAGGCCATCATCCGGTTCTTTTGTGTGGTGGTGCAACAGGACGCATTGGAGACCCACGCCCAACTGCAGAACGCGAAATTATTTCAGAAGAAGCTGTAAACAAGAACATTGGCGGAATCCGAAATCAGATTAAGCGCCTTGTTCCAAGTGCAGAACTCGTAGACAACTACGACTGGTGGAAAGACCGTTCCTTCCTCGACACCCTGCGCGACATTGGTAAATACATCAGCCTTAACTACATGCTGGACAAGGATATTATCCGCCGCCGTCTTGAAACTGGTATTACTTTTGCAGAGTTCTCATACATGCTCCTTCAGGGCTTTGACTTTGTTCACCTCTTCCAGGAAAAGAAATGTATCATGCAGGTTGCAGGTTCAGACCAGTGGGGTAACATCACAACCGGTGTAGACCTTATCCGCAAAATGCTAGACGGACAGGCTTATGCTTTTACAATGCCTCTTATTCTTGATGCAACAGGTAAGAAGTTTGGTAAGTCCGAAGGAAATGCTCTCTGGCTGGACAAAGACAAGACATCTCCATACGCAATCTACCAGTACCTTATCAATGCAGATGATTCTCTGGTTCTTGACTACCTCAAGGTATTCACCTTCCTTACAAAAGAGCAGATTGAAGATGTTTACGCTCAGCAGCAGGCTGCTCCTGAAACACGTATTGCACAGAAAACTCTTGCCTGGGAAGTTGTTAAAGACCTCCACGGAAAAGAAGAAGCTGATAATGCCGTTATGGTTTCTGAAAAGCTCTTTAAAGGCGAATTCAAAGGCCTTTCTGTAAATGATATTCTCATGGGACTTAAGGGAGTTCCTAACTTCCAGTTTAAGGAAGAGCTTCCTCTCGTTGATGTACTCGTAAACAACGGTATGGCTAGTTCTAAGCGTGAAGCACGTGAGTTCATCAAAAATAACGCAATCTCAATCAACGGTGAAACTGTAAACGATGAGACAAAGGTTATTACTAAGGACATGGCGCTTGAAGGTAAAATAATTATCTTCCGCCGTGGTAAGAAGAAGTATTATATTGGAATAATATAATCAAATTTTTATACGACGTGGTTTCGATACAGTTGCTTCGCAACCACTCAACCACCAGTCTTATGATATCAACGGTGGTTGAGTAGGCCAAAGGCCGTATCGAAACCACCCTACTTTATGCCCTTTTAAATAATCCCTTCAGCGCTCTAACAACTCCACTTACACCATTCACAATTACTCCGATACAGATAATCGGACCGAAGGGAATAATAAACCAGGAGAATCTGAAAAACATCATACCCACCATGGTCTGCAGAGCCTTGAGGACTAAGGTTGAAAAATAGGAACCGCGGGTCTGTGGTTCTTCTTCCTGATTATAATGATACTGCGAATAATTATTGTATGAATTCTGAGTCTGCTGATTTCTTGAACGGAACTGAGGACCATTAAACCATTCCCAGAAATTTTCTTCACCAAAAGGATTTGAATAAGTATACTGATACTGTCTCTGGTACTGCTGCTGAGTCTGACTGCCGGCTGTAGAGTAAGAGCTTGAATAACTGCCCATATCATACTGTCTGCGCTTAGCTTCATCACCAAGCACATCATAAGCGGCACTTATCTGTTTAAACTTCTCTTCAGCCTCGGGATTGCCCTGATTTCTATCAGGGTGATACTTGAAAGCAAGCGTTCTATAGGCCTTTTTAATTTCATCTGCAGTAGCAGTTTTTGGCACGCCAAGTATATCGTAATAGTTGCTCATATCTATAAAATAATGAATTTACAGCGGGGTTACAAGAAAAAAGTTTCCGGAGCACCGAGATAAGATTTCGGCATAGGCTTATTGGCCTCATGAATAACGATTTTTTCAAGCACAATATTTGGAGTTACCGGTCTCAGTTTTACAGAGTTCAAGCCAGCATGACAGTCTGCATAAACAGTTGCAATACGGATATTATTCGGAATATCTTCGCCCCATGGGAACTGATTATCACCAACTGCAAACTTTTCAGGATCAACTGCATCCTTCAAAATCTTTTCTCCGTTTACTTCTGCAACAAACTGAAGCTTGTTATCCTTATAAGCCGGATTTGAAGGATTAATATAGAAGTCAAAAGCCATTACACCGCCGGTCTTTTCAACAAAATCCTCAGATAAAGCAAAAGCATATTCTACAAAAGGAGCATTCTCATCAGCTGGAGCAAAACTTCTTGTAGTAGCCGCAGCCTTTACAGCACCCAGAGTCTTTCCGTAGCCAGGCAGGAGGTCAAAACCGCTTGAACGAACAAAATGCGGAGCTTCAATACTTACATAGTTTGTAGTCTGAACAAAAGTTCCGGCCGGGAAGTTTGTATCTGGAATTGATGCATCAATATGAACCTTTACAAGGATTTTTGCTCCATGACCATCATCACCTTCAATTTTCAAAATTGCAGTTTTGTCGCTGGCTTTAGCAAACTTTTCGCGGTCAATCTTAAGACGGATTGTATCAAGTCCAGAAGTTCCATCTGCCGTCAATCCTTCCAGGTCCTTTATTAAAGCAAAACAAAGCCATTCTGCTTCTACACTTGAAGTAAGAGTACAGCCCTTTTCGCTGCTTACGGCCATTTTTACACAGGCTTCCTCTACATCAGGATTTTTGAAAGCATCAAGATACAAATCGCGTACAGTCCAGTCCTGGCCTGTTGTAACAAAATCTGTTCCATCTACCCATACAACAACCCGATTTTTTCTTGTAGGTTCAACATATTGATAAACCGGATACTGATTGTAGGCTTCACACCAGTTTCTGAATCCAAAATGCTCAGACCAGGCCATGCCAAAGAAGCGTCCATTTCCAACCTTATCACATTCATCAACAAGTTCTTTATCAAAAAGACAGCACTGGTGAACCTTTTCTGCATATACATTTGCAACCAAAGCATTGTGTTGTGCGAACCACTGATTCTTTCCGCTGTAAAGCTGCATAAGCTCTACATTCATTGTTCCAACCACCGGCAGATAAACCTGGCTGAAGAAGCCTGCATCCTGTTCTGCCGGAACTGACTTACGTAATTCCACAGTTCGCTCAATAAGATGCTTAGCACGGTTTATAATATAATCAGCTTCACCAAAATTTACCGGATGGAAGGTTGTCGGCTTAAGGGCTTCTGTACGGCACATGCTGGTAATTTTATTTGATTCGTAAACAATGTCAGAAATCTCCTGAAGCTGCTCTGCCGTAAAGTATGGGAACTGGTCAGCAAACCAGGCGTCGCTATAAGCCTTAGTATCAGAATTATATTTTTCGTAATCGTAAGCAAGATTGAGGAAGTAAGAAAGAGGGAACTCATTTGTAAGAATATCACCTACATTTACAATCCAGAGGTCGCGGATTCCAAACTCGTAGGCGGCAGACATCTGCTCGCGGGCCTTAGGCAGATAGTTTGTATTAAGCCACTCGTAGCTGTAAGGCCATCCATGGTAATCAAAATGATAATACATACCATAGCCGCCCTTGTGATTTCTCATAGCTTCTGTAGGCACTGTACGAAGGTTTCCGTGGTTATCGTCACAGAGCATGAGGGTTACACCGTCAAGTTCAGGGTCGCCCATCAAGCCCTTAGTGTGCTTGTCGCCGTAGAAATATGGCTCAACCTCTTTATAAAGGGCCAGCATGCGTGGAACCTTGTCCAGGTCCTCATTTACATTTTCGCGGATAAGGCGGTTCTGAGTTTTAAGAACATCTCTCAACAAATTAATGTTGTCTGCAAGTGTAGCGTTCTGCATAATTGCAGTATCAGCCTCACCTCGCATACCAACAGTAATTACATTTTCAAACTTGCCGTTACGTTTTAAGCCGTCTTCCCAGAACTTTGTAATACCCTCACGGTTTTTCCAGAAGTTCCAGGCATCACCGTAAACAGAACCAGGGCCGCGGACATAGCGGTATTCCTCTCCGTTACGGCAGCATGGTTCGTGGTGGCTGGCTCCCATAACTACGCCAAGCTCGTCAGCAAGCTCTGCATTTGCAAGGCCAGGGCCGTCCAGGCTGAACTGTGCAGACCACATTGCAGGCCAGAGATAGTTTCCCTTGAGGCGGAGAAGGAGCTCAAAAACGTGCTCGTACATTTTAGCATTAAAGCCGCCAAAATTGTGGGTAGTAAAGTTGCCGTAAGCAGGCCATTCATCGTTTATGAAAAATCCGCGGAAACGAACAGAAGGCTCTTTACTTACAGTTACACCTTCTTCAAGTTCAACTACCTCGCGGCGGGCCGGTAAAACTCCGCACCAGTCAACAAGAGGAGAAACTCCCATAAGTTCGGAAAGATGGAAAAGTCCGTATATTGTACCGCGCTTGTCGCTTCCAATAATGATGATTTTGTCTGAGCGGACAGCGAAGATGTAGCATTCGCGCTTGTTGGTGATTTTTGAAAGTTCAGCAGAAAGTCCATTATCTGAAGCCAGTTTTTCTGCGAGAGGCGCCTGCCCCAGAGTTGCAAAAAGAACTGACTCTGCCTCGGTGCTTGAATAAGCCGAAGGCTGTATCGAAAGCACCTTCGGTTTCTTTCCAGTCACCCTCTCCACATCAAGACATACCTTATCAGCAATTTTCTTTACACCAGAAAACTCATTTTCATCACAAACAAAAGCATTCTTTCCATCAATTTTGAACATATTTACCTCAATAAACAAAACGGTGGTTTCGATACACGCACTTCGTGCGCACTCAACCACCGTAAATATCAAAAACCATTTATATTATAGCACACAGTTACACACTAGTATACGACATAATGACCACTTAAAGCTAAAACTGCGAAAAAGTAGAGACAATTGTCGTAGTAGCGGCGGCGGCCGGTGCGCATCGGAGTATCCCAGAAGCGCTTTACAGCACGTTCTGCAGCGGCACGAGCCTCTCTGTCATCAAGCTTAACCGCCGCCGCAGCCTCGGCCACAGTAGCTATGAGCCCGATTGGGTGCCTTGCATTTTTCTTCAATTCCGTACCGTCAATCATATAATCCTTAAGATCATCAGCTTCCTTACCATCAAAAAAGTTTATGATATTTGTAGCTATTTTCGACAGGCTGGCATTTCCGCCAAACCAGAGGGCATCAAGACCAATGTTGGCAGCAACACGATAAGAATCACTAAAGAAAGTTCCATGATATTTAGGAGGAAGAGGAGTTCCATCATCATTTGCATATTCAGATGCAAGACCAGTTTCCGGATGACATGCCTTTACGAGATACTTACGGCTGGCCTTAGCAGCAGCCTTCCAGTATTCCTTGTCACATGGGTCTGCATATTCAGCAAAGAGCTCATAAAAATGCGGCAGATGATAAGAAGGATCAGTGAAAGGACAGTTAGGTACAAAACGAATATGGTGATTTTCTTCAAACCACATCTTATTTTCACTATGAATTGCAACTCTAAGAATCTCTCGTCCCTGCTCAGTATAATTGAAGATTCCCTCTCCATTACCCCAGCGTCGGGCAGCAAAGAAGAGAGCCATTGCAAAGTATTCCTCACCATCAGGAGCAGGACCATCAGCATTCTTACTTCCATCAGGCTTGTTAGACCAGCAGAAATATCCCGCGTTAGGACCGCTTTCCATAAACATATTTTTCTTAGACCACTTCCAGATGCGGTCAAAAATATCCTTTCGGTTCATCTGAAGGGCCATCATCATACCATAGGACATGCCCTCAGTACGTGCATCATCATTACCGGTGTCTTCCATATAGCCGGTATTATCTTCTGCTTCAAAATAAAAATGATTCGGATTTTTCTGATCGAAAATATTATTCCAGCACTCAATCACACGGTTTTCGATATCAAATTTCGAATAACCAAACTCTTCCAATATACTTTTCATAGTATCAGAATAATCCCACTATCTTATTCCGTCCATAAAAGAAAAACCCTAAATAAATAGGAAAACACAAAAAAAATACCTGTGGAACACACTTTAAGTTATGCTGCAATTGGCCTGACCAATTGTCAGCATAAGCTTAACCGCGTGGGCCGCAGGTATTTTTTTTATATCTGTTTGTTTATCTATTTAGACTTTTTCTGCTCACTAGGCTTGCTCTTAGCACCGGCAACAGCCGCAGCCATTTTTTCCTGAGCCTTAGCCATATCATTTACCATAAGAATTGGCTGACCAGTAGCATCCAGAGTATCACGCCAGAGTGAACCTTCAGGATCAACAGCGTTACGATGAGCAGTTACAGCCTTGATTGGAAGGTGAACGAACTTGTCGTGAACAAGACCAATTACACACTTTGTTTTTCCGGCCATAGCAGCATGAACTGCATTATTACCAAGGCGCTCACAGTAAATAGAGTCACTTGCAGTAGTAACGCTTGCACGAACCTGATATGAAGGATCAATATATTTAAGGTTGATTTCGATATTCTTAGCCTTGAAGTACTTTTCAATCTCGCTCTTAAGGAATACACCAATATCAGAAAGCTTTTTGTTTCCAGAAGCGTCAGTTGCACCAGTAGCCTGAAGAAGATCCTGACCAGCACCTTCTGAAACTACGATTACGGCGTGTCCACGTTTTGCAAGACGGCGCTCGAGGCAGGCAAGGAAGCCATGCTCACCTTCCATTTCGAAAGGAACTTCAGGAATAAGACAGAAGTTTGTCTCGTGGCTAGAGAGAGCTGCTGCAGCGGCAATAAAACCAGCTTCGCGGCCCATAAGTTTTACAAGACCAATACCATTAATCTGGCTTGCTGCTTCCATGTGAACAGCGGCAACAGTTTCCTTAGCGCGCTGAACAGCAGTCTCAAAACCAAAGGAGCGGTCAATAAACATAAGGTCATTATCTACAGTCTTTGGTACACCTACAACGGCGCATTTAAGACCGCGCTTTTCAACTTCGCAGGCAATATCATAAGAACCGCGCTGAGTACCGTCACCACCAAGAATAAAGAGCATGTTGATTCCATCGCGCTCAAGGCAGTCTACGATTTCTTCAACGCGCTGTCCGCCACCACGGCTTGTTCCGAGGTAAGTACCACCAATCTTGTGGATTTCATCAATAAGATAGCGGTCAAGCTCAATTGGTTCATATCCGCTTTCAGCAAAGAATCCGCGGAAACCATACTGGTAACCCTTAATTGTTTTTACACCATAGCGGGTATTAAGACAGCGTACAATTGCACGGATAACATCATTCAAACCAGGGCAAAGACCACCACAGGTACAAATACCAGCCTTAGCGTGAGTTGGGTCAAAATAAATCTTCTCACGAGGACCAGCCTTTTCCATAAGATTTGAAGAATCAAGAACAACGCCTTTCTTTACGTCAAAAACATTTACGTTTGCAAGCACATAAGAATCATCGCTTACATAGTTTGCAGTATAATCTCCGTGAACTGTAGAAAGCTTAATCGGAGACGGAATAGTACAAGGTCCCAAGTTGTCTATAGTAAAATCAAATTTTTCTTCTGCCATAATACACCTCAAAAAATAGATATAATAGAATATAATGAAAACGTTTTTTATACAATAGGTATTATGGGCGCTGCATCATCTTCCAAGGTCGCGTTCCGGGGCTCGCTGTTCGCTCGGCCTCCTCGGCTCCGCCTGCGGTGGCTGCCTTCGGCACCCCTCCATGCTTGGCGCGCATTATCGGCTTATAATTCGGCAGCGGGAAGCATAGCTTCCCACCCCCATTAGTCGGATGAGCCTAACGAACGCTCCACTGGAGCGTCCGTTTTAACGGCTCTCCGATTTAGGGTCTACTTTCTCCGTTCGGTCGCAGGCTCCCTCACTACCGAGTTTTGCTGCGCTATGCGCATCAAAACTCGCGGTTACAATCCCGAAGTCTCAATTCACCTATGGCTCATAAACTCTTAAAAGTGTTCGGTCCGTCCCGGGAAGATTTCTCGAAACATTATTATTGCTGTTAAATAAAAAAGCTAGCAGCTACCTACTTTCCCGGGACGGACCCAGTATCATCGGCGTAAGAGAGCTTGACTTCCGTGTTCGGAATGGGAACGGGTATTACCTCTCCACTATGGCCACTAGCATTTAATACAAAGTAAAACGAAGTGCGTAAGCTGCACGAAGCAGGCACGCAGGACGGATATTTAAGAAGATGTCTTGTTTCTTATGAACGGAAACGATGATATGGCCAAGTCTCACGACTTATTAGTAATGCTCGGCTGAACGCCTCACGACGCTTACACCTGCATCCTATCAACCTGGTAGTCTCCCAGGAGTCTTCAGGGAACTTAAAGTTCCAGGGAAGTCTAATCTTGAGGTGGGCTTCCCGCTTAGATGCTTTCAGCGGTTATCCCTTCCGGACTTAGATACCCAGCACTTACCCTTGGCAGGATAACTGGTAAACCAGAGGTTCGTCCACTTCGGTCCTCTCGTACTAAAAGCAGCTCCTCTCAAACTTCCATCGCCCATAACAGATAGGGACCGAACT
>NZ_ATWV01000019.1 GCF_000421345.1 Treponema bryantii NK4A124
CATGTTCAGCTATTCCAAATTTTATTGCTGTCTCTCTGTCAGATAGACTATATTCTTGTTGATAGTTTAATACTTTTAGCTTGAATTCTGAACTAAAAACTGTAGTTTTTGATTTTTTATTAATGAATCCGTTCGTGTTGTATTTCTTTACCCATAATTTTATCAAACTGATATTAATTTCTAAATCTCTTGATAATTGCCTTACAGGTATTTCTTCTTCAAGATGTTTTTTTATAACTGACATCTTAAAAGCTTCTGTGTATTTGGACATAAAAAATGCACCTCCAAAATTAAACTTTATGTCTAACTTTTGGGGTGCACTTCACTACCATGCGGTCTTTTTTTTACACAGTGGTTTCGATACGGCTTCGCCTACTCAACCACCATTAAATTAAGCTTTCGCTCTTTCGAGGAATGAACCGTCGCGTGTATCGATTACGATTTTGTCGTCTGTGTTGATGAACAATGGAACGCGAACTTCGATTCCTGTATCAAGTGTAGCAGGCTTCAAAGACTTTCCTGAAGTATCACCCTTAACACCTGGTTCACAGTAAGTTACTGTACGTGTAACACGAACTGGAAGATCGATACCAACCGGCTTTCCTTCGTAGAATGTAAGGTTTACTTCAAGGTCATCTTCAGGAGTGATGTATCCTGCATAGTCACCAAGGTCTTCCTTAGCGAGTTCAAACTGCTCGTATGTATCCTGATCCATGAATACGAATGTGTCGCCGTCGATGTAAGAAAGCTTTGTTACGTGTGATTCAAGATCTACTTCGTCAAACTTCTCACCAGCATCAATACCAAGGTCCATTGTAGAGTTTGTTACAAGGTTCTTAACGCGGAAGCTTGTTACCATTCCGGCACGTCCTGAACGCTGTCCGAGCATCTTCTGAACGATAAGAGCATTACCTTCGTACATGAAGGCTGTTCCAACTTTTAACTGTGATGTCATTAACATAATATAAAACCTCTATAAAAGAATTTACAAAAATAGTTTCTATATTATATCAAGTTTTTCAATGTATGTCATTAAGTTGTAAGCCAGGTCACCATTTTTTCTTAGGGAAGCTGCAAAGGATCGAAAGCCGGAAACAAGACGAGGAATGGAAGAGAAAAACTGATTATATGGATTGCTTCGTCGCTGCACTCCTCGCAATGACGAGTCTGTACCGTCATTGCGAGCCGAAGGCGTGGCAATCCAAGTCTCACCATTTATCTCTAACCACGCCTTTGAAATGATGTCAAAATCTTCTTCATCAAAATGAGGTCTCATTCTCTCAAGCAGAGCCTTCACCTTCACCAGCTGATATTCATCACTCTGAGGGTAAGCATGCCAGATAAATGGAATGCCGGAAAGGCAGGCACGCGACATAGATTCTTCACCGCGAATTACAAGGGCTGAACAAGACTTCATTATCCTGTCCCATTCACTCTGATTCAGATATGGAAGTTCTTCTACGAAGTTGGTTTCGATACACTCACTCCGTGAGCACTCAACCACCTTACGTACCGCTGTCATAAAACTTTCTTTACCGCGCCCCTGGGCTACCAGAAGCTTCTGCTCAAGCGGTGGTTTCGATACGCCCTTCGGGCACTCAACCACCGGAACAACAGTAGTACTCAACCACCCTTCAAGCAGACTCCGCCAGTCACCCTCATAAGTGAAAATCAGGACAGGACCATCCTTATGCCAGACTGGTAATTCCTGCCACTGGTCATCAATCACAAGGCCGCCAGTCTTTTCTGTAAAGCCCGGCATAAAGTTTACTTTCTGAACTTTTGCACTGCGGGTAAGAGACTGCAGGCAGTGAAAATCTTCGGCATATTTTTCTGCAGTAAGATAATCTATCATGATAATCTGAACAGTACGCTGCAATTTTTCTTCAAATAAAATGCGCTCCATCCAGTCTGGTCTGCCGCACTGAAAGAGTTCAAGAATTAAAGCAAGTCTCTCTCCGTCATTCTGGCTGAAAACCTCATGGCATAACTCATTATTATTCCAGGGAAAAATTTCAATGTCATCAATATTAATGGATTGCTTCGCTGCGCCCGTAATGACAGAGCTTTCAATTTTTGCAAAGGCTTCTAAATCATCAACGACGAGACAAATTTTATATTTAGACTGGATTTTTGCAAGGCGGCGACAAAGTCTCCAGGCGACACCAATATCACCAAAATTATCTACCACCTTACAGAGAATGGTTATATACATTTAATTGATTTTGCTATAGAGTCCGCTTAATTCATCGCGCCACTGCGACTGCTGCTCGCGGCTTTCCCATTCGATTATTTTTTTGATTGTAAAATGACGCTGGTCTCTGATATTTTCATACTGAAGGACTGCAAAGCGTCCCTGACCAATATAAGCAACTTTTTCGTTTTCACCGGTTGGTTCAGATTCTTTTACCTGATTCAAAACACAATCAAAGTGAAGAGGCTGTCCGGTAGACTTGTCTGCAATAGCACTCGCAATATCAGTTATAGGCTGTCCGCATTTTGGACAAATGATTTCACGTGCCTTAACATCCTGAATTGCCGCAACTCTCTGGCGTTCAGCATCCAGATCTTCATATAAGGCCTTGTTAAACTGAAAAGCTTTCTGCTTATTTTCACGAGGCTGATCAGATCTTTTCTGATTATTCCAGTTATTCGAATGCTTTCTATTGCGACGTCTATCCATAATTTAGTCCCGAAATTTCAATTCATCCGGATCTTCAATCAAGTGATTACTTATCACCTGTGCAATTCGCTGAATTGCGTTATCAAGATATTCCGGACTCTGAATTTTCTTCCTTAACTCCAAAATCCTAGGAGACAGATCGATAGAATCGGTCCGCTCAAGGACAAGAGTTGCTGCCCCTGTTGATTTTCCACCAGAAATCATAGAATCTCCCTTTGACACCCACGTTTTATTCTGAAAAAGCATTTTCGATATGATACACCGGTTCAAGCCCAGGCATATCAATAACAATTACATCAAATCTGACATAGCTGTTATTATATTCTCGATGTTTTAACAGAAAACGTTTAGATGTTTTTATGATTCTTTGACGTTTCTGATAATTTAACTCTCTCTGAATCATATCTAAAGTGCCGTTTGGAAGCGTTTTTACTTCCACAAAGGCTAAGATATCATTCTTAACTGCTATTATATCAATTTCTCCACGCTTTGTCCGCCAGTTACGCTCAATTATTTGAAATCCTTTTGCTTCAAGACAAGCGGCAGCCCTCTTTTCTCCTTCATTTCCAATTTCTTTAGTGTTCATTCCGCCTCTCCTTATCATCCTTAGAGAGAATAAATGAAAAAATAACCGCAAGAGCCTGCCAGGTATTCTCCGGAACTATATCTCCAGCCGAAGAAAGGCCCAGCATATCAACAAGAACCTTATCTTCAGTAACAGGTATACCCTCTTTTTCGGCCTCTTCAAGCATAATGTCAGCAGTCCGGCCTTCCCCTTTAGCAAGAATCACGGGAGCTTCACTTCCTTCTATATATTTAAGCGCTACTGCCTTTCTTTTTGAGTTCATACCTGGCCTCCAAAAGAAACAAAACTTTCCAGTCCGCTTGCATTTCCTTCCAGTTCTTCTTTTTCTGCCCAGCTGATTTTTCCCGGATTTATACCTGCTGCCATAAAGTGCTTTTTAAGCTTTATTATCTGATTATCCGGATTTTGAGGCCTCATTTCCCCTGAATCACTTACATTAAAATATGTATTTGAGATTTTCCTACCTTCGTAAACAAGGCTGAATAAGTATTTTTGATTATTATAACTACAGTCCAGATTCAAAAGCTTAAGGGCAGATGCTGAATCAAATAAAAGCCGTATACAGCCCTTGCCAAGAAACTTATGTTCTGTATCAGGCATTTCTCTAAGCTGAACAAGCTCAAAAGGTAAAAGATACCAGGCCCCTTCTGTAGAATTGATTTTATTCAGAAGTTTTTGTTCCGACTCTTTTGATTTTGATGAGTCCGGCTGCTCAGCAGAATCTTCTTCCAGCAGCGTCAAAAGCTGCTTTATTTCCGCCTCATCGGCTTCAAGTCCTTTTTCTGCCAGCAGGCTCAATATTTCTGCAGCTGATTTTTCTTTTCCGGAAAAACGAAGGGCAAGGTTTCTTATTTTATCAGCAAGAGCTGAATCCATTTTCAGACCCATCTGTTTAAAAGATTTTAATATAGAAGAAGAAAGATTATCTGCAGGCAGTCCCAGCGATTCAAGAAGCGAAAAAAGCTGTGAATCGCTTATTTCATTAAAAGCCAGGGCAATTTCACTTGAAGCAGCAGCAAGAGAAGTGTCTTTTGGAGTTATGACAATACTGCCATTCTTTATACCTACAGTTGCAACAAAAGACTGTCCTGGTTGCAGAGCCTTTGAAGAGCTAAGCTGAACCCGAACACCAGCAACAGAGCCTTCATATTTTCCGCCTCCCCTGTCTGCAATTATACGCACAAGAACAGAGGAGCCTTCTTTTAGAACCTGACGGTTCACTCCCATTTGAGAAAGTCTTGCTGACTGTATTGAAACTGCACCTGCAGAAGACATATTTTTATTATAGTTAAAAAAAATAGGACTTCCAAGGCTGGAAGTCCTATTTTCACGAATAAGCAGGTGGTTTCGATACGATGCTTCGCATCACTCAACCACCGCCTTATTTTATTTTGCTTCTGCAGCCTTTTCTGCAGCAGCTTCCTTGCGCTCTTCCTTAATCTGAGCTTCTGTAGCGGCAGCAGCAGCTTCAGCGCGTGCGTTACGAGCAGCGATTTCAGCAGCAATCTTTCCACCAACCAAAGTCTTAACTTTAGCATCCTTACCGATCTTATCGCGGAGGTAGTAAAGCTTAGAGCGGCGTACCTTACCAGGGCGAACTACGTCAACCTTTACGATACGTGGGCTGTTATATGGGAATACACGTTCTACACCTACGCCGTAAGAAATCTTACGTACAGTGAAAGTCTGGCGTGCACCTTCGTTCTTCTTGCAGAGAACGATTCCTTCATAAACCTGAATACGCTCTGTTTTACCTTCGATAATCTTGAAGTATACTTTTACAGTATCTCCAACATTGAAGCCCTGAGCTCCAGGTCTTTTCTGTGTTTCTTCAATAGTCTTAATAATGTCCATGACAATTCTCCTAGCTGTTACTTTTCTTAGAACGCTTCTTTTTCTGCTTCTTCAAAAAGACAGTTTCAGTTATTTCCTCAATCATCTTTTCGGCTTCTTCAGTAAGCTGTCCTCTGGCTCTCGCACTGGCAATTAAGTCAGGTCTGTTTGCCATAGTTTTCATCAGCCGCTTCTTAAGCCGCCACTTTCGAATCTCCTCATGATTACCGCTCAGTAAAACTGAAGGAACCTTCATACCCTTCCATTCTTCCGGATGAGTATACTGCGGATACTCCAAAAGTCCGTCACAATAACTTTCTTCTTCAAGCGATTCGTGTTTAATAACACCGTCTACAAGTCTGTAAACTGTATCAATAACAACTGTTGCAGCAACTTCACCCGAAGACATTACATAATCTCCGATTGAAAGTTCAAGGTCAACATACGAATCAATTATTCTCTGGTCAATACCTTCGTATCTTCCACAGATAAAAACAAGTTCGTCTTTGTGACTAAGTTCTTCGGCAACCTTCTGTGTAAGTTGTTTTCCGCTTGGTGTAACAAAAATAACATACTTCTTGCGGGCATTTACACTATCAAGTGCCTTTGAAAGCGGTTCTGGCATCAAAAGCTGGCCAGCGCCGCCTCCGTACGTTCCGTCATCACAGGTATGGTGTTTATCAGTCGCAAAATCTCTGATGTTCACCAGATCGTAAGCAATAATTTCCTTTTCTACCGCTTTGGCCATGATTGAGTTTTCAAAAAAAGCCTTAACGATATCTGGAAATAAGGTCAGCACAGTAAATTTCATGGAATTACTCCAGAATCCAGAGGTGCATCAATTGCACCGTTTTGTTCTTAATATCAACCTTTCCAATAAACTCTTTATTGAAAGGAACAAGAACCTTTCGGTCACAACTCTCGGCGAGTGACACTTCTAACAAGTTACCCCCGCCGCCTTCCATTACGTCTGTGATTGTTCCTGCAACAGCCTTGCCTTTAAGCGGGCCCTCAGGTGCAATCAACGTTGCCGGAGCGTCTTTCCCTTCATAAACAAGGGAACAATCTCGTAAATCCTCAATATACCACTCGTCTTTATTCAAAGGCTTGCAGTATTTTCGCGGTACCTGAATTCCCCAGTGGCGGTATTTTAATACAGCCTCATCAGAATCTATACCAGCAAACTTAACATAAGCAACCGCATGTCCCAGAGAAACCGATTCAACCTTTGTTTCTCTATGCTCGTCGCCATGCACTAAAGTAACTTCCTTCAAATCAAGCAGATGCTCGTATTCTCCGGAGGCACTCTCAACCTTACATTCACCCGAAAAACCGTGAGTTCCACGGATGAAGCCAACAACAAGTTGTGCTTTTTCCATCAGCAATATTCCTAATTAGTTATCAAGAATATCAAGACTGTAGCGCTTACCGTCTTTTACAGCTGAAGCACTCAGAACTGTTCTCATGGCTTTAGCAATTCTACCGTATTTACCGATAACCTTGCCGATGTCACCATCTGCCACTCTGAGCTGGAGCACCATGCCTTTCTCGCCTTCAGTTTCATTTACAGATACAGCTGACGGATCATCGACCAATGATTTTGCGATGTATTCAATCAGGTCTTTTTCCATTTTCCTAGCCTCTCTGTAAACTATTCTGCCTTCTTAGCAGCCTGGCGATTCATCAGCTTCTTAACGATGTCTGTAGGCTGTGCACCAACACTGATCCAGTACTTAGCACGTTCCATATCGATAGAAACCTGATCCTTTTCCTGTGCGATTGGCATAAAAGTTCCAATTTCTTCGATACAAACGCCGTCACGTGGCTTCTGTGAGTCCTGAACAACTACACGGTAGCATGGACGCTTAGCTGCACCAAATCTCTTAAGTCTGATTTTGACCATTATATCCTCCATGGCACTGTTTCCAGTACCAAATTTTTACTATCTTTTGACACAAAGGGCATAAAAACGCCTATTGTGTATATTGAGATGATATATTAACTGATTTTTTAGTTTTATTCAAGACTTGAATCGTGATAAAAAGCTTTTAGTACGATCCATTTTCGGATTATTAATAACATCTTCCGGAGCGCCTTCCTCTACAATAACTCCGCCGTCCATAAAGATTATGTGGCTTGAAATATCGCGGGCAAAGGCCATCTCGTGAGTAACTACAACCATTGTCATTTTTTCTGCGGCAAGTTCTTTGATTACCGCAAGAATCTCTCCGGTAAGCTCAGGGTCCAGGGCCGAAGTTGGTTCATCAAACAAAAGAACCTCAGGCTTAAGGGCAAGTGCACGGGCAATGGAAACACGCTGCTGTTGACCGCCGGAAAGCTCACACGGGTAAGCTTTTGCTTTTGATTCCAGCCCCATACGTTTAAGCAGTTCCATTGCAACAGCTTCAGCTTCTTCCTTTGATTTTTTGAGAACACGGACTTGCGCCGCAGTAACATTTTTTAAAACTGAATAATGAGGAAAAAGATTAAAATTCTGGAATACAAGACCGCTTTTCAATATGATGTCATGTCTGGTCTTTTTATCTGCATAGACTCCATTCTCTACCAGAGTCTGTCCACAGATTTTTATAGTTCCGTCAGTAACAGTTTCCAGCTGAGAAATACAGCGGAGCATGGTAGACTTTCCGGAACCGCTCGGCCCGATAATACTTAAAACCTCGCCCTTCTCTACAGAAAAGGAAATACCCTTTAATATTTCAAGATTGTCGCGGAAAGTCTTTTTTATATTTTCAACTCTGATTATTTCTTCCATAATTATCCATCAATTATAATAACTCAACTTCTTTTCTAATCTCTGGAAGGCAATTGAAACAATCCAGTTCATTATAAAATAAAAAACGCCGGCAATAAAAAGCGGAACAAAAGAGAACAAAGCCCCCTGTCTTTCCTTGGCTACCATAAGAAGTTCCGAAACTCCGATTACAGAAACAAGAGCCGTATCCTTTACAAGAGTAATTACTTCATTACCCATAGCAGGAACAATTCTCTTAATTACCTGAGGAAGTACAATACTAAAAAATGTTCGTGCCGGTGTATAGCCCAGAACCTTAGCTGCTTCATACTGTCCTTTAGGAATAGATTCAATTCCACCACGGTATATTTCTGCAAAATAAGCTGCATAATTTATACTGAGTGCTACAATTGCAGCAACAAAGCGGTTCCATCTGAAGGAAACATCGTAGCCCTGCATAATCAGCCAGCGTACAAAGAGCCCCGGTCCAAAATAAACTACCAGCAGCTGCAGCATAAGAGGAGTTCCTCGGATAATCAAAAGGAAAGCATTTGTTACTCCGGAAAGGATTTTATGCTTAGACATTCTTCCCATAGCGATAGGAAGCGCTAGAGGAATTGAAAATATGATAGTAAGAAAGAAAACTTCAAGCGATGTGACAGAACCGTTCAGCATCGCCTGAAGCATTTTGATATATTTAACAGGCATCTAACTAGTTAATTGTAGAAATATCGCGACCAAACCATTTCTGGCTGATTGCAGTAACAGTACCGTCTGCCTTCATTTCCTTAAGGATTGCCCATACTGCATCACGGAGTTCCGGTTCAGATTTTCTGAAGCCAATTCCATAACCTTCGTTTGCAAGAGATTCATCAATTACCTTAAATGGCTTTTTTGTCTGTGCGATAGAATAATTTGCAACAACACTGTCCATTACAACACCGTCTACACCACCAATGTCCAGGTCATTCAAAGCTGTAATATTATCCTTATACATAACAGTCTTTGAAATTGATGCAGAGAAAGATGCATTATCATCTACAGCTTCCTGAGCACTTGAACCACTCTGAATACCTACGATTTTTCCTGTCATATCAGCAAGCGTATTAATTCCACTGTCTGCACGTACAACAAGAACCTGGTCATTGTTCAAATATGCTTCTGTAAATGAAAGTGCATTTTTACGTTCGTCTGTAATTGTAAAGCCGTTCCAGATACAGTCAATTTTACCTGTTTCAAGCTCCATTTCCTTTGCATCCCAGTCAATTGGCTGAGCACGGAAATCTACACCAAGGCGTTTTGCAACTTCTTTTGCAAGGTCAATATCATAACCAACAATTTCATTATCATCGCTGCGGAAACCAAGTGGTGGGAATGAATCGTCAAGACCGAGTACGAATGTACCACGAGCTTTAAGAGCTGCAACAGCATCTCCATCTGCCTTCTTATTTGATTTTTTGCAGCCTGCAAGGGCAAAAACTGCAGCGGCCATCAATACAGCACAAATAATTTTTTTCATAATAATCTCCTGGATTATCGGGTCAAGCCCGATAATGACATTCATGAATTAATTTATAAAATCACCAATAGGGTCGTTACCCTTTGATGTATTTTCCTTAACAAAGGCAGAAAGTTTTTCTATCTGCTTCTGAACTTCCGACGGAGCAGGTCCGCCGATTGTTTTTCTGATTTCTACACACTTTTCAGGTGTAATCAAATCAAAAATATCTTTTTCAAAAAGTGGACTTGCAGCCTGATACTCGCTGAAATCAAGCTCTTCAAGGCGGCAGTCTTTTTCAATTGCAATACGTACAAGTCCTGCAGAAACACCGTGAGCCGTACGGAAAGGAAGTCCCTTGCGAACAAGGTAATCTGCAATATCAGTTGCATTAAGATAGCCGCCGTCGCAGCCTGCAGCCATAACAGCTTTATTCCAGCTGGCAGTTCTTACCATTTCGGTAAAGATTCTCACGCTTGAAATTACTGTATCATAAGCCTCAAAGAAGCTGGACTTATCTTCCTGCATGTCACGGTCGTAAGCGAGAGGAAGCCCCTTCATCATAGTAAAGAGAGCTACCATATCACCATAAACGCGGCCGGTTTTTCCGCGGATAAGCTCAGCAAAATCAGGATTCTTTTTCTGAGGCATAATTGAGCTGCCGGTAGACCACTTTTCGCTCAAATCTACAAAATTAAACTCTGTTGTAGCCCAGTAAACAATTTCTTCACAGGCACGTGAAAGATGCATCTGTAAAATAGAAAGATCTGATGCAACCTCAAGATAATAATCGCGGTCAGAAACGGAATCCAGAGAGTTATCTGTTACTCCACCAAAACCAAGAAGCTCAGCTTCATAAGCACGGTCCAAAGGAAGACCGCTGCCGGCAAGCGCACAGGAACCTATTGGAGAAAGGTCTGCTCTCTCCCCCGCATCACGAAGACGGGTAAAATCGCGGCTAAAGCTCCAGGCCCAGGCAAGAACATGATGAGCCAGAGTTACCGGCTGGGCATGCTGCATATGAGTAAAACCTGGAATTAAAGTATCTTTATTTTCAGAAGCGATTTTAACAAGCACATCGATGAGTTTAAGAATTTCCCCACCAAGCTTTTTTATCTGATAGCGGAGATAAAGCTTTTCATCAAGAGCAATCTGATCGTTTCGGCTGCGGCCTGTATGAACCTTCTTTCCAGCCTCGCCTATTCTGTCTGTAAGGGTTGCTTCTACAAAAGAGTGAATATCTTCTGCAGAAAGGTCTACAGAAAGCTTTTCGTTTTTCAAGTCTTCTTTGATTGATTCAAGACCATCTACTATCTGATTTTTTTCTTCTTCTGAAATTAAGCCCTGTTTACAAAGCATTTTTGCATGAGCCTGACTGCCAAGAATATCAACAAAGGCCATGCGCATATCATCATTAATTGATGTTTCAAACTTTACGGCATCTGCGTCCGGACCTTCCTTAAAGCGGCCGTGCCAGAGTGCTGCGTGGTTGTCGTTAGTAATTGTACCGTGATTAGACATATTTTTATTATATAAAAAATAGACTTTCTTTTCAACGAACAGTATATGGCTTTAAAATGTCATTGCCCGGCTTGACCGGGCAATCTAGACAAAACTGTATTGTATAGATTCCCGCTTTCGCGGGAATGACATTTATCTTAAAGGGTGAACTTACTTGTTCATAGCCTCGTCAATTGTAGCCTGAAGTTCATTCTTCATAGACTCATATGTTTCCTGTGGATCAGCACCACCACAAATGTTCCATGAAAGTGGAGCGTAGTTCAAGCCAGGGATAAGCCAAGCATTCCAAGACTTTGAGTTATCCATCATGTACTGCATTGTTTCATCAACAGCACGTGTATCGCGGAATGAACCGTAGTAGCTTTCCTTCCAAGAATCTGGATCATCATAACCAGGAACTGTATCTGACCAGAAGTCATAAATCTTCATGATGTTGTTAACCTTGTCCTGTGAGTAGCAGCCAGGGATGATGAGCATGTTATCAGCGTTGAGTGTGAAGTATTTTCCGTCACCCTTTGGTCCGAGTGGAAGACATACCATACCCCAGTCATCTTTCATGTCTGCGAGCATACCATTTGGCTGTGCATCGTACTCTTCATCGTTATAGAATGCTGTTTCACCGTTCAAGAAGTCTGCCTTGAAGTAGTCCCAGTTAGCACCTTCTCCCTGTGGTTTGTTGTAGTTTACGAAGATGCGGCGAATATAGTCCCAAGCTTCCATTACATTGTCGCTCATATCGAGGTAGTATTTTCCGTTTGCATCAACGTTTACAATCTTACCACCGTTAGAGTAGATTGTTGGCCATGCAAATTCTCCGTTGAAGCCAGAGAGAGCATACTGGTCGATAATACCATCGTTATCTGTATCTTTTGTCAAAGCAGCACACATAGCTTCGAATGTTTCCCATGTCCATTTTCCATCTTTCTGGAGGTTGTATGGTTCATCTGGATCGAAACCGTTTTCCTGAAGAACGCGCTTGTTGAAGAAGATACAGTGGCGTGGTTCTGGTTTACCAACAGCAAATGATTTGCCAGGCATTACACCACAAACTGCCTTGTTCCACTTTTCCTTTGTCCAGTCGATATCTGGAACCTTAGAAACATCAGCCCAGAGGTTAGCAGCAAGTCCTGAGAATGCTGAACGACCATCAATGATGAAGATGCGGGCATCGTCACCACCAGTGATACAGTAGTTAGCTACTTCAGCAGGGTGTCCACCCCAACCTGCATTCAAGTTGTCCTGAATACATGTGAAGTTATAAGTTTCTTCGAGATACTTGCGGTATGCTCTCTGATCTTCTTCTGCCTTTGATGCAGCTGGAGCATCAGGATTTGACCACCAGTCATAAATTGTTACAGCCATACCACCGAAGTCATAGCCTTTCTTTGTAGCAGGGTTCTTAGCTACAGGAAGTTTTGAATAGTCTCCGTTTTCAGCTGCCTTAAGAGCTGCTGCAGATGGACCTTTTGATTTGTTACATCCAGCAAGTGCAAGAACACACATTGCAGACATTGCCAAAAGTGCAATTTTTTTCATAAAATTATACTCCTTTTTTATAAATTTACGCCGTATCCGGCAAATTGCCTAATTATTAATAATTATAACACCACTTTGATGAATTCACATAAGAAATTTTCCCTAAGGTATAAAAAAAATCCCCGGAAAAACCGGGGAACTGCTGCCTGAAAAAGGCCTACATTTTAACACCAGTGCTTGCAAGGCTCTCTACAAAGAGTCTCTGGCAGAAGATATAAAGAATAATCAATGGAAGAATTGCCAGAAGCATACCTGTTGAAAGAATGGCATTAGAATAACCAATTGGTGCTACAACTGAACCACCATGCAGTTTAGTAAGGTAAATACCAAACTTGTCTACAATACCTGTAAGCTGTATTGAAAGCAGCTGAATCTTACCTAAGAAGAGGTTTGAATAAAAGCTGTCTGTCCACTGCCATACAAAGGAGAAGAGGAAGCATGATGTAATAATTGGCTTTGCACCAGGAATCATAATTCTAAAGAAGGTCTTGAAAGGTCCGCAGCCGTCTACATAGGCAGCCTCTTCCAGCTCGAATGGGAAGCCCATAAAGAACTGACGGATCATAAAGATGTAAAGACCATTTTTAAGCCCCATACATCCAAGACACATCATAATATACGGAATCATAGAACCACGAAGGTTTATTGTTTTTCCGAATAAATTAAAGTAACGGAAGTGAAGGAACAAAGATGTAGAAATAGTCTGCGGAGGAATTACGATTACGAGAATTACACAGAAGAACCAGAAACGCTTAAAGGGAAAATTAAAGCGGGAGAAGCCGTAACCAACAAGACTGCACATACAAACTTCAATTACAGAAACAAAAATTGAAACCCAGAGGGTATTAAGCATTGTTGTTTTGTAATTCAAAAGATTTAAGGCAATTTTCCAGTTGCTTACAGAAAAGTGCTTTGGTACAAGAATAATAGTAGTATCATACAAGTCTCGTTCAGCCATAAAACTCAAGGCCAGCTTATTGAGAATTGGCTGAATAATCATAAAGCACATTCCGAACAAAAGGATTCCGCGGAAAATTGAAATTGCATACTTCTTGATTGTTTCTGTAAGAAGTATACCGTTTGATGCCTCGTTTCTTTCCCAGAAAGAGCGTTTTTCCAGAGCTGGAGCTGCAGCTGACTTTGTAACATTCTTATCTTTATTAGTCATAGTTGTATACCACCTTAGAAATAATCAATGAGCTTATACCAATTAACAACATACATACGATGAAGTAGATCCATGCCATTGCAGAAGAGAAGCCGTAATTCAAAAGCTCAGTCATCTGTGTATTAATCTTATCCATAATCTGGTTATCACTCTTCATAAAGAAGTCAATGATTGTATAAATCCAGCATACCAGCATAAGAGGACTTACCATAGGTACTGTAATCTTCCAGAGAGTTTCCCATGCTGTACAACCTTCCATGTGGGCAGCTTCATACATACCAGGGCTTATTGTCTGTAAACCGGAAAGGAAGATAATAATCTGAATACCAGAAGCCATAGCAACATCGTAGATAGAATCAATAATTTCAAAAACCTTTTCAAAGATTCTTGAACTGATTCCGCCTACTCCGCTTGAACTTGAAATAAGAATATCTTCAAGAACCTCGGTAATTGAGTTAGCATTTCCTGCCTCTTCAATCATATCCTTGAGCTGAGCCATAAGCGAGTTGCTTGATTCAAGGCCAACAAGAACACCAGAAGAAAGAATTACTGCCAGGAAGAAGATTGAGCGGGCAAGTGTTCTTCCCTTGAATTTCTGATTCAAAAGCAAAGCTACGAAGAAGCTGAATACAATTGTCGCAAGTGACTGGAAAATCATCTGGCTGATTGATTCAACCAGCATTCGGTTAAACTCAGCATCAACTAAGAAAGCCTTCTTAAAATTTGCAAAATTATTCCAATTCAGTTCAAAGCCCTGATTAGAAATTACAACATCAGAAAGTGCCATTCTCAGAGACTGTCCGAGAGGCTTTATCATAAAGAATACAAAACCAAGAATAAAAGGCAGAATAAAAAGATATCCATATAATGCCCTTCTTCCCATTAATCCTACATTTTTTTTCTTCATTTTAGTCCTCCACCTTCATTACGCGGTACTCTCTCTCAGGAATGAATTTTCCAGATGGAGTAACGTAATTAGCATAGCTGAAGTTTACATAAACTACATAACCGTTTTCAAATGTTGTTTTTGTAACATTTTCACCTACGTATTCATGACCTACAATAGGGCTGTTCATTACAGGAGACATTTTAGAGTTATATTCTTCATAGATTTCTGCAAACTTTTCTTTCCAGGTATCAAAATTGCTTGAATAGAATTCTGTATAGAAGGTTTCCTGAAGTTTTGCAGGCTTTGCTTCCATAAATGAGAACTGTAAACCAGCACCTGCTTCTGCAGACTCAAGAATGAGCTGATCTTTTTCATAAGCAAGGTTGATAGGATTTCCTGCATAGTTTACATAACCATGAAGTGCAATCTGATAGAATGGAACAACAGCATCAATAATTGCATACTGATTTCCATGCAAAGGCATATTTGTAATGAAATCTGCACTTCGAACTGCATAATCATTACCACCATTGATGATTATACCAAGATCTTTTTCAGATGCTTTTTCAAACTGAGCAACCTGTTTAAGAGCTTCGTTAGCACGGGTAGAATGTCTTCTTTCATTAAAATCTGATGAAAGAAGGCTTCCGTTATCGCGGTATGAAACTCCGCTAAGCTTAAGCTTTGAAGCAGTTTTTATTAAGCTTTCCGAACTCTTTTCACGAAGTTTTGAATTCAAAAGATAGTAATTATCCTGCAGAGGATCTTTTCCATACCAGAGCTGTGAATACTCAGAAAGTTCACAAAGTTCATCACTTACAAAGCGGGCTGCTCCCTTGTACTTATTAAAGCCGTTGAAGATATTAGAACGGTAAGCTGTCTGAACTGCACCATCAAGATAAATTTTTGCAGAAAGATCTTCTGTCTCTTTTATCATTTTCTTAAAATCTGACTTTCCGCCAAGTTCAGAAATAAACTTAATTCTGGTCATAATCTTCTGCTTGATTCCGCCGTTTACAAAACCAGAAAGTTTGTAGTTTACATCCTTAATTCCAAGCCCATCAATTTCTTTGATAATCTGGCCGGCATCTTTATAAGATGTAAGTTTATAAGGCTTAACCTGTGGAATTCCTGCTACCTGCTGAATCTTTTCAATTGCACCAACAATTTCAACAGTAAGAGGAACGTTCTTTGCATCAGTCTTTTTCTCGCCGGCAAGCAGTTTACTTCTGTAAGCCTTAGCCATATCTACATATGAACCGCTGTCTACAAAAGTAAAGCTCTGTTCAATGTATTCATCCTGTGGGAGACCTGTTTCATAAACATACTGTGAACTCTGGCTTCGTGCAGTAACTTCATACTCTTCGCGGTGAAGCATTTTGTAGTCTGCACGGATGTAGTTATAGCTGCCGAGTTTTCCTGCAATTTCTGCAGTAATACCTGCATATTCAGCACCCTTGTTGATTACAGAAAGAACACTGCTGTCGCCATAAGAAATACCGAAGGCAGGGAAAGCTGCACGAGTTTCGGTAATTACCGCAGAACGCTCTGTTGCATAATCCCAGCCATAGCAGTCTGCATAATAACCGTTCTGTTTTGTTTTTCCATTATTAAAATTAATAAGGCTTCCGCCACCTTCCGGAATAAGCATGTAACCTTCATCAGAAGGACCTGCAGCGCCAAAATAAGGGAGTAGAGAAACCTGAGTAATAGGATACTTAAGTCTGTAAGAAATCTCTTTGAAAGGAACTGTTACAGTAAGTGTATTTCCATCAATCTTATAGATCATTGAAATATTGAAAGCAGGAACTTCCTTAATATTTGATTCCTTATAAAGCTCTTTATTTTCAAGATAATCTTCATAAGTAAAGCCCTGTTTTGCGAAGATATCTTCCATCTGTTCCTTTACATGCTTCTGAACATTTTCAAAAACGAGATAGAGATTTTCTTCTTCCATTCCAGGATACTTGTCCAGCATATCCTGAAGTTCAGCACCCTTGAAAGAACTCTTATTGTATTTATGATATGCACGTCCTACAGCATTTGTCTGAGACTTAGAAAGACCTTCTGTCCATTTATCAAAATCAGACTGATACAGAATAAGAGGGAAAATATACTCGCGGTCCATCTGACCTACTGTATAATTTACAGTAATTTCATTTCCCTTCTTTTCAACATTGTAGAACTTGCGCTGTACACTGTTTGTATATGTATCATAAGTATCATCAGTACCGTTTTCTGTTGAATACTTAAGAAGTACAGCAGACATCATATTATTCTTTTCCTTTGTAAGTGCAAGCTTATCTGTCTTTGCACCTTCAGGACTAGAATGCCATACTCTGCCTGTATTTTTCTGAAGTACAGTAAAGTTTGTAGTTTCAGGATCCATCTCAAATTTTATGTAATTATTTTCAATTACATATGATTTATTATTTGTTTCTGAATACTCATAATAATCAAACTGAGGCTGAACAACTTTTCCAACCTGTACGAGACGGATTACTATATATGTAAGAAAACTGATGATTGAAAGAGTAAGAACTAATCCAACCCAGAATTTAACAGTAGGTGCGTGAAATTCAACAGCCTTCTTTTGTACAATCTTAGGATTCGGTTCCTTAGGTCTGTTTATATTGAATTCAATAATTCCAAAAATGGAAATTGTCTTCATTTCCTTCGACTTAGGACGGCCGATATATCCTTCCGGATATTTTGATTTTTTTTCTTTTTTTGCCATAATTTTCCCCTTCCCTGTCAGTTCAATCTGAAGATAACTTCTCTTCCCAGAGAAACAAAATATGCAACGCCCTGAGAAATCATACTAAAGAACAGAAGCATAATGAAAATGAAAACCAGCATTCCGAACGCAGTGAAAATCGTAAATATAAGTGTTTTTCCAAAGCTGTATGCATGAATCATCATCATTGCCATAAACAGGAGAATTCCAATCCAGATAAATGAAATATTATTGAATACAAAATAGAAAGAAGCTTCTTCCCTTGTAACAAGGTTACTCAAAATAATCAGTGGAATCTGAATCAACGGGTACGGGGTCAAAGCATAAGCGGTACCCATATAAATATCGCCCAGATGTCCCTTACCATCAAAGAGGGTTGTTACACCCCAGTTACAGATACAGAAAATTGCAAGCGGCAAAAGAATGCTTGCCATCTCCATAAGAATATTAACTTTATACCATCTGACATTGAGAATGATAAAGTTTGTAAACTGCAGCTTCCACAGATGTGTCAAAAGAGTAAGTATTACGATGAAGTTTGCAGCAGCATAAGAGCCTCGCTTTGCATGAATCAAATCCCAGTATCCGTCTGCCGGATGGAAAATTACATACAAAGAATACTTAAGCGTATTAAGAAAGTGAATATATGTTTCTTTCTCTTTTAGTTTGTTTAATTTTCTTGTGATATAACTCATAGCGAATCAAGCTCCCATTTAATTTTCTTAACAATCTTGAAGACAAATGAAAGAACAATAATGACAATTAAAAGTCCAACCATCCAGCCGATATTGTTTTCAATCCATTCCTTGCGGTAATACTTGAAAGCCTTTGAGTAATCGCGGCGATCTCGTTTTACCTTGAAATATTCCATTGCTTCTTTATATTTCTTTTGACGCAGATAAGCCTTTCCAAGACCAATATATGCAAGGTCGTAATTTCCGTTATATTCAAGAACTTTAGCCCAGGTTTCTGCAGAGTCATCATATTGTCCGCAGGCAAACTGTTCTGTAGCCTGATAAATCAGCTTGCCGTAATCTGTAGGTGAGAATACTGTAATAGAAGCATTCATACTGTCCAGTACAAAAAGGTCCTTACCAATATGCTCAATAGCAGCCGGCTTACGGAAGAAGCCGTCTACGTTACCTCGTCCACCAAAGGCAAACAACAGGTAGCCCTGATCATTGTATGCAAATACACGGCCACGGCTTTCGTCTACTGCCAGATAAACATTGTTATCAAGGACTGTAATATCTGCAAACTTAGAAGGATCTGAGATTCCCGCTGCGTTACCCCACTGAAGGTCTCCTACAGGAGGCTGATCTTCTGCATTTTTTACAAGAATATCTTTTCCAAGTGCATTAAGACGGCGGATAGGTTTTGCCTTATCACTTAACAAATCCCACTGTTCAAAGGTTTTTGTTACAGCATAAATAAAGCCTTCGCTGTCCATATAGCAGTTTGAATATTCAACTGGAACAAAAAGAACCATTTTTTCCTTCTGTGCCTGTGTTGCAAACTTTTTCCAGAGCAAATCTGTAACATTGTAAACTACTTCGTTTGCACCAAAGAAGCCCTGGAAAGTTCCGTCATATTCATATTTCAAAAATCCCTTATTGATATTTCTTGCAGCAACATAAGCACGGCCCTTAGAATCTGCTACAACCTTTTCAGGAAGGAAAGCCTTTCCCTGCTCATAGGTCGGGTCATCAGGTTCTTTAAGTGTGAAAATCACATTAAGATTTTCATCTACCTTAAGAACGCGGCCATGGTTTGTATCTGCAATAAACATTGTACCATCAGTATTTACAAAGATATCACGAGGTCCATCGAAGGTTGCTTCAGAATCATCATTTGTATTAACTCTGTCGATTACACGCTTAAAAGCAAGTGTCTTTTTTGCAGTGTATTCAAGTTCGATAATACGGTTATTATCAGTATCCACTACATAAAGGCTGTTTCCATAGGTAAACAGAGAAGTTGGATTTTTAAGTGGTGTCGAAAGATTCAAGTCATCTGCATATACAACATGAGTAACGCGGTATACATCTGGTGACTTTTCCATTTCGCCCCAGTAGTCATAAATATATGTATCGCCTTTTGCAAAAAGTCCTGCACACAAAGTGAAGAGACCTGCAAGCATTAAAATTATTTTTCGTCTCATCATAGCGCTAGTCCTTAAGTCCTGAAGTAGCCATTGTTTCCATAATCTGACTCTGAGAGAAGATAAAGAAGACAATAGGTACAGACATTGTAAATACGATTACGGCATTCTGCTGTCCTGTTCGGGCAATACCACCAAGAGCAACCTGATCCAGAGCGTAACGCAGCATCTTCTTACTTTCAGTATAAATGTAAGTAATCTGTGCATTGTTCCAGAGATTCTGGATAGAGAAGATTGAGATTGTAAGCCAGGCTGGCTTTACGTTAGGCATTACAAGCTTCCAGAAAATCAAAAACTCAGATGCACCATCAATCTTTGCTGCCTCAATAAGTGACATTGGGAAGCCGTCCATAAACTGCTTCATAAGGAAGAGTCCGAGAGAACCTCCAATTGCCGGAAGAATCAGTGACCAGTAAGTATCAACCATGTGAAGCTTACACATAATCAAATAGTTAGGAATACCTGTTACATAACCACTGAACATAAGTGCAACTACAGCAAGGCGGAAGAAGAGATTTCCACCAGGGAAGTTATATTTAGCAAGAACATAAGCCGCCATAGAAGCAAATACTACGTGTCCAAGAGTTCCGGCAACAGTAATAAATACTGTATTCCAGATATAGCGCGAAAGAGGAACCCAGCCCTGACTCATTGTAATAAGCAGGTCAGAGAAGTTATCAAAGGTCGGATTACGTGGAAGAACTGTTGGAGGGTTCTTCAAAACCTCATCAAGCGGTTTAAGAGCATTACAAATTGCAAAGAACAAGGGGAATACCATCATAGCCGAGCAGATAGCCAGGAAGATATAAATTCCAACATCTCCACCAAGAGAACGGTTTGGCTTACGTCTATGTTTGTAATGATGAATTGTCTGATCTTTATACATATTTTTAGAATTCATTTTTCATCACCTCCCCTTAGTGTCCTACTCTACTCAAGAGTTTTTGAATTACCTTGTTACAGAGAATCATTGTAAGGAACAATACTGTAGCAATTGCCGAAGCATAACCCATTTCAAAGCGGGTAAAACCATAGTCAAAAAGGTGGGTTACAATAGTACGTGCATAGTATTCTGTAGAAGGATAACCAGCAAGCTGCATAGTTACATCACAAACACCGAATGCAGAAGTAATAGACATTACAGCTCCGAACAAAAGCATAGGCTTCATATTAGGAAGTGTAATGAACCAGAGTTCCTGCCAGCGGTTCTGAATACCGTCGATATAACCTGCTTCATACTGAGCCTTATCAATACCCTTAAGTCCGGCAACGAAAGAAAGGAAGCCGGCACCCATAGACATCCAGAGGATGATAGGAATAATAACCTTCAAACCGATTGCCGGGTTTGTAAGGAACATGATAGGAGCATTTGTAAGGCCGAGGTTTGCAAGAGCTCTGTTAATCCATCCGTTCTGGTCGTCATTAAAAAGCTGCTTGAAAACGAAGTAAGCATTACCAGAAATAGATGGAGCATAAAAGAAGAATACTACAAGAGTACGAATCCATTTTGGAAGCTCATTGATAAGCCAGGCAAAAATGAAGGCAAGAATATAACCTACCGGACCTGTAATAATTGCAATGAGGAAGGTGTTCTTTACAGCAGTAGTAAAGACATCGTCTTCAAGGAAGAGGTTGAGATAGTTTCTTGCACCAATAAAATCAGGTTTCTCCAGAATATTATAGTTGGTAAAACTAAAATAAATTGAAGTAATCATTGGAAGTACATAGAAAGTAATAAACAAAACTGCATAAGGCAGCAGGAAGAGATAACATACCTTATGTACCCTGATACTGCGAGTAAGATCAGAAAATCCGAGCTTTTTCTTAGCTATATATTTATCTAACTTTTCACTCATATTATTCTCCTAACTAGTCCTCAGCTACAGGAAGATTAAATTCCTGACGCTTACGGGTAAGCTCTTCGTTAATCTTACGTGTGTAATCAATAAGAGTTTCACGAGCATCGTCTTTCTCATTAATAACACGACGTGTAGCATTTACGATATGACGTGGAGTATAGTAACTACCAGGAACTTCAGGAACTCCAACTGTATTTTCCATAGATTCATTAAGAACTTTTATCTGTCTTGAATTCCATGAAAGCTGTTTGAGAGCTTCCTTGTTTGCAGTTGCATAACGTGCAGAAGAACCAAGCAAGGCTTCCATTTCACGACCAAAGCGAACCTGAACATCTGTAGAAACCCACCATTTCAGGAACTCCCATGAATCTGCCATACGGGTTTCATTTTTCATAACTTCGTTCCAGGTCTTTTCATCGATACCAGGAATAATACCTTCCTCAAAGGTTGTACCGTTATTGTCGCTGTAGGCAAGCTCTGGAAGATTTGAAAGGTCAAGGTCATCAAGGTCTATACCCTTTTTAATCATCATAGAACAAACACCACCGGCAACATTTGCACGATTAATATTTCCTTTTTCATCCATAGTTCCAGGAAGATAGGTAAAGTCCCAGAGTCCACGGATTTCAGGTGCACCAACTACAATTGAGTTATAAGTTGTATAGTTTGCAATTCCAATCGCCATTTCGCCAGTACGGAAGCGGCTCATAAAGTCGTAAATAGTTGGAAGACCATAGCTATTGTAAAGACTTGTATATGTCTTGAAAGCAGCAATTCCTGCTTCGCTGTCTACGGTAGACTTTGTTCCATCCTTGTTATAAATCTGTCCACCAGACTGATATACCATTGAATAGAAGGCAGACATATCTGGAGCTATAATATTAGGATATGGAACACCTACAGAAATATTATTTCCCTGCAGTGTTGGAAGAATTTCAATCAAATCTTCCCATGTCTGTGGAACTTCAAGGTTAAGCTGTTCAAGAATATCCTTTCGGTAGAACATAAGGTTAAAGGTCAACTGTTCTGGAAGTGCATATACACCTCCATCATATTCATAAGGTTTATAGGCACTTGGCATAAACCAAGAAAGAACTTCATCACAATCTTTAAAGCGGCGAAGATTTACGTTTGCATTACGCAGAGCATAATCTACCGGCTGAGACTGATAGGTTGAAATTACGATATCCGGTCCGTTACCTGCAACTACGGCAGTAAGAAGAGAGTTAGGATTGATAAGCTTTACGTTTACATTGATTCCAGAATTTGGAGTAAAGCTGTCATCAATCATATTCTTAAGAACCTGACTCTGATCACGACCAGTTACAATCCATACCTCAATAAGATGGTCTGTACCATCCTTATAAACGCTACCAAGAGATGAAGAGTCATAAAGATATGAGTTGATGAATGAAGTAACTTCATGAGCTGTATTCTTAAAGAAGTTAGAACGATCAGGCTTAATTCTATCATTTGCACTCTGAACAAGAATGTAGTCTATATCAAGTTTTGTTTCTGTCATCTGAAGCATAGAAGAAGCCAGAGTTGTTGTATTATCCTTAAAGCTTACAAAGCCCTTTGTAATTCTGTCCGGATGTTTATAGAACTGTTCCAGCTGAAGGGCAAGTACTTCTGCAGGAGAAATCTGATTTGATTTCTGACCTGTAATTGCAACAAAGTCATCTACAAGCTTGTAAAGGCGGCGGCTTTCCAGCATCATTGCCTCTACTTCATCAGGGAATACCTTGTGAATTTCATAGTCACGGTTCATATCCGGATTTACACCGGTAAGAACGAGAATTGTACGGTAAATAAGGTTGAGTCTGTATACAGAATCCTGAACCTGCTGCATTACTTTACCAATTTCACCAAGAGTTGCCTCAAGACGGATTGTATGCTTACCCTTTGAAAGATAGAAATTATAAGGCTTTTTATTTTCATCAGAAAGAGTTGCAAACTGCCAGTCTGAATCATATTTAAAGCCTACAGATTTAAGTGTATCAACAGGGATTTCTCCATCAATATAAACAGAGCGACATGCTACATAACCACGCTGGAAGAACTGACGTGCCTTAAGCGAAATTGTATACCAGCCGTCTTCAGGTACTTCAAGTTCCCATTCAATCCACTGGCCAGGAATCTTCCATGAATCACCACCAGTATAGTTGAGAATTGTCTGTTTTGTGCTGTAGGGGTCTGTGATAGCAGAAGAACGGTCATAGCGGGCAAACAAAGAAGGATCTGAACGGAGAGAAGAATCTTCTCCCTGTACCTTTATAGAAATATTTTTACCTGTATAGCTTTCCGGTTTAGAAGGCTGCTTTGCCAGGTACTGTTCATAAGTATCATATTTTACAATAGGTGTAAGTGTAAGCGCAGAAATTGCCATTGGTTCACTTGTAGATTCAATGGTGATTTCGTTTTGGCCCTGCTTAAAATAGAATTTATAAGGATCTACTTCATAACCAAGGTCGCTCTTAAAGAAAGCATTCTGATATTCAAAAACCTCTACCTGAGTTGGACGGATGCTGTTACCACGGTTATCGAATTTTACAGGACCACCGTCTTTCCAGAGTCTGTAAAAAGCAAGTGTATCTGCACCAGAGAATGGCAATTCTCCATTGATATACAAAATACGGTCCATATTAACATTTCTTGAAGGAACCGCAATGTATTCCATATTAATATTGTAGAAACCAGCTTCAGGTACCTCTACTTTCCATGTTACAGAAGAATCTTCCTCTGTAAAAACGACATCTTTTCCCTTGTAGTTCTTTTCCACACGGGCACCGTTCGACTTTGACTCATCAAAATCCAGGACAGAAACATTTACTTTACTTTTTGGATTTTTTGCTGCTGAATATTGTTTTAAATATTCTGCATAAGTTCTTGTTGTTGAAACAGTTCCAACGTTTGTAGATAAATCATAATTATCATATTTAGCATGATAATTTTTTTCAGGAAAAAAGCTTGGTATTGCAAAAATAAGAATGATAACTGCTAAAGCTATCAGCACATTTCGCAATGTTTTGTTTATTTTTATTCCTATCATAATAGGAACATTCTATCATAAGTAGAGATTTATACCATAGGAAAAAATTCTTAGTTCTATATACCACACGATACCACACGGATTCGATTTTGCTAACGCAAAATCCATATAAAATGAAATTACGTTAGTAATTTCCAATCCGTGTGGTTAAAATTAGTTATTTATCAGAGTTCTTAAAAAAACTGTCAAAGTCCTCATCTGAATGAAGCTTGCTGTTCTTTTCAGAATCTGACTTTTTAGAAGATGATTTTTTCTCCTCATCAGGGTCTATATTTGCACTCTTAAGGTTTTCTGTATCATCATCACTGAAATCTTCATCATTATAAGGCATAACAATGCACATAATCAGATAAACAAGAACTCCAAGACCTTTTACAAGACAAAGGATTCCTGCAATTATACGTACAATTGTCGGATCCATATTCAGGTATTCTGCAAGCCCTCCACAAACACCACCAATCATCTTATTTTTTCTTGATTTATAAAGCTTTTTCTTTTCCATTTTCACATCTCCTCTCTTTTGTTTTCTATTTAACATCAATATTTACGGAACCCATTCCGCAATTTACTGAAAAATGATTTGCCAGCTTCTGATTGTTATAAACCTGACAAACGCCAGACTTCTTTTCTCCATTGAAACGGAAGTCACCAAGGCCAACCTTTGCATCATAAGAATAAGAATTTGCCTCCCCTTTAAGATTAAGATTCATACTTCCCATTCCACAATCAAGATTAACCTGGCCTGTAATTGACCCCTTAAACTCCAGGTTACCCATTCCACAGCGCATATTGATTTTACCGCCAAAAACTCCGTCTAAAACAAGATTTCCGGCTCCAACATCAATATTTCCAGAAGAACAGGTAACAGAAAGCTTTTTCGAAACAAGCTTTCCTGCTCCAACTGCAATTCTAAGCTTTTCAATAGAAGCTCCAGAAGGAATTGTAATAAGGATTCTAGGCACAATGCGGCTTCTGCGGTTATGACTCCAGAAATTGAGATTAAAGCGGTGTGCATTGCTTACAACCAGACTTCCTTCCTTATTCAGGTAGCAGTTTAAAGATTCTTCTGGAAGACCTCGGGTTTCTACACAATATTTATCGCCTTCTATAAGAGCAACCTCAGCTGCACCAAAATCAAGAGAAAGATTTCTTACCTCTGATTTCTTGAATTCATAATAAAGGGCATCAATACTGCAGCCATCTGTTGAAGCAGAAGTTTTCTCTTCTTCTGATTCCCCTTCTCCACTGGCATTCTTAGTATCTACCAGAGCATTAGCAAACTTTTCAATGATTGTTTTTGCAAGCTCTTCAGGAGTGCCAAGCTCCCGCATTACCTTTTCGTCATCATCTGCTTCATCAAAATAATCTGAATAATACTGAATTGCTTCTGCCTGCTCATCACTTGTAAGTGACATTATGCTTGATTTCAGTTCATTTAAATATTCTTCTCTAGTCATATTTACTTATCCTCCGATTTCTTACCCATTAAGATTTCGTCTACACCATTTCTAAAAAGTACCCACTCTGAGCGGTACTTATCCAGCAGAATCATACCATTTGAAGTTATCTTATAGTATCTTCTGTTCCTACCCTGAAACTCCATATCGTAGGTTTCAAGGTAACCGTCCTTCTGGAGTCGCCTCAGCACCGGATAAAGGGTACTTTCGGAAACATCCATAATTTTACGGACATCCTGCGTAATCTTGTAGCCGTAGGTTCCTTCAAGACTGACAACAGCCAGAACCACAGCATCAAGCAAGGCAGAACCCGCTGTAAAAACCATGTTTACCTCCTCGTCTGCTCCTTCGCTTTTATAATATTATCTAGATATCTATATTATATAATATATAATATTATAACAACAGAAGTCAAGAAAATTGTTACTTTTTAAGAAAAAAAAAGGCAGACCCGATAAAGGATCTGCCTAAAATCTTTAAATTAGATATGTAGTTTTATATTACATTCCATAAGTAGAGATGAATACACCAGCCGCAATAGCTGTACCGATTACACCTGCTACGTTTGGTCCCATTGCGTGCATCAAAAGGAAGTTTGTAGGATCTTCGGCCATACCAACCTTGTTTGCAACGCGGGCTGCCATTGGAACTGCTGATACACCGGCCGAACCGATAAGAGGATTAATCTTCTCTTTAAGGAAGATGTTCATAATTTTAGCCATTATAAGCCCACCAGCGGTAGCAACTGCAAAAGCAAGAAGACCAAGAACAATAATTCCAAGTGAGTTTGCATGCATAATCTTTTCCGGTGTCATCTGAGAACCTACACCAAGAGAAAGAAGAATAGAAACAATGTTCATCATTTCATTTTCTACAGTCTTAGAAAGGCGCTGAACAATTCCTACTTCCTTAATGAAGTTACCGAATGCAAGCATACCGATAAGCGGAGCTGCAGGAGGCAGAAGAAGAATTGTTACGACAAGCAGAAGCAATGGGAAGAGAGTCTTTTCTGTCTTTGAAACAGGACGGAGCTGGCTCATCTTAATCTGGCGTTCTTTCTTAGAAGTCAAAAGCTTCATGATAGGTGGCTGAATCATAGGAACCAGTGCCATGTAAGAATAAGCGGCAACGGCAATTACAGCCATCATCTCTGGAGCAAGTTTACCAGAAACGTAGATGGAAGTAGGACCATCAGCACCACCGATAATGGCGATGGCACAAGCCTGCTTCATGTTATAGTCGATTCCAGGAATAAAGTTCATTGCAGCGACACCAAAAAGTGTAGCAAATACACCAAGCTGTGCTGCACCACCGAGCAAGGCTGTCTTAGGATTAGCGATAAGAGGACCAAAGTCTGTCATGGCACCAATACCCATGAAGATAAGCATAGGGAAGAACTCGTTACCAACTCCTGCACTGTAAATGATATGGAGCATTCCGTCAGGAGCATCTCCCATACCGGCGCCAGGAATATTTACAAGAATAGTTCCGAATCCGATTGGAATCAAAAGCAGCGGCTCAAAGCCCTTGACTACTGCAAGGTAAACAATGAGGAAGCCGATTGCAAGCATGATGAGACGCTGCCAGCCCTTTACCGGGTGAGCGGCAAGGTCTGCAGCTGCCTGAGCGGCCTGTTCTTCCTTTGCAATTTCCATTGCTTCCTTAGAAGCCTTTTCCTCCGCAATTTCTTCCGGAGTAGGATTATGAATCATTTTATAGATTCCGGTATTTTTTCCAACATTCTTAAAGAATGATGAAACCGAAATAGGCTTAATGTTTTCTGAACCTTTGATGACTGTTGATGAAGCATAGCTGCTGCCGGATGCACCGGTACTTCCTGAATCAGAAGCCCCGCAGCCTGCAAAAGAAAGTGCCACAGCAATCAGACAGATTACAGTTGTAATCTTAAGGTACTTGAATTTATCATTTTTTTTGTTCAATTCTGTTTCCATTACTGTACCTCGGCGAGTGTAGCGCCCTGTGCAATCTGGCTGCCAGTTGCAGCGATAAAGTGAATCTTACCGGCAGCACCAGCCTTAATTTCCAATTCCATCTTCATAGATTCGATGATGATTACTGTTGTATCAGGAGAAACCGAAGCACCTTCGCTGACTGCATAGCGGAGAAGTGTTCCGGCAACAGGAGCTGCTACTGGCTTTCCACCGGCAGATGCTGCAGGTGCTGGAGCTGGCTGAGCAGGAGCGGCAGGCTGAGGAGCTGGAGCAACAGGGGCAGCAGCTACAGGAGCGCCACCGAGGTTAGCCAGTGTCTGGCCCTGTGCAATCTGAGTTCCTGGTTGTACAACAAAGCTGATTTTTCCGTCAGCAGGAGCCTTAACTTCAAGCTCCATCTTCATAGATTCAATAATGATTACTGTATCACCCTTCTTAACCTGAGCACCTTCGCTAACTGCATAGCGAAGAAGAGTTCCGGCAACTGGTGAAGGAACTGGCTGACCACCAGATACTGCGGCAGCTGGAGCTGCAGCTGCTGCTGCTGGAGCGGCACCTGCAGCACCGAATGTAACATTGTAAGCCTGTCCGTTTACATTTACGCTCATGCTGTCACCAGCAGGACCTGTTGTAACATTGTAAGCTGTACCATTAACGTTGATTGTATAAGAACCGCCCTTGTTTTCTTTAGCGGCAGCAGCAGGAGCTTCTTTCTTAGCGAATGTGCTAGCTGCATCAACTGGTCCCTTAGAGCGTTCTGCAAAGAACTTAGGAGCAACATTAGGGAACATAGCATATGTGAGAACGTCTTCATCAGAACCGTCACCACCAGCTTTCTTGGCTTCTTCAACCATCTTGTCCCACTCTGGAGGAATTTCATCAGCTGGGCGGCAAGTCATTACCTTGTCCATACCATTCTGCTTGAGAGCTTCTTTTACCAGCTCTGGATCTGCATCAGTTGGAAGTTTACCGAACTTACCAGTAATAAGGTTACGGAAGTCCTGAGTCATTACTTTATATGGTCCCATAAGAACGTTCATAACAGCCTGTGTACCAACAATCTGCGATGTTGGAGTTACAAGAGGAACGTAACCTGCAGCCTTATGAACCTTTGGAAGTTCAGCAAGTACAGCGTCCATCTTGTCGCCTGCATTCTGCTGTTTGAGCTGTGATTCGAGGTTAGAAAGCATTCCGCCTGGTACCTGTGAAAGAAGAATACGAGTATCAGCACCGAGGAAGGCAGATTCAAGAGATGAGTAGTGCTTGCGAACTTCGCGGAAGTAAGCGGCAATCTCAAGAAGAAGCTTTGTATCAAGACCAGTATCCATATCTGTGCCCTTGAGCATTTCTACTACAGTCTCTGTTGGAGAGTGAGAAGTACCCATAGACATTGAAGAAATTGCTGTATCAAGCCAGTCTGCACCAGCTTCAGCAGCCTTCAAAAGTGTTGCAACAGAAAGACCTGTTGTTGCGTGTGAGTGGATTTCTACAGGAAGATCAACCTTAGCCTTGATTTTCTGTACGAGGTCATAAGCATCATATGGCTTAAGAAGACCAGACATATCTTTAATACAGATAGAATCTGCACCAAAATCAGCATAAGTTTTAGCAAGCTCAGCATATTTTTCATTTGTGTGGAATGGAGTTACGGCATAAGAAATAGCCATCTGAACATCAACTCCAGATTTTTTAGCTGCCTTTGTAGCGCATTCCATGTTACGTGGGTCGTTACAAGCATCGAAAATACGGAAACATCCGATACCGTTCTTTGCGGCAGTTGCAACGAACTTCTCTACTACATCATCAGCATAGTGCTTGTAACCAAGAAGGTTCTGAGCACGAAGCAGCATCATGATTTTGTTATTTGGAAGAGCTGCATGAAGCTTACGAAGACGATCCCATGGATCTTCGTTCAGGAAGCGGATACAAGAGTCATAAGTTGCTCCACCCCATCCTTCGATATATTTGTAACCAACTTTATCAAGTTTGTCACAGATTGGCAGCATATCTGCTGTTGTCATACGTGTTGCGTGAAGACTCTGATGAGCATCACGAATTGCAAGTTCTGTAATTCCTACTTTAGCCATTTTTATTTCCCTTTATCTTTTATATAGTAGATTATTTACGAATTTAACGCCTTATCGTGAACCGCAGCAGCGATTGCAGCAATAATAGCACCATCATTTCCGGCAGCCGAAGCAGCAGGAGCAGAAGCCACAGGTGTTTTAGCAGGTTCTTCCTTATCAAGCTTAAGTGCATGAATTACGGCTTTCATAATTGTCATGCAGATAATCAGAATAATGATGAAACTGAATACAACACACATACCAAGCAAAGTCAGAAGTCCGCTCTGACCAAGCATTCCAGTGATTGTCATATATCTATCCTCAATTTTACCGGCAAAGCCGGCCTAGTTTTTCAAAAAAAATCGAAACATTCGCCCGATTTTAATACATCAGATTATAATGAAAGAGGGGTAAAAGTTCAATTCACAGAAAACGTTTTCTATGGTAGAATATGAAAAAGTTCTACAATAATATCGTCATCCCGAACTTGTTTCGGGATCTACTAGTAGATGCTGAAACAAGTTCAGCATGACAGGAGGGTATCATAAATGACTATTGCCAGCTGGATATTACTTAGCTCTCTTGCTGTAAACCTGATTCTTCTGGTTATTTCACATATATTGAAAAAAACTCTCATGCGGAAGATTACCGAATGTCTTATGATTCCCTTATTCGGAGCTTTTACTGTTTTACTGTTAAGAAACTTCCTTCCAGATTCACTCCATCTGATAAAAGTAACTATAACTGCACTTTCCTTAGCAACAGTCTCAACAATCTTTTTATCACTTGAAAAAATCAAACTTCTTCGTATATTTGGACGTATTCTAATACTTGTAAATATCTTTTGCTGGATTACACTATACAGAACTGTTTTCTTTATTCATAAAGTTCCGCTCTGGCTTTCAATTCTTATGTTTTGTATTTACCTTGCAGGAACCATTGCAGCAATTATTCTTTCCGGTAAACAGGAAATCAAGTTTTATATACTTTTTGCCTTAAGTTTTGCCCTTTCGGCTTATCTGCATTTCTGCAGCCTTATCTTCCTCTGTTATGAAACTGCAGGAAATTCAATTATGCTTTTTGCAGGCACTTCTCTTTTTGCCGGTCTGACAGCCTTTCACTTTATCAATCAGGCTAAGTTAAAATTTAAGCACGCCGGAGTAATCAGATACAGCCTAATGCTTGCTTCTCAGATACTCATAGCGTGCTCAAATCTATTGATGATTGGTGGTTGAGTAGCCGCTAAGCGGCGTATCGAAACCACTAGCAATAAATATCATCCCAGCCGTAGAGGCCACCACGCTTTACTTTTCCGCTCTTAAGGGCAGCATCAAGTTTTATAAGAGACTCAACCGCGCCAACTGCAAAGCCTTCGCGGCTTCTTGCTGTGTGAGTTAATTCAATTGTATCTGCAGTTCCGTCAAAGAAAACCTTGTGAGTTCCAGGAACATTTCCACAGCGGGTAGAACTTACATGGAGCTGATTTGCAGCCGGACGCTCGTGGAAGGCATCTGTAACAATTTCAGTTTTATTCTTATAACCCATCTGAACACGGCGGGCAATTTCAAGGGCTGTTCCACTTGGGCTGTCTGCCTTCTGATTGTGGTGCATTTCCCAGGTTGCTACATCATAATCCTTGTATTCAGCCATGATTTTTGCAGCTTCTTCAACAATTTTATAGAACATATTTACGCCAATAGAAAAGTTTCCGGCAGTCATTACAGTTCCACCAACGTCTTTTGCATAGGCCTCAATTTCTGCATGCTTGTCATTCCAGCCTGTAGTTCCTACAACAAGAGGAAGCCCGAGAGGCAGAAGAGCGCGAACATTTGCAATAACAGCAGTCGGGTGAGTAAATTCAATAATTCCCTCTGCCCCGCTTGATTTTACTGCGCGTACAATCGAGTCTGTATCTCCGGCAGCAACCTTTACTTTAGCATCCTCTGCCATAACATCTATAGTAGTAACAACCTCATGACCGGCACGCTTAGCAGCCTGCTCAATCATATGTCCCATTTTTCCGTAACCAACCAATGCAATCTTCATAGCGGGTTCTCCTTTTTAAGCATCAAATTTTTTCATAGAATTATGGTAGTTTTCCCACCATTCAACTTCTTCTTTTTCAGTTTCTGCCTCCTGCATCTTAAAAGCTCGTGCAAGCTCTTCGATTTCTGTCTGACACGCTTTTGTAGCTTCTACAATGCAAGGCTCAAACTGTTTTTCTGTTGATTCGTTAAAAATATCAATTGCTTCGTTAATTGTAAATGGCTCTTTGTAAAGTCGTTTACTTATTAAAGCATCCATAACATCCGCAGCTGCCATAATGCGGCCGGAAAGCGGAATTTCTTCTCCCTTTAAGCCACGCGGATATCCGGTTCCATCCCATTTTTCATGATGAGTAAAGGCCATATCAATTGCAATCTGATTAAAGCGGCCGTCACCGATTTTCGGCAGCTGCTCCAGCAGTCTCTTTCCTTCAACAGGATGAGTTTTCATTACCTTATAATCTTCTTCTGTAAATTTACCAATCTTATTCAAAACACCTTCTGGAATATGAATCTTGCCGATATCATGAAGGAAGGCGGCTGTTTCATACAGGTGAATCGTCTCATCATCCAGAATATCAGTATAGTAACCAAGCTCACGGAGTTTAGTCGCAATAATCCTAACATAATGCTTTGTGTGCTGAACATGGCGGCCGGTAAAAAGATCGTGGCTTCCAAGACAGCTTGCAACAAAACCGATAATCATATCCTGAGTATTCTTAAGATTTACATTCTGAGTATGAAGAAGCTCAATAGCCTTATGAGACCTGTTTGCCATTGTTAAAGCAATCAGGAAAATAAAAAGGAATTCAACACTGTAGCCAACCAGAGAAGAAATGAACCAGGTATGGGGAGTATGCACCTGAACATCTGTTGCCATAACAGTAAGAACAGTTTTTGACCTTATAAAGAGAGCAATAACCATAAGGCCAAAAGCAGTAATAGTAGAAGTAATTGTGATTTTTTTATTGAAGTAAAGACAGCTTAAAAATGGAACTGCAGCATAAGTAATATTTACCGAAATGATATTTTTTACAGCCAGAAGCTCAACAAAAACTGCCGTGGCAATGATGCCAAAATACATTCCAACCTTTTGAGTCTTCTGAAATTTATTTAAGTCGTGGGCAAAGAGAAAAGAAAAAATACTGTAAAAAAAGATGACTGCAGAATAAGTATGTGGTACTCGCCAGATTCCACAAAGAGTAAGAATGCAGAATGCAACAGGCACTACAGCACATGTCAATATGAGGATTTCTACTACTTTGTTTACAGAGCGAATGTTTTCATTGAAAAACAATTCTGAAGTATCATTCATTATAAAAAGTATACAGTATAATTAAACTATCTGTCATCCTTTTTTTAGATTTTACCCCACTCCCTTATTTTTGTAAAAGCATTCGCTGTCTTTTTAGATTAACTGAAGTATGCGTTATGAAGAATCTGAACAGTGCGGTCAGCTTCGTCATCATCAACAATCATACTGATGTTTACTTTGCTTGCGCCCTGGCTAATCATCTGAACATTGATTCCTTCATCGGCAAGGGCATCAAAACCGCTGGCGAGAATGGCGCTTGAGTGAGCCGCGTCGCAGATAATTGTAACGATGGCCTTGTCCTTGCGAACAGAAACCTGACTGGCCTGCTCGAGGTCTGCAATAAGGCCTGTCAAATCAGCCTTAGTATTTACAGTCAGTGAAACAGAAACTTCAGAAGTAGCAATTACATCAATACTGATATTCCACTTAAGGAAGTTGTTGAAGATGTGGGCAAGGAAGCCTGCCGCGCCAAGCATTCGGGAGCTGACAATATCTATCAAAGTGATGTGCTTTACAGTTGTGATTGCGCAAACAGGAGGAACCTTGCCGTTGTGCTTTTCTACTATTATGCTGCCCGGGCTTGTGATGTTGTAAGAGTTCTTAACGCGAACCGGAGTTCCAGTTTTGCGAACAGGAAGCATGCTGCGTGGATGCAGAACCTGAGCACCGAACATAGCAAGCTCCTGAGCTTCTTCATAAGTAACCTCAGGAACAGGCTTAGCCTCTTTTACTACACGAGGGTCAGTTGTAAGAATACCGTCTACGTCCTTCCAGGTCTGAACTTCCTCAGCACGCATGGCTGCACCAATCATAGTTGCAGTAAGGTCTGAACCGCCACGGCCGAGAGTTGTAATATTTCCTTTTTTATCCTTAGCAATAAAACCTGTTACGATAGGAATATGATTGTCTGTGCCATTTTTGTAGTCGTTGAGGTGAGCCGGGATATTTTCCCAAACCTCGTCCAGAAGCTCGGCAGACATGTAGTTAGAATCAGATACAATTCCGATATCCCAGGCATCATAGAAGCGGGCTGGAATTCCCTGAGACTCTAAGTAAGCGGCCATCATGCGGACAGACATACGCTCGCCAAAACTTACAAGGTAATCACGCGAACGTTTAGAGATTTCTTTAAGCATTGAAATTCCGGTGAGCAGCTGTTTTAATTCAGTCAAAAGAGCCTGAATTGTTTCAATATTAATTCCAAGCTCTGCCGCTGTGTCCTCGTGAAGCTTTGCAACTCCAGCAACATCAACTACCCCTTCAACAGCCTTATCTGCCGCCTCAAGAAGATGATCAGTAGTGTCACCCATAGCAGAAAGAACAACTGCCGGGCGCTTTTCCTGATAAGCCTTAATAATGGAAGCAACATGCTTGATTCTCTCTGCATTGGCTACGGATGAGCCACCGAATTTCATAACTATCATAATATGTCCTTTATGTAATTTTACTATTCTCAAATTATAGTGATTTGTATTAGAGAATGGAAGTATATATTAACAAAATCTGTTGCTCCCGTGAAAAATGCACTTAGCCAACGGGATGATGTTGTCTAAGCGCATTTTTCACTCCGCATCAGATTTTCCGTACTCTAATTCTAATCATCGATATCAAAATTACATAAAGACATAGGGCACGCGGGGTCATGAGCCGGTGCCGTCGTACTTGCGGGCACCCAGCAGCCAGAAGCGGTAGCTCAGGTAGAAGAAAGCAAGGCCAATTAGTGGCGAAAGCCAGGAAAGAAGCGGTATGCTATCTGGACGCAGAATTACCAGGGCCGGATAATATGCAATAAAGGCAATCGGAATCACAAAAGTAAAAATCAGTTTGAATACCTTGTTGAAAATACTTGCCGGATATTTTGCAAAATCCTTAAAACGGAACATAATTACCATGATGTAGCCAGAGTTCTGGATCCAGAAGCAGGTGGCGGCCGCAAAATTCATGATTGCAATCATAAAAAGTGAGGCAGCCAGGAGAAATAAAACAGTCTGCGCAATTATTACCGGTGTTACAGGAATTGCCAGATGTCTCCAGGCGTAGACCAGAGTTCCTGTTCCAAAAGCCAGCTGCCCTAAGCCCTTTACATCAAAAACTTCTGAAATATAATAGAAGAAGATGTTTATAGGACGGAAACAGTACTTTATGAAGTCCCCGGTTTTTACTACATAGCGCAGGTTCCAGTTATTATCAAAAAAGCACTGAACCGGAGTAAGGGCAATCAGCGAAAAGCCGTAAAGAAAAAGCATCTCGTACATTGTCCAGCCGTTGATTGACGGAAAGTTCTGAAAGAGAATATAGAAGGTCACAAAGCCAACCAGATTCGAAACTATCATTCCGATATTTGAAATTACAAAGTCCGCACGGTAGCTCATTTTGCTCTTCAAGTCCTGAATCAGAATCTTTCTGTAAATATCAAGATAAAACTTTAAGCCGCGTCTTTTAGTCTGAGCCACTGCTTTACTTTCATTCCCATTATTCAAACTCATAATCTAACCTCCGTTTACAGTAATCTTTTTAAGCGACACATTCCAGAAAAGCGCTCCGATAGCCGACAGTGCAATACACCAGCCCAGCTGAAGGACAAGAGAAAAGACCAGCCCTTCTCCCAGAGTGTAGCCCGGCTTTTGGAGAAGCACGTTCAACGGTGTATCATAAATGCAGCGGAAAGGAAGATACTGCACAATATTACGCAGCGCCTCCGGAAAAAAGGCCAGCGGAATTGAAGCACCCGAAAGCAGAAGAACGATACATTCCTTTACCATATTCAGCCCCCAGGTTGATTCGGTATAAAGACAGATTGTTGCGCAAATCATATCTATACTGAAGTTGATAACCAGAGCCATAATCACAGACACTACGAAAAAAAGCAGATTAAAACTGAGTGCAATACTACCTTTCGTTAGTATATTAATGATTATGAAGGTTGGCAAAAAAGTCAGAAAGAAAGACATGATGTTTTCGCCGATGTAAGACCAGAAGCTGTAACCACGGAAGCTCATAGGCTTAAGAAGTTTGAGTACGATTGAGCCCGACTGGATTTCCCGGCTCATATCCCATACGAGAAAGACCTCCAGAAAGTTGAAAAGTGCTGTCGCAAGCACAAGGTAAACCAGAGTATCATTCAAGGTCATTCCGTTTACGACATCACTGCCCGAGCTGGCATAAATCGCCTTCCACAAAAAATAAATCAAAACCAGATAAATCAGGTTTCCAAAAAGTGTTACAAAAGTCCCCAGCCTGTAGTGAAGTTTTTCCATCATGCCCAGGCGGGTAAGAGCCAGATATTTTCTAAAATTCATAAAACGTCTCCTTACATGCGGTGGTTGAGTACTCGCGAAGCAAGTGTATGCATCGTGCGCGCAAGCGCACAAGAAAATCACTTCCTTGAATGCAAACGACACGAAGTGTCGTATCGAAACCACATTTTCGAGTTCTGCGGTGGTTTCGATACGGCTTCGCCTACTCAACCACCGTAATCACTACGCGCTTCTCGACGCAGCCTGCGCATAAATCTTTTTAATCACCTCTTCCGTAGAAATATCTTCCACACTGATATCTTTAATACCACCATTTTTCTGGTACTCAGAGATTACCGTCATCACATCAGTCTTAGATTCATCAACAAGTATTTCCTTCCAGCCACTGTCTGCAAGGTTGAGGCGCAGAGTTCTGTAAGAACCGAAGTAATGTTTAAGATGCTCAATGTCGTTATCGTAAATCATGCTGCCGTGGTCAATAATCACAATTCTCTGGCAAAGCGCATCAACGTCTCCCATATCGTGAGTTGTAAGAATTACAGTTGTTTTCTTTTCCTGATTCAGGCCCTTGATAAGCTCGCGGATTTTTGCCTTCATAGAAACATCAAGCCCGATTGTCGGTTCGTCCAGAAAGACGATTTTCGGATTATGCAAAAAGGCCGCAAGAATATCACTAAGAGTGCGCTGACCAAGAGACATCTGGCGCACAGGCTTATGCAGAAGAGTTTCGATGTCTGCAAGGCTGCTGTACAGCTCCAGCATCTGCTTGTAATCAGCTTCCGGAATCATATAAATATCCTTAAGCAGCTTGAAGGATTCGATAAGTGGCAGCGACCACCAGAGCTGACTTCTCTGTCCAAAAACAACACCGATATTTTCTGCATTGCGGCTGCGGTTTTTATAAGGCACAGTTCCGTTTACAAGAATCTCGCCACGGGTCGGCTCAAGTACACCGGTCATCATTTTGATAGTTGTAGATTTACCGGCACCGTTTGGTCCCAGGTAGCCTACAATTTCACCCGCTTTAATGTTCATGGAAATATTATCGACCGCAGTTACAGTTTTGTAGTCGCGGGAAAATAAATCTTTAAGACTGCCCTTAAGCCCTTCGTGACGGTTGAGCACCTTAAACTCCTTTGTCACGCCCTTCATGATGATTGCATCATCCATAAAAACCTCCGTTATCTCGTCATGTAGATTGCTTCGCTCCGCTCGCAATGACGGTACCTCAACAAAGGGAATCCTCGGCAGGGTGTCCAATCCGCTTCAGATTCCCTTGCTTTTACAAGATAAATGGATTATACTTCACATATCAGTGTAAGAAAATTATTATTTTTACTTATTTTAATAACTATTTTTCATATCCAATGTAACATTGTTATTATTATAAGAGAGGTATTATGCCAGAAACAACACAAAAACCTGTAAAAGGAATTATCCTAAAACGCAGCGACGGTTCAGAAGTTGTAAATTATAATATAGAAGGCTTTCCAGCCTATATCCACGAGGGCTATGTTTATCCCGGCTGTACCTGGGAGCGGGTTCCCCATTATCATGATGATATTGAAATTCTTTCCGTTTATTCAGGTACAATGGCCTATTCAGTTGACGGCATAAATATCAATCTTAAAAGAGGCGATACAATTTTCGTAAACGCAGACAGAATCCACTACTCTATTTCAGGCCAGAATCGCAGTACCCTGTATTACATTGCCGTAATGCACCCCGGCATTATCTCTCCCACTTTTGCAGTTGAAAGCAAGGCAATTAAGCCTATCATCTCAGATCGCAGCGTTCCCTTCATTCATTTTAAGGCAGAAGATTTTGACGGACCCGCAATTCAAAAGCTTATGAAAGCTCTCTGCAAGGAAGAAGAGACGGGCAACGAATTTATGATTACAAAATACTTTTTTGAAATCTGGGAAATCATAATGCACCGCTTTACAGATGCCTACCGCCTGCACGTTGGCCACATAGAAGACAGCGATTCCCACAATTCAAAACTCAAGGCCATGATGTTCTACATAGACCAGCACTACAATGAGCCGATTACCCTCAAGGATATTTCCCAGGCCGGGGGTGTAAGCCAGAGCCTCTGCAATCAGATTTTCAACAAGCTTACAGAAAAGTCTCCGATAGAATATCTTATGCATTACCGCTGCCGTAAAGTTACAGACCTGCTTCTGGCCGGCGACATGAGCATGAGTGAAATTGCAGAAATCACAGGCTTTACCGGCGCAAGCTACATGGCAGAAACATTTAAGAAATTCTATAAAATGTCGCCGCGGGATTTTAAGAAGATGAGGGCCCAGAACAAGGAGACAGATGTCTTAAAAAACTTCTCACCATGTGATTCGTAAATCAGATACTGCCACCTGACTTAAAGAGCTTCATCATCTCATTAGTAAGACTGTAATCATTCGGCTGCAGCTCAACCTCTTCCCGGCTAACCCACTCGGCATACTTCAACTCGCCCTCGTCCATCCTGATTGTCTCATCACCATCAACCTCGCAGAAAAAGCCTGCAAGTATATCTTGAGCCAGAGCCCAGGGCTGAGACTTATAATAGCGGATATTTTTTACCTTAAGGCCAACCTCTTCCATAACCTCACGTTCAACAGTCTGTTCCAGAGTTTCACCGAATTCAGTAAAGCCTGCAACCAGAGCAGAATGCGCATAGCCGGTACGATATTTTGTAATGAGGATTTTATCTTTAGTTTGATTTAAGATTCCAATTATTACAGCGGGATTAATACGTGGATAGATTTTTGATTTGCAGACAGGACAAAAAAGGGCACGCTCAACAAAATCGTGTTCCAAAGGATGTCCGCAGTGTCCGCAGAATTTATTATCATCATACCACTTCCAAAGATGATAGGCAGAAAAAACTGCAAAGAGAGAAGTTTTTGCTTCAGTTGCCAGAGGCAAATCGCGCAGCTGGCGGAGTGTATAAAAAGAAAAATCAAAAAGGTCTGCAGACAGAGCCGCCTTCTCCGGCATCAAAAAATATTTTTGATTATCAATAGAAAAAAGATAGGTTGGCACTCCACTCTGTGAATGAAAATCTCCCCAGGTTGGAAAACTAAGCGACTGAGACTCCTGATTATATCGAGCCAGAACTTTTCCCTCAGAAAAGAAAAAGGCAGAATCCGAAGCACAAAATTTCTGTTCTTTATAATGATTATAAAACTTAGCCGGAAAAATATCTTGAATCATATCTTATTATGCCATTTTTTGTTAAATAAAAAAAGCTAGCAGCTACCTACTTTCCCGGGACGAACCCAGTATCATCGGCGTAAGAGAGCTTGACTTCCGTGTTCGGAATGGGAACGGGTATTACCTCTCCACTATGGCCACTAGCATTTAATACAAAGTAAAACGAAGTGCGTAAGACGATTGCTCGTGCACGCAGGACGGAATGGATTGCTTCGGGACGAGCCCTCGCAATGACGCTTTTCTTGTTTTATGAACGGAAACGATGATATGGCCAAGTCTCACGACTTATTAGTAATGCTCGGCTGAACGCCTCACGACGCTTACACCTGCATCCTATCAACCTGGTAGTCTCCCAGGAGTCTTCAGGGAACTTAAAGTTCCAGGGAAGTCTAATCTTGAGGTGGGCTTCCCGCTTAGATGCTTTCAGCGGTTATCCCTTCCGGACTTAGATACCCAGCACTTACCCTTGGCAGGATAACTGGTAAACCAGAGGTTCGTCCACTTCGGTCCTCTCGTACTAAAAGCAGCTCCTCTCAAACTTCCATCGCCCATAACAGATAGGG
>NZ_ATWV01000020.1 GCF_000421345.1 Treponema bryantii NK4A124
GGAATACTTATTTCAATCCCGTTTTTCTGGATTCGGATTTCCTGACGTCCGTTGAATTTTATTTCCTGAGTTGCTTTTACTTCAACGAAATTCAAATTATCGTCCGCTGGCTTTGTTTCCGGCTGCTTCTTATACAGCCAGTTTCTGAATGTTGCAAGGTTCAAGTTGAACTCTTCCGCGAAAGCTCTTACCGACATGCCGCTCTGTTTGTAAAGTTCTACTAATTCCTGTTTCTCTTCTTTTGTTCTTGATTGTTGCATTTTTTTACACCTCTTTATGAAGTGTAATGCTATATGTTGCTTTTGTTTACGAGGTTAGATTTGACGGATACAAAAAAGCTATGTTATTGATATTTCAAATTTTTTGAAGTAAAATTTTTAACAGAGTATAAATATTCTGGAGCAGTAATGGAAGAGAAAAAAAGAAAGACTTCAAAAACAAAAAAAATGGGTCAGCTTAATCTCAAGTATGATCTTAAATTTCTCACCTTGTTAAAGAAAAACGCAAAGAAGAAAGGCTTTACAGAAACACAATATATAAAGGACTTAGTTACTAAAGATGGCAAGGCATTGGATAATTCTGATGTAACAGCTATTAGTGCTCAACTTCATATTATTGATTCCTGGCAAAAAAAGATATTCTATACAACAGATTCCTTAGCAAAACTTTTCATGCGCTATATGTATGAATCATTTAAATATATGCCAGATATGAGTGATCCTAAATATGAAGCTGCAGAAAGAAGTCATGGAATAGAAAAATTCAAAACAGTCATGAATGAATATAGAGCAAGTAAAAATTTTTATAATCATTCATTTTTGGAACAAATGTTTAAAGTTGTCATTGAAACATCTTCCGATTTTGAAAAATTGAATCCTATGAAATCTCCAGTTAAAGATAGTGTTGTTAAACAGAGATATTATTCATTAATAAGAAATGAAATTAAAAACATAAGCACAATTTTTACTAAAGACGAACTAGAGTTTATTTCAATTTCATGTAATGCGATCAATTGGAATGAAGAAAAAGATATTAAGCACAAACTACTGCTTATACTCAAGGAAGCTGAAGAAATAGAAATACAACAGAGCAGATTGGATCGTGACAAGTTGGGAAAAAAGATTTCTGAATTAACACAGCTTCAGTTGTTTGCAACAGTAGAATACATAGAAGGATTTTGTGAATTAAATTGTCTTACCCCAATTAAAGAGAATGAATTGTTCGAAAATACGACCAACTGATTATTAGACACTTTGGGCAGGTGATTACTATCCTAACTGTACACCATTCTCCCAATATTCATTATGAGATCCCCCTGCTGAGATTATGGCCGGAAGATTATTATCTCTATGTAGCTTGTTTTTTCGCCAGTACTCAAGATGGCCTTGTTTTTCAACTGCGGGCTTTACTGTAATAAGTTTTCCATTTACATCAAAAACATCGCCATCAAGATAGCCATCTCGAAAACGTAGAATAGTTTCTCTGTCTTCTCCTATTTGAGTTCCATCAAGAGGCTTTCCTTTTTCATCCGTAAACTTTTCGCCAGTAGCATTATAGTTTATAAGAATACTTCTTGTTCCCATATTTATTATGACTCCTTTCCAATTTTATTTAATCCATCTGCCAATTTAGTAATCCATTCTTTTGTTGAATCTGTATTATTCCAAAAGCCCCATCGAGAATTATTCATTAATTTCAGAACTACAGGTTTGAACACTTTCTGACAGCGAAAGTGTTCGATGTATTTCCTTGGCATAATTATTTCGATATATTTCGAACTTCCCCGATGTTTACCAATGATAACAATCTGCTCATAACCATCTCCCCAATGACAAGGTGCACAATAAACTTTTGTTCCTGGTGAAAAATGCTTTGTTCCATGTTTTATCTCATGATCCTCTCCGTATTCACGGTCTTGAACAATGTTTCCAACTAAACACCATTTCCATTCCTGCTGTTCAACAGTGATTATATTTTCTGTATTTTGATTATCCATTTATATCCCTCCTAATTCTATGGCCCCTCAAAAGTAATAAAATCCCAATCAGGATTACGTTTCATCATTAAAAGAAGGCGGTCAGCTAGTGAACTATAAAACTCCGATTCATTTTTCGATAATGTTTTTTGCTGAGAATATAATTTCATTTCAGCTGCTATTTTTCTTACAGCATCATAGGTGTAAAGATTATAATCATACCAGTCAAATGAGATTTCTTCTTTATCGTATGTCCTTACACGACAAGAGTATTCAATAGTATTGTCAAAATATGGCTTAAGAAACTGATTATATAAATAATCTTCTACAACTCCTTCCTCTATTGAGATTTGATCTTCAATATAACATTTGCAACCACCCCAATTATCAGGAGTCTTATCTTGAGTTTGTCGTACAGGAAATACCCAGAAATATGAACCCGGGTTATGACCTTCTTCCCACCATGGTTCTATATTAGTTCCTGAAGATGTTTTTTCTATGATTTGCTTTGCTAAAGTTTGATTTACTATACTCTGGAATTTGTTTTTTATGGCGCGTGCATTCAAAGGAGAGAATAGAAGCTTCTTATGTTTCTGCAGCGTAGAATTAACAGCATCAGTATAAGCTTGATTCTCAGTATACAAACAAAGCTTATATGGTTTTTGATTTTTCTCAGCAGTTATAATATCGTTAAAACTTTCTGAAGATATTCCATCCCATACATTCAGCATAAAATCACATTCTTGAACCATACGGTCATCTCTTTTATAAAACAAACTGTGTGGAGAATCAGGAACAGGAAGTGGAAAGTCTTTTATACATAGATTGTGAGATTCTGCCCATTCTCTGGCAATTGCATCAACACCTGATAAACAATCATTGAAAAGAGTTATATCGGTAAAATGATTTTCAGCAATACATTCTTCAATCTTTGAATAAATCCATTCTTTATCAGTTATTGTACGGCTTCCACAAATAAATAATTTCACCTTTGATAACCTCCAATTATTTAATCACAATTCCATCGTCATCAATAATTCCAGAGCTGTCTTCGAACGGACTACAGTAAATCAATTCAGTATATAGCGGAAGAAGTTTCTTAACTTGAGCCGCAAATGCAAGGCCTCGTTCATGGAAAGATTTCCAATCAAAAGTTTTATTCAAATTTTCCAAAGATATTTCTCCGGCTTCACATGGAATTAAGCATTGATTTTCATATTCCCATAACCATTCTTGTAAGCCATTGATGTTCAGGTTTACTTCATAGTGCTCATTAACCGATATAAATTCTGTATTTCCGATAGCAAAACCTTCTTCATCCCAGAAAAGATTTAGAATATCAGGTTCCATTTTGATTGTAATAGTATCTTTAGTTTTCATATCCATTATCTATTCTTGATTTCTTTTTTTCCATGCCAGAATACGTTCTCCTGGCTTCAGGTCTATTATACTCCCACATCCGGAAATTTGAATTTTTTTTTCTCCACGATTTTCAATCCAAAGATTTTTTTTATCCCCAATCTTTAGAGAATAAAATTCAAAAGCACCATTAAAAACATAATAACGAATATCTAAGTGTTCTTCTGTATCGTCGTATTCATAATGAGGATTACTTATTAAGTAAGTATCAGTGAACATACCAATATGCGGAGAACCATTATACTCTCCCTCAGAACCATCATCATTCTGATAAATCAGTCTTTCAAAGTAGTAATCACAATAATCTGAAACAACAAGCAGCATGTCATCTTTTGAAAGATTTTTGATATCCACAGGTTTATAATATTCAGCTTTTATATCCTCATATTCAGGAAGAGAATAAGGAGATTTGTCTTGGCGTTCAAAAAGCAATGAATCAAAGGAGCAGTGATATAAGTTATTCTTTGTTTGGATTTCATATTCTTTTTCTGCTTTATTAATCTTAATTGATTGAACTATAGATGTGTGGCCATTCTCGCCATCAAAAAATCCAGGGCGGTTATAAAATGTGCCGTAAATCAATTCAACTTTTTCTCCTCTCCAATCATATTCCCCTAAATACCAGTGTCGTAAAGAATATGGCTTATACTGATTATTTGTTGAACTATCATCTATTGTGCTTACATTTATATCTTCTCTCATGTTTTACTCCTTCAGTAATTATTTGTTATTAATTAAAATCACTGCTCATAATTTAGTGAGTATCCGTCAAAATAAAATCGGTAAGATTGGCCGTAATAACAGTCAAACGATGAAAAGATTTCACTGTAATAATTTACAGGCACAAGTCCGAAAAAACGCATCGTAACACGGAACTGGTAGCTTCCTTCTTCATCAAGGTAGAAGCTTGAATATTTGGGATGATAGTCATCATCAGATTCATCCCAAACAAGTTTCCAGCCGCCAATAAGTTTGTCAGAAGTTCTACAGTAAACTTTGTCTATGTATCCAGCTTCAGTGATTTTATTTTCAACAGTAATCTTTATCTTATCATCAGTAACATTGCTGCAGGAAATTAAGACAATTGAAATAATAAAAATAATGAACGAAATAAAAACCTTACGCATTTTTTGCCCCCTCTGTTTCTGCATAAATCTTTTCCCAGAATAATTCGATTTCTTCAACTAGAGCAAACTGCTGATTTAGATTAAGTTTTTCAAGCTTTTCAGTAAGGGCCTTTCGGTCCACCTTCATAACTTCGAATTCAATATCAAGTGCTTTCTTTACACGGCGCAGAACTCCGTCACAGATAATTTCAGCAGGTTCCCACTCAACACCGGAACACACAGCCCTCATAAGTTCCCATTCTTTTTCTGAAAAAAGTCTGCTTATTAAGATATGATTCTGTTCTGTACGTACAAGAAATGAATATCTTTCCAAAACGAGAGAAATAGCCTTTGATATTTTTTTCTTCCCGTTTTCAACAACTCCGATCTTTCTTAAGAAATCATCAGATACATAAATACTTGTTTTCCGTCCATGCTGCATACATCAATCCTCCAAAAAAATACATTTGGTTATTTGTAAAGCAAGACTGCTTGCCTTATTGCAATAACCAAACAAAATGCAAAATGGCATAAAAATACCACCTTACGAAAAATAATTAAAAATGTAGATTGAAAAAAAAGCATTCCAGAACGGAAATGCGAAACCTGAACGGAATCTGTCCTATGGACTGATTTAAATATACCGCGTTGGTAGTATAAAGTCAAATTTTTTTATAAAAAATTAGGCTTTTATATTTTATTGTATTATAATGATTGTAACGTAAACATTAAAGGAGATTAAACTATGGCACAGAAATGGGAATACACTATTATAGATTTACAACCAAAAAGTGGACGTATTTCTGATACAGAATTAGGTAAAAGACTTACCGACCTTGGAAAAGAAGGCTGGGAAATAGCTATAGATAGAGAATGTGCTGGTTATACAACAAGTATAGTTATGAAACGTCCGCAGGATGAAAAATTTCCCAAGGTAACAAAAGAAATGGAAAGACAGGCTGAGATTCAAATCAATGAAGAAGAATGGCCGGATGTTGTTTATCCAAGAAAATAATTTCAAAAAACGAACTGAGATATATTAGGCTGTATTATCTGCCGGGAACAAAAGTTGATACATAAGAACAACTTTTATATTACAGTAAAAAAATAAAGAAAAAGAGATTGGAAACCTCAGCACATCTAATATTGACACGCTAACTCGTTCGCAATCTCTTAATTCAAAGCTTATATTAGATTCCTTAAATACTCAAGAGTATTATGATAATTTTATTTCGCTCGATATTTTAATTTTTTTACTTAAAAAAAATACCCGAACAACTGAATTATTTGAATCCAGAAGTCGGGCATCTGATTGAGCAGCATACTCGAAATGAGCAGTTGATGGTCAATCCAACCGCAGGCTTCGTTCCAGTCATAGAATATGCATATAGCATAAACATCACTGGAGCCAGCAATTTATTTTATTATTAAAGCAATCTCTTCGTCAATATGAAAATCTTGACCGAATTCCAAGTAGATTTGAAAAAATAACTCCTGTTAGAAAACAGGAGTTGAAAAATACCGTTGAAGTTCGCCACACTTCCTCAACCGCCAGACAAGGATTGTCGGACCCCGCAGCAGGCATCTCTACATTAAACGGCAATTAAGCTTCAATGGTAGTCGCGTATCCTAGGTACAATTCCTAGGGCGGAGGGCTACTGACAAAGAAACTTAATAAAGGAGTCAGCTGAAGCAACTTGGGTCTATCAACGCGGATATAGCAGAGGTTGTCCTTAAAACTGGCTCCATAATTTTATATATCATAAAAGAATGATTTTGTCATTAAAGTTATCCTTGAATATTTATACTAAATAAATCAATCTAGAACCTTTTAGAACTCATTAGAGAGTTTTGCATTGATTACATGGCTGTATCATCTGCCAAAAACGGAAGGTGATACAACTATAATATTCATTGACAGATTGAATTTGTAATGCTATATTTCGATATACAGAAGCAAGTTCAGCTCCCACAAGAGTGTATAAATCGAGAAACTCTTGCGTATATCCATATTTGGCGATGACCGCATTTATGGTTTCTGTTGCTTCTGTGTTTTGTTTATCAATAAAAATATCATTTGTATATCCTGTTACCACAAATTTAGAGTATTTATCTTTTCTTAAAGTTATTTCTAATCCATTTCCATGAATATACCAGTTTCTTCCATCAGAGGGTTCTGCTTTAAATGTATCAAGAGAATTTAAAATCAAAAGCTGTATCATCTTCCAAAAACGGAAGATGATATAACCAGATGGTAATGGTATTGTACATATAATTCAGCGCAGAAATGAGATTGACAATTTATCAGCTGAAGAAATCGCCTCTCTCCTGCTTTTTATAAAAAGAATTGTAGAAACAGAAAAAACTGACAGTTATGATGAAACAAATACAAGGGCATTCATTAATAAAAATAGAATCAGAGTAATTCTGCAGAAAAACTGGAAAGAAGATAACAGAAATTGGATTGTAACAGGATATGGAATAATTGATTCTAAAAGTAAAGAATTAAATTTAGAAGCGACAGAAACCATAAAGACGGTAAACGCACAATACGGCTACAAACCTGAACACTCTCGTCTCCGCGAACAGGTGGGTGCTGCCACTTCACTAATACAATTTAAAGGAGCCAGTTGAATCAACTTGGGTCTATCAACGCGGATATAGCAGAGGTTGTCCTTAGAACGGGCTCCATAATTTTTTATATCATAAACGATTGATTTTGTCATTAAAATTGTCCTTGAATATCTGTTTTTTTATCTTTCAATTAATACTTTAATGACAGAAGATAATTATTGATTTATAATAAATTTATTGTGCGTAGAGATTGCACTTGTTGTATCCTGCACAATTGTCGGTTAATGTAGAGATGCCTGCTGCGGGGTCGGACAGTCCTTGTCTGGCGGTTGAGGAAATGTGTCGAACTTCACCGACTTATTTTGTAAGATTCCTTGAATGGTCATTCTTTTGGAGGAATAGTACACCTATTCTGTGTGTCCTTTCAAGGTTTTTCTTTTATATTTATAAAAGAATGATTTGGACAGGTAATATGGATTATAGTATAATAATATATAAATCTAATTTTAGAGGTATAAAAAGTGGGGGCATTTCTATTTGTAGTTATTCCTATAGTGATAGAACTGGTTTATGTAATTAGAAGCTTAATACAACACAGTTTTCAACTTGGTCCATTAATTATTTTTATTTTTTATTTAATTTCAGTTTTCAATGCATGGGAAGATGGATTAGACTTTTTTAAGAAAAAAATAAAAGTTATTGTCTTCCTTATATTATTTCCTGCTATATCAATATTAATTCTTACAAAACCTTTTAATCCAATTGATAAATTAACTGAAAATCTAAATCTTAAAGATTGGTATGATACTAAATATACAGAAAAAAAATCTTATGGAAATGTGTATATATATAATGAAAGTCCGAATGAAGTTATCCGTTTATTTTATTCTGAAATGACAGAAAAACCTGATTCTTTTATAGATAAATATGTTGATTCACGGTGGGGAATTGATATAAGTAAAAGAAGTATCATAAAAATCCAGAAAAATGAAGTAGGACAAATAAAAATCAGACCTGGAATATATAAATTATCTCTTGAAACAGAAAACATAAAAACAGGTGAACAATTTTATGTTGATTTAAATACTAAAGATACAAATCTAAAAAATATTACAGATAATTTTTTTGTTTTTGATGGAAACAATTTTTTTAGAATAGCGCTATGGGAAAGTCGTGATGCAGAACTTATTAATAACTTAAAAAGTGGTACATATACGGAACCTATTGTTATTTCAAAAGGTGAATCAGCAAGTAACAAAAGACAAAAGCGTATAGAAAAATATGAATAAGGAGAATTAGAAATGGAATATCAAATGACAGATTCTCAAAAATTAAAAAATTATTATTCAACTATTTATGAAAGCGTTGAATATAATGATTATATTATGGCGGAAAAAAGAAAAACACAGCAAATGAAAAACGCATCTAAACTTGGAAATGTAGTAGATTTTCTAATCAAAATGCTTGTTGCATCAATTTATCTTTCAATAGTTTTTGTATTTAAATATCATTACATATACTTTCCAATTGTTATATTTATTTCAGTATTTTTTCTTATTATTAGTGTTCGTTCCTACAGAAGAGAAGAAAAAAGTTTCAATTTATTAACACAAGTCTTTAACGAAAAACAACAGTTATTTAATGATTTAATTAATAGAACAGAAAAACCTGCTATGCCAGAAGATAAATTAAACCCAGATTTTATAAAAACAATAATCGCTGTTTTTGATTCTGGACGAGCGGATACTTTTAAGGAAGCGTTACAAATTCATGAACAAGATTGCCAGCATAGAGAATTAGTTGCATATCAAAATTCTTTAATTGCAGCTGCAAATGCAGCTAGAAATGCAGCAGATGAGGCAAATGCTAGAGCTGCAAAAGCTAAAAAAGAAGCTGATTATCAAAGAAGAGAAGCAGAATATTGGCGACAAGAGGAATGGTATAGAAGAAACAGATAGTTCAATTAGGTGGGTGCTGCCGCTTCATTAATACAATTTAAAGGATCCAGCTGAAGCAACTTACTTCTATCAACGCGGATATTGCAGAGGTTGTTCACAAATCTGACTCCTTAAATATTCTACTGTATAAAAATGAAAGTGTCATTAAAGTTTGACTTTAATAATATGAATGATTCTATTTCTTCAAATTATTTGTTACCAAAATTATACAGTTTTGGTAACATTACTTTGTCTTATATGCTTGATTTGGATCCGTAGGATTCTCAGGAATTGTAAGCTCTAAATCGATATTTACCATTTTTGAAAGGTAGAATTTCTTAATATATTCCTCATCCCTATCAAAAATTTCTGCAAGTTGTTTTTTGGTTCTAGGAGCCTCTTTACATAATTCAATTATGAGCTTTCTTACATCTTCTTTGTCAGGTCTTTTGCCTAATTTTTCAATCCTATTTCTCAAAGCTGGGGATATTGTATCTGAGCTAGGGATATTAACTGGGGATATTTCATTCGAGCTAGGGATATTAACTGGGGATATTGTAGCCAATATATAATACGCAACCTCTTCAGTTCTACCTTTCTGAACTAAAACTCCCGCTTGTTCCATTTTTACCAATTCTTCAAAAGCATCTGTAAGAGAAACAAGATTCATCTGAGAATATGTCAGAGTATCAACAGCTCCGACTTCACGAGCAAAGAGTAAAGCCTCTTTTTGATTCTTATTGAAATCATACCGTTCATAGAGTCCAAGCCATTTTATATCATCTTCGTTATAAAACGGTTTTACAAGCAATCGGATTGTAAAGGAATCATCCCGTCTATTTGACTCAAATGTTGGAAGCGGCATTTTATTTTCAGAAAGCAGGCGACGGATTGTACGAATTCCAGTTCCCTTTGTTTCTGCAAGGTTTGTCTCATGAAAAATCGTTGCAAGATGGTAATTTCGAGTATAACTTCCAGCATTACCTATGAATTCCTGGTCTTTCAAAGAAAAGCCTGCATTTATTATTTCAATTCGATTATTATAGCGGATAATCTGGGTAGGGCGATTCATTCTGTATGAACGATGCATGATTGAGTTTACAATTGCTTCTCGTAATACTCGGTCAGGAAGGTCCGGAGTAGTAGTTGCCTGAATCTGTCCTTCTTTCAATGAGAAATTAAGAGGAAGTTCTGAACGAACTGCATCTAAAATGCTATTCAGCTGCAGCAAATAAGAACCTGTAAATTCGATTGTTGAAAAACGTTCATCAGGATTCTGTACCCATTCATTTCCATGAACACGGATATAATCAATGCGTGCCAAAGGACAGAACTTTCTATGAGCTTCTTTTGTGCCAAACATCAAAAGTCCTGTATAAGTTAAAGTGCCGTTTTCAGTCAAACAATCAAGAGATTCCAAGAGTTCTTTGTTGTCATATTTTAATTCAGCAGCTTCTGGATTTACACGAGATCTAAGCATTCTGTAATAGTCCAGGGCTTTTTCATCAACGTCTTTTATAGAGGTTCTTTTGACTTCACCAGAATCAAAACTTGAATCATCCAAATAAAAAGAACGTAAATCATCTTCGGTACAACGCTGGTCGCTGGAACCAATTCTACGCCAAGCACCTTGCGGAAGCCCATGCTTTTGAAAATATAATGGCTTTTGCTGAGAAGGAAGTTCTGGAACAAAAATCTTTAATATATTCTTTCCATCAAGCTGTTCTACATCAATTCTTGGGCGAACAGCCATATTAAACATACTTGCACATTGAGTAGAAATATCAAGTTGCTTTTTATCGGGATCCTTTACTCCCTCAATTATGAATCGGTCGTCTTTAGATTTTTTATCTTCGCCAATTCCAAGAAGAATATAACCTCCGCCAAGTCCGGACTCATTGCTGAATGAGCATACGGATTCCATCAAGGATTCTGAAGTATCATCTTCACCTTTGGCTTCAATCCATACACATTCATCGGCCTGAGTAAGTCTTTCATATAATTCTTTAGCAGTGTATATCTTCATATTTCTATTATCGCTCATTTTCACCTCTTTTTCTACTCAAACAACCTGTTAGCGGCCTCTGCGGCAGGCTTTACCGCTTCAACCATTTCTGGAATAGCTGCTCTTGTATAATGGTCCGTCATGGCAAGACTTGTATGACCTGCAATCTTCTGAACTGTTTCTCCGGCAACATCACGGCGCATACGGGTAATGTATGTATAACGTAATGAATGTGGAGAAAGCCTTCTTGTACCAACATTTATTCCTGAAAATTCCAGAGCTTGCTTAAACCATTTTTCTGCAAGCCATCTTCTTATTGGGTGTCCATAACGAAGAAAAACATAATCATCAGGTCCAGAATTATTTTCCTGAATATACTTTTTCATTATGTCATGTATATTATCTGGAATTGGAACTACACGAATCTTACGGTCTTCTTCAGAACCTTTCTTATTGAAGTTAGTCCTTATTCTTTCATCATTTTTATAAAAGCCATCAACAACAAACATCTTTTGGTCAAAAAGAAATTGATTTGCTTTTATTCCAATGCCTTCGCTGATTCGGAGTCCAAAATTTGCGCAACATAAAAGCATAAGGTAGATTGATCTATGTCCTTCATCAAATTGCGGATGATTACGGTATTTATCGTTACTTAGATTTATCCACAGGCTTTCATCAAATAAAATATTCAATTCTTCAGTTGTAAAGATATCTTTCTTTTTTGAATCACGAATAAAAGACGGAAAGTCTAACTTTGGAATGTACGGAAGTCCCATAAATGGAGCTTCATCATAAATATCACGGATGGCAGTTATAAAGTTATTCTTCCAGCTGCCAGAACGATTGTAATTAATCAGGAACTCAGTAACCATAGGAATAGTCAGATCTTTTAATTCCATATCACCAAATTGCTGATCTATAAGATTAAGATAGAAACGCTTATTTCTAAGGGTTGCCTTATCCCATTTCTTACCAAGTTTCTTGTTTCTTTCAACGTGCTCGCTTCCAGGAACAAACATATACTTGGTAATATCTTTAATTGTGATTTTCTTCTCTGCAAATAATGGTGGCAAAGCAGAAACAAAAGCGTATGCTTCAGCCTGTGTCTTGCAACCTTTACAGACTTTCTGACGCATCACGCCTGTAAACGGGTCATTCCAATAGTAATACCACTTGTGTACGGTCTTACCTTTTGATTGAATTGATTTTTTGAAGAGATGATAGTTTGAATCCATAATGGCCTCCAAGTTTTTTATGCTAAGCACTTAATATTCGCTTAACATTTTCAATAACCTGAAGGTCAGATTAATTAGTAAATGCTTGTATTATATAGATTTAGCACCTATCCCGAAGTGCTAAATCTTGATTGGTCTCTAGACTTGAACCAAGGACCAAAGGATTATGAGTCCTCTGCTCTAACCACTGAGCTAATGGCCCGAAATGTTTTTATAATTTATCAGAAAATCACATAAAATTCAATAAGTAAAAAAAACATTGCATTCTTATTCACCTAGTGTAATAATTGATAGATACGGGGAGAAAGGAATCTTAAAATGAGTATTTATACAAAAGAAAATGTTTCAGACTTATTGTTTTCAATAATTGATGCAATAATTATTGTTGATGCCGAAAAAGATTCTTACAATACCATTAAAAAGCAGGGTATTTTTGAAAAGCTTGTTGAAGATGAAGGCAGCTACAAAAGTCTGGTCGAAAAGCTTTGGTTCCATTTGAATAATAATCCTAAAAAGATTACAGATGACTATCATGTTTTTATTCCAATGATAGGGCAGTTCAAGGGTAAATATGTTGACCGTATAAATCTCAGTATTGAAGAAAAAATCCATCAGGTTCAGATTTCAATTTATCCAATAGATGAATCCTGCAAAAAGTATATTTTTATTCTTGATGAGCTTGATAACAGTGAATATCTGCGTGATTTCCAGACGGCGAGAAAGCTCGACACAATGCAGAACACCTTCCTTTTCTCTATGTATGTTGATTTGATTAAAGATATTTCTTACAGCATTAACGTAACTGAACTTTCTGATAATCCGCAGAATTATGATGTAAAATATACAGAATGGCGAATGATGATTGTAAATATGATCTGGCCGGATGATCAGAAGCTCTTCCTTGAACGTACTGATCCGGACTGGCTTAAGAAAAATCTTGAACCGGGCCGTGCCACTTCCTTTGACTGCCAGATGAAAAACCTTGAAGGTGTGTTTATCTGGGTTAAGCTGATTTTCAGCCGGGCTGCTACAACAAACGATGAAGATTTCCGTTTTGTATTCATGGTTCAGAACATTCATGAAAATCATATGAAGCTTTTTGACACCCTCAAGCGTTATGAAGAACTGGCTTCTAAAGATCCTCTTACAGATATTTATAATCATGGCCGCATTGAAACAGAAATCAGTAATTCAATTGAAGGCTTTAACAGCGACGGAAAACCTGTTTCATTTATGATGCTGGATATCGACTTTTTCAAAAAGGTAAATGATGAATTTGGGCATTCTGTCGGCGATTTTGTTCTTAAGGCTTTTGTAAAGGTTGTAAATGATTTTATTACTCCTTATAAGTTTGCAATTGGCCGCTGGGGTGGAGAAGAATTTGTCTGTGTCTGCTATGGTATGGATCTTGAGCACTTGAAGCCTATTGCAGAGGGGCTGCGAAAAGCTGTAGAAGATGCTGAGTTTGAAAAGGGCATTAAAATTACCTGCAGTATTGGTCTTACTCAGGTGACAAAAGACGATACTGCCCAGATTATTTTCGACCGCGTAGACAGCGCAATGTATGAGGCAAAGACAAGCGGTCGAAATCGTATAATTCAAAGATAATTTTCTTTAGAGTATAATTCCACCGGCGAGCACGGCAGCTCCAATCAACATGAAAACAAGGTCTCTGAAATGTACCTTGTATGATTTTGTACAGCAGGCTCTTGTGCGCAGATAAAAGCCGCGGAGCTCTGCTGCAGTTGCTGTTGATTCAATCTTACGTACAGAAGAAATCAAAAGAGGGAAGCAGAGGGGTAAAATCATACCAAATTTCTTGAATGGATTTTTTACTTCAAAGTCTACGCCACGTGCCTGCTGCGATTCAATAATTCCGCTCATCTCAATCGAAAAAATCGGAATAAAGCGGATGGCACTGGTAAAGGTAAAAGCATATTTATAAGGAATGTGCAGATATTTTACCATTGTGTTGGAAAGGTCATTGAGGTTAGTTACAGAAATCAAAATTGAAAGGGGAAGTGTTGCTCCCATAAGTCGGAGTACAAGCAGAAGACCTTTTTGAATCGCAAGACCAGTTATTGAAAAACTACCGACTGTTAGGATTGGATCTCCCTGACGGATAACAAGTACCTGGAGAATAAATAAGAAGATAGACATTTTGATAAGGCCCTTGAGGATTCCCATGGTTCTTTGTAAAAGTCCGTTTCCATGTATGAAGCCTGCGTTCCCGGCAACTGCCATGAGCACATTAAAAAGTATTACTCCAATCAGGTAAAAAGGATTTGATGAGCAGAAAGAAGCTGCACAAATCAAAATTGAGACAAATATTTTTACAAGGGGATGCATTCTGTGAAGCACTGAGCTTCCTGGTAAGTAGTCTAAAAAGCCTTTCATTTTACATCTCCTTTATCTTCGAAATCATTTCGTCGTCGGTAAATACACCGTCGAAGGCCGGGCCCAGCAGCATGGAAACCTGGGCAATCTGTGGCGGCAAAAGGCGGGCACGCTGCAAAAGGTCCCTGTTACTCAAAATATTCCGGGTTGCGCCTTGACCTAAAATCTCGCCACGGTTCATTACGATGATTGTCTTTGCAAAGTCGAGAACAACCTCCATATCGTGGCAGACCATAATTACTGTAGTGCCCTTTTCGTTTAGCGCCCGGATTTTTTCCATTGCTTCCATACACTCGCGGTAGTCGAGACCTGTTGTAGGTTCATCAAGAATAAGAATTTCCGGATTAAGAGCAATAAGGCAGGCAAGACAGAGTCTCTGGCGCTGACCACGGCTCATATTAAAAGGCTCTGTGTCGCCATCAAAGCCGAACTCACTCAGCGTTTTTTCTACACGCGCTTTTATTTCTTCTTCGGCAATCCCGTTGTTGCGGAGGCTGAAGGCAATTTCTTCGCGAACAGTTGAACAGCAGATCTGGCGGTCAGGATTCTGGAAAAGGAAGCCTATGTGTTTTGCAAGGGAGCTGACCTTCTGCATTTTTGTATTCTGACCCAGCACAAAAACATCGCCTGTGCTCGGTTTTAGAAGTCCGTTTGTGAGTTTAGAGAAGGTTGATTTACCTGCTCCGTTTGAACCGATGATTGAAATAAAATCACCCTTGCGAACCTTTACGTTCAGGTCACGGACGTTTGCAGTTTCGTTGTAAGAGAAGCCGACATGGGAGAATTCGAGGACTACATCTTCGTCCTGTTTAGATTGTCCGGTCGAGCCGGACAATGACACATTAGGTGAGCCGGACAATGACACTTCTGAGGCCTTGTCATTGTCCGACTTGATCGGGCAATTTAGCTTAATCACTTTTTTGACAAACTCAGCCGCCTCCCCAGCATTCAGACAAATCCTGTCTTCAGCTTTCATACCGGCAGGAGCCAGGCCTTGGTCAACCATTTTTCCGGTAAGTGTCAAAACGCGTGGACAGTTGATTCCTGCCTCTTCCATTTCTCTCTGATGGGTAAGGGTAGATCTGATTTCCCCGTAGTGAACACAGGTGCCGTGCTCAAGAACAATTAACTTTTTTACAAATTCGCAGAGCAGCATGATTTTCTGTTCTGCAACAACAATTGTGATTCCCTTTTCTTCATTGAGCTTTTTAAGCATCTGGAAAATCTGAACAGAAGAAGCAGGATCAAGCTCGCCGGTAGGTTCATCTAAAACCAAAATATCCGGTTCAAGGGCAAGAATAGCCGCAATTACAACCTTTTGCTTCTGGCCGCCACTGAGAGAAGAAATCTCCTTGTGACGAAGCTCGCTGATTCCCATAGTTTCCAGGGCGGAAGTGATGCGGTTTTCAATCTGGTCAGCAGGGATACCAAAGTTTTCAAGACCAAAAAGAATTTCATCTTCAACAAAGTATCCGGTAATCTGGCTTTCAATATCCTGAAATACAGAAGCAACCTTAAGTGCAAGTTTTCCCGCATTAATCTCGAAGGTGTCGGTTCCATCAACTTTAACGCTGCCGTAAAAGTCTCCGGTGTAGTGGTGAGGAATCAGCCCGTTGATGCAGTTACAAAGAGTAGTCTTTCCTGCGCCAGACTCACCGATTATTCCCACAAAACCGCCCTTTTCAATCTCAAGCGATATTTTCTCCAGAGCGTTTTTCTTAGCTCCCTTGTACTTAAAAGTTAGTTCCTGTATTTCAATCATTTTTATTCAGCCTTTTCTTCTACAATTTCCTTTTTCAATGCTTTCATCAATGGTACATATAAAGCTGCAACAATAATCGCATTCAAAGTAGCAGTACCCAAAACGATAGGCACGTAAGCTGCCATTGCAGAAGGATCAGATTTGATGAATACAAACAAAAGCACTGTGTAGAGTCCGCCGGAAATTACTGTACTTACAAAAGTTGTAATTGCTGCAAGACCAATCTTCATTCCCTTTGACTTTGCAGGAATAAAAATCAAAAGACCCATAGCGAGGGCGCCGGCTGCTTCTGAAGCAAAGTTCAGGTAAGGAGTTCCAGGGAAGAACTGGCAGATAGCACCGGCGATAATACCGATAATCAGGCTGTAGTAAACCTTTGGTCTGATAATGACAATTGCCATACAGTACATTGCAATAATGAAGTTTGGCTTCATTCCAAATAAGTTGATAAAGGTTCCTACAAAGAACTTAAGAACTGCACCGGCTGCAAGAAGAACTGCTGTAAGGAGCAGGTCCTGAAGGCTGATGCCTTTTTTTTCTGTTTCGTTTAATACTCTTTTTTCCATTTTGATTCACCTCATTAATTTGTTTATAAAGCAGCCGGGTGTGCACGAGGTCGTCTGCTCTTGTTACTGTGAATAGTAACATAACTTAATGTTACTGTAAATAGAAACATAGAAAAATTCTGTAAATATAACAAAATATTATATTTAGAACGTTTAGAGTATGTTTTGAAGGATGAAGGCTGTAGTTAAGCCTAAAGACATAAATGGAATAAAGGGAAAAGAGGCTTTTCCAAATCGTTTATTAATTATACAAAGAGCGGCAAGGGCTTCTATTCCAAAGCAAAGGGGAAGAAACTTTGGCAAAAGAAAAAGTCCCTGAAACAATCCGAACCAGACGTCGGCTATGCCAAGCTTTCCTTTTGTGATTATTCGGACGAGAAAGTAAAAGGCTCCTGCCAGTATGCTTGAGAGGATAAAAATCCATATGCTTTGGCGGGCGAAAATCAGCTGACAGACCAGGGCAGAAAAAATAGCTGCCCATTGGATGTAGATGCCTACGGTCATTCTTTTTATATCCTGAATTGAAAGAATGAGGGAAAAAAGAAGAATTAAAGCAAACTGGACAATCAGATAGAGGCTTATCTGCATAAAAATATGATAACACAAAAAATCAAAAATCAGCAAAAAAAAACTGCAGGCGGGAAACCTGCAGTTTTATAACAGAACAGCCAGCTGTTAGCGGTCAAATCCATCCATAGTCTGAATCTTTCCATCCGGCTTAAAAGTAAGCTCGCGGAACTTTACATTGCGCTTCTGGTTGATTCCCTTTGAGCGTTCGCAGTCGTGGTAGAAGAGGTACCACTTGCCGTTGAACTCAAGAATTGAGTGGTGAGTTGTCCATCCAAGAACAGGTGAAAGAATACATCCGCCATATGTGTATGGACCGTAAACGTTCTTGCTGGTTGCATAGCAGAGCAGGTGAGAAGTACCTGTTGAGTATGTGAAGTAGTAAGTATCACCCTTCTTGAAAAGCCATGGATCTTCAAAGTAGCGGCGAACATCGTCACCACCTGTGAGTGGCTGGCCGAATTCATCTACAATTACCAGGTCGCGAAGCTCTTCTGCGAGTTCCTTCATATTATCTTTAAGAAGTGCGATTTTTGGTGTGCAGGCAGGTTCCTTGTCCTTTGGTTCTTTATTGTCTGCGCTCCACTTGTTGTTGCGGTACTGGTCGAGCTGGCCACCCCAGAGTCCACCCATTGTAAGGTAGTATTTACCGTCTGTGTCTTTGAAACAGCATGGGTCAATTGAGTAAGTTCCCTGAATATAGTCATCTTCAGGAGTAAAAGGACCTTCCGGTTTGTCTCCAACTGCAACGCCTACACGGAACATTCCTGTTTTGTCGCGGGCAGGGAAGTAGAAGTAGTATTTTCCGTCTTTTTCTTCGCAGTCAGGAGCCCAGAGCTGTTTGCTTGCCCATTTTACATCCTTGAGTGTGAAAACACAGCCGCAGTCGCGTGGATAAGTTTCTGTGTCCTTCATTTCGTAAACATGATAATCTTTCATATCGTACTGGTCGCCGTTGTCATTGCTTTCAACGTCGATATCTTCGTCGTGTGAAGGATAAATGTAAATCTTTCCATTAAAAACATGTGCAGATGGGTCAGCTGTGTAAAGATCGTTTACAAGTGGCTTTTTTTCGATACTCATATAATCTCCTGTTAGGGCCTGTAATCAGGTCACAAATTTAGGCAACCGGTTGCCTAGTTTATTTCATTATATTGTTAAGCGTTTAACTTTTCAATCGGCAGTATTACCTAAGGGCTAACGGATGGCTCCCGGCGCTTCCAGTTCTGCATTGCGGGCGGCGCACCAGGTGCCTTTTTGCAGGGCGGCGGCCAGCTTCTCGGCGGCTGTACCGGACTGGTCTCGGTTTTTCAGGTATTCATAGATGAAGCCGGCGTTGAAGGAGTCGCCGCAGGCTGTTGTGTTGAGGGCGGTAACTTTTTCGCTTGGACATTCGGAAAATTGTCCTCGATCTGCTGCGTAAGTGGATTCGGTGCCGCGGGTTACTATGATGATATTGTCCAGCTGGCGGCTTTTTTCTGTGATGGCCTTTTGCAGGGGCTGGTCTGCCAGTTCGGGGAAGGTGGCGCGGAACTCTTCTTCATTGATTTTGATTATGTCCGGTACCGAAGCTGCCAGAGTTTTTGTCATATCTTGGCCGATATAATCAGCTAAAAAGATTTTTCCTGCGTCGCGTGTCATTCCGGAAATTGTTGCATAAAGATCATCGCTCCAGATTTTCGGGCGGCTTCCGGCAAGCAGCACGGCATCAACCTGTGGAAGCATATCATTTATAATCTTCAATATTTTGATTTCTGCAGCGGCTACGGCTTTCAACTCATCTGCGCCTTCCAAAAGAGGCTCCCCAACAACAAGCTCTGTTGTAGTACCGGCAGTGCGGTCCAAAAGAGTCCAGCATTCGCGGGTCTGGCCCGGAATTGTTGCATAAAGGATATTAAGCTTGTCGCGTTCAGCAGCCCCTGTAAAGGCAGAAAGATTCTTTTCTCCAAGCGGGCAGACCACAGTCGAACAACCAGGCTCCAGCTGTTCAAGCACACGGGCAGAATTCACCGCCTTTCCCGAAGCATCCAGACGATAATACTTTGAACGGTTTACGCGTTCCAGCTTGAGCGAATCAAAAGTGATTGTGCGCTGCAGTGTTGAACTAAGACAAATACATAAGATTTTCATTATTAAATCTCCTGAGTATGTGGTTTCGATATGGCCTGTGGCCTACTCAACCACCGTGGCAGCTCGTAAATTGAAGACATACGGATTGTCTGGCCCTGCTTTCCACTTTTATTCGCCGCCCTTGCCGCAATCATAGATTTTGCATCTTCAGCAAGTGGCTTTCCGTTAGGACTGCCTATCAAAACTGCCGTGCCTCCAAGGGCTACCCAGCCATCGGTATATTTCTGCATATCATCCAGAAAGAGCGTGCTTTCAACAGAGGCTCCGACCTTCTTCAAAGCTGCCATATAGGCATCCGGGTAAGGTTTTCCATTAAAGCCTGCATCGCGGATATCAGTTACAGCTTCAAATAAATCTGCAATTCCAAGCTTACCTAAAACAGTGTCTGCGTGTTCATGGGGTGCGTTAGTCAAAACTGACATCGGCATATTAATAGAAATTAAAAAATCGCGTAGTCCCGGCTGTGGAGGCAGCTCATCAGCTTCATAAGAAGGATGTACGTGTGCTAAAAATCCTTCAACATCAGTTAAACCTTCTGCTCTAAGCCATTCAAGAGTTGTAGAGTAGTGAACAATTTTTTCTGCCCTCAGTGCAACAGCCTCTTCCATATCACAATGAAAAAAATCTGCAACACATTCCAGCATACGGCGGGTAATTCCCTTGTCCATTGCGGAACTTGCCGGATAAAGGGTGTTGTCCATATCAAAAAGAAGGTGCTCAAAACTCATATGTAAAATTATATCAAAATTTTTAACTAGCGTTAATGCATATCTCGTTGTAAAATAGATTGGAAATGAATTCGTTCCTGTTTAACCATATAAAATTTCAAATTGCCTCAATAACGATTCTTTTGATTCTGGAAATCATCTATTTCCTTCGTCCGAAAATTAAACTGCTTTCTAATCGCATTTTTACAGTTCTTATGATCAGTGCTTTTGGCTATCTGATTTTTGATTTTGCAACAGTTTTTGCCCTGGTTTATTATGATAATCTTCCTCTGTGGTTTGTAACATTTACACATCAGGGCTTTATCATGTTCCTTGATATTGCGCTTTCATCAATCTATCTTTATATCGATATGCTCAATCGGAATCAAAGACGTTATTCAAGATCAGAGTTGTCTTTGATTATTGCATCATATATTGTAGTTATTGCTTCTATTTTGTTTGCGCCTATTTCATACTACATAGAAGAAGATGGAATTTATTCCTACGGCATAATGGTAAATTGTGTTTATGCCGTGCTGATTATTTATTCGGGAATGACCGTATTCCAGACTTTACGCCATATAAAAGATAAAGATCACCGTAAGCAGAAAATCTGTGTTCTTATGACAATGGTCCTCTGGATTGGTTTTGGCGGCATACAGATTCTTGAACCTAGAATTCTGATTTCCAGTGTAGGTATTTCAGCAATCATTCTTTTGATGTTCCTTTCGCTCGAAAATCCTTCTGAATACCTCGACAGTGAAACCCGGGCATTCAACTATTATGCTCTCAAAGCAGTTTTGCAGGAATATCTTAGCCGCAAAAGAAGTTTTGCAATTGTAAGCATGGAGCTGGATGAAGCTTCTATAATTGAAAGTTATGCAAGCAGCAACGTAATTTCTGAGGTTCTTATTGAAATCAGGTCTTTTATTGAAAGAAACTTTAGAACTCCATGCTATCGCATGAATCGAATGACTCTGGCCTTCATAGTAGACAACAAAAAGATTTCAAAGCTTGATATTTATCTTGAGATTCTTGCAGACAGATTTTCTCAAACCTGGGGTTTGAAAGACAGATCTGTCCGTCTTAATGCTCATGCAAATGTTTTGTGCTGCCCTGAAGATTTTCCTTTTGATGGAAATGTTGATGAACTTCTTGATTTTGCTGAGGAGACGGAAACATACGGCCGTTCAATTGGATTCATTCGTCGTATTGATGATAAGGCTCGCGAAAAACGTATTCGTCATCGTCAGATTCTTCATGTGGTTTCAGAAGCTATAAAAGATGATGAGATAGAAATGTTCTATCAGCCGATTTACAGCCTCAAAGAAAAAAAGTTTACAAATGCAGAGGCTCTTGTTCGCTTAAAAGATGAAGAAACAATCGGTTTTATTTCGCCGGAAGAATTTATTCCCCTTTCAGAAAAGAAAGGTATGATTATGCCTTTGAGCGGACTGATTTTTAATCATGTTTTTAACTTTATGGCTGAAAACAATCTGAAGTCTAAGGGTGTTAATCACATTGAAGTAAATCTTTCCGGGCTGCAGTCTGTAGATGCAAATTTGCCAAAACTCATGAAATCTCTTTTAATGAAGCATAATATTTCTCCTGATAGTGTAAACCTTGAGATTACAGAATCTATAGCCGTTACATCTGGTTATATGCTGAAAAAGAATATGGATGAACTTCGTAAGTTCGGCTGTTCTTTCTCTATGGATGATTTTGGTACAGGCTATTCAAACCTTTCTCGAATTGCCAAGGCTGATTTTGAAATGATTAAAATTGACAAGAGTCTTTTGTGGCCATGCTTTAAGGAAGATGGAACTGATAGTACACAGAATGCAAAGATTCTTCTCGAAAATATGATTTCTATGCTCTTGAAAATCGGTCGTAAAATAGTTGTAGAAGGAATTGAAACCAAAGAACAGTTTGATTATCTTGAGAATCTGGGCATTACTTATGCACAGGGCTTCTACTTCAGTAAGCCGATTCCGGAAGAAGACTTCTTAAAGTTTATTGAAGAGAAGAATCTTTAATAAACTGTCATCCCGAACTTGTTTCGGGATCTATTTTATAGATGCTGAATCAAGTTCAGCATGACTTGAATTCTTTGTCGCCAGTCCTGCCATTTTACTAAAGGTCTTTTCAAGATACTGCGCCTCACCTTCAGAAAGGCTGGCGCGGCTGAGAATACTTCGCCAGAAGTTTTCCATATCTTCGCGGCCTGGCATTTTGAAAAATCCGATTTTCTGCATATTGTCTGTGATTGTCTGCACTGTGCGGTCTACGCGTTCCAGAGTAAGAGGAGTGTAGCCGCGGTAAGTCTCTCGCGAGGAAGTCAGATTTTTTCTGAAAAGATGATAGCTCATAATCTGTACAGCGTGACTCAGATTGAGAGAACCGAAATTATCTGAGGAAGGAATTGTTACACCGAGGTTGCACTGGTCCAGCTGCTCGTCTGTAAGGCCTGTGCGTTCATTTCCAAAAATCACCGCAACCTTGCCCCCGATGGTTGAGTGCCCGTCAGGGCGTATCGAAACCACCGGCGCCCCGGTAATATCATCCGCCATATCCGCAAACTCTTCCGGCAGCAGCAGTTTTCCCCGCTTCTTTCCCCTGCGGCGTGTTGTTCCCGCACAAATAGAACAGTCTGCAGTAGCTTCGGTTATAGAATTATAAAAATTGGCTTTGTCAAAAATCGGACCCGCATGAATTGCAAGCACGTGAATATGCTCAATGTCATAATCCGTCTTGTTACCCACAATACGGAGCTCGCTTATATCATTATTAGCCATAGCCCGACAAGCCGCACCAATATTGCGCGACTCATCGGGATGGTCCAGTACAATTACGATGTTGTTAAGATTCATGATAGTGTGTATTTATCCTCTTGTTTATTTATTTTACCTGATACTGTTAATGTCTGTACGGTCTGAGAAAGCTTCTTGCTGATTCCTTTATAGTTCATTGCACGGGCTATTTCTGTAAGTGTAAGAGGTTCTTTTTTGAGCACGTTGAGAATCAGTTCTTCATATTTTTTTGCTTTTTGTTTCTTCGCTGTTGGCTGAGTGAAATAAGAGTGTACAGGAATAATCACAGAAAGATAATCTCTTTCAGGATTCTGTTTAAAAACAGGAAGAGAAGAACCATTACGTTTAAGAGCAGCTATAGCGTTTGGAAAACCTGTGTTTCGGCCTTCGATTAAACGAAGTTCTTTAAGAAAGTCTCCAATACGGCGGTTCCGATAAAACCTTGCACGAATATCATAATTGGCAATATCTTCATCAGTTATGCTTCTGTCAAAGCCAGGAAAACTTGTAATTTCAATTCCCTCTGGCGTAATGCGAACAGTAATAGGTTCATAGATTTGATAAGAACGATGATATACAGCATTAGCAAGTATTTCTTCAATCGCTGTATAAGGGTAATTAAATATACGGATTGCTTTTTCCTGGTTGGCCTCTTTTATAACAACTTCTTTGATAGTGTAGTTTTTCAGATATGCAAGGGCATCTTTTAATTGTCGTTGAATAGGACCTGTAAAAATCTTTTCGGTCATATTTGTACCCGTTGGGTCAGGTATATCAACAACTTCAATTCTTGCATATTTAAAGTATTTTTCCGGATGCTCACTAAACATAAGAATTCCTACATTCAGAGGACTACGGTTCTCCTTTGGACCGGAAATTATCTGTAAATCATCAGCAAGTTCTTCAAGGCTTTTTGAGTCTGAAAAATTGTAAAGGTCACTACCAATTTCTTTCAGGTGCTCTCTCATTAATCCAATATCCAGATCTGATATTTCTGCTGCAAGATTTTCTCTATCATCAAATGGTATAGTCGAAGAAATATAGAAGAGTTCTTTTTCTTCATCACGAGAAGCTATTTCTGTGCTGCTGAATTTGCGGATGTAATAATATTTAAAGCCAGTTTTATTTGTTACATCTTTAGGTGCGCGATAGGGGCGTCCGTAACCTCCTCTTACCCAAATTACAAGAAGATGTTTTTTCTTGCCATCACTTTTATCATTGTAAAGAATAGGTTCTACTACTGGCTCATAAAGAGGTTCAATAGAGTGACAATACTCACGTAGCTTTTTTAAAGTTGGATCAATCTGATTTTTTTGAAGGCCTGTTACAGGAAACTTGGGACTGCCATTATCTTCCTCTACGCCAATGATTATATAACCGCCTCCCAGATTATCTATATCATTTGCAAATGCACAAATGGTTCGAATGATTCTATCAGGATTAAAGTCTTTTTTATATTCAATTCTAGTCGATTCAACAGTATGAGGATTTAATAATTCATCAATACTTACCGGAATTCCCATATTTACCGCCTCGACAAAATTATAACACACTAGACAATATTTTGTCGAGTGCTTGATAAAAAGTTGTCGAGCTGAATGTTTTTTGTCGAGTAACTTGTATAAGTAATAAACGAAGCTGCAAAATAATTAACTATTAATTTACAAATAACACATACGGGTGTGAAATATAATAATAATTATATAAATATGGAGAAGAGAAATGGATCAGAATCTGGTTTGTGCCAATTGTGGTGGAACATTAGCTGTTGATGCTTCCGGGGAATTTGGTACATGTATCTAAGGGATATTGAAAAAGAGGAGCCAGAAGGGATGCTTTCGAAAATTAAAAATTGCAGGGATTTACTTAAGCAAAGAAATCTGATGCTTAAAAAAGGTATGTAAAAAAAAGGTGCTGTTCTAAAGAGCAGCACCTTTTTTTGTGTTATTTCTGTTTTTTCAAAAGACGTAAACTGTTCAAAACTGCAAGAATTGTAACCCCCACATCGCCGAAGACTGCAATCCACATGTTAGAAATTCCGAGTGCGCTCAGCAGCAAAATGGTTCCCTTAATTCCCAATGCGCCGTAGAGGTTTTCGTAAACTATGCGCAGGGTGCGGCGGCTGGTTTTGATACCGTCCACAATCTTGCTTGGCTTGTCTTCCATGATGATGATGTCTGCAGCTTCGATTGCGGCGTCGCTTCCCATACTTCCCATTGCGATTCCGGCGTCGGCGCGGGCAAGAACAGGAGCGTCGTTAATTCCGTCTCCTGCGAAAATAAGGGTACCGCGCTTTTTACCGGCTTTACCATTCTTTCCTGGCTTCTGCAGGTCTGCAAGAAGTTCTTCAACCTTGGCAAGCTTGTCTGCGCTGAGCAGCTGACCGTAAGCCTTTTTGAGACCAAGCTTTGCGGCAACAGTGTGGGCTGCGCGTTCGTTGTCACCTGTAAGCATTACAACATTTTCTACGCCGATTTTGTGAAGGCCTTCAACCGTCTGGGCTGAGTCGTCCTTAATTTCATCGCTGATTACAATGTGGCCGCTGTATTTTCCTTCGCTTGCAACATGAATCACAGTTCCATCCTGATGCTCGCTGCATTCGTTGTAATCAATTCCAAACTGCTCCATAAGCTTTGTGTTTCCGGCCAAAACCTGCTTGCCGTTTACCAAAGCCTTAATTCCCTTACCCGCAATTTCTTCTACATTCTCAAGCTTTACATTGTCGCAGCACTTGTCGTGGTGGGCAGCCTTGAGCGAAGCAGAAATAGGGTGGGTAGAGAACATTTCTGTATGGGTTGCAAGAGCCAGCAATTCTGTTTCGGTGATTGAAGGATCTGTAGCGTGGATGTGTGTTACAACAAAGTTTCCCTTTGTGAGGGTTCCGGTTTTGTCGAAAACGGCGGTCTTTGTACGGCCAAGTGCTTCAAGGTAAACACTTCCCTTAATCAGAATTCCTTGACGGGCTGCTGCTGTAATACCGCCGCAGAAGGAAAGCGGAATTGAAATTACAAGTGCACAAGGGCAGCTTACTACAAGGAACATGAGGGCTCGGTAAACCCAGGTACTCCAGGTTGCCTGCCAGTTCCAGTTGCCGGTCTTAAAGCCTATAATCAGGCTTGGGATGATTGCCAGTGCAAGTGCCGAATAAACAACGATTGGGGTGTATACGCGAGCAAAGCGGGTAACAAACTGTTCGGACTTTGTTTTATTCTCTGTTGCATTTTCAACCAGTTCAAGAATGCGGGAGAGGGCAGAGTCGCCTGCATGGCGTGTAGTGCGGATTTCAAGAACCCCCTGCTTGTTGATTGAGCCTGAAAGAACCTCGCTTCCGACGCTAACGTGGCGTGGAATGCTTTCACCTGTGAGGGCAGATGTATCTACAAAGGAGTCTCCGTCTACAACAACGCCGTCGATTGGAATACGGTCGCCCGGTTTTACAATGATTACAGAATCAGTTTCAACCTCTTCCGGATCCATTTCGCGGGTTTCGGCACCAACCTTTACAGTTGCGTGGTCTGGACGGAGCTTTGCAATTTCTTCGATAGAATCGCGGGATTTATCAACGGCGTAATCCTCAAACTTTTCACCAACCTGATAGAGAATCATAATTGCAACGGCTTCTTCGTATTCTCCAAGAAGAATTGCGCCGATTGCCGCTACAGACATAAGGAAGGATTCGTCCATCAGTTCACCATGGAATAGATTTGAAACGGCACCTATTACAATATCCTTTCCGGTTATCATAAAAGCGATAAAGTAGAGCACAAGGCAGGCAGCTTCGTGAATCAGTTCGATTTTTGCTACATTTGGTAGCCAGGCTTCAAGGGGAAGGTGCTCGACAACAAGGCCCAGTACAAAAAGTACAGCAGCAAAAATCAGCTGTTTTACTGTAAGTTCACCTTCTTCTTCGCCATGCTCGTGGTCGTGATGATGGCCATGTTCATGACCGCAGCCGCAAGAGCAGCCGCCGTGAGAATGTTCGTGGTGATGCTCATGCTCGTGATGGTGGTCATGGTGATGATGCTCATGTTCATGCTCATCGTGGCAATGACACTCTTCGTGTTCATGCTCGTGGCATTCGCAGTGTTCATGTTCATGGTGATGTTGATGTTCGTCTATATCTTTACTCATAAAATTACCTCCTACTTAAGTTCCGAAATGTGCTCCATTCCACACTCTATGATTTCCTGAACATGCTCGTCAGCAAGACTGTAGTAAACAACCTTACCTTCGCGGCGTGTTTTTACCAGGTTTGAATCCCGCAGAATCTTCAGCTGATGTGAAACTGCAGAGACAGTCATTTCCAGCAGTGCAGAAATATCACATACACAAAGTTCGCTTTTATCCAGGGCATACAGAATTTTTACACGGGTTGTATCCCCGAAAATCTTGTAAAAGTCAGCAAGGTCAAAGATCATTTCATCTTTAGGAAAAGTGTCCCTGACCTTTTTGACGATGTCTTCATGAATGATTTCACATTCACAGGTCTCTTCTTTTTTCTGCATAGTTTTTCCTTAGAACATTTGAATAAGCATTCAATTGAATGGCTGTTCAAATAATAACGTCATTTGAATGATTGTGCAAGTGAATTTTTGATTTTTTTGCAAAAGAGGACAAATAATTAAAGATATTTTTCTTCGTATTCAGAAAGAGAAATTGGTTTACTGTAATAGTAGCCCTGAATAATTTCGCAGCCTAAGTCTCTCAGGCGGTCTACCTGATTTTTACTTTCAGCACCCTCTGCCAGACAGACAAAGCCCAGTTCCTTTGCCAGACTTATGATATGACGGATAACAATGATGTCTTCCTTACGTTCTTTTTCGGTTGCAATATTATCAACAAAGCTTTTATCAATTTTAAGCGTATCAATAGGCATACGGGTAAGAAGCGAAAGTGAAGAGTAGCCGGTTCCAAAATCGTCCATTGAAATCTTAAAACCCCGCCCTCGGAGTTCTTCAAGTACGCTAAGCATGTGTTCCGTATTATCATAGGTGGCACTTTCGGTAAGTTCAAAATCAATAAGCTTGTGGTCTACTCCGTAGTGGTCAACAATGCTTACAAGATTATCAATCAGTTTCTCGTCGTCCAGGCGGCTGCGCGAAAGATTTACCGAAACAGGATAAAGAGGCTTTCCTTCGTTTTTCCATTTTGCAAGAGCAGCACAAACCTTTGTTAATACAAGGTCATCAATTTTTCCAATTGATCCGTCTTTTTCAAAAAATGGAATAAAACGATAAGGCGGCAGGAATTCTTTGCCTTTATAGTTCCATCGGATTAAGGCTTCAGCACCCTTTATTTTTTCTTTTGTAATATCAAATTTTGGCTGCAGGTAAACAACAAATTCATCCTGTTCAATTGCAGTTTCCACATATGCTTTTATGTAATTGCCCCAGGAAAGATTGTCGTGCATTTCATCGGTATAAACAATGATTTCGGTTTGTTTCTGCTTTGTTGCAAGGGCCTGAGCCATTTTTGCAAAATCGGCTACACGATTACCGGAAAGCATTGCCCGACGCATAGGAACAAGTCCGCATTTGTAATAGATTTTGTAATGAGGATCTTCTTCGAGGACGGAAAGTTTTTCAAAAAAATCTTTGAGTTTTTGAACAAGCTCTTTTTCCGGCATGTCCCTTAAAAGTATTGCAAAATTATCGTTATGGCAGCGGCCACTGGCAATTATAAAGTCTGATTCCTTTATTGCTTTTACAATATTTTTAAGCACCTTATTGGCAGCAATGTGACCATAGCCTTCATTTATTACACGGAATTCCTTAACATCAAAATGTGCAAAAGCATAATCGTTTATGCTTTTATCTGCAGGAACTTCAAGATAGGCTTCAAGATGATTCCAGTTATAGATGCCGGTTATTGAATCTGTAAATGCAGATTTATAAAGGGTTTCCTTTTCAAATTTTGAAATATCATCATTAATAACATTTACAGCCCGGTCATTATATAATTTCCATTCATATAAAAGTCTGATTTTTTTATAATCGTGAAAAATACTTATAACCTTTACGTCATCTTTTATGCAAAGGTCACTGAAGGGTCTGTGAGCATTATCTTCTTTTGCAACATCTGCAAATAATTGTTTTATAAATGGATAATTAATTTCAACATCATCGTCGATTTCAACTGAGTAGAAAAAGGATGCTTCGAGTGTAATAGATTTCAAATCAGAAGGATATGCTACCCTCGGGTCATCAGGGCGGTATTCGATTCCAAGAACTTCTTTCTGAAGTTCTTCTATAAAAAACAAACCAGGATAATCATAAGTCCCAAAAGCGTTAGAATATTTTTCAATATTTTTCGGTAACAGACCTTTATAAAAGTCCTGAATTTCTTCAGGTGAAAGTTCGCTGTAATAGAGAATACGACTTGGTTTAAATAATTGATTCAGTTTATTAATAAACATGTATTAATGATAACACAAAAAGTTTGTGTAGACTACTTTTTCCCAAGTACAGTAAAATCCTGGGCTTCATTGCAAAATACTATTCCGCTTCCAGCCTCAGAAAAGCAGGGAAGTGTTGTTATGGCAGCAACTATGTCATCTTTTTTTTCTGATGGAACCAGAATCATAAGCATTTCCTTTTCCGGAACAATCTTCATTCCAAAGAAGGCTGCATCTCCTTCTTTGGCAGTTCCACGGGCGCTCATGATTGTACCGCCGCCGGCTCCTGCCTTTCTGGCTGCTTCCATAGCATCTTCTGCATAGCCCTTGTTTACGATTACGTTTATCATCTGATAGTTTTTATCTGACATAGTTTCTTCTCCTTTTGTTTCTTCTGATTTTTCGTTCAGGTGTCCGGCGCGGATAAAGTCCGGAGTATCAAGAGTGAACATTACGCCGAAGTGGGATTTTTTTTCTGATGCTGTAAGAATTGCATCGTATACTGCTTTTTTCAGATTATTTTTTACAATGATGTATACGATATCTTTTGAAGTATCGCCCAGTCCTAATAGTTGAAGAACACCGTTAGAAGCAGTGCCCCGGCCCATGGCAATTGTACCGCCACTGGCACCCACGGATTTTGCGGCATCACAAATCAGTTCGCCGCTGTTATGCGGAACGATTCCAATCAAGAGTTTATAACTCATCTGGCACCTCCTGAACGGTTGTGTCATTATCCGGCTCGACCGGATAATCTATCTGCACTTTTGCAGTTTTCTTTTGTTTCATCTTAAAGATGATTCCCATAATCTGAATTGCCAGCAGAGGCATCATAGCAACAAGTGCAATAACGCCAAAGGAGTCATTTCCGCCTTTACCGCTTGCCGCGGCTCCCAGAGTAAAGGAAAGTACAAAGGTAGAAGTAAGCGGGCCAGAAGCAACACCGCCAGAGTCAAAGGCAATGCCCGAAAAGAGAGAAGGGCAGAAAATCATGAGCAGCATTGCAATAACGTAGCCCGGAATCAGAATGTATCTGAGATTAAAGCCGGTAACAGCCCGCCACATTGAAAGTCCGATTGCAATTGCAGTTCCCACCGAAAGAAAAAGGAGCAGGGCCTTGCGTTTGATTGTACCGCCGCTTACATGCTCTACCTGTTCGCTGAGAACCCATACGGCAGGCTCTGCACAGACAATAATTGCCCCAAGAGCCAGCCCCGTGCCAATCAAAAGTGCATACCAGATGCCGCCCCGGTTTACAGCAAGCTCACCAAGCTTTTGCCCCAGAGCTGCTCCAGCCTGAGAAAAGCCGCCGTTTACTCCAATCAGAAATACCGTAAGGCCAATAAATGCATAAACAAAACCGATTATGATTCTGATAACCTGACGCTTTGTCATTTTTAGAAGCAGCAGCTGAAAGATGATGAAAAGACCGAAAAGTGGAGCAATGGAAATCATGGCCTCCCTGAAAACGTGACCGGCTACATTACCAAATGGTGAGAAAACCTGAGATAAAAATCCGCCTGTAATTAAAGAGCCTGCCTCTGCCGCCATTTCGCCAGCTTCACCCAGTTCTTTCATGGCTCCAGCTGAGGATGAAAATGCGCCGCCGCTTTTCAAAACAATTGCATAAATCAGAGCTGCCATTACAGGGCCAACCGAACATACTCCTGTAAGGCCAAAGCTGTTGTCGTTATCATCACGAACGGAAGAAACTCCCAGACCCAGTGCCATAATAAAAGGAACCGTCATAGGTCCTGTAGTTGCACCACCCGAATCAAAAGCAATTCCAATAAAGCTGTCTGGTGTAAAAAAGCTGACTGCAAAAAGCAGGGCATAAGCAATAAAAAAAGTCCATTTTATTGAAAGGTTCAGCACAGTGCGCAGAAGTCCCAGCATAATGAAAAGTCCCACGCCGCCGGCAATTACAAAGGTAATGCTGATTTTTTTTACAAAAGGAAAAAGGCTGCGCACCTGGTCTCCAAAAACCTGAATGTCCGGTTCAGCAGCAGTAACAATAAAACCGATTATAAAGGCCACTCCAAGCAGCAAGACCAAAGAGCGCTTTTTCGTAAGCTCGGCTCCGCAGCGTTCACCCATAGGCTGAATACCCAGATCAACTCCAAGTAAAAAAATTGTGAGTCCGATAATAAGCAAAAGCCCGCCGGCGACAAAGCGTGCGAGCATGATTTTTTCGAGGGGAACAAAAGTAAAACCCAGAAACAGCACAATTGCCATTACCGGCAATACGGAAACGGCCGTCTCCTTTAATTTATTCAGAATGTTCAATTAGCAAAGCCCCCTGTTGTCCTGTTACCATGTCATTCTGTTATGCATCAGCAAAGGTTTTTCCGTCATCAAGAGTAACCTGAAGTTTGGTGTATTCACAGTGGAAGTCATTCTTAAGACGGTCCAGGTAACGCTTGCTTTCCCATTTGCACATAGGAAGGTCGTGGAGAAGATAGTTACCGCAGGCTTCCGGACGGGTTGCCGGAACTTCGTTCTGAGTAAGAATCCATTCAAGACAGCGGATTGTAAGCTGGCGCATATCTTCTACAGAATATTTACCAAGCATGATGATGTACATACCGGTAAGACAGCCCATAGGTCCAACGTATACAACATCATCCTTTACTTCAGAATTACGGAACCAGGTAGCCATAAGATGTTCCATACTGTGAATGGCCCCAGGCCCCATAGCAGGCTCTTTGTTTGGCTCGGTAATGCGAAGGTCGTAAGTTGTAAAGCCTTTGTCTTCGCGTGAAATATAAATACCGGGTTTTAAGTGTGTATGATCGATTGTAAAACTCTGAACTACTTCCATATTAAATCTCCTGTCGTCATTGATTTGTGACAATGTGTCATTGTCGGGCTTGACCCGACAATCTATATCTCCTTTATTACTTCCAGTAAAAAGTTACTGCTCAGCTTAGCGGCAGTTTCTTCAGAATAGGTTTCTTTTACAGTATCATCAGCCGCATCAGACATACAGCGGATAATCACAAAAGGAACCTTGTTTGCATAACAGGTATGAGCGATTGCACAGCCTTCCATTTCTACGCACTGAGGCTGAAAGTTGTTGATGATAAAAGCTTTTTTTTCACCGCCGGAAATAAACTGGTCTCCTGAAGCTATACGGCCTTTTACAATTTTCAAATCATGGAAATCAGTTTTTTCAAAAGCAGACATAGCGGCTGCTACTAAATCAGAATCTGCGGGGAAGGCTTCCGGCATACCAGGAACCTGACCAGGCTTGTAGCCAAAGAAGGTAGTATCAAAATCATGATAAACAGCTTCTGTTGAAACAACAAAATCATAAATCTTAAGCCCCTGACCAACAGCACCTGCAATACCAGTATTTATGATTTTAGAAACATTAAAATTCAGGATAAGCAGTTGAGTACAAAGAGCAGCATTTACTTTGCCAATGCCGCATTTTACAATTACTACTTCCTTATCAAACAGTTTGCCTTTGTAAAAAGTCAGATTATTAAGATTGATTTTTTCTTTAGCAGACATGTGAGAGAAGAGAACTTCAACTTCACTGTCCATTGCACCAATAATACCAATCATTTTTTCAAAGCCTCCTTCTGGGCTTCCTTGTAGCGTTTTGAATAATGACCAAGAACTTCGGTAGAAAGCTTTTCTGAAAGATTGAATTTTTCAATTACAAAATTTGCACAGGCTTTGTAAATCATAAAGCCAAGGAAAAGGCCGCCAATAAAACTTACAATGGTACTGAACTGGAAAACAGTGCGGGCAAGTCCTTCTGGCAGCTGGAAAACTTTGAAAATCAGGAAAGAGAAAAGTACAAAAAGCAGAAGAATAACTGCAAGAGTTTCTACAATTTCAAAAATACTGCCAAAAAAGAGGAAGAGCCTTGAGTTGCGTTTTTTTGCGCGGAGGGCGAGCTCCTTTTTCTGGCGTTCAAGTCTCTCCTGTTTTTCTTCTTCTGTCATATCCATTTTATGCCTCCTGAGAATTCTGTGAATCCTGTGTTTTTTCTGATTTTGACTCTTTAACCGATGTAATGATGAAGGAAAGAACCAGCAGAATACCACAAACAACAACAGCAGAGTCTGCTACGTTGAAGGTAGGCCAGCGTTCCATTCCAAAAAGTCCGTAAAATTTTACGTCAATAAAATCAACTACACCTTCGGCGCGGAAAAAGCGGTCTATAAGGTTTCCAAGTCCGCCGCCAACAATTCCCATAATTGCCCAGCGCTGAAGCTTAGTCCAGGTATTGTTTCTGAAGTAGATTGCAACAACAATGCCGATTACGATAAGGGGAATCAGGGAGAAGAGGAAACGGCGGGCAGTTTCGGTCCAGGTGGCACCAACACTGAAGGCTACACCAGTATTTCGAACGTGAATGATTCTAAGAAAATCTCCGAAAAACTGAATTCCGATAGTATTACGTGAAATATTGCTTACAATTAATATTTTTGTAACCTGATCAAGGATAACTACAAGGATGGCCAGAGAAATAGGCCAGAGTTTTGCTTTTAATTCTTTATTCATATATAGAATATACTTATAAATTCGTAGGTAGGTCAATAAAGATAGTAGAAAGACCCAGTTCCTTTTCCACTTTTTCCTTGAGGAGGGAAACGCCCATAGTCTCTGTGCCGTAGTGGCCGCCGGAAATTACGTTGATTCCACATTCTTCTGCAAGGTGATACTGTTCGTGGGCAAATTCGCCGGTAATGTAGCAGTCGAGGCCGAGTTCAATAGCCTGGTCTACGTCGTCGCTGGCGCCGCCGGAAATAATTCCTACAGTAGTGATTTGAGCTTTTCCGAAGGCCAGGGCCCGCGGTGAGGTTTTTGTGATTTTTGAAAGGCGTGTGGCCAGGGCTTCTGCTGTAACAGGGGCAGGCAGTGAGCCGCAGGCTCCAATAGGCATTCCGCGCCAGTAACCAAAAGGCTGCACCTTTTGTAGACCGAGGGCGGCGGCCAGCCCGAAATTATTTCCATAAGGATTGTTTGCGTCGAGTGGAATGTGGTAGGCAATAAGGGCAAGATCATTTTTTATAAAGCTGGCTGCCCGCGTGTAAAAATTGCCGGTAAGTGTCTGGCAGTGGCCCCAGAAAAGTCCGTGGTGTACAACCAGAACCTGAGCGCCCGCTTCGGCAGCAGCGCGCGCAGTTGCCTCGCAGGCGTCTACTGCAAAGGCCACCTTAGTTACCTGCAGCGAATCCGGCGCGCTGTTCTGAATCTGAATGCCGTTAAGTGAAGGGTCACCGGCAAAATCTTCTTTCTTAAGAAATGCATTAAAAAATGCGTCCAGCTCATTTAAGGTCATTCAGTACCTCCACAGTTTTTGCAGCCAGCAGCTTAGGCGTTTTTAGTGTCTTGTCGCGGCTAAAGCCCAGAGCCATAGCCAGCAGCGGGTCTGTCTGTTCAATACAGCCGTAGCCCGAAGTTTTATATTCTTCAATATCAGAAAGCTTAAGTACGCCTGCAATAAGATCCGGATTTTTCTTAGCAAAATCATCAGCCGCAATATCAGCCATAAAATCAGTAATTAAAAGGATTTTTTTGTCAGCCCCGTAGCGTTCGCGCAGCAGGGGAATTAAAACTTCGTATTCCTGAGAAACGTTGTAAGAATAATATTCGCGCTGGGCTTCAAACTTCTGGCGGTTAATTGAACTCTGAATCACCATAACAAGGCGGCGCAAAATCTTTTTATCTGCAAAAGAATGGAGCCAGCGGCCATCATCAGCAAAAAAATCGGCAGAAGAAATCTGTAGGCCTCTCAAAGCCAGCTGCTCAAGATATGGAAGGTAATTTACAGTGTCACCGCGTTTGTCTGGGGTAAAAAGAATGATGATGTTCTGTGCATCAGATGAATTGCTGTTATTATCAGCAGCTGAAGTATCTGGCCCAAACTCCCAGAGAGTAAGTGATTTTGAATCAAAAGGACCTGCCTTTTCAAAGCCGCTTCTAAAGCTTCCTTTATAGAAGCTTTGAGTTTTTGAAATTTTAAGAGTGCGGGCATTGCTTTCTACCGGGGCAAAATAAATGGTAGCTGTCAGAGCCACAGCAGAAATTATGATTGTAAAAACAGCCCAGACCTTCATAAGGGCGCTGTAGTGGTCAACGTAGAGCCTCTCAATATAGCGGAAAATTGCATGGAAGTTGGAAAGCAGTACAAAGAGGGCAATTAAAAGTCCCAGGGTAGTAAAAGCATCAATTCCCCAGGCCAGAATCTGAAAAATTGCCACAATAAAGGTGAACGGTGCCAGCACAACCAGCGGATCCCGCCTCACATGATGCACAAAAAACACGCGCAGATTCGTAATAAAAAGCAGTACAAAAACCAAAAGTTCACCGTAAAATTTCATGCCCTAAATTATAATTGCGTAAGGCATTATTCGCAAGACTTGACTACAAATCTTTTTCTATTTTAATATCAGAAAAGAAGCCTTGAGGCCGAATAAAAAAGTTTATGGGAGTTGCCTTATGAACAAAAAACTTATTAAAACTATCGTTGTAAGCCTTGTAGTTTTTCTCCTGGCTCTGATTCTCTGTCTTAATTCATGCTCAATCATTTCTCCAAACGAGCGCGGTGTAAAAGTTACACTGGGACAGGTTGAAGGTGATGTAATTCAGCCTGGTATGAAGATGCATGCTCCATTTATTACCAGAATCAGAAAGTTCCGTCTTGAGCCAAAAACTTACGAAGTATCTTTCTCTTGTGGAAGCGATGGTGCCATTACAAAGGATATGCAGACAGTAGGAAGTACTGTTGCCGTTCGCTATGTTTACGATGAAAACCGTATTATGGATATTGTTACCCGTTATCTCAATGATGCAGTAATTCAGAGTGCTATGCGCGATAACGTAAAGGCTTCTCTTAAGGAAACTGTAGGTCAGTATTCAATTTATGACCTGGTTGAAAAGCAGAATGAGGTAACAGGTAAGGTTGCAGAAGCAATGCTTACCCGTATGGCCGATTATCCAATTGATATTTCTCAGACAACAATTACCAACTGGGACTGGTCTGATGATTTTGACAAGCAGATTAAAGAAACCGCCAACCGTGCTCAGGAAGTAAAAAAAGCCGAGCAGGATCTTAAGCTTGCAGAACAGAATGCCCAGAAGCAGGTAAAGGAAGCAGAGGCTAAAAAAGCTGCAATCGAGCAGGAAGCCGAAGCTGCCCTCATCAAGGCTCAGAAAGAAGCAGAGGCAAAGAAAGTAGAAGCCGATGCTCTTGCTTACTACAACGCCAAGGTAGCTCAGAACTATCAGGTAGAAATTAAGCTTAAGGAACTCGAAATTGAACTTGAGCGTGCAAAAAAATGGGATGGCCGCCAGGTTCCGGTTTATGTTCCAATTACTGCGGCAGGAACTATTGTAGATTTACCGGCTGCAAAACAGTAAAACTCTATTTGGGGGGCGTTACGGGGGCTAAGCCTCCGTTGGGTGGGGTAGCGAGCAACGTAGTGAACTGACCCCAGAAAGTTAGACACTTTTTGGAGGTTAGGAAATGGGATTTACGCTTCAACATCCGATTGACTTGAGAGTAAAGGTTTTGGCAGAATACAAGGCAGGAGTTGTCGGTTACAAAACACTTGCAGTCAAATATGGGCTGCCGCGAGATACCGTAAGGTATTGGGTTTTGCAACAAAGAGACGGCAGAGGATTGCCTGTGGATACCAAAAACGAAAAAACTATCATTGATGAACAGAAGGATATTGAATACTACAAAACAGAAGCAGAATACTGGAAAGCCTACGCAAAGAAACTTGAAGCAATAAG
>NZ_ATWV01000021.1 GCF_000421345.1 Treponema bryantii NK4A124
TCCTATGATTTTTGTCAACAAAGAATTATGATTCTTTTATTCTCCAGCCCTCTTTTTCACGAAATTAGAGCTTCTTCAGCAAGTTTTGAAATGTATGCATCAGGAGTTATTGATATTCTAGGCTCATAAACCTGATTATTTTTCAAAAGTGTATAAAGAAGTTCCCCCATTTTTCTGGCAACAGTAACTATAGATTTTCCTTTTCCAATACCACGTGTAACTGCCATGTAATTATATTTATCTTTTAAGGCTCCGCCTGATTTTGACCGCGTAGCTGACCACGCTGCTTGTACCAGTAAAGATCTTAAAATCGGATTTCCCTGTTTCGTTATATGTCCCAATCGGTTTATCGTACACGACCGATCTACTTTTGGAACAAATCCTATAAAATTGCTTACTTGATGTGCATTTTCAAATCTGTTTACATCACCAATATAAGCTACATAAGACAAAGCTGTTATAGGTCCTACTCCAGGAACTGTCATAAGCCGCTGGACTTTCTCATCTGACTTTGTCTCTTCATTTATTTTCTGATTCAGCAACTCTAGTTGCTTTTCTATCAGAATAAGTCGTTCTACAAGTCTTTCTGCTTCCTCTTTTTCATACCCTTTGAGAAGGGGAAGAATATTATCTCTATTTTTAGGCACACACATATCTTTTCGCTTAAACTGTGTATAACCGTTGTGCTCAAAGATTGCGTGCAGACGGTTTATTTCTTTTGTTCTTAGTGATTTTAAAGAACGATATTCGCTCAAGAGTTTTCTTCTTGCCCATTCTTCGTCACTTGGAGGTGTAACAATCGGCATCTCATTTTCATCATGGCTTCGCAAATATTTTGCCAGCTTCATAGAATCCTCTTTATCAGTTTTTCTTGTACTCATAAAGATTATAGCAAGTCTACCTGGATTTAGAATTATTACTCGGCAACCAACTTTGTTTCTGATTATGCGTTCAATTCTAAAAGCTAGATTACAGGCTTCGATGGCAACGACATCATCTTTGTTCAGTTTTTTACACAGATTATCTAAGCCTTCAAAATCAGTTTTTCCGCCTGTTCTTGTTACCTTTCCGTTGGGACCTATAAGACACATCTCATAGGTCTTCTTCCCCAAGTCTAATCCTGCTGCGTTTCCTGCCACTTCCATAAGTGTCCTCCTTTGATATAAAATGAGGACTGGAGAGCAATCCGAGTGCGTTGAACACCGTTCTCCTATTCGCGGTACTGGGGGTCCTGCCCCAGGCCGCTCTTTGTTATACGATGGCCGGCTTTGACAAAACTAACGCACGAGTTTTTTAATCTCCCTAGGCAATGCCTGCCTTCCACCGGCTCTCCAAGTCCGTCAACTCAGAGTACAACTTTTTCTCGGATTATTTAATCATAACAACTAACGCGGGCAGAAAAAGGAATAATTCAGCCAGCTCGCAATAAAAATGGCCTAAATTGAATTAGTTAACATATAAATAGCCATAAACATCTAAAACATATGTTAACTTATAGAAACAATCATTGTCTTTATTAAGAAAAAACATATAAATTAGTGAAATAGGTAAAAATATATGTTTAAAACATAAAACACTCCGTGGAAATAATCTTAAATAGCGCGAAAAGAATGTGTTTTTGTGAGGTGTGAACATATAAATAGCAGAAAAAGGATAAAATATATGTTAATTCTTCCTGCACAGCATTATTTTTCTATTTATACAACATATAAATCCCAGAAAAAGCTCAAAATATATGTTGTAATCAGAAATTTCTTGTCAGAACGCAGTTTTGCATTTATCTTAATAGTAGGAAAACTGCAAAGAGGGGGCGGTTTCGGAGGGTATTGTCATTAAAAAGTTAGAATTATTGCCACCATCTACATTTCTTCCTCAGATTGAATCCCGCATCGCTGATTTGGAAGAAGTTCTCAAAACAAAGCAATTTGCCGTAAAGAAAAATCCTTCCGGATTAGTACGAATTGTAAGACAGAAAAATTATCTGCAATTTTACAAACGCTCCTCCCCTTCCGATGCACAAGGAACCTACATGCCCCGCTCACAGGAAAAGCTTGCCCGCGCTCTTATACAGAATGACTACGACCAGGATATTTGTCAGTTGCATCCAGACTTTTATTGTCTGAATCTCCGCACCCGTCAGGAGTTTGCCTGGGAGCATTTTGGCATGATGGATGATCCGGAGTATGCTGCACGTGCCACCGAAAAAATTGGGCTCTACGCAGAAAACGGATTCTTCCCGGGTAAAAATCTCATCATCACAATGGAGACCTCGGCCAAGCCTCTTTCATCAAAGCTTTTGAAAAGTGTGATTCAAACATATTTGAAATAAAAAAACGGAGGAATTAAAAAAATGGCAAAAGTAAAAGGAAACTTAGGAAATGATTTTTGTCCGCAGTCGCTTTTTTTGTATGGAACAAAAAAAGATGATGAATCTCCGGACTTCGGACTTTTCTGCTGGTTCAGTTATGCTACAATAGAAATCAACAAAGAACTTCGCATGGGTGTCATGGCCTGCATCGGCGAAGAAAAATTGACAAAGGATTTAATTCGCAAGAATGGTGTTTTTTCTGCGAATCTTGTAACGGAAAAACTACTCCCACTTGCTGATTATTACGGCTGTACCAGTGGCCGCGATAATCCCGATAAAATGAAATACTGCCCGACTATTGAAGGTGGCCAGGTGCTCGATGTTCCGACAATTGCAGAAAGCCCGGTTAGCTTTGAACTGCGGGTCGTAAAAGAGATTCATGCCGCCGAAGGCAGTGATATTTTTCTCTGTGAAATTTGCAACGTTATGATTGAAGAAAAACTCAAGGATAAGAGTCTTTCATTTATGGAGCGGCTTAAACTTGCGGCCCCGGTGATTACTGCTGGTGAAACGACTCATACTTCACTTGATGGTCGAGAGCTTGGCCGTTGGAGCCAGCCGATGAAATCTCTGGAAAGTTAAAGAAGAAAAACAATATGGAATATTTATTTACAGAGCGTACTCATTTAGCCTGTCCTAACATGTGCTTTGGAATTGCGGCAACTCTTGGGAAGGTTTTTGATGAAGAGAGAGTTGAAGAGAGTGTAACGGCGCTGGTGAAAGCTCACCCATTTTTACGGGCGTGGCTGGGTTATGAAAAAGAGACTAACTCATATTTTTATGATGTGAAAGAGCAGTCGCAAGTTAAAGTGATTTTTGCGGGGGAGTTTTGTGATGAGGATGGGGATGTAAAAATCATCCAACAATTCGAAAAACTCACTGCCCGAGACTGGAATCTTTTTAACGAAGGATTTTTGAAAATCGCTGTATGGAATGCCGGCGACAGAACAGTTCTCCTTTTTGTTTTTCATCACCTCCTGGCAGATGGACATGGTGCTCTTGGACTTGTTCAGGAGTTTGCGGATTTTTATGTTGATGGAATTGAGTCAAAAGCAGCCCCAGAACATTTAATTACAAAAGAGGATTTGCCTGCGAACTCAAAGCTCTCTTTTATAAATCGGGCTCTTGTAAATCATGCTAACCGCCAATGGAAAAAAGAAAATCATCAGCTTTCTTATGAAGAATATCATGCCTTTTCAGACAAGTTTTTGCAGGAGGATGATGTTGAGCATTCTCTTGAAGTTGTTAGTTCTGACAAACTTGCTGGTCTCCACACACAATGTAAATCACACAATATTTCCATAAATGATTATCTTCTTGGAAAGATGTTCGCAGAAGAAAAAACAGACAGCATTGTAATGGCCTGTGATTTACGAAAGCAGCTTGAATGTTATAATCCGGGAGCACTTGGAAATTATGCGACAGCTTTTAGTGTGAAGCTCAAGCAGGGAAAGTCTGCCGACCCTGCAGAACTCTTTTCTCTTGCGCAAAAAGTTCATACTCAAATACAGAAAAAGCTTGCCAGCCCAAAAGATCTCTATCTCGTCTTGCAATGCTACGCCTCTCTGAATCCAGGACTATTAGATACCGCAATCCTTTCCAGCCGTGGAGCCTTTGAGACAGTAAAGCCGCAAAGTTCATAGGCACGACCTTTTTTAACTACGACAAAGCCAAAGGCTACAGCATTACAAATCTTGGAAAAATTGAAAGTAAAAATATAGACTCAGCATTTTTCATTCCGCCGGCTTCTCCAGCTATCAAAAAAACTCAGGGCGTACTTACCGTAAATGGAATCATGCGGATTTGTACAAGTCAAAGAAAAAGCTAGATGTGTTTAATTATTTCTGATTCCCGCCCATGCCCCAGTTTTCAAGTGGTGGTTCGTTCATCACAATAAAAACATCGGTCGCAACAATGCCAAGCTTTTCACAGAGCAGGCCCGTGACTTTTTCGATTGCAGCTTTTTTCTGTTCGCGGTTTCTGCCCGGAAAAATCGTGAGTTCGATAATCATAAAGTTTTCGGTTTTTCCTTCCGGCGCTTCCCAGTTAGTTTTATCAAACTCTTCAATCCGCTGGAAGCGGTCCCAGTCGGCAATTCCAAAAGCTTCAATCAGGCCCTGGTGAATACAATCAAAAACTAATTTCTTAAATTCGGGAGTCTTCCCGGCCAGCATGTTAACTTTTACTAATGGCATATTTTTCTCCATATTTATTAAAACAGATAAGCGGTTGTCTTTGACTAACAACCGCTGTCAGCTATTCTAACATGGTTGTAAAGCTTCCGTAAATGGTTCAATATATTTCTGAATAAAATCTACCCTGTCAAAAACCGTCGGCTTAAAATAAGAGGCCACGGCTACCACGAGGCGCTTCTCGGGATTTATGTAAATCACGTTGCCGCTGTTTCCAATGGCCGCATAAATATTTTTCTTGCGGGAAATAATCCACCAGAGGTAGCCGTATTCCATGCCGCGGAAATGCTTGCCTTCAACTTCACGCGGCCGGGTCATCTCATGAATCCAGTTAGCCGAGACTATCTGCTGGCCGCCAAACTCGCCTTTGTTCAAACACAGCTGCCCGATTTTTGCCATGTCAGTAGCCGTCATGCAAAGTCCATAGCCCGGAGTGCCAAGATCCTGAGGGTCGGCAAACCACACGGCCTCTTTTGGAAGCTTACTGATAGTAAACTCCTTGTGAGTTTCGGCAGACTTTGCATAAAAGTTTTTGTGAGCCGGAATGCCAAGCGGTTCAAAAAGATATTTGTTGGCGTAGTCCACAGTCAGCATACCGGTAGCCTTATACAAAATCCCCGTCAGAATATGAAGACACACCGACGAATACTTAAACTCATCAGTAAGCCCCTTGCGCCCGCCAAGAAAATCAAGAGAGGTATAGGTCCAGTTTTCGCTGGTACAAACCTTGCTCCAGGGGTCGCCCTTGCATTTGTAAGGAGCCCTCATCGTAAGCAGATGCTTTATGGTCACCTCGTAAATCGTCTTTTCGCCGCGCTTCACTTTATACTCAGGAAAATAATCCAGCACCTTGTCGTCCACACTTTTTATCTGCCCCTTGTCAATTGCAATTCCGACAAGCAGTGCCATAACACTTTTTGTAACAGACATAACGTGAAGGCAGTCGTCGCGCCTATAATTATTCCAGGTGTCGCTGTAAACAGTCTTGCCGTCACGAATCGCCTCAATCTGGCAGATGTTGGACTGCTTCTCTTCAATCATTTTGTGAAGTTCTTCTTTTGTCATAAAATCCTCATTCTTGTAAGTAAGTTTTAGGCGCCTATATATGTAAGAATAAGGTGATTAAAAATTGAATTCAAGAAAAATCTTAAAAATTTTTTTTGGAGTTATTTGGGCGTAACCGCTGCAACCTTCGGTCGCAGCGGTCGGCCTTCCGCTATTCCGCTATCGCTCCAGCCTCCGCACTCGTTCACTAACTAACGTTAGTTCACTCGCTTGCGGTGGCCGCCTTCGGCGTAGCTCCAGCCCCTTACGCAGTTGAAAATCCTACAATCCTCGGTTACACTTATTTATCTGACTTTGCAATGCAAAAACACTTTAAGGAAAAAATATGTACACACTAAAAAGATTGAGCATAGAGAATAAAGAAGAAATAAAAAAAGTTTTCACCGGCGTTTTTACAAAGGCACCATGGTATGATGACTGGTCGGACACAGAGCAGCTGGACCTTTACATCTGCGATCTGATTGGTCAGGGCTATTCACTTACCTATGGCTTGTATGATGAAGCGGGCGAGCTGATAGGCATTTCTCTTGGTTACATCAAGCACTGGTACAGTGGTACAGAATATATCATAAACGAGCTTTGCATAAAGACAGAAAAGCAGGGGAGTGGGGCAGGTACTTTTTTTATCCGTGAAATTGAAAAGGCGATAAAGGAGCTTGGTCTCAAACAGATTTTTCTTTTGACAGATTCAAATGTTCCGGCCTATGAGTTCTATAAGAAAAATGGTTTTGTGGAATGTGAGACTAACGTGGCTTTTGCAAAGATGGTGTAGCCTGTCATCCCGAACTTGCTTCGGGATCTATCCAAAAAGATGCTGAAGCAAGTTCAGCATGACATAACAGGAGAAGAAAAAATGGAATTAAAAAAACTAAGCGAACACATCTGGTATATGCCTTATGAATCAGAAAGAGACCGACCGAACCTTGGCTATGTAAGAGGAAAAAACTGGAGCCTTGCAATTGATGCGGGACATTCAGCTGCACACACAAAAGAGTTTTACGCCCTGCTTGAAAAAGAAAATCTCCCACTCCCCTGCCTTACACTTCTTACTCACTGGCACTGGGATCACACCTTTGGAATGCATGCCGTAAACGGGCTGACCCTCGCTAATGAAAAGACAAACCGCCACCTTGCAGAGTGGAAAAATAAAATTGAAAAAAATGGTCCGGCGGAATTCTTTGCCATTCACGAAAGCATCAGAAAAGAATACAGCGAAAATAAGGAAGTCATAGTCAAGCTGGCAGACATTGTTTACTCCGGCCAGCTTACCTTTGACCTTGGTGACTGCATAGTAAAAGTCATTCAGTCCGAAGCACCCCACACAGATGACTCAACCCTCGTCTACATAGAAAATGATAAGCTCTTATTTACGGGCGATGCCACCGGCGATGACTTTTTTACCGGGATAAAAGATGCAGCTTTGAGCAGAAAGTTAGCTGAGACTATCAAAACAATAAATCCAACAATATGCATGGAAGGTCACTGGGTGCCGGTAGAAACTGATGACACCCTGAATGATTTACTGAGCGGAGTTTAATATGGTCATAATTATCACAGGTGCGTCGCACACAGGAAAAACTTTACTCGCCCAGCGCATGCTCGAAAAATACAAGTATCCTTATCTTTCAATAGATCATCTTAAAATGGGGCTCATCAGGAGTGGGCAAACAAAGCTTACGCCAGAGGATGATGACCAGCTGACAGCTTACCTTTGGCCAATAGTCCGCGAGATGATTAAAACTGCCATCGAGAATAAACAGAACCTCATTGTCGAAGGCTGTTATGTTCCCTTTGACTGGCGAAAGGATTTTGACCAGGAATATCTGCGGGACATAAACTTTATCTGTCTTGCCATGACGGATGCTTATATAGACGCGCACTTTGCTGAAATAAAGGAGCACGCCTCGGATATTGAATCCAGACTTGATGACAGCGATTGCACGGCCGATTGGGTAAAGGCAGAAAACCGTCGTGTCATACAGGGCTTTGAAGCGGCCGGGGAGCTTGTTGACCTCATTGATTCAGACTATCAATCGGTAGTTGAAAAAACTCTCCTTCTGATTACTTGCAAAATCAAAAAACTAATCGCAGGAAAAAAATACACAATCGACGACATGGGTAAGTCTGGCTCAAGTATTTTGATATTCGATGATTGTGTTTTGAAAATACTGGATAGCCACTTGCACAACGAAGAATCCAGCGTAGAAGTGCTGAACTGGCTTAATGGAAAGCTTCCCGTTCCTGAGGTGCTTGCTTTTGAAAAAAGCGGAGATTATCAATATCTTTTGATGACAAGGATTCCCGGCCTTATGTTCTGCTCGGAATATTACATGGAACATCCGGGTGAGCTGCTTCCTTTGCTGGCACAGGCCTTAAAAATGCTCTGGGCTACGGACATCTCCGGCTGTCCTAAAAGTCGGGATTTTGACACCGAGCTGCGTGCTGCAAGATATCGCGTAGAAAACAACCTCGTAGACATAGACGACGCCGAGCCGGACACCTTTGGCCCAAATGGTTTCGAAAATCCCGCGGCTCTGCTCAAATGGCTGGAAGAAAACAAACCCGCATACGAGCCCGTTCTTTCCCACGGAGACTTCTGTCTGCCAAATATTTTACTAAAAGACGGCAAAGTCAGTGGCTTTATTGACTGCGGCGACATGGCCATCGGCGATAAATGGAAAGACATAGCCCTCTGCTACCGAAGCCTCAAACACAACTTCGACGGAACCTTCGGCGGCAAGGTCTATCCCGATTTTAATCCCGACCTGCTTTTTGACGCCCTTGGCATAGAGTCCGACTGGAAAAAAATCAGGTATTGGATTTTGCTGGATGAGTTGTTTTGAACTTTTAGTCCGGCAGCTTATCCGCAAACATCAAAAGATTAGCTGTTACTTTTTCCTGGTCGTTCAAGGCTCGGAAAGCTCCGCTGTCATAAAGTTCATCGAGGACCATCATGGCAACTGTACTTCCAACTGCCCAATCCATAAATTCAGCAACAAATCTATCCTGAATCTGTGGCGGATACTGCTTTGCCTGAATCATTGCCTGCTCCAATGCAAATTTTGCAAACTCATCAAGAAGACTTTTATCTGGCCCTGGAATCATTTTTGAAAAATCATCCCAGCTGCCTTTTACAATCATTATGTTGATTTTGCCGTCTTTTGTAAGAAATCCACGGTCATGAAGTCTCTTAAATTTGTCCGAAGTTGCTTTTGATTCTGTGATTGAGCCAGTCATTATTTCATAAAGGCTTTCATAATCCGAATTCAAATTGTTCTGTCAGGCACCTTTACGACTGTCAAATCTTGAATCAATAGACCAGGAATACAAGCACGGATATTTCTGAGAATCTCTTGTCATTACTCCACAGACTTTATATTTTGTTTCAAGCTCAGGAATATCAAATTCACATTTATAATCCGGATCAACAAGCTCACATGGAAGTTCAACGGTTACCAGATAATCAGCTCCATCTAAAGTTTTGATTCTGTGCTTAGAAATATCTTTATCAATATGAACACTACATTTTGAATAAATAGCATAGAAAATTGCAGCTGCTTCAAAAAGCTCCCGGTTTCCACCCGGAATATAAATGTCTTTTCCAATTTCCAGACCCGCAAGTGCAGCACGAACCTGAGGCACATAGTTTTCGGCAAGGATTTTTGCAACCTTCTGCTGCATCCTCACTCCATTTACCCCCGCTTCAAGAGAGAACTCTTTTGGAGTAAACTTAACATAGGTTGTGTAACGCTTACCTTTTGTTTCAACAAGAAATCCGTTTGCAAGCAGCATCGAAATTCGGTCTTCCAGAAAAACAGGCGTCATTCCCAAATCTTCTGCAATCTCTTCCATTGTTTTTGGATTTTCATAAACGCTGTAAACAATATTCAGATTGATTTTATCATTCAGATAATATTCAGGACCGCCCTTATTTCCAGGACATCCGCTATGACTGAATCCAACTGCCTTTACAGGCGATAAACCAAGACTTCCAATTTTTCTTTTCATAGTAAATCCTTCCTTTAAATCATTACGAGCTTTGTTTAAGTGCCACTTTACGGTACCGGCAGGCAGCCCAAGTTCTTTTGAAATTTGAACAATAGACTTACCTTCGTAATAAAAGGAATAGACAATTTCACGACGGCTGGAAGTCAGAAATCCAATTTCCTTACGGAGCTTTTTGATTTCTTCTTCACTTTCTCCAAAGTCATGCTGATCAAAATATGCAAGCTCAATACCGTCAAGGGAAAGGCCCTTTTGCAGTTTTTTATGATTCACATACTTTGCGTAAACATGCTGGCAGATTCTCCAGACATAGCCTTCAGGATTTACAATATCCTCTGCGTGCAGCATAGAAAGATAAAGCTCCTTCAGCATCTCGCCCGAAAGTTCTTCTGCTTCATCATACGAATATGATTTTTTTACAGCAAAGCCATATACCTTAGAAGAAAATTTTACGATTAACTTGTCAGCCTTTTCTTTTTCCATCGCTATTCCATTTTACTAAAAACCGGTTTGCTTATATAGTGCGGGGATTTAGAAAAAGGTTGGATTTTTTTTGATTTTTTTTACAGATTCTTCACCAGATGAAACTTCTTATTCTCTTCAGGGATATTATCAAGTTCACTAATAATTCTGGATGCATCCAGCCCCAGTAAGTTCCGCAAAGGATACCACTTTTTAAGATGTCATATAATTACACTAAAGTCCCAAGATTATATGACATTTCTCCTCTGTCCCCGTCTGAAAACATTCGAAAATGCGCAGTATTATAAATCCTCCCGATTATTACAATTGAAAATAAATAAATTCCACTTTATGCTTATATTACAGGTATTAATCAGCATAAAAATATTAAAGAAAAAAAGTGGAGACAAAACAAAATGCATATAGAATATAGACAAGTTAGAAAAGAAGACGGATATGAATGGTATTCTCTTTTGGATGAAGTCTGGAAAGTTACATACAGTCACATTTTTCCAAAAGAGGTTTTTGATGGACGCGATTATGCCAGAGAAGAAAGGGCCCGCAATTTCACGGAAGAAAAATTCATTGGTGAAAGAAAACTTGCCTATGTAGCTGAGTGCGAAGGGAAAATAGTGGGGCTGATGTTTGGTACACTCGATTCAGATTATGAGCATTTCAAAAATGACTACGCCGATTTAACAGCACTTTATGTGTATCCAGAATATCAGGGAAAAGGAATTGGTACAAAACTCAGAGACATTTTTGTTGAATGGGCAAAATCAAAAAATGCTGATAAGTATGTTATAGGCGTATTAAAAGATAATGCCAGAGCCAGAAAAGTTTATGAATCCTGGGGTGGAAAATTATCCGAATATGAGCATGACTTTGTTGTGATGAATGTAGGTTATCCGGAGAATTTTTACACTTTTGAAATATAAGAGCTGGCTCTAATGGTTTATGAGGAATAAAGATTGAAAACACTTAAGCAGGCTATAAAACTTTTTTCTCTTGAAGATTTTGATTGCCACGAAATTGAAGGCCACGAAGGCGGTAGGAATCAGATTTTTATTTGCAGTAAGGGTGGCGAGAAAAAGTTTGTGCTCAGGATTTCTGCGACGGGTGACAGGACTGTAAATGATTATCGCGCGGAGGCGGAGTTTGTACGCTACCTTGCGAAAAATGGTGCGCCTGTCGCAGATGTAATTCCAAGTGCTGACGGAAAACTTGTTGAAATTATTGATGGTGATTGTACTGATTCGGTTACGGCTGGCGATGGCGGTGCGGCTCCTGTTTTCATCTCCCTTTTTGAATACGCAAAAGGAATGCTGCTTGCTGACAACGGTTACCGTTACCGAGACGGAGCGCCACTAAGCGAATACTTTTTCAACACCGGAAAAACTCTTGGTAAAATCCATGCGCTTTCAAAAGTCTATGAGCCAGTCGCAGATTATCGCCGCCTGGATTATTTTGATAAATACAACATGGAATATCTTGGCCGCCTGATTCCTGACAAATACAGCGAACTGAAATCAGCCATCTCCGCCCGCCTCGAAACATTCTGCACGCTTCCGACCGATTCACAAAGCTACGGCCTGGTTCACTTTGATTTCAGCGACGGCAACTATCATATCGACATGACCAAAGGCAACATCACGGTCTTCGACTTTGACAACTGCATGTACTGCTGGTACATGTTCGATCTTGCAAATCTCTGGCTTCATAACGAAGGCTGGTGCCGCCACGAAGCCGACCCAGGAAAACGCTTCAAACTGATGCAGCAATGCTTTGACCTTCAGTTGCAGGGCTACAAAACAGAAACGGAAGTGCCGGACGAGCTGCAGGAAAAACTCCCACTCTTCATCGACATGGTACTTATTGAAAACATTGTAGACGAGTTTGAATGTGCCGCCCGCGAAGGACAGGAACTTGACTATGAAGACATCGAGGACGCGGCAGAGTGTCTGATCAACGGGATTCCTTATGCAGGATTTAAAAAGAGGAGGCATAACAATGACAATTCTAAGTAAAACAAAATACGAAGCTTCAATGGAAAATGCAACAAGAAAAAAACTGGCAACGATTGCCGAGAAAGCAGCTGAATTCCCTTTTCATGGTTATATTGAAGGTAAAGAATCAAACCTTGAACCGATCATTCAGTTTTTCCCAAAGTGGACTCCAAGAGAAGCCGACGGATTATGGTGTGCAGCGTTTGTATATTATTGCTGCCGACAAGCAGGATTTGAAATCCCCATCAGGCCGGATGAATGCAAGACCTGTCATCTGGCTGGCTGTATTGCCTGGGAAGAATTTACTCAAGGTGAGAATGACCATATCGGCATAGTCATTGAAAACCGCGAGGATACGATTCTTGCTGCGGAAGGAAATATAAACAACAAATCAGAAATCATTGAGCGTCAGAAAGATGAACATATAAGAGCTTATATTAGAATTCCTGATGGTTACAAGTATTGATAAAGGGGAGGCGATTTGAATACAAGGATCAGCCTGTGGGTTACGGACACAGGCAACTGGAAGAAGCCCTTCGAAGAATTAAAGAGTATGAAGGTTTGAAAAGATTAAGCTAAAAAAAGCGAATTAAAATTATTGGGCGTCAAAGTAACAAAAAGTCACTTGACCGCCCAATAATTTTCACGTATAATATATCTAAATAAACGGGCGAAAACTGTATGTTTTTATCAAATAGCGCCCGATAAAAAAACGCCAATACGAGGTGCTGCTATGGTTGGAAGAGAGAAAGAAATAAAAGAATTGGAAAAAATATATAGTTCCAAAAAAGCAGAGTTGGTTGCAATATACGGAAGGCGGAGAGTTGGAAAAACCTATCTGGTTGATGAAGTGTTTGATGGTAGAATAACATTCAGACATGCCGGATTATCTCCCCTGGAGGCAGAACCTAGAGGACTACTTGAAGCACAACTAGAGCATTTTTATAATTCGCTGAAACTCCATGGAATAGAAGAGGAAAAAGCTCCGAAAAACTGGCTGGATGCTTTTTTTATGTTGGAAAAATGGTTAAAGAATATAGATGACGGAAACAGACAGGTAGTTTTTTTGGATGAGTTACCATGGCTTGATACACCAAGGTCAGATTTTATCAGAGCTTTTGAAGGCTTTTGGAATACATGGGGATGTCATAGAAAGAATCTCTTGGTTATTATCTGTGGCAGTGCTAATTCCTGGATGGAAAATGAACTGATAAATAATCATGGTGGACTATATGGCAGAGTGACCCATGAAATAAAGCTTTCGCCCTTTAATCTGCTGGAATGCGAAGAATACTACAAAAGCAGGGGCATTACTTTTTCACGATATGATATTGTTCAGAGCTATATGATTTTTGGCGGGATTCCGTATTATATGGAATATATGGAAAAAGGATTGAGCTTTGCGCAAAATGTTGACGAAGTTTTTTTCGCAAAAGATGCAAAACTAAAATTGGAATATGACAGACTTTTTGAATCGGTTTTTAAACGTCCCGAAGCTATAAAAGATATAGTCGGTTTTTTGTATAGCAGAAATATGGGATATACAAGAAAAAAAATAGCGGAAACATTAAAGGTATCTGATGGTGGTCATTTGACAAAAGATCTTAACGCCCTCATTGCAAGCGACTTCGTAGTGAAGTATGTTCCGTTTGGACTTTCAAAGAAGGAAGAATATTATAAATTAACGGATCCCTTTTGTTTGTTTTATTTACATTTTGTAAAAAATCAGACAAGAAGAAACAGCCGATTTTGGCAGCAAAACACAACACAGCCTCAGGTCGTTGCATGGAGAGGTTATGCTTTTGAAAATGTTTGCTTTAATCATATAGATCAAATCAAGGATGCACTGGGGATTAGAGATGTGATTTCTTTAGAATCTGCGTGGACAAAAAAAGCAGATGATGAAGATGGCATGCAAATAGATTTGCTCATCTCGAGAAAAGACAATGTGGTCAATATGTGTGAAATAAAGTTTTACAGTGATGATTTTGTGGTTAACAAAGAATATTATCGCACCATTCAGCGTCGAATAGATGCTTTGCATACTATTATTCCCCGGAAAATGTCTGTGTACAGCACTTTGATAACGACCTATGGTGTTAAGAAAAATGAGTACAGCGGGATATTTGTTAAAGAAATTACATTAGACGATTTGTTTCGGTAAAGAGAGCTAGCAATGGAGTAATAAAACTATGAAAACGAACACTAAACAAGACATCATTTTATTTGAAGAATTGGCCTCAAACGCACATGTTGCTTTGAACATAATGCAGTATGATGGCTGGATCTTAAAATTTTCGGAGGGACATACAAATCGTGCTAACTCAGTCAGTATGATTTATCCATCGACAATTAGCCTAAACGAAAAAATTCAAAACTGCGAAAAAATCTATTCCGAGCAAAATCTGCCATGCGTATTTAAGCTTGCGGATGGTGATGATCAAATGATGAAGCTTCTTATAGAACGTGGTTACAAGGAAGTTACACCCTCTGATGTAATGGTCCGGGAAATAGACGATATAACTATGCCCGAGGGAGATATTACCTTTTACAATAAACCTCTTGAGGAATGGCTTTGTGCCTATTTTGAATATGAAGGATTTGGCCAGAAGAGTCAGACAATATATAGACGCATGCTGGATAAGGTTTGCATCAAAACTGATTATCTTGCAATAAGAGAACAGGGCAAGATTGTAGCGCTTGCCTCTTCTGCAATGGAGCGTGGTTATATGTTAATTCAAAATGTTGTAGTACACCCGGATTATAGAAGAAAAGGATATGGAAAATTGCTTTGCAAAGCCCTGATGGCAAAAGGAAAAAGCGATGGTGCTAAAAAGGCATGGCTTCAGGTAGTTCAGACTAACGAAGGCGCCTATAAACTTTATGACGGCCTTGGCTTTAAGAAGGTATATGCCTATAGATACTTAAAAAAGGAATAAGCTATACTTGACTTTAGTACGGAGGAAAAAGATGAAATACCAATACAAAGAAATGCCTGAATCTATGAAAGGGACATACGGAGAGTTTTCAAAAAACTTTGGGTTTGATTGGAAAGAATTTATTATGGGAATACCAACCCCGATGTTTCTTGTCACAACATATAAATCTAACGGGCAGCCAAATGCTACGATGCAGTCATGGGCAGGATTTACGAGTGCGAATCATGGAGGCGGATATTACGTGATTCTATGCAGCGTGAATAAAAGCGGACATCTTTACCAGAGCCTGAATGAAAAGAAAGTAGCCGTGCTGAATTTCATGTCTTCTGATTTATACAAAGCCTGCATGAAAACGATACAGAACAATCAGTTTGAGGCGGATGAGATAACTTCGTCAGGGCTTACTGTTGAAAAAGCTTCGTGGATAGAAGCACCGATGGTCGCTGAATGTTTTATGAACCTTGAGTGCAAATATGTGTGGGAGAAAGAAATTGTTCCCGGTGATGATCATGTTATGATTTGTCTTGAAGTCGTAGGCGGTCATATAGAGAAGGATTATATGGAGGATATGTTCGGAGATAAAGGGGTGCTCTATAATGTCCATTATCCGATAAATCCAGAAGCTGTGAAAGAAAAAGGCTGCGATTTTGTAGCTGCACTTAGGAAAGTAAATCAGTCCGATGAATATTGATTATATCATCGCAGACGGTTTCTCCCGCAACCTGAAGTTGCACAATCTTTCCAAAAAGCATCTGGCGGTTGGTGGAACTTACAGAGTTTCTTTGTTAATCTATAATTCCAAGGAGGCTCGAAATGAGTTTTGGAAAGAACCTTCAATATTTTAGAAAGCTTAGCGGGAATATGACGCAGGAAGCTCTGGCGGAAAAACTTAACGTAAGCCGTCAGACAATCTCTAAATGGGAAATAGATGCGGCAAATCCCGAGATGGAAAAGGCTCTCGAAATCTGTAAAATCTTTAACTGTTCCCTGGATAATCTTTTTAGGGATGAAATGGATAAACAGAGTGATTCCTATTCCAACCTGCGGCTTGAAGAAGTTCCGGGCTTTCGTTATGTGGAGCACACGGTAATCAGTACTGAACCCGAAAGCGATGTGATTGGCAAAATGTACAGGCTTGCAAAAGAAAACGGAATAGAAGTTCCCCGCGTTATCGGCTGGGATTTTCCAAATCTTTCTCAGGAGCAGATTAACGTTTTTAACATGCATGGATACACGGCCGCTTTGATTCTGCCTGATGGAGTTGCGCCCGAGGGTTGCAAAATCAAAGATCAGCCTGCTCATAAATATGCGGCAATTCACGTTGACCGCCCCTTTGAAAATCCTTTCGTGACAATTCCGGGTGCCTATCAAACGCTTGGAGATTTTATGAGAACTAATGGCCTTGTTCAGTCAGCTGAGGGCGTTATTCCTTGCTTTGAAACCGATGGCGAGAGTATGGATATTTATATAGCTTGCAGGTAGAGGAAGCGTATAATGAACTATTCAAATACAAATGAAAAATTATACGACGACATTACCCTTTGGGAAAAAACTGACGGCAGGGATTTGTTTGCCCAGATGCCTCTGGCACCCGATGCAAAGAGCTCTCTGACTGTGCTTGATTTTGGCTATGGCTTTGGAGAAAATCTTTTTGCCTTGAGCAATGCCTATCCTAATGGAAAAATCTACGGCATTGATTGCAACCCGATATGCCAGAAAGAAGTAGGCGAAAAAATTGCGGCACGCGGAATCAAAAACATCACCTTAATCAATAAGGAAGTTCATAATCTGCAGGATTTTCAGGACAACTCTCTGGATTTAGTTCTGCTTTACGATGCACTTCACGGTGGCGACGGCAAAGGCAAATACATGCTTTACGAAGAATCTCATCGCATTCTAAAAAGAGGAGCCTGTCTTTCCATCCTTCCGGTTCACCTGAACAACTGGCGCGACCACCAAGGAAAAAAGAAAACCTACACCCCCGCCAAAATAAAAGCGGAACTTGCAGATTACGGTTTTGAATACATCGGCACCTGCCCCCAGAAAGGCGTCCACTGGGAAAAATGCCACACCCTATACTACATCAAAAAAGGTACAATAACTTTTGATGCGCTGGAGAAGGTGGAGGTGATGAACTTCACAAAGCTCCAGTGAGCCTCATTTTAGAGTCCATTCCGTCCATTCAATATGATTATACTGCATCACATCGTCGGATTTTTTCATGCCGAGTTTTTCATAAAAAGGAATTGCATTTTCGTTGGCAATCAGATAAACGGCAATATCTTTTTCACCACCGGCAAGCTCGTGAGCCTTTTTCATAAGAGCACGACCGATTCCCCGTCTTTCATAATTTCTGTCTACGCCTAAATCTGTTATATAAAGCCAATAACAGAAATCAGTTAGTCCGAATAAAATACCCACAGCAAGCCCGTCCTCATTTCGAGCCACAAGGCTGATTGAGACATTTTTCACAAGCTTTGGAATACGCTCATAAAATCTTTCCTTGGGGTATTGCGAACCAAGGTCGGTGCGTTTGAGAAAATCTATGTATTCTTCTGCGCTGATTCGCTCTTCTTTTATTGTGATATTGTTGTTCATATTTCAAATCCTTTTGTACTGAACAGAACAGGCATCGCGGTTCAAGCTGCACCGATTATTTTGCCATCTTCAAAAACTGCAAGCCCCATTGCTTAAAAGTTACCCAAAATCGCAAGGATTCTTCTTTCAGCTTTTTCCTGCGTCCAATTTTCATTCCACGGTTCTTCAGAGTAAGCCGCTGTCATGGCCACCGCGAGAGTCGGAATGTCTTGTTGATTTATTTGTTTTATTTCCATATTAATTCCATATCAATGCATTCCCAGTCAGCGCCAAGAATGTTTATAACTCTTTTGCTGAATGGCTTAAAGCCCACAGCCTCATAACAGGCCTGCGCCTTTGGATTATTTGCAAAAACTCCCAGCGTTGCTTTTGTAGCATTCAATTCTTTTTTTGCATACTCGATTGCCAGCTCAAGCATTTTCTTGCCGTATCCTTTGCCACGGATTTCCGGAGAGACAATTACAAATCCAAAGCGCACAGTTGTTTTCACATTTACATCAGGAATCAAAACAAAGAGATGACCAATAACATTTTCTTTTTCATCAACTGCAGTGAGCGGGAAAAAATCCAGACCGGCTTTTCTCTCTGCGTAATTTTCATTCAATTCATTTCCCATCAACGGAAACTTCCCGATTCTATCAGCCGACCACTGGAACAAAGTTTTTTCATCCTTTACCCAGCTACAGATAATCTGAGAATCTTCGGCTTTATAGGGTCTTAATTTCATGTTCATATTTTATAACCCCTTGCTCAAAAACATTTCCATTGGCTGTTCGTAGCCCGAGATATTCATTACAAGACTGCCGCAATCTTTGTAGCTGTTTTTTCTATAAAAGTGCTGGGCTGTTTCATCAACCTGAGTTGAAGTTAAAACCATACCGTAGCCCTGTGCCTTCATATCCTCCTCCCAATGCTTCAGCAATTGATTTCCGTAGCCTTTATGCTGTTCCTGCCAGTCTATAAAAAGCAGAGTACAAAAAGGTGTGTTGTCCCAAAACAAATTATAGCGCAAAAGTCCAACGGGTCTGTCATCTGCAAAAATTAAGTAGCCTTGCTTATTGGCAACTTTATTTTCAAATTCTTTTTCAGGCAAGTGCTTGTCCAGACTGTACCAGAAGGCTTTATCATTTGATGTTACGTATTCTATTATTGTCATTATTTATTTCTCCATTCTTCCAGAATCTTTAAGCCCTCGTCAATTTCGCTGCCAAGCACTTCCTGGATTTTTTCGAATTTCCTTTTTGAATGCATTGTGTCCATAACTCGCAGCAATTCTTTTTTGCCGTGCTTCTGAATAAAGAGCGCCATGGCTCTTATCGCATTTGTATCCTTCCCGAGTGAGTAAAAACCTTTCTTGCAATTATAAAGCTCGCTGCATTCATAGCAGCCATCCAGGCCTTTTTCTTTGCAGCAGGCTGTGTTAGGGCAGACTCCATCTGGTGAACAGGTTGCAAAAGAACAGGTGTTGTAAATTGTCCTGCAAGAACCACACCAGGCAGTCAGAAAGCAGTGGGCGCATGAAAGTCCGCAATAGGCAATCTGATCCACACCTTTTTTTGCCTGTTGACACAACTTGTTTTTGATGCGCTGCATGGCTTCCACATGCATAATCCAGTGGCGGGACAAAGGCATTTGAATCAGCCCTTTGATATTTTTACCGTACCAGTAATCAATAAGCCAGACAGAACTTTCGTCTGGGCTAACGCAGTTGCTGGCAGTGAGCCTTTCCTTGTCCTCATCCGTAAAAGTTTTCTTCAAATCCGCAAAGTTCAAACCCGTCAGCATTTCATTTGTAGACTCCATCACAGCCTTGCAATATTCATAAGTTGCTTTGATATTCAGTGCCTTAGAAAATTCAATCATCGCGTCACCATCAAGCTCGTTGGCAGTTGTGATAACTGAACTGTTAGATTTAACTAACCAATCATCCTGAAAAAGAATCTGCTGGTCTTTCAAAATCAGCGTGTGCACAACAATATCTTCAATTCGGAAAAGATGCCAGAGTGACCAGGCTAGGGTAGTGTGCTGAGAACCCTTTCCCACACCAAAAGGCAGCTGATAAAAAGCAACAAGTGGGAAAGTTTTCACAATCGAAGTTATCTGTTCAAATAGCTCACTGCGCAGTTCAAGAAGAATTTTTATTCCATCAGCAAAAGTCGCTTCCTTCGAAATGAGCGTCTGCATCTTTTTGTTTTTTTCTGACCAGTCCTTATCCATATTACTTTTTCCTATAACCAGCTTTTTATAAATTGCTTTGTAATCATCAGTTTACCATGGTCGGTGGTGATTGGATAAGCGTCGCCAAAATCCAGGAATTTTCCAGAATTGTCGAAAACCTGGCGCCCCTTTACTACCAGACCTTTTTTGCTGATACTTCCATTTTCATCTATTTCCAATATCAAAAAAGAGCAACCATTGTCACCTAGCTTCATCAGCAGACGAACTTTGAGACCACTTTTTATTTCTATCCAGGTATTCAGAATTATGTTTTCCATTTTTGAATAATTATATCATAACTTTTCTATTTATCATTTTTAAATAACTTCCGAATAAATCTTTTCGACCACAGCTTTTATCTCTCCAAGACAAAACGCACAACCTTCACACTTCCATCCATCTCGGTCGCTGCAATTTTAAAGCCGCATTTTTCTGTATAAAAGCGGACATTTTCCTCTTTATCCACAGGAGTTATCAACGTAAACTTTTTCCAATCCACATAATGCGATTTTGCAAAAGCCACAGCCGCAGTGCCAATTCCTTTCCCCTGAAATTCCGGCCTAACACACAGGCAGCCAATTTCATACACCCCGCTTTCCACAGCTTTACACGAAATGCAGCCAACCGGCTCGTCATCACACAAAATCACAAACTTTGGAAACTCAAGGATAGATCGCTGCATCTCTTCCAAACTTCTTCCATAAGCCGGGCACTCGCCGTATCTGACAAAATCCTTGTAAAAAGCGGAATTGTAAATCTCTATGAGCAGCTCTGCGTCTGAGATAAGCGCTTCCCTGAATTCAATTTTCATACTTGTAAGATAGCATATTTTTATTTTGAGCGCATCCGTCTCTAATTAATTTTGCGTTGGAAAATACAAAAACTCATACTTCACAGGATTGGCAAATCCCAGTCGTTTGGCAAGCCTAACAGATTCTGCGTTCTCTTCATCACAAGCCCAGATTGCTTTCAGCCCCATCTTTTCAAGTTCTTCCAGAGTTTTAAGACAAGTCGCAAATGCAAAACCACGTCTACGATATGGCTCAAAAGTGTAAACGCCCATTTCCGTAAATCCCCTGCAAGTAAAAGCAGCCTCGCTTTCGCAACAGACCTCGCCGTTTTCTACAGCATAAAATCCAAAGGCTTTCTGGAGAAATGCTTCTTTTGTGCCATAATTTTGCAAATGCCAGTTTTTATAATCTTCCGGTAACTTGTCGAACAATTCACTTGTAAAAGGCGTGATTTCCAAATCGCAGGCTTTTTCTAAAGCTTCTTTCCTTTCTATAAACTCAAGTCGCGGAATTATTTTTGCAAACTCTTTAAGCGGATATGTTCCTTTTCGCTCTGGAACCCAGATTACCTGAAGCCAATCCTTTTTTATAACTTCGCCCAAGACCTCTTCAATCCAAGGTAAATCCGCCTCATCGCTGATATAAGTCCAGCTCATATCCAGCCTGCAAATTGCTTTTGTGGGAGAAGTGATGTCATCTACAAAAGTCTTGCCCGACATCTTCCCATCAAAATAACACCAGAGCGCAGAATTGTTCGGCTGCCTTTTCAAAAAGAGCGGCTTTATCAAATCTCGTTTTTCTTCGGTAAGTTGGGCCAACATGGGAACTCCTTTATTTATTCGCTAATAATAAATTATAATCAAAGCATTTAATTAATACTATAGTTGTGTTATAATCAATTTATAGGAGAAATAGTGTCCATGGAAGAAAATGAACTTGATTCAACTTGTGGCCTTTCAGATTCTGAATTAACAGAAAGATTTAAAGAGTCGATTCGCATAGATAATGAAATCAAACGAATAAAAGGCGCTCCTATTGCACGCTATGATTTAAAAACTAAAACAGCTTATCTCGAATATCCTGATGGAAGAAAAGAGGTGGTTAATGCCCGCTAAAAAGCTTCCAGAAATAATTGTTTTTGCAGGTCCAAATGGAAGCGGAAAGTCTACAATAACAAGACTTGCTAAAATCATTGAGCCTTACATTAATGCTGATGATATAAAACGTACAAATCATTGCACAGATTTAGAAGCGGCTCAAATGGCAGAGGCAATGCGTGAAAAATGTATCAAGGAACACAAAAGTTTTACTTTTGAAACAGTTCTTTCTACAGATAGAAACCTTAAATTATTAAAAAAAGCAAAAACTGAAGGATATTTTATTCGATGCATTTATGTTTTAACTTGTGATCCAAACATTAATGTAGCCCGTGTAAAATCTCGAGAATCCCAGGGAGGTCATGGCGTTCCTGAAGACAAAATAATTTCGCGATACAAAAAAGCCCTTGATTTAATTCCAGAACTGATAAATGTTTGTGATGTTATGCACATTTATGATAATTCTGATGTACCTTTTAGAATTTTTAAAAAACGCAAGACCGAACTCTTTTTCTGGGAAAATGAATATTGGTCTGAAAAGAATATTCATGATTTGGTAAAATTATAAAAACCTACTAGCTTACCACTTCCCCTTCAATCTCCGAAGCAATTTTTGGAGGGGTGTCAACCCTATATAGAGGTAATAGATATGAAGAAATTTATTATTAGTTTATTTTTTGTAATTTTTGCACTTTTTAATGTTTGTGGAGAAGACCTCCTTCATCCTGTAATTAGAGATGATATTGATGAGGATATTAAAAAGATTGAGCAGGCATTAGTTGATTATGTTTTATATCCAGAATTGGTAGAGAGAGGTTTTGATGTTCATCGTTTAGATAATATGAAAATTGATGGTGAGATGTTTGAATATGTTGAGTCATTTTTTAGACCAAATGATGAGAAAGGTTGGAATGCTTTAGATAATCATCATAGTTTTAGTCTTAGAGATGAGAATGGGAAAGAGTTTAGATCTAAAGATTATAAAAGAGCAGTTATATTTTCAAATGAATATGGCACAAAAGATGAGTTGTTGAAAAAAGGTTGTGTTGAAAATGAGACTATGTTTTATTATCCAAGTAATGGTGAAAAGGATTGGAGAGTTGGTAAGTGGAGTTGGTCTTTTATAAATTATAGAGGAGAACTTTTTTACCGCGGTCCAGGAAGATTTAAAGGAACTTATGCTAGTGGTATGGGTTTATTTGATGGTGGGAATTATATCTATGGTGATGGTAAAAATAATTGTTGGTTTGGAATGTTGGAAACAAAGAAATCAGTTGTTATAGATTTCGATAGTGTTGAAGATTATATAAATGATGTAAAACTTCCAAAGAAAGATAATTTAATTATTGATTTGAGTGTTGGTAATGGTGGAAGTGGAAGGGCATCATCTAAGTTTGTTGAAACAATTAAAAATTCAAAATATAAAAAAATAATTATCATTACTGGTGATACTACTTCCGCTAGTGAAAATATTGTGCATCTTCTACAAGATGATAAAAGAGTTATTAGAATTGGAAGAAATACTAATGGTAGACACTATGTTGGAGGAGTTAAATGTGTTCTTTCAATAAAAGAAAAAGGCCTTTATCTTCTTTATGGTGATGCTATAGTATCAGGAGTTGGAAATCAAGAAGGTATTGGTTATCTTCCAGATATTTGGGCAGATAATAAAGAAGATATTTTTAAAAATGTTGTTTCAATAACAGGTGATACAGAACTTAAAATTGGAACACATTTCTTTATAAGATAAAAATAAAGCCGCTTATTTATTTAATTAACATCCACTGGGTTGTGGTGAAGGAGTTGGATTTTCACTAGATGGTGGTGGAGTATATGTTGATGGAGTTGTAGTATCTGTTGGGTTAGCTGGGGCTGTATTTTTGTATAACGACCTGCAATTTTGATATGTACCACTTGTACTGGACAAGGGATTGGAGCTGCGCCGAAGGCGTCCCGAGCGAAGCGAGTGGATGAGCCGCGGTTAGACGGCGAACAGCGCAAAGCCCGGTTTTTGCGGAGCAAAAATGGCCCAAACAATTTTCATCACTTTTTAATTTGTTTTTTCCGTGTCCGGAATCATCAGCTTTGGAAACATTTCGGCATAGCGGACAGTCTTATCTTCAATCTTTACAGTTTTTGCGTAAAGGCTTAGCGCGATATCTTTCCCCTCAAACTGAATTGGCTGTCCATTCATAGCAAGAATTTTCTCTTTGAGCTCTTCGGCATATGACTGATCCCTTGAGTTTGTAAGCAGAGCGAACTCATCCCCGCCAATTCTGAATACAACATCTTCAGGACCGCACACGCTTTCCATTCGACGCAGAGCTTCTGCAATTGCAGCGTCTCCTGCCTTGCGGGAAATCTCATTAATCGGAATAAGGTGAACAATGTCACCACATACAAACCAGCAGTCCTTGCGCGACTTAAAAAAATCATACAACTCAGAAATGTCAACAGTTCTTCTCATAATAGTTTCTCCTTCTAATTGAATGAAGCCGGTAATTTTGGGAAACAATTCCGCGGAATGTTCACGCCCCTTTTCGGTGTAGCGTTTTTTGAAATCCGAAGGATTACAATTCCACACCTGCGAAAAAGTTCTCGTAAAGGCTTCGTGACTCGAATAGCCGAATTGAACGGCAATATCCAAGATACTTAGAGCTGGCTTTTCTATCATCAATCTTGCAGCTCTGGTCATCTTTCGGCGGATTATATAATCGTGAACCGAAAAATGAATCGTGTACTTAAAGACCTTTTCAAGCGCAGACTTAGAAGCGTAACACCCAGCAGCAATATCTTCCGTCTGAACAGCGACAGTATCTTCAAGATGTTCTTCGATGAACTCCAGCGACCGCATTAATAAATCAAGATTAGCCAAAGCAACTCCTGTGAGCCCCACGGACTCAGTCGTAGGAAAGCACGCGCGCCATACTTTCTTACAATTATGAGAATACAACAATAGTGTAACATGCATTTGATTTTTTGAGTAAAAATATATTTATGTAAAAACTAGTTATCTTACTCAAAATGCTGTAACATTTAGGTACAACAAGTTTTCTCAAAAAGAATCACCTATTACAAAACCGAGGCAAAAATGGAACTCAGAGAATTAAACGAAAAGGATCTTGAATCCCTCATTAAATTATACGAACAGTTAGATGGCGCTAACGGGGACTTTACAACAGAAGATGCCCGCAAAATCTGGAAAGATGAAATTGAAGGGAACAAGAAAATTAAATATTTCGGTGCCGTTGAAAATGGAAAAGTTATCTCAACCTGCTATTGTCTGATAATTCCAAATCTTACCCGCTTAGGCTCTTCCATTGCCTTTGTAGAAAATGTTGTCACCGACAAGGAATATCGCAGACAGGGACTTGGCCGCAAAGTCATGGAAAAAGCAATTGACTTTGCCCGCGAAAACAACTGTTACAAAGTGATTTTGCAAAGCGCCAGCTTTAGAAAAGAAGCCCATCAGTTTTACAAAAATCTTGGCTTTGATGGCGAATCAAAAAAGGCTTTTATCCTGAAGCTTAAAGATTATTAATTAAACCGCAATTTTATCCAATTTTTTAATTCATATTTTTACTAATCTTTCTTCAAGAGGTAACAATATGAATAAAGAACTTTTTGAAAAATTTAATTTCGGTAGCCTGCGCTTACCGGAATGTCAGATTGATTTCGACAAAATCAGCTGGAACAAGCATCCGACTTTTGAAGGTGTTGAACTTAAGCACATCATCACTTCAAAGGATACTGGCGGGAACTTCAGTTATCACCTTGTTAGAATTGCGCCTGGTAAAAGTATTAACAATCACCTTCACGAAACTCAGCTGGAAACTCACGAGGTTATTGCAGGCAGCGGAAAATGTATTAATGCTGGAAAGAGCCTTGATTATGAACCTGGTGTAATTTCAATTATGCCTGCCAAAGTTCCACACGAAGTTAATGCAGGTCCTGATGGACTTTATCTTTTTGCAAAGTTTTTCCCGGCTTTGTGTTAGACGTGACTAACTCATACTGTCTGACTTTGAAGCTGAGGCTTCCTTGTATTCCTTTGGAGTAAGTCCAACAATTTTTTGAAAGCATCTGTCCAGGTGACTCTGATCGCAAAAGCCAGCATCGTAAGTCACCTCGCAGACGCTTTTTTCTTTTTCAAGCAGCTTCTGCGCCTTTCGAACCTTACACTGAATCTGAAACTGATGAGGAGTCAGTCCGTACATCTTTTTGAATTTCCGAATCAAATGAAAAGGGCTGATATTTGTATCCTTTGCCATTTCTTCAATAAGATAAAGATTTTCCGGCTGATCAAGGATTGAATCTTTGAGTTCTACAAGCAGGCCATCCGTCGCTTTCTGGCCCGCGTCTTGCACCACTTTTGTCTGCACGCGCAGACAAGTCACCAGCATCGAATATCCTTTTTCATCAACCGGTTTTATCTCATGCAAAACATCCGGCGGAATCTTAAACTCATCGCCCGCCTTATAGATTTTTGACGCACCCTCCATCACAATGCAGACCTTTCCCTCTTCAACAATTCCAAGAGTAAGATGTTCGGCATGCGTGTGAGGAGGATAAGCCTTGGTCCAGTTTTTATAATGAACACATTCTATTTCATCATTTTTTTTCTGATATGAAATATGATTAATCAAAAGTATAGTCTTCCTTATTAATATCCAAACTCTCCGGCGATTGATTCATCATTTTTAATCCAATCACTTACATCAATAATTCTGTATTCTGTTGCTGTATCACGAACAATAACTGTTTTTATTCCGGCATTTATAACCAGTCTTTTACACATTGAACAGCAGATAGAATTTTTGATGATTTCGTTTGTTTCAACCTCGCGGCCAGAAAGATAAAGTGTTGAATCAATCATTTTTGCACGTTCTGCGCTGATAATTGCATTGGCTTCAGCATGAACACTCCTGCACAATTCGTATCTTTCACCGCGTGGAATATTCAGTTTTTGACGCACGCAATAACCGATATCAGTACAATTCTGACGACCACGAGGAGCACCTACATAACCGGTAGAAATAATTTCATCATTTTTTACAATTACTGCACCATAACGACGGCGTAAACAGGTACACTGATTTGAAACAACATCTGCAATATCAAGATAATAGTTGATTTTGTCTTTTCGCATGATTCGCTCCAATTTTTTAATAAGTTGATTTTTAAATTATACTTTATGAATTAAAAGTTGTAATCAAAATAATTTATAAATATGCTATCTTGTTTGTCATATATTCCCCGGAAAAACAAACTCAAGATTTTCTTTGGCGACTTCTACAAGGCGCAGGATTGTGTCGATTGGGGTAGGAGCTCGGTCTGTAAGTTTGAAGGCTGGGAAAAATCTTGTGATGTGAAGAGGGATTTTTTTACCTGTTTGATTTTCAAGTGCGGCAACCCAGGCAGACAATTCACGCATTTCCTGCTCACTGTCGTTTTTGCCGGGGATGATAAGAGTTGTAAGTTCAACGTGGCAGGCACCCGTAGCAGTGGTGATAAAATCTTTTACCATCTGAAAGTTTCCACCGATGAAGTTTCGATAGAAGTTATCTGTAAAAGCCTTGAGGTCAATATTCATTGCGTTAATGTATGGGAGGATTTGGGTCAGAACTTTCTGGCTTGCAGTTCCGTTTGTCACAAGAACATTCTGCAAACCGGCTTCCCTGGCAAGCTTTGCGGTGTCACGCACAAACTCATAACCAACAAGCGGCTCGTTGTAGGTAAAGGCAAGACCAATGTTACCGCGAGGGCGAAGTTCCAGAGCAGTTTCAACAATTTCCTGGGGCTCATAAAAATCTGCCTTGTCTTTATATTCAAAAGCCTTCTGCGACCAGGAAATACTTGAGTTCTGGCAGAAAGGACAGCGCAGATTACAGCCATAAGAACCAAGCGACAAAATCATGCTGCCCGGATGAAACATTTTAAGAGGCTTTTTCTCTATAGGGTCCAGCGCAACAGAAGTTAGTCGTCCGTAGTTAGCGGCAACTATCTGACCATCACGACAGGTACGGGCACCACAAAAACCTATTTGACCTTCTTCGATTTTACATTGTCTGAAACACACATCACAAACAGGCATTCACTTTTCTCCACGCTTTCTGCATAACTAGTAATGTCGCACAACTTCAAAACGGAACAAATCGACATCCTCTCCGGGTGCAATTCCGCCTTTACGCTTTGCAATTGAAATCTGCTGTTCAACTGTGTCTACGCCATCCAGGTCTGGAAGCAACAGCCCCCGCTTGTAACCACTCTGCACAATCACTCCGTATTTCTTTACATCGAGCTGGGCGGGTGAAGAAATCTTTTCTGCTTCTCCAAGAACATCAACATTTATATCAAGATATTTTAATTCATCTTCATCAACCGGCTCAAAACGCGGGTCTTCGGAAACGGCGCTTACTGCATTGTGAATTATTTCCAGTGCAAGATTTTCTTTTGTTGGGGCAATGGTTCCAATACAGCCACGCAAGGCTCCAAACTTGTGAACAGAAACAAAGGCACCGGCACGCACCTTCAAAAGTTCCGGCGGCACCCAGGCAGGCAATTCCATCTCATGCCCGTTCCATACAAAATACTCCGCAGACTCTCTTGCAAGTCTTACCCAGGCATCGGACTTCTGGCGCTTCTGCTCAAGTTCACTTTCCACCTGCTGGAGCCGCGCTGCCAGAAAATGCCGCGACTCATCCACACCCTTCGGAACAAATGAACAGATTCCATATCCAACGCCGGTAACATCTTCATGCGAATATTGGGTTGCCTTCACCGCCTGACCATCTAGTGCGCCTGCCATAATCACAAAAGATTTATGACCGCACTCTGCTGCCTTCTGGCAAAAGTTTTCATCAAAATCAAAAAGCTCTCCAAAGCGGCCGCCCGAGCAAACATCCATTATCCGCTTGTCATAGACCGGACCTTCCTCAGCAAAACCGTAAGGCCCATAATCCTGAAGCTTATGCGATAAATCACCACTTGCAACATAAACAACCCTGCGCTCAAGTGACTCAACCGCGTCTTTTATCATGGTGCCATATTCATAATGCTTTAAAAGGTCGTAGCCCGAAAGTCCCGTGCGCACAAGTTTAAAGTCCTTGTATTTTTTAAGAATAAACCAGAGCGGCACCATAGTTCCGTGATCAAGTTCCGGACGTTTTTCGCCAAGAGTTCCGGCGGGGAAGCCAGTTTTATCAGCCAGCTCACACAAGGCCTTTACAAGCTCTTCATCATACTTAACATCAAACTTAACCTGAGGCGCCCCAAAATCAGCAAAAGATCCGACCGCCTCGCTGCCCGGAGAAATATGAAAATAATCAGAATACATTACGCTGTGAGGGCTGGAGATAATTATAGTTTCAGGCTTAAGAGCAGAAATTTCATCAGCTACTTTTTCATAAGCCTTAATCGTCTTTTCAATCTGACTTTCACTTCCGCGTCCAACGTCTGGTACAATCATCGGCGGATGCGGAACCATAAAAGCGGCAACAATAGACATGTGAACCTCCTTTTTTTCGAGAGAGTAGGGTCAGCCTATATCAATTTCCAGTAGAATAGGAGTGTGGTCCTGGCGTGGGCCAGAATCAATCATCTCTGATTTTTTAATCTGTTCTTTGATGCGGTCGCTGACGAGGAAGTAGTCAATACGCCAGCCCGAGTTATTAATCTTGCTGGTTTTGATTCTCTGGCCCCACCAGGAATAAATATCTTTTACATCCCCATGGATGTGGCGGAAGCTGTCGGTAAAGCCTCGGGCAAGAAGCTTTGTAAAGCCTTCGCGCTCCTCATCGGTAAAACCGGCAGAAAAATGATTCGATGCCGGGTTTGCAAGGTCGATTTCTTTGTGGGCAACGTTGAAGTCACCGCAGGCGATGACAGGCTTTTTTGCATCGAGACCAGCAAGATAATCAGCATAAAGAGCGTCCCACTTCTGTCGGTCCGCAAGGCGCTTGAGACCGTCGCCCGAGTTTGGAGTATAAACATTTACAAAATAAAAGTCGCCGAAGTCGAGAGAGAGAAGGCGGCCCTCATCATCCATAGTATCCGGAGCTCCAAGTCGTGGTACTTCGCGACTGGCCGACATGCCTTCCTTGTATAAAATCATAGTACCCGCATAACCTTTTTTGGCAGGCGGTACAGAAGAAAGCCATTCAATTTTGTAGCCGGGAAAATACTGGGACAGCAGCTCCAGGTGCTTATCCGAAGGCCCCTCCGCTGGCAGCTTAGTCTCTTGAATTGCAATAATGTCAGCATTGTAGCTACCAAGCTTTTTCAGAACAGCCTGCGAAAGCTGCGCCCTGTCAGATGTAGAAGTCAGCGCCGCATTAATTGAATCTATGTTCCATGAAATAAAAGTCATTTTTTTCTCCTGTTTTCTGCCAAAAGTATACTGGATTGTGGAAAACATTTCAGCAGGTTGTGGAGGGTTGCTCGATACTCTGCATATGAGGAGGACGAATATCCTTTTGGTTCACCGTTTGGAGTGGGAAAGGCGATTTTCCGACAAATGGATGGGAGAAGAAGGTTTTTGTCGGAAAAGATTGTGTTTATTTTAGGGTAGGAATAAGGGTTTTCCGACAAAAGTAATGTCTGACTAGTAATTTGTAGGAAAAAAGTTCAATTGTTTTGAGTAACAGAAGCCTATTTTCCGACAAAATGCGAGTTTGTAAACAGGTTTGTCGGAAAAAAACTCTGCTGCTTCGAGTTTATGAAGAAAAAATTCCGACAAAACGAATGTAAACAAGATAATTTGTCGGAAAATAACTAAAAATAACATGGTTTCAGATGATTTTGAAGAACTTATAAAAAGTTATTATATTATTAATGATGAGGGGGAAAGCCTTCCCCCTGGGTTCAGTCACGAGTCGCTACACAAGTGCAAAGCAAGCTTTGACACTTGCTCCGCTTTGTCGTGCCTTCACCACACCCCTTTCTCCTAGGGGCTCGCCGCCCCTAAAACCCGCATGGTAAATTGCTATCGCAATTTGCTTATTTTATCCCGCCCAGTCCACCCACTGTTCATAAAAAGAAAAAATATCCACAAAATTAGGATTCTGTGTTATATTATAAGTATCTCAAATGACAGGAGGCAAAATATGGCAGCAATGGCATTAAGACAAAAGGCGATTAATTATATTGATACTCTAGATGATGAACAGACTCTCAGCGTCATCATGTTTATAGAATCTATGCCTCGAAAAAATGAGCCTCTTCAGAACTCAAAAACTCCAGAACAGAGGGCAAAAGCAAAACAGGCTTTAGATGAGCTTTTTGCAATGGGTCGTCCGGCAAAACACGAAATCAGCCTTAACGGACGAAAAGAAGCAGCTTCTGCAATGCGGAGAAAATATGAAAGTCTTAATTGACACAAACATTCTGCTTGATGTAATCCTACTCCGAGAGCCACACTTGGAACTTTCAAGACGTGTACTACAATGTTGCCTGTCTCTTGTTGACGGTTATATTGCAGTACATACTTTCTCAAATATGTTTTACATTCTCCACGAAACAGAAGATTTTTCTATTGAAGAATGTCGTAATGTCTTTAACAAATTCCTTTATGTTTTTGATTTAGCTTCGTTGGATAAATCAGATATGATTGCCGCTGTAAATAATGAAGCCTTTGATGATTTGGAAGATTCTATGCAGCATCAATCTTCCATAGCTTGTGAACTTGATTATATCATTACACGAAATGTTGATGATTTTAAGGAAGGAACTGTTCCAGCTGTTACGCCAGAAGAGTTTTTGAAATTAGTTCATGCTGAAATTTAGGTTGTTTTAAACTGTACGAAATTTGACCTTTTCACTTATAAATTTTACTCCATTATATAAAAAGAAAATTCCTAAATAACATATAATATCAAAAAAATCAAAAGTTCCAAGTGATGGAAAAAAAGATTGTAAAATTTCTATTATTAATGCAAGAATCAGTGCATATGTGGAATTAATAACTTCCGAGAATGAAGAAAATAATGTGGACAATAAGATTAATGAAGAAAACCAGAGAATATCAATAAGATATCCATTTATAAAAAGATTATTAATTCTTCTACCTGGGAAAATAGGAATGATGGGTATGATATTATTTATTTTTGATACCAATGCAAGATGTTTTGTTCCATGAATGAATATATACAACGGGATAGAAAGAATTATTAATAATAATCCTATTATAATTTGAATTCTTCGATTTTTCATAATTGTATTTATTGGAAGTTTATCAACTTCCAATAAAATATTTATTTAATATTTATTTTTTTATTTCTTGCCAATTAATAGCACCTTTTATCTTTAACATAGAATTTATTTCGTCTACTATTTCCATAGCTAATTTAGCTTCAGGGCTTGTCTTGACAGGTGATGTATTTCCAGAAGTTGTGCTTGAATTTACCAGATTATTAGATTTCTGATTTTCTTGTTTATACAAAGGAGTTACTGTATAACCAGTATCTGTTACCCGAAAATTTAATTTCAAGAATTTGTAGTAATATGTATTACTACCAGTTAAAGTACCAACAAGGATGGTAGTTCCAATATTGTCTGCCATGTCAGAAGTTTGTTTCCAATCACTTTCAATTAATCCAAAAGATTCGTTAACCATCTGAATATTAAATCCTCTTTCAGAAAGTACATAAACAATTGCATCCATAGCTTTTTTCTGATTGATATCATCTTCAAAAGAAACATTACCTTTTTGAAGATATTCTGTAGTTGCACATGATAATGCTAAAATAGCATAAGTTAATAAAAGTAAACTTGTAATAAGAATACTTTTTTTGTTGATTTCATAAAATTCCTCCTAAGCAATTCCGCTATTAGCGATATATTATAATACTCTAACAACGCTTTGTCAAAAAGTTAATCTATTGGTGTAATAATTCTGTATACCAATGGAGTGGTATGCACCTATGGAAGAAATTGAAGTTCGTAGAATTTTTGCTGAAAACTTGAAAAGACTCAGAAAACAAAAAGGTCTTTCTCAATTAAAGCTTTCGAATGAGATGCAAATGGCATTTACTTTCATAAATGATATTGAAAACTGTAAAAAATGGGTTTCGCCAGAAACAATAGCACGATTTGCGACATTCTTTGATGTACCTATATCAGTTTTCTTTATGACAGAAGAAAATAATACAAATAAAATAAATACCGATTTAATAATAAAAACAATTACAGATGAAGTAAATAAAACAATAACCGAAGTTGGAAATAGATTTAAAATATAAAAGACCATCCTGTTATGAAGTGCACCCCAAAAGTTAGACATAAAGTTTAATTTTGGAGGTGCATTTTTTATGTCCAAATACACAGAAGCTTTTAAGATGTCAGTTATAAAAAAACATCTTGAAGAAGAAATACCTGTAAGGCAATTATCAAGAGATTTAGAAATTAATATCAGTTTGATAAAATTATGGGTAAAGAAATACAACACGAACGGATTCATTAATAAAAAATCAAAAACTACAGTTTTTAGTTCAGAATTCAAGCTAAAAGTATTAAACTATCAACAAGAATATAGTCTATCTGACAGAGAGACAGCAATAAAATTTGGAATAGCTGAACATGGAACTGTAG
>NZ_ATWV01000022.1 GCF_000421345.1 Treponema bryantii NK4A124
TCTTTTGTTCTTGATTGTTGCATTTTTTTACACCTCTTTATGAAGTGTAATGCTATATGTTGCTTTTGTTTACGAGGTTAGATTTGACGGATACATTCAAATTCTAATTGATATTATTACGCGCCTTCGTCAAAAAAGACAAAAAGGAAAGCGAAATAAAAAATAAGACCGCCACAGCTTTGAACCCTCGTGGCGGTCTTTAACCAAAACCGAGGCAAGACGCTTGATTGCGTTGTGCCTCTTTCTTTTTCCACTATAAAGCACTTGCAGGGAAAAAGCAAGTGCTTTGTGTTTGCTAGTATAACAAGGCTGTTTGCAAACCTGTCTTTGTTCCATAACCAAGCATTACAGAATTTGCACTTCCATTTGTTTTTTCACCAACGCCGATTGTATAGTTCAAAAGCTTAGTTGTGAGAGCAGTAGGCAGAACCTGAACTTCCCAATCACCAGTAAACATATCGTTGTTTACACCATTAACAAAGGTGTTTGCTTTAGAGCCGTTAGTACCAAGCTTAACAGGCCATGCGACCTTTGCCATTCCAATAGCACTTGAGTAGTATGAAATGTATGGAACATAGCGGGTTTTTGCAACACCATTCTCTGTATACGAAATAGTCTTAGAGCTTGTTTCTATACTGATATTTTCACCTACAGAAAGATAAGAGTCTACCAAACATACATCGGCAACAGTGTCTTTGTAAGATTCAAGATAAGCATACTTAAGCTTGTTACCGGCACGATAGTAAGCAATGTGAATTCCTCCTGCAGCGTCAACAGCAAGGTCACAATATTCACCGGCATAGTCATCATCAATAATTATTGTATCCGACCATGTATTGCCTGTTGGAGCTTCATTGTACTTAAACTTAAGTTTATTATCTGCATTCCAGCAAACGACAGCAGTACCACCGGTCTGGCCAGTTAGTTCATTTGGAATTACACCAACTGCTGCGTATTCACCAACATTCGCACTATCATCGATAACACGAGCATTTCCCGCAGAAGAGTTTGTTCTAGCTTTAATTCCCATTCCATTGGCTGTACTAAAATTCACAGCCCCAGAAGCTTCTCCATATCTGAAAACAATTCTAGGATAACTGATATCATAATAAACAGTGTACATCTTTGTTGTATCGCTTCCTAATGTTGCTATTTTTGGATTTTGTATACGTTCTGCAAAAAATGTACTTCCATTACCGATACAACTTTCAAGAGCAACGTTGTTGCCACCTTGAGAATATGCTCCTCCCTCGTCGTCATAATATGTTCCATTAACTGTTTCTGCACGTGCATAGAATTTGTAGTTTGCATAACTATAATTATTAGTAATATTTCCACCACCTCCACTATCGCCATTTTGTGCACTTGCATAAAGATGACCTGACGAATCTACTGCACAAGCTGTCGCATACCACTGAGAAAATGATTTATCTAATTGTTTATTAGTAGCAGTTCCATTATTTCTATGATACCAAACAGTTTGCCCATCCCTATCATAAACAAATCCAACAGTTTGATTAGCATCCTTTCCTATTCTAAATGTAGGATATCGAATAGTTTTTACTGTATTAGTCAGCACATCATTCATACCCCAAACCCAAACACTTCTATTATCATCAAGAGTATTATTATTTATGTTATTAGGTTCAAGGTTGTATACCGCATCTGCTTTATTCTCGTTGTTCAGGGCAGAAACACTACTAACAATTACATCAATTGTACCAGAAGTTGCTTTATTATTATTTGTGTTAGGAACAGTAAATGTAACATAATCAGTAGTTGTTCCAGCTGTAACTGTACCAACACTTTTGCCATTTATTCTAACTGTTGTGTTTGCTCCAGCTAAATTAAAGCCGTAAAGTTTCACTCCTGTTTCACCACGCATTACTGGATAATTACCATTTGCAGAACGATTAAACACAGAAGTGTTTGCACTGTAGGCCTGGTCAAGGCGAGTTCCTAAACCAGTAATATAAGGCACAATATCAACCTTCTGCGATGTAGATGTAGTATTAGCAGTTGTAGCAGCATCGTTTATTGTAACTAAAATAGTCTTATCCAAGCCAGTAGTGCTGTTTGTTATAACAAGACTTGTGTCTACAATTAATGACCACTTTACACTGTGTCCACTTTGAGTTGCTCCCGGTGCATTTGCATCTGCATCTGTAACTTCAAGCATAAAGGAAGCCGGTTGTGTTGAAGGATTATATGTCCATCCATTAGAAGAATCATAAGATGCCGTTACAGATTTATCACCTAAAGATATTGTAATTGTTTTAAGCATGGTTTCGTCGTATGCCACACCTTCAATCTTTATCTTACCTGAAACTTTAGGATCTGCATCATATTCAGCTCCAGTATAACCTGTGGTATTGTTCTTGTATTTTTTATAACCTGGAGAGAGGTAATTTCCACCTGCATCCTGAGCAGTCCAGTCTTCAGCAAGTTCAATATGACCTTTAGCAACTAATTTACCATTATCGGTCTCATAAATAACACTTTCACCATCGTTACCAGTCCAATAGAACGGTGTAATGCTTCCTGTAGGTGCAGTATCATCTGTAATATCCTGCTTAAATTTCGCATTAAGGATACACCACTGAGCATCATCACCATTATTTGTGGAATCATTAAAGGTGAAGTGATAAATATTTACACCAGCATTTGCAATTGTTCCATCACTATTTTTCTTATAGTCTCCTGAGGTTCCAATTGTTCCAACTGCATCGTTTGTGCCGTTTGTCAGGATAAATGCAAAAACATTGTTTCCTTCCTGAGTTGAAGACAGTTCATTTACATCTGAATCCTTAACTTTCTTCTTAAGTTTTGAAGCGGCATTTCTTGTAACAGCTGCTACTGCATGAGTTTGAGCCTCTGTACTTGTTGCAGCAAGCTTTGAATATGCATAATAGATATCGCCATTTCCACCTACAAATTCTGGAATAACAACCAGATCTTTCTTTGCTGTCCAATATTCTGTCTGACTGTCATCAAGATATGCAGACAAATCCCAGATATCTGTACCAGATGCCAGAGACTTAGATTCATTGAACCAGAACTGTTTGAATTCAGAATCTGCATAGTCACCATCTTTATTTAAGTCGGTTCCAAGTTTTAAGCTTGTAATTCTTGGAGGCTTGTTACTTACAAAGGTTTTTGTCCAGCCATGCTTTGAGTTTCCGGCATTATCGAAAATTACACAGTGAATTTCAATTCTGCCATCCGGGATGTTTCTTGAGTCAATTGAAGCATCCCAGACACTCGGATCACCAGTTCTGTAATTTTCACGCATTGCATCGCCATCATCATGAGTTGCATCTTCATTAGATTTGTCGACAACCATACCATATACAAATTCTGCTGTTTTATATGTACTCTTACATTCTGGCGAGAAGGTAACTTTTCCATTTGTATAATCAACTGCAGATATAATTCTGTAATCATTACCAATTTTTATTAAGCCACCAATTCGGATATTAGGATTATTCTTTATTGAATCATGTTTATATTCTCCGGTTTCATCTCCTGAACCACGAGTTCCGTTTTCCATATACAAGGCCGGAAGTTCTTCATCTGTCAGATAAACATTACCAGATACCTTTGCTGCACCTTCAGCGAGTGTTGTAATTGAAGCAGATGTATTATTCTCCATAACGTTATAAACGTTATTATTCCTTACAAAATAGAATACAAGTTTTTCAAAACCACTTCCTGATTCAGTGAAAGCACCTGCCACAACAGCTTGTGTATTGCTATTATTTAAGGTTCTAGTTCCTGTAGACGCTGATTCGTAGAAGCTGGAATCATCATCCGGATTCATACGAAGTTTTATATCACCTTTATTTGCAGTATCACTTTCATTTCTGTCATTGAAAACAGGTTTTGTATTATCGATATTCAACCTGATTTCAGTATTGTTTTTGTTTTCACTTTCGGAATCATTACTTCCTTCTACAGAAATTTTTGTTTCCCACAATCCATCTACTGAACCTTCAACTGGAATTAAGAATTTATGAGTTCTACCACTATCAGTTGTCCAGGTATAGCCTTTATCAGCAAGCTCATAGTCTCCTACTCCAGGGGTTGTACCACAAGTCCATTTAAAACCACTTGCATCCTTTGAAGAAGAGATTTCTTTAATATGATTTGAACTTTGAACCTTAACTTCTCCATAGATATACCAGTGCTCATTCTGAGTCTTTAAATACATCTTATCAATGACATCTTTCTGTAATTCATAATTATTTGCCCCAGTGTCATTTGCAGTTGTACTATTAATTGCAGCAGAATATCGACGCATTTTTAGAACTGTAAATATCGGCTTAGAGTTTTCTACATGAATACAAACAACTGGAGACCAAGCAGATACAAGAGCCGCAGTACCTGTTTTATTATCAATAGAAACTGCCCTTACATTAATAACCGTATTATCATCAAATTCGGAAATATCAATATCCTTAGTCCAGCGGACTACAGAACCTGAATTTCTCTTATTTGCTTTAACACCCTTTAATTTTGCACCACCAAACTTGATATCTGAATTAGGAATTTCTCCAAGTACCAGATTTGGAGCTTTTTCCATAGTTGTACCGTCAGCATTTTTTCCATTCTCAAATATGCCATCACCATTCATATCAAACTGCAGATATACATCTGATATTTCTTCATTATCCTGAGCAGTTCCACTGATAGTTACTGTTGCGCCTTTAATTACATATGTCGGGTTATTTTCAGGCAAATTATGAACAGGATCTACAATTTCAACAATCGGAGTATCAGCATCGGCATTATAAAGAATTTCAATAGATTCTTTATCGTAACCAATATTGCCCAGTTCATCTTCCAGATATAACCAGACTGGTAATTTATAAAGCCCATCTTTTATATAACCACTATAATCTGAATAAGAAGCTCCACTTGGATAGCCAATCTTTGTATTTAAAGTTGCAGCAGTAATAGGTAATTTTAAGTTTAAATTAGAAGAATCTGATATTTCTGTCCAAGCTGTAACATTCTTTGGTTCAAGTGTTGTAGATTGAGCAAAAGTAGGAATAAAATATTTTACTTCCTTGAGCAGTCCCTTTCCAGGATCATCAATTTTTCCAGTAATTTCTACATCGCCAACAATTGATTTTGTTTTTGACGGATACCTCAAATCAAATACCGGAGCATTTGTATCAAGACATAAAGTAAACTTTTTTGACCTGTTATGACTTACACCTTCTGTAACATCAATTATACACTCTCTGTCTGAAGTAGTAAGTTTGTCATTAATTGTTACATCACAGGTGTATAATCTGAATTTATAACCATTTGATGTTTTTTCTTTTGGAAGACCATCTACACTGTCAGTTGCAAGTGCTAAAGCATAAGAGCGTACAGCACCTGTTTTATCACCTGCATTTTCTGGAATTGACAGAGTTACTGTAAGTCCATTTGTTTCATCTTCGTTTGCATCAAAAGCATACAAACTTAAACGGAACTTATTCTGATAATTTGAATCTGGTCCTCCAAAATATTCCGAGCTTATACCACTTGAACCGGCAACATCTATCCAGTCTCCTGCTGAATATGAAGCAACGTTGGTAAGTCTATGATATTTTACATCTATTACATCAGGTTCCTGAGTATCTACCTTTAACTTAAGATCTTCATTTGAAGTATAGTAATTATCATTGCTGTCTTTTATCTTTGGTGAGTCCAATGCATCCTCAGCACCAATCTCAAAGACCTTATTTTCTTTTGTTGTGCTTGTCTTATTGCGAATAGAATGATCTGTTACCTTAAAACTTAGAGACTGAGCACCTTCGCCTATTCCTGCTAATGTAAATAAGCCATCCTCATAAGTAAGTTTAGATTCAGCTGATTCTGTTGTTTTCCATTCACCATTTCCCTCTTTATAAGAAACAGCTGCTTCCGCAATCTGACCATCATCATCTTCAACGGTAAACCTTAATGTTGTTGTATTACAAGGAACAACTCCGCTGGAAGAATCCATTGAGGCTAAATTAAGATTATTGAAAATAATTACCGGACGGTCGCTGTCCTTAGAAATAAGAGTTTCCTTTTCTTTAGCTGTATCAAAAGCTGTTGTTGTATTTCCAGAGTTACCAATGTTACCTGCATAATCTTCTGCGATTGCACGGAAAGTAAATTGTTTTGTATTCTCAAAAACACTTTCCGTTGTATCAACATTTACATCCCATGGATTTGTTATGTTTTCTGATTTTGAAACATAATCTGTAAAACCTGAATCACCATCTTTTTTATACTGAAGTTTTACAATTTTAAGACCATTGTTATCGCTTGCCCTGACACGAAGTGTAACTACACCATTTATTGTAGACTTCAAACTATCAATTTCAACCGAAGGATATTCTTTATCTACAACAATTGTTGCAACTACAGGCTCAGTTGTTGAGTTTCCGGCATTATCAATTGCATGTCCGGAAATAGTAACACTCTGGCCAACATAATTATTAAGAGTAGTATCTGGAATTGTTGCTTTCCATTCTCCGCCACCAAATTCTATATCATAAGTACCTGATGTTCCAGAGAAGGCAGGTGTAAAGGTAATTCTTCCAGAAGTTCTTGGTGAATCTGTATTTGTTACATAATAATATGAGTCATTAATCTTTATTCTGGCATAAGCAGATTTTTTCAGATAATTATATATATACTTATCTTCTGTTACTTCGCTGTTTATCAAGTCATTTGAAGTAAATTCGGTAGCACCATTTAATAATGAAATTCCTGTTACTTTATCTGGAATTTGATCAGCCTTAATTGCTGTTGTCTCTGTTCCAACAGTAACTGTAAGGCCATTCTTTTCCTTTGTCTTTAACCATGCACCTGCATCAAGATATCTACCGGTAATTTCTTTACCAGAAACAGCATTTGAATAGATACGGTCTTTTGATGGAACACTAATTGATGGAGCTGTCTGATCTACATTAATTCTGTAGTTATTTACAGTTGTGTTATCCCACAATTTTATATTTTCCAGTGCAGCATTTCCAACCTTATCAACTGCAAGAAGTACAAGGTAATTTGAGCCCTGCTGCAAACCTGCTATTGTTGGCTGATAACTTGATGTAATATTTGTATATTTTTGAGAACCAACAGTCGTAGCTGTAATTTCCTGACCAATAGAATTTTCTAAGATTCCAGAAACCGGAGTAAAGAATACTCGCTTAGTATCTGACTTTGGTGAGAAATAACCTGTTCTATCAACATCTGTTTTATAACCTGATTCAAAAGCGGATAATTCCGAGTCACTTGGTTCGTGATCAAAAATCTTGTAGTAAATAAGAGATACTCCACTTCCATCTGCTAAATCTTTAACTTTCTCGTTTGTTTCCGGAGTTCTTGCTTTATCAACAAAGGTTCCTCGAATATCCTGTGTTTCCAGGTTACCATAAGAATCTGCTGCATATTTTCCACCTACATTATTATCCAGATTTATATCGTTAGGAGGATTTGAAGAAGTACCATCATCTTCACTACGGTTTGCTTTACCAAAACGGAAATACAAATCTTTCTGTTTACCATCAAATGCATGTACGCCAACTGGGGCTGCTGTATCAAATTTGATTTCCGGTATTACCACATCAGCTTTGTTATCAGCTTTATCATACACAACAATCTTTACTTTGATTGATGAAGTTGAATATACACTGAAGTTTAAATCATTGAAATAGAGAATTGTGTTATCTTTATCTTCTAATTTGTTATAATTTAAACCTCCATCTGTACTAACCCAAAGTTCTACTGTTCTTATGCCTGAAGCCTGGCTTGCACCATCATTATTATCTTCTGCAAGACCTGAAATTGTGAATCTTTCAGAGTTTCCGTTATTTATATAATAATAGTCTGTATAGAGTTCTGTCTCATTGTTTGAATTTGTGCGTTCTGCTTTATGCTCATAAACTGAATATACATCAGAGTCTGTCTGCAATACATATCTCTTAATTTCTGGAGCTTTTTCATCTTTATTTATATTGAAAAGTTCCAAAGGAGTTGTCAGCCCTGCTCCAGAGTTGTTCTTACCAGTAACACTAAGAACTCCAGTTGTAAGTGTAGAATTATTAAATTCTGCTTTCCATGCTCGTATAGTTTTTTTGTTAGCATCAGTAATTGAAGAAATTGTAAAATCTGTATCTGTAACGGAATTTTCTACAGTAGAATACTTTATAGTTGGTTGCGCAGCTCCTGCCTTAAGGCCACTAAATGTAAGTGGTTGTACTCCACTCTGCGGGTCTTTATAGTTTCCATAAACGGTGAGTTTTGCACTGTTATTAATAGATACTATTCCACTAACAGTTTCTGGTTCTTCTGTTCCATTACCTACTCTATATTTTACAGAATTCAATGGTAGTACCGGAGATGTAGTATCTATATCCATAAGAATATATGCAATATCCTCTGCAGAAGTACCTGCTCCCTTCTTGGTAGCAAAGTCAGTAGAATTACCTGCTTTATCTGTAGCACGAATATAAAGTCTTGCACCTTCTGTTGCAGCTGCATCACTAAATACTGCTGTACCTGAGTAATATGTTGTTTGAGTATTATCATCAAATTTTTTAGAAAGTGCTTCATAGTCTGTTCTTTCTGTTCCATCTGCTTTAGAGGTAGCCCATTCAATGGAATCGATTCCAGAACTACTGTCTTCTGCTTCGACTCTAAGTGCAATACTTTGAGAACTATACCATCTGCCTGAATTATCTGTTTCAGCAGGTATTTCTTCTTCTGCTTCTCCTGTAATTCTCTTAGCTTTAATAATAGTAAAACTAGGAGCAAGTTTATCAATAATAATGTTTACATTCTTTGATGTATCTTTATTTGCTATATCTGTAGCTTTAAGAGTAAAGACATAATTTCCTTCTGCTAGATTATATCCATCTGCAGAAGTGTCTATTGTATAACTATAATTACCACATTTAGAACTTTCATTATCCAATTTAAAAGTTGTACTAATTGGAGTTCCATCTTTTGTTGCTGTAAGTAAAAGAGTATCTACTTCACGTCCAGCAGCACGATTATCACCATCATATACAGTGCCTGAAATCTTGAATGTTCCGTCATTTATGTAGTCTTTGTTTATAGTCATGGTAAGAGTTGGAGCACCCTTATCGTGGCGGAAATAATAAGGAACTCCATTTTCTGCATTTTTATTCCCTGCTTTATCTGTAATTCTTACATAAACAGTCTTGTAAGATGATTCTGTATCTTCCTCAAGTGAATCGAAATTCATTTCATATGACCAGTCTCCTGTTGCGGTCATAGTTCGCCAGTTTGTATCACCAGGAAATTTTATTTCCTGCGACATAATTCCTGAATTACCTGTATCTGTCGCAGTTCCAGTAAGATACTGAGTACCAGTTCCAACTTTCCATGGTGCATCAGCACTTGTTGTTGAAGCACCTGTAACTGTTATTACTGGGCTAGATTTATCGAATACAACAGAAAGATTTCGTTCTGATTTCTTACCATTTGTTGTTGAATTTCCAGATTTATCCTCAAGAACAATTGTATAATTATATTTTTCTTCAGTAGTTATAGGTTCAGATTTCCATTCACTGACGGTATCGGCAAATTCAAAATTTAAGCCAGCCGCTGTAACATCCTTTATTCCACTAGCATCTTTTGCTTTTACCGCAATATAGAAATTATTTACATTATCTGCAACATTAATGATATACGATCCATCAATTTCTGCAGTTTTAGCTGCTGTACTTGTTCCCGCATATACTCTTATATACTCAAATTCTGGTACACTCTGATCTACACAGAAATCTTTAGTTGCTTCCTCCGAAGCATTACCTGCTTTATCCAAAGCAATTACATGTACAGTTTTCTTTCCCTCATAAAGAGTATCTGCTGTATCTATCTCAGAACCTGTCGTATTAGTTCCAAGATTCATAGTAAATGACCAGTCATCCGAAGTAACAGAAAATTCCTGCCAGTCTGTATCTGATACTGTTACACCCATTGGTACAATTGCATATTTTATTTTTGCCATTCCGTTTTCATCACTTGCTGTTCCACGGAATGTATAAGCTGTACCACTTATTGAATTATCTCCAAAATATGAAGAAGCAGGTGCTGGAGCATTTATTTCGAGAGTCGGTTTTTTTCTATCAATTGTTACTACAACATCTTTTGCAGAATATGAAATTCCAGCTCTATCTGTAATTGAGAAATGATATGTATTTATTTGAGTTTGATTTTCACCAGGTAAAGAATTCTCTATTATATACCATGTCTTGTTTGTATCATCTTTCGTTACAGTTACTGGTGTAGATGAAGTTCCTTTTGTACAAGTGATAGAAGTAATTCCATATTCATCATCAAAGGTACCCAATAATTTATACTTTGTTCCTACAGAGAAAGACTTAGCCGTTGTAACATCTGATAATAAATCTGTAGTCTGAAGAATTTCAGATTGTTCTTCATCTCCAACAATTGGTTTATATCCTTCAAGTCTAAAACTTGGTTTTGTTGCTTTATAGTTAAATGTTTCTGATACAGGAGGACTCTTTAATCCAACCTTATCAACTGCGGTTACTGTAATTTTCTTTTGACCATCTACAGCAAAAACTCCTCCATAAGAAGGATTTGTTGTAGATGTAAAATCAGAATCTCTTGAAACTGTAAAAGACCAGCTTCCTGTACTTGAAATATGTTCTACATAAGACTTTGAATTTTCTTCATCTTCAATTTTTACAATTACTTCATTAATTCCAGAACCAGTATCTGAAACAGTACCTTCAAATCTGAAAGAGCTTTCTGATGTCTTCTTTGCTTCTGGACATATAATTGAAGTTACTTGAGGAGGATTATCATCTAAAGAAACTGTAACGGAACGTGAACGAGACCAGTTTGTCTGTTCATATGTAACAGCACCGTTAGTTCCTGTAACTGTCTTCATATTTGAAAGCGTATAATAAATCTGATTAACATTCTGGGCTTTCAAAAGGCTGGCATCTATAGTTTCAGACCAGGTCTTATCTGTTCCCTGCTCTAATGCAGTACTATTCACATACTGATTATTAGCATACATAGTGCCTATATCATCTCCACTATCAAGAGATGAATTCCATTGCCTATATACATTTAGACTATCCTCTTGAGATCCTCCTGTATATGAATAAGTAAGCGTAACTTTTAATTTTTTATAATCATCGTCTGTTGTTTCTGATGAAATATATTTTGTAATTGGTTCAAAGTTAGTTACATTATTACCCCATGGGCTGGCAGAAGTAGTAAGCTCAATGACTCCATTAAGCGGTGCAAGATAGAATGCGTATATCTGTGCATTTCCATCAGAAGTGTATGCTTCTTCTATTTTATTATCATTTGTTGTTGAAGCAGGCCTTGTATCAATACCGTTTACACAAACTCTATAGAAAAGTCCTGTTTTCAATCCTGTATAATTAACGGAACTTATTACATTTGTTTTTAAAGAGGTTACTCCTGAACCAAGAGGTATTGGAGTGGCGTCGAGATTCAGATTTCCATCCTTATCACATTCCTGTAAATAAATTTCCACAGAATCCTTATTAATAGGATAATTATCTCTACCTGGAGTAATATTAATACTTAATGTAACACCTGAATCTCCGCTACCATTTGTAAGTTCATAAGTTGTAATTACATTGTCTTGTTCATCTTTCATTGATTCGCCATTAACCAATGATTTGTTAAGCCCAATAACAGAGAATGTAGGATTATTTTTAGGATCCAGCACAAAAGATCCTGTTGTTTTTCCATTACTATTTAAGATCTGAATAATTTCACTGTGGCTTCTTGCAGATCTCGAAGCTAAATCTACAGACTTTCCACTTAAAATATGATAGAGTTCTGTAATTTTGATATCATTTAAAATGCTTTCTGAAATGTCTTCATATAAATAATAAGTATCTGTATGATTTCCTAATTTATCTTCATCTGTTTGTTCTCTACCACTTGGATAACTTTGAGCTCCATCATATGCATTTATAGTACAATAGAATTGAGCAGGAACAATATTTGACGAAGAAACATTTCCATAAATAGCTGTATATGTTTCATCACCATATTTTGCAACATTTAAGGAAATTGAAGGAGGAACATTTTTCAGCGTTATAGGGGACGTATTTTTTTTCTGTGTTTTATTTTTATCTGCATAAATATCAATATCAATATGGTCAATATTATTGTCGTCCGCACCAAGACCTTCAAGTGTAAAAAGCTGACCATATGTATCTGCATTAGCGAGGGAGGCATTTAAATCTGTGCCTGGACGCTGTAAAACAATTATCGGTGCCGTATTATCAATCGTAAAAGTAGTATTCTGAATTGTTGTACGATCGGTGGCGTCTTTGATGGTGACTACGGCCTGGTAGGTGCCGTCTGTGATAGAAGAGGATTTTGCCGGAATGTCGATGCTCCAGGTGCCGGAGCCGCCTTTGCGGGAATCTTCGGCGAAAGTTCCGGTGTATGAGAGTTTTTCGCCGTTTCCGTCTGTGCGTGATAATTCTACGGCAATAGAGCCAATTTCACCATCATCAGTCCAGGTGCCGCTGAGGGCAAAGTCGTCGCGAATAATTGCATCTACTGGTGGGTTAGATATATTGAGAGAAGGTGGATCAGTATCTACCGATGCACCAAGACCTATTTCACAGGAAATAACAAAGAGAGAAAAAATTGTAAGTAACGCAAACGCAATTTTTTTCATATCAACACCTCAAAAACCGAAATTTTACTTTTTTGTTGATACTTTTTTTATTAAAAAACCCTCGTTCGTTTATCGACAATATTCCCCTTATACTGAAGCACAACCATTTTAAGTGAATTCTGCCAAAACGCAAGTTTAAATAAGTAAAAAAAATGAAAAACTGCTATTTTAAAACGTTTTCGTACAATAAATTCCTGTTATATTTCTTAATTTCCTGCTATTTCTGTATAATTCCTCTCATTTCTTCTATATTATGATAGCCCTTTCGCTTCATGAAGGCAGCAAGCCCGTCAATCACTTCTATCATAGTATTTGGATTTGCGAAGGTATTTGTTCCAACCTGGAGGGCAGAGGCACCGGCCATGATGAACTCAACCGCATCTTCCCAGGTGGCAATTCCGCCAATGGCAATTACAGGCACGCGTTTTTCTGCAGGAAGCTGATTGATTGCTTCAACAACTTCGTAAACAAGGCGCACGGCCATAGGGCGCACTGCAGGGCCGCCAAAACCTGCCTTAAGTTTTTCAAACACCGGAACACCACGTTCAATATCAATTGCGATTCCCTGGAAGGAATTACACAAGCTGATTGCGTCGGCCCCCGCTTCGATACAAGAGAGGGCAACCTGGTTCAGTTCGTGAGACTGAGGGGTAAGCTTTACGATAAGCGGTTTTTTTGTTACAGCGCGAACGGCACTTACTGCCTGAGCAGCTCCAACGCAGGTCATACCAAAAGCAGCTCCACCTGCACTTACGTTAGGGCAGGAAATATTAAGCTCGATAAGAGGAACTTCTGTTGCATCCAGCAGCTTTGCTCCTTCAACATATGTTTCCAAAGATGAACCAGAAAGATTTGCAATTGCAATCGGTTTAAGTTTAAGCATTTCCGGCAGCTCATGCTCTATAAAATGTGGGATTCCCGGATTTTGAAGACCTATACTGTTCATAAGTCCGCTCGGAGTTTCGTGGAGTCGTACTCCGTCGTTACCCTGGCGAGGCTCAAGTGTAAGACCTTTCGAAGAAATACCGCCAAGTCTGTTTACATCAAAGAGAGTTTTATATTCAACTCCAAAACCAAAGGTTCCGGAGCTTCCGATTACTGGGTTAGGAAGAGTGACACCGCCGATGTTTACGGAGAGGTCTGGCTGGACGTCTGCTGCCAGTGGCTCGCGGCGAGGCTGAACCTTGATTCCGGCAACTTCTGTAACCGGCTTAAAAATCAGAATATCACCATCAAAAACAGGGCCTTCTTTACAGCAGCGCTTTTTGCCTTCTGTTGTGTCGATTACGCAGCCAAGACACACCCCTACTCCGCAGGCCATATGGGCTTCCATACTGAGCCAGCACTTTACGCCCACAGCCTGGCAGATTTTCTGGATATAGGCCAGCATTGGAGTTGGTCCACAGGCAAAAACTTCACTGTAGTTGCCGGCTCGAAGGGTATCTTCTGTGAGGGCCGCAGGCAGCATTCCGTGAACGCCCACGCTGCCATCATCAGTTGTAATTACAAGTTTATCTGCCTTTACATTTTCCAGGGCGTAGCTGCCACTTTTGAAGGATGCGTAAAAGTCATAGCTTTTTGGTGGGAGAGTTTCTGCAAAGCCCGCAACAGGGGCAACACCGATTCCGCCGCCGATGAGCAGCACTCTACGGTGGTTGAGTAGGCCAGAGGCCGTATCGAAACCACCATTGTTGAGCTCCTCGGTGGTTTCGATACACGCGCTTCGCGCGCACTCAACCACCGACTTCGGCATAGGAAATCTATTTCCACACGGGCCAATCAGATTGAGCTTATCACCCGGTTCGAGGGAGCACAATTCACGGGTTCCCTTTCCTTTAAGCAGAATCAAAAAGCTCAATTCAACAGAGCCATCAGCTTTTTTTTCTGAATGATAAATACTTATAGGGCGGCCAAGAAGAACATCCGACCTGATTGCATGGAGCATATAAAACTGTCCTGCAGCAGGCTCCTGAGAACCAGATTCCAGACGAACCTTTAATAAAGAAACACTTCCAAAAGGAATAGCGCCTACAACAAAAGCGCAGTCTGTAACTTCTCCCTTTGCAAAAACCGGATATGGAATCCCCTGACAATCTGTGAACATATTTCCCCCTATAAGTGCAATCTGTATAAATTAAAGGCTTGCCTTAGCTCCAAGCAAATCGTTCTTGCTAAAGAGGCTTGCACGGGCTGCAGCGTCTGCAATATCATCAAGCTTAAGGCTGCCGGCATCTCGCGCACCCGCAATCTTTTCATCCTTTTTCCAGGCACAAAGAATTCCGCGGCTTGAGTTTACCGTACCGCCTGCCTTATCAAGCAGAGTAGCCGCAATTCGGGCTGCACCCCCCTGTGCACCGTAGCCGGGAATCAAAAAGAAGATATCAGCATACTTGTCGCGAAGCCAACGGGCATCTTCTTCCTGGGTTGCACCAACAACTGCTCCAAAGACGCCACAGGTCTGGTCATTATAATCTGCACAGGAATAGCGCCATTCTTCGCCGATACGCTGAAGTTCTGCTCCAACACGCTCCAGCAAAAGGCCGCCTTCTGCAAGCTCCTGATGTTCAATATCAACCATGCCTGGATTACTTGTACACAAAAGAACAAAGGCTCCCTTACCTCCCTTGTCCGGAGTGCTGTAAGCAGTAAAAGGCTTTAAGGTATCAAAGCCCATATATGGATTAACTGTAATAATGTCTGTTTCAAAATCGCCGGTAAAGTGAGCGCGGGCGTAAGCGTCCGAAGTAGCACCAATGTCGCCGCGTTTAATATCTGAAATGGCAATGAGGCCGGTCTGGCGAATGTACTTGAGAGTCTCAGAATAAACCTTCATACCTTCAAGGCCCATAGCCTCGTAGTAGGCAATCTGAACCTTAAAGCAGCAGGCTGATTTATCTGCTACAACGCGGTCTATAATTGCCTTGTTGTAAGCGAGCACTGCGGCTGCAGGAGTCTCATACTGGGCAAGAATGTTTTCCGGAATATAAGAAGGATCTGTATCCAGACCAACGCAAAGAGGACCGTTTTTCAAAGAAAGCTCCTGAAGGAGCTGCATATTGTGTTTACTCATAAGTAAAAATATACCATAAAAAAATGCTTATGACGACCAATAAAATTATCTTTTTCGCGACTATTATAGTATAATTAAATTGTCATCCCGAACTTGTTTCGGGATCTAATATATAGATGCTGAAACAAGTTCAGCATGACATAATAAAAAAAACGGAGTTAATAAATGAAAAAAACTATTCTTACCCTGCCCCTTCTGGCTGTAATCATCACAGCATCGCTCAACTTTGTTTCCTGCTCTAAAAAAGCGGAATTAACCCCTGTAGATATTAAGCCCATTGTTTATCAGGCTGATAATATAACAGTAAAAGTTGAACCTAAGCTTGAGCTGCTTCTTATCGCCCTTCGCCTTGCCGAAGTTCAGCCTTTTTCAAACAATTACTATAATCAGGACTATTCACAATTTGTAGATGGTGTTGATAATCTCTTTGCAAAACAAAAAGACCATCCCTTTGTAAAAGAAATAAAAAGGCGTTCTAAAAATTATAAAGACGGCTACCGTTCTGCACTTGCAATAGCCCAGTATATTTCAGATGACATGACCCAGATGACAATCAAACAAAAAGAACTGCCCAAAGATATTGAAAGCTTCTGGAAAGGAATTAACCTGAAAACTTTTATTGCCCAGTTTAACGACTTTGCTAATACTTCTAATTATGCCCGAATATGGCTTTTGTATGAAGCTCATCTTAAACGCCAGGCAATAGCTGAAAAGGAATATCAAACATTCAACATCAAAGGCATTGAATGGATTTCAAAATTTTTCTTTGCCCCTGATTCAAAACCTGAATATCTTTTTTACAGTTCTACACTTACCTCAGGCTATTATTTTGCACTCCCACTTTCATTTAAAGATGACAAAAGTGTAATTACTCAGATTGCCGGTGCCTACTGGACAAAAGACAATGACTGGAATAACTACAATTCCACTTTGAATATCACCGCTTCATATGTTTTTGACTTACTTGAAAAACACTGGGACCTTTTCTCAGAAGACCTTACAAGAATCATTAAAAAGATTTACGACGAAAATCAGCTGACAGATAAAGTGACAGATATTCTTGTAAAATCAACTTCAGCAACACTTTTTTCAATTGTCTGTACCTTAGATTAAGACCTTGCAAAAGAGCATGAAGAAATTGGAACTGCAATTAAAAACACAATTACTACAAACTATCTTTACAAAGATCCTGACCAACTTATTGCCCTTACAGATTATTACAAGGCTAACCGCGATACATATCCTGATTTTGAAAGCTTCCTTGTAAATTATCTTCCTCAGGCCCTGAAATCTCTTTAATAAAAGGATGCATGCTTTATGAAAAAAAGACACTTATTCTGGATAATTCCCTGCTCACTGATTGCAAGTCTTTTTCTTGCAGCCTTAATCGGGCACCTTATAAGCCCTGTTCCTTCAAAGAAGCTGGTTACAAAAGGAAAGAATAAAAAGGTTCTCACAGAAAAAGAACTTGAAGAAGATCTGGATTATCTCAAATATTACATGACAACAATATACTGCGGATATCCTGAGATGGTAGAAAAAGGCTACGACATCGACAAGATTATTGCAGACATCAAAAAAGATTGCGACAAAGATAAACACGGTAAAACTTATGACAGCGGTACATTCATTGCCGCCGCTGAAAAACACATCATCAAAAATCATGCAATCGAAGACCAGCATTTTTCAATTGGCGGCAGCAGTAAATTTCCATACTATCTTTATTACTCTGATATTTACGTAGAAGCAGTAGAGGCTGAAGGAAAAACAAAATACATCGTTGTAAAAAACGAACGTGAAAAGCTTCCGGAAAAAAGAATCAAGGCTCTTGGAAAATATGTCCCGGCCGATGTAAAAGCAGGTCAGGAATACACCGGCCCGAACACAATGCTTTTTGACTGGTTTGACGGCAATAAAAAAATCTACCGGCTTGGAACTCTTTCCCGCCAGAATCTTAATAATCTGATTCTTTCTTTTGATGGTAAAAAAGTTACTGTTCCTGTAATTACAAACAACAGACTCGATACAGCAGGAAAGCTTCAGGGCATGAGAGAAACAAAAGACACCCTTTATATTTCTCTTGTGAACTTTGTTTTCAACGGCGGTTCTGTAATGGGCGAGCAGGAATTCAAAACCCTCTGCGAAAATGCAAAGAACAAGTCTATCGGAAAAAATCAGATTATTATTGATTTACGAAGTAACGGCGGTGGCGAACTCTGGCGTGCTGCCATGCTTTATACATATCTTTTTTATAACAAGACAGAAAACATTTCTTATGATTTAATTACTTTTGTTTCCAATATGATTGATGATGGTAAATACACAGTTATGTCTCCTGAATTTGCGAAAAGCAGTATTTACTGGGATTTTAAGAATATAAAAGAAAAAATCAAAAAACTTAAATTCAGAAAACAGGCAAAAGAACAGGAAACTGATTTTATGAGATATGAAAAGGCCCAGATAAAAATACGAAGAAAACAGCTTAAATGGCCTTGCCTGGCAGAATTATTTTATCCATATCAGTCGGTTATAAAATACAAGTCAGCAGAAACAAATATTCAGGAATTACCAGCAGCAGATTTTTCCGGTGATATTTATATTTTGACAGACAGATATTCTGCATCCTGCTCTGAATATTCCATTGCCTTTTTGAATTCACTTGCAGAAAAGGCTGATGTAAAAATTCATCATATTGGAGAAAATACTCAGGGAGCAGTTTTCTACATTAATCCCTATTCAACTGTTTTACCTAACTCAGGCCTCTGGCTTTACATTCCATCTGCAAGAAGCCGCTCACAGGCATTTAATTACCCGGGCTTCCACGGCGAAGGTTACGGCTGGTTCCCGGAATACTGGGTAACACACTATAATCTGCTGAATACACTTTGCAATTTGATTGACGACCCGGAACTAGGAACAGCCCTACAAGGCCTCGAGAAGTGGCAATTACAATAACAAAACCGAGCGAAGCAAGGTTTTCAGACTCATAAAAAAAGGAATCCGAGCGAAAGCAAGGATTCCTTTTTCTACCTATGGGTTCTGCCGCAAACGAGCGAATGCGAGTTTGTCGGCAGGAACCTGATTTCTCCCGCGCGTTAGCGTCGGGAGATTAAACATGATAGACTGCAGGCACGAAAGTGACTGTCAGTCTGATCAGCGTTTATTTTTTTGCAGCAGGCTTCTTTGCAGCAGTTGTTGCCTTCTTTGCAGCAGGCTTCTTTGCAGGAGCCTTCTTTGCAGCTGGCTTAGCATTTGCCTTAATAACAGCCTGAGCACCAGCAAGACGAGCAAGTGGTACACGGAATGGTGAACAAGATACATAGTTCAAACCAATCTTGTAGCAGAGAGCGATAGAAGCTGGATCTCCACCATGCTCACCACAGATACCAAGGTGGAGGTTCTTCTTAACTGAACGTCCCTTAGCTTCTGCGATTTCCATAAGAGCACCTGGACCATCTGGATCAAGTGTAGCAAATGGATCGTCTTCGAGGATTCTCTGATCGAGGTAAGACTCGATGAACTTACCGTAGTCATCACGAGAGAAGCCGAATGTTGTCTGTGAAAGGTCGTTTGTACCGAATGAGAAGAAGTCAGCAAACTTAGCAACCTTATCAGCGATAAGAGCAGTTCTTGGGAACTCAACCATAGAACCGATAGCAAACTTGAGGTTTGTACCACATTCTTTGTTTACGTTAGCAATTACTGCTTCTGCCTGTCCGCGGATCTGTTCAACTTCACGGTAAGAAACAACGTTAGGAATCATGATCTGAACTTCGTGAGCAACGCCTTCTTTGTCGAGCTTAGCTGTAGCACGAGCGATTGCTTCAACCTGCATTTCGTAGATTTCTGGATATGTAATAGCAAGACGACATCCACGGTGTCCGAGCATTGGGTTGTGTTCGTCGAGAGCAGCAACCTTTGCAGCAAGTGCAGCTGGCTTCATATCAAGTTTCTTAGCAAGAGCATTGAGCTGATCTTTTGATTCAGCCTGGATGAACTCGTTAAGAGGTGGGTCAAGGAGACGGATAGTTACTGGGTAACCCTTCATAGCCTTGATGATTTCGTAGAAGTCTTTCTGCTGAAGTGGAAGGATCTTTGCAAGGTTCTTCTTGCGGTCTTCTGTGTTTTCAGAAACGATCATCTTCTGGAATGCAGTAAGTTTTGGTTCGTCGAAGAACATGTGTTCTGTACGGCAAAGACCAATACCCTTTGCACCGAAGCGGAATGCATCTTCAGCATTCTTTGGTGTATCACCGTTAGCGTATACATCGAAGCCCTTAACTGTCTGGCCAGAAGCAGTCTTGCGTGTTGACTTAGCACGAACTTCATCTGCCCAACCAAGGAATGTTTCGAGGTCGCCAGAGATTGTAGCAGGTTTTACAGCAACCTGTCCTTCATATACTTTACCTGTAGCACCATCGATTGTGAGGAAGTCTCCCTTCTTGTAAGACTTGCCCTTTACAACGATTGTGTTAGCATCTTTGAATGTAACATCAGAACATCCACAAACACAAGGAGTTCCCATACCACGAGCAACTACGGCAGCGTGTGATGTACGTCCACCAGTTGATGTAAGGATACCCTGTGCAACAGCCATACCTGCGATATCATCTGGAGAAGTTTCCTTACGAACGAGGAGAACCTTCTTTCCAGCTTTTGCCCATTCTTCTGCTTCATCAGCTGTGAATACGATCTGTCCGCATCCAGCTCCTGGAGAAGCGTTAAGACCAGCAGCGATTTCTGTAGCCTTCTTTACAGCATCCTTGTCCAACTGTGGGAGGAGGAGCTGGTTGAGCTGCTCTGGTTCTACGCGGAGAAGAGCCTGCTCTTTTGTGATGAGCTTTTCAGCTACCATGTCTACAGCCATCTTAACTGCAGCTGCACCAGTTCTCTTACCATTGCGGCACTGGAGCATATAGAGTTTACCTTCTTCAACTGTGAACTCCATATCCTGCATATCGTGATAGTGCTTTTCAAGGCGGTCACGGATCTTGCAGAGCTGGTCATATACCTTTGGATTTTCTTTCTGAAGCTGTGAGAGCTTCTGTGGTGTACGGATACCTGCTACTACGTCTTCACCCTGAGCGTTCATAAGGTATTCACCCATGAATACGTTCTCACCAGTTGAAGGATCGCGAGAGAAACATACACCAGTACCAGAAGTGTTACCCTTGTTACCGAATACCATTGCCATTACAGAAACGGCTGTACCCTTAAGAGCACCTTCCTTAATGTTGTTAAGCTTGCGGTATGTAATAGCACGTGGGTTCATCCAAGAACCGAATACGGCACCGATAGCACCCCACATCTGTTTTTTAGGATCCTGAGGGAAGTCTTCTCCCTTTTCCTTCTTGTACATTTTTTTGTAGTTAGCAACGATGTTCTTGAGTTCTTCAACATTCAACTCTGGATCATCTTTAATACCACGCTTTGCCTTTTCCTTGTCAATGATTGCTTCAAACTTATCGTGGTCAACACCCATTGCAACGTCACCGTACATCTGAATAAAGCGGCGGTAAGCATCCCAAGCAAAGCGCTCGTTACCAGTCTTTGTTGCAAGACCAATTACAGACTTGTCGTTAAGACCGAGGTTGAGGATTGTATCCATCATACCTGGCATAGAAATTGCAGCACCAGAACGAACTGAAACGAGAAGAGGATCCTTCTCATCACCAAGCTTCTTGCCCATTGCCTTTTCGAGCTTAGCAAGATACTTGTCAACTTCTGCTGCCAATCCTGCAGGGTACTTACGACCGAGCTTGTAGAATTCCTGACAAACATCTGTTGTGATTGTGAATCCAGGTGGAACTGGAAGACTTAAAGGTTTCTTTGCCATCTGAGCAAGGTTAGCACCTTTACCACCGAGTTCAGCGCGCATTGATTCATCACCGTCAGCGTCGCCGTTACCAAAAAAGTAAACATACTTTGTTGCCATTGATTTTACTCCATATCTAAAAAAAGATTTCAATGTTAATAGATATATTTTATAGTAGAATTAATATACAGTCAATGAGTGAAATAGCGTGTCAAGTACTTTTAACTCTCAAGTTCTTCACTCTGCTTCTTAATTTCAGAAACGTCAATGCGGCCGCTGTTAATCAAGCCTAACAAGATATCAACCAGCTCAGGATCAAACTGTGTACCGCGCCCGTTTTTCAATTCTTCAATTACCTTATCCATAGACATTGCCGGTCTGTAGACACGGTTCGAAGTCATTGCATCAAAGGCATCTGCAAGCCCGATAATTCTTGCTGTAAGCGGAATCGCTTCTCCCTTAAGGCCGCAGTTGTAGCCAGAGCCATCATAACGCTCATGATGATACTTTGCACCTTCGGCCACATTTTTGATTGTTGTAAAGTCCTTAAGAATCTCCCCACCAATTTCTGTATGACGCTGCATAATTTCAAATTCTTTTTTGGTAAGCTTTGAAGGCTTGTTCAAAATGGAATCCGGTACACCAATTTTTCCAATGTCATGCAGCAGACCAATCTGACGGATATTTTCTATTTCTTCTTCATCGCAGCCAAGCTCTACAGCAATCAGCATGGAATAAACTGCAACACGGAAAGAGTGACGGCCTGTCTGTTTATCTCTCGCTTCTACCGCATTTGCAATAGAAAGAATTGTTTCGTTGCTCATACGGATCTGGTCGCGTATGCGTTCAATTTCTTTTTCCTGTTTTTCGTAACGGAAGTTCTGAATGGTAGCAGTGACATACCAGGTAAGCCAGGCAATTGCCATAATCATTACTGTAAAGGCATAAACATGGAACCACCAGTAATCGTAGATGCGGTAAGGCTTTTCTATTTCGTAAACAACTTCATCAAGCACATTGATTCCCCTGCTGTCCAGAAGCGAAATATGAAAATCATATTTACCTGAAGGAATGTTTGAATAAATTACACTTGCAAGCTCATTCTGAGTCATTACATTCGGGTGTTCATCAATTCCATTCATATAAAGGCTGATAAAAGGATTATTAATAGAATAATTTATAATTTCCGGATTCACTTCTATACTGTCGCTGTCTCCGGGAATAATAAAATGCCGGTCTCGTGGAACCGAATATCTTTCGCCGTTAACAATTACACTTTTAAGCTGCATCCGGCATGAACTGTCTATTTTATCGTAGGAATCAAGATTTAAAACGGATGCACCACTGTCGCAGGAAAGATAAAGATTATTATTTTCATCAATATAGTTCCAGGAATTTGCAGTAAGGGAGCCTATAAGACCCCGCTTAAGATCCAGCAGAATATAATCAACCTTATTGCCTGAAAGAAGTTCATCCCGGCTAACAACAAAAATTCCTGCAGAACCAAGAACAAAAATATCGCCGTCTTCCCTGACAACCAGGTCATAATTATTTGAATAAGGAAAATTGGAAAGATGCCTGATTGAAAAATCTTCATTCATATAACAGATGCTGTTACTTGTAATGAGATAAGTTCCACCTGTTGCATTTTTTCCATCATAATCATTTACCGTTCGCAAAACTACATTTGATGTAAGGCCCTCTGCTCTGCGAATCAGCTTTTCAATTTTTTGATTTTTGATAATGGCAATTCCGCCGCCGTCTGTACCCGCTATAAGAGTTCCATCCGGGCGTTCAGAAAGAGTGAGCACAACCTGATTTTCAAAACCATCTTCTTTGGTAAGGCGCTTTGTTACGACTCCATCCTTAAGGAAGGTGATTCCTTTTTTCCCTGCAGCTGCAATAGTTCCATCTGAAAGCTCAAGAAGAAGGCGGAACTGCTGGCCTGTTGTAGTTTCGTATTCACTAATGCGGCCGGACCGGTCCATGCAGTAAAGGCCCTTTGTGTAAGTACAAACCCAAAGGCGATTTTTACTGTCTATCATAAGGCAGCGGATGCGAAGCTTTTTCATTTTCCTGGTAAGTTCATTTTCTTCGATGGCTCCTGCCTTTTCATCAATCATAGAAAGGCCATCATCCGTTCCAAAATAAATCTTACCGTTATATTTTATAACAGAATTTACTACGGCTTCTGCAAATCCGGCTGAAAGATATATTTCATCAAAGGCAGAATCGCACATTTTTAAGAGGCCCAGGCGGGAAGAAGAAAACCAGAGATTACCCTGGTAATCAACTATCATATTATCAATAGAGTTATTGAAAAGGCCTGTGTCCATCATATTAAAAACCGTCTGGCTGGAAGCTGCAGAGCTTTTGCTCAGTTTTTTATAATCAATATAAGCTGCACCGGTATCTGAACAGAGGAAAAGTAAACCTTCATTAAAGACAAGCGAATTGATGTGATTTAATGGGCTGCAATCAATTACTTCTGTAAGTTTGACTGGTTCAACTTCATCATTATCAATTGTAAAAATATAAAGCTGATTATTCTCACCGGCCGCATAAAGTTTTCCATTTTCATCAAAGGCTGCAGAAATTATTTTTGTGCCTTTCAAAGGAATTTCATTAACCAGCTTTTCATTCTGGCACAAATAGATTTCACCATTGGAAGCAACAGCAGCAATCAGACCTTTGCCATTGGAAGTAAGTCTTACCGCAGAATAAACTTCCGGAATTACAGCCCTAATTCCTGTTTTCCAGCCTTCATCTGTTTTATAAGGCTCTACAACTGCAAGCTCTGCTGTTGTTCCAATATAATAAACTCCGTTTCCTGCACTGGTTATACAACGGATTGAATCTGCAGGAAGTCCGTCTTTTTCGGTACATACACAGGCAATCTTTTCGTTCTCTATAACAGAAAAACCATTGTCGTTAGTACCTACTAACAACTTTCCATATTCATCTGCATAAAGGCAGCGCACTGTTTTTATTGAGTCATACTCATTCATCAGACGGAATTCTTTTCCATTGTGTCGGTAAAGACCCGCATAAGTTCCTATCCAGAGAATACCATCCAGAGTACTGGCAATATCATTCGCTTCGCCGCCCGGAAGTCCGTTTGTATTATTGTAAATAGTACGGATGTAGGTTCCAAACTTTTTTGACTCAGCTTCTGTTTTTGCAGGAAATAAAAAGGACAGCCCCGCTGCAAAAAGAAGCGCAAACATTTTTGTTACATCAATTGTTTTCTTTTCATCATAATTATCTTTTTGAAGTACCAGAAACTTTGGAAGATATTTTTTTACACGTCTGTAAAGCTGAATAAAAAGAAAGAGCGCACCCATAGTAATAACCTTGTCTGCAAAGTCCACATAGAACTCACCAAGCAAAGCCCTGATCCAGCCCTTTACTTCCCAGAACTCCAGCATCTCAATAATTCCATCACCCCAGTAATTGCCGGTTTTACCACCATAGAAAACCTGATTAAGAATGGTAGAAATTACAACACAGACAGCCGTTACCATAACACTTAGCGACATAGTCTTAAAAAGATTTTTCATCCAGCCCCGTCGAGCACAAAGCCCAACTATAAGGCCAATACAAACACTGGTAATTGTATAAGCAAAAGAAACCGGATCAATAAAACCATAAATGATATTCGAAAGCGCACCAATGACCGCACCAAAAACAGGCCCGCCCACATAAGCCATCAAAAAGGTACCGAAAGAATCCATCCAGAGCGGCAGCCTGAAATGCACCGCAAAATCCTTCCCCGCAAGATTCACCAGCAGGCAAAACAAAGAGATAATCACAATCTGATATTTTTTATACCGATTCATAACATTCATATTTTCAAAGAAAACAACTTTAAAATTATACACCAAATTCCCCGCTTTGAAAATTCAAAAAGCCCCCTCAAAATTTCTCAAAAAAATTTTAAGTTTTCCCCAAAAAAGCCCCGTGAAACACAATTCGTGAAACACCTCTTCCCGAAAAAAACGGTCATTTAAATCGAATAAAAAAAACTTTTCATATAAGGAGAAAGGAAAGTATGAAAAAAATTACTTTAATGCTTTGCGCTTGCGCAATGGCGTTCGCTGGACTT
>NZ_ATWV01000023.1 GCF_000421345.1 Treponema bryantii NK4A124
CAACATCATCAACTTAAGGAACCTACTATTTAAAAATTCTAAAATCTATTAGAATTTCTGTATGGGTGGAAAAAGTATAACAAGATTTAACAGAACTGTCTCTTTATGGAAATCTAAAAAGATTAGAGAAATAGCCAGAGGAAGCCGTAAAAATGTTTTCGTGAGGGTACGAAAAATGAGCGTCTATGATATAATGACAAGCATCATAGCACGCAAAGGACTTACGGCAGCAATGGAAATTAGAAATTATTCCAAGAAAAGCGGAAAAGACGAAATATCAAAACAAGCCTGGCTCAAGGCGAGACAAAACCTAAATCCAGAAGTATTCAGATATGCCAATGACGAATATATAAAATCCTTTTATGAATCAGAGGATGAAGTAAAGCTATGGAATGGTTATCTTGTACTTGCGATAGACGGCAGTAAAGCAGAAATTCCAAACTCTGAAGAAAATAGAAAAACATATGGAACTCAGGGGAATATATATTGCGAAGGACCTGCCCGGGCTTTAATAAGCGGCCTTTTTGATGTCCTCAATGATTTTTTCATAGATCTTCAGATATGCAATGTAAATGTGAATGAACTTGAAGCTGCAAAAGAAAACATCAATGCGATAGAGAGAATAGGACTAAAACAAAAGATTATCATAATTTTTGACAGAGGTTATCCTTCATTAGAACTTTTAAATTATCTTGATGAACAGAAAATAGCTTATATAGTGAGAATTTCTTCAACCTTCTGTAAAAATGAGAGACAGCAGACAGAAAGCAATGACTCTGTTGTAAAAATATTGAATACAAAAACAAAGCTGATGAAATTGAAAGCTAAGAATGAAGATCTGTATGAAAAAATTAAAGACAATGAATTCACAGCCACAAGACTAATCCGTGACAAAACTCCAGCAGGAGATGAATTTGCAATTTTGACGAGTCTTCCTGATGATATAAAAAGCGAAGAAATTATAAGTGCATATTTTCTGAGATGGAAAATAGAAGATGCTTATAACACAATAAAAAATAAGATGAGATTCGAAAGCGTAACAGGAAATGCAAGTATTTATGTAGAGCAGGATTTTCTTGCGCAGGTTTATGTATATAACATGATGGAAGATGTGAGACATACTGCAGAAGAAAAACTTCAGAAGAAACCTGATAAATATATGTATCCTCAGAGAATCAATCAGAATGTTGCTATAGGTATATTCAAAGATGAACTTCTTGATATGGCTCTTGAGGAAAATGACAGGATCAGGGTACGTAAACTGAAAAGAATTCAGGCAGAGATTTCAAAGTACACTCTGCCTGTCCGGAAATCAAAGTCTAAAAAAAGACAGTTTAATAAAGCTAATAAATTCGGCTGTAATCTAAAACCGTCTTTTTAGTCTTAAGTTGATGATGTTGCGCAACGCCCCCGATTACGGCTCGAGGGCGTACAATCTGGGGAAATTCGACAATACGAGGTTTATCATATAAAATGAGAGCCATGAACTTTTCACAGAAATTAGTTTTTGCTTATACCTGTATTGTCGTAATTCCCCTTTTTATTTTAGTAATAACTGCAATGGGATTAATCCGTTCATCCCGTGTAGAAGAACTTGAAGCAAACAGCGAAGGTCTGCTTCAGGAAAATTTAGAAATCGTAAAAAAAAATCAGGAAACCTGTACCCGCTTTGAGTTGTTAGTTAACAGTAACGGACAACTTACACTTTTCTTTACAATTCCAGAACGCAGCAACGAAGATGAAATTATTGAAACAATGATTTCAGAAACAACAATGCTGGAACGTACAATCGAAACAGTTCCAAATATTTATGGACTCAGAGTTTTTGCAGATAATCCAAATGTTCCGGAACGCTGGCCGATTTTTATGAATTCTTCCCGAACAAATCTTAAGGCATTAAACCGCTGGGAGTTTAACTACACTGCAGATTATCTGGGAAATCTTGGTTCATTAAAATATGAATCAGTTTGTACAACAAGAAGACTGGAAAAAAATCACAGGGAAATTGGTTATATTCAGATCGCAATGAAGACCAGCGATTTTTTTCCATTCCTTTTTAAAAATATAAATGAGTACAATAATGATTATGCATATCGTGAAGTTCTAAATGAAAAAACAAATCAAATGGAACTCATTCCTATCACCAATGAAATTATAGAAAGAGCAAATGAGCCATTAAGCGAAAAGTTATTTGAAGAGTTTTCTGCAGAAGTATTCCGTAGAAAACAGGGAGAACTTTTACCGGGTGGAAAAGTAATTCTTAAAAATAACAGCGAAGTTCGTTATTCAAGCTGGGTTAGAGTTCCAGATTTGAATATCATTTTACTACATACCTGTTCTTCAGAACAGATTCAGAAAAGTCTCTTTTTAATTCAGTCAGGAATTTTAATTGGACTTTTTATTACTATTTTTCTTTTGTACTTTTTAGTCCGCTATCTTACAAGCCGTCTCATGGCCAGAGTTTATAAATTGATACGCGGAATGAAACAGGTACAGAAGGGAAATCTCGAGGCACTTGTAGAAGTTACCGGCTACGATGAAGTAACAGAAGCACAGCAGACCTTTAATAAAATGACGGAACAGCTTCGAAGTCAGATAGAAGAAATCAGGAAAGAACAGCAGCTGATTGCCGACACAGAAATGAAGGCAATGCAGAATCAGATAAATGCTCACTTCCTTTACAATGCCCTCGAGACAATCAAAATGCAGGCCGTAATTGCCGGCGAAACTGATGTTGAAGAAAGCATTAACGTTCTAGGAAAACTTATGCATTACTGCCTGCGCTGGCGAGTTCATACAGTTACGCTGGAAGAAGAAGTAGATTACATCCGTTCATATATTTATCTCCTGAATATCAGAAATGATTATGTAATCTCGCTTAAGACAGAGATTAGCGATGAATGTAAAAAAATTGTAATTCCAAAAATGAGTCTGCAGCCACTGGTTGAAAATGCCTTCTTCTATGCAATAGAGCCGCTTGGAAAAGATGCAGTCATAAAAGTTTATACTGAATGTGAAGGCCCGGAGTCGGACCGCATATGGCTTTGTGTACGAGATTATGGAAAAGGTATTTCAGAAGAAAAACAAAAAGAGCTTATGGACTATCTTGCAGATGATACTTATGAAAGAGATTCAACAGGCAGTATTGGATTAAAAAATATACAGCAGAGACTAACTGTTTTCTGCGGAAAAGAATATAGACTTGTGATTGAGTCAAAAGAGGGCGAGGGAACACTTATAAAAATTCCGGTTCCCCGCCAGTTTATTCAAAGCGAGAAAGGAGGCGATGCACAATGATTACGGTAGTATTAGCAGATGACGAAAAACTCATTCGTGCGGGACTCAAAAAAATCCTTTTAGATTCTATAGATATCCCGCTCGAAATTATTGAAGCAAAAAACGGACAGGAGGCGCTGGAACTTTGCCAGGAAAAGCAGCCGGAAATTTTAATTACTGATATTCGTATGCCTGTGATGGACGGCGTTGAGCTTATGAAAAATATTTCTCAACTGGAAGAAGTTCGTCGTCCTGCAATAATTGTACTTAGTGGTTATGATGATTTTTCTTATGCAAAGGCTGCAATCCAGAGCGGAGCTCTCTCTTATATTTTAAAGCCGGTTGATAAAAAAGAACTGATAACTGCCGTAAACTCTGCAATCATGGATTCCTTAAAAGAAGAAAAAGAAAGAAATGAGGAAAAGTTCCGGCAGATAATTGAAAAAGGAAGACTTGATGGAGTTTCTGGTTTACCAGAAATTACAATTAAAAACGGGCTTCGCTGTATTGTCATTTATGGGAAAAATTCTATTCAGGCACTTGAAGCGGTAATGCAGGGCCGACGTTATTATGTGATAGAACAGACAAAAAACTCTGTGCTTATTGTTTATCCTTTTGATGGACAGGAAGTAAAGTATGAAGAAAGCTATCTGGATACTTATATCGTAGGAATTTCAGGCCCTGCAGATGATTACTCAATGCTTAGAACAATGAAACGTCAGGCAATGACTGCTGCCATGCAGGGATTCTTCAATGCTGAGAATGGAGAAATATTAAAAGACAAAAGACGTGGTGGATTGTATTTCTGGGAAAATGACAGGCACATAAGTGATTTTACAACGCTTGATGAAATTTATGAAAAGATGATAGGTCATTGCGATATTGCATCTCCAGAAGAAACACAGGCAGATGTGGCCCAGTTTATAAATTGTTTTACAGAGAATGCAAAATTGAATTCTGAAACACTATATTATCTTTACAGAAAAATTACTTCAAATATGTTTTCAAGATATCCGGGCTATACAGATTCAGATATGTATCTTCATATTAAGAGCATTATGATTGAAAACATTTTTGAGTATGCCACTCTTGAAGAATGGCAGAGCAGTGTTATGGATTATGCAGTATATCTTTCGGCCCTGCTCAAGCAGAATACAAAAGAGTCTCCTTATATAACTGAAGCACTTGCCTTTATAAAAACTCACTTTAAGAAAAATATAAACATGGCAATGGTAGCAAATCAGGTATCGGTAAACTACACATGGTTTTCTGAAAAATTTAAAGAACATACCGGTGTAAACTTTAATGAATACCTTAAGCGTCTTAGAATTGATGAAGCAAAAAAGCTTCTGGAAAAAGGAACTTACAAAGTTTACGAAGTTGCTGAGCGCTGCGGATTTTCTGATGTAAAATACTTTATGAAAATATTCCGCGAAGAAACAGGAATGTCACCAACCGAGTGGAGCAAGAAACACGAATCGTGATATTATAGATTCGATGACAGATTCAAAAATTAACATTTCCGATGAACTCAAAGTAAAGCTTCGTGAACTCGCAGACCGTTACGAGGTGGCTTCTTTTACAAAAGAGGATCCTTCTCAGTTTTTACGCTGGTACCGGCCTGAGGAAGGACGTGGCACTGTGGCAGATGTAGAGGCGGCTTCTTTTATTGCAGCAATGCTGGCTTTTGGAAGCAGGAAACAGTTTATTTCTAAGATACGAGAGATTCTGGAAACTTCCGACCGTTCGTTAGGAAGTATTACAGAGTGGCTGAAGCAGGGAAAATACACTTCAGATTTTCCACGTGGGGCAGCCAAGTTTTACAGATTTTATTCTTATGATGATATGCAGGTATTCTTTGAGGAGTTGAGGGATATTCTGAAGGAAGCTGGAAGTCTTGGAGAATTCGTAAAAGCAAAAATGTACGACGGGGGCGCTACGGGGGTGTCCCCCGTTAGAAGGGGTAGCGAAAGACCGCGAAGCGGGCTGGAGCGAGGGGAAGGCATTCCCCTCCTGCATGAAATTGTTTCTTCATCTTTCCCAAAGTCTGCTATTGTTCCAAAGGGACGCAGCTCGGCAAACAAACGTATCCACATGTTCCTGCGCTGGATGGTAAGGCGGGGTTCACCTGTAGACCTGGGGATCTGGGACTGGGCAGATCCGGCCTCTCTTCTTATACCACTTGATGTTCACGTAATGCAGGAGGCGGCTAAGCTGGGGCTCATAGCAGAAGGAGCCGCAGCTTCGCGCAAGACCGCAGAGTGTCTCACAGCCGCTCTCGCAGAAGTTTTTCCGGGCGACCCTTGCCGTGGGGACTTTGCCCTATTTGGCCTCGGCGTAGATGTGCTATAATAAATATATGGCAGACTTAACAATAAGATTTTATTCCGACGTCCTCAAACGCGACGTTTCATTTTTAATGCAGATTCCAAACGACATTCGTCGAGATTACCCTCGCAATGACCTCAAGCGCGACGGTAAACCAATGAAGACTTTATTTTTGCTTCACGGCTACAGCGGAGCCGCCTTCAACTGGGTTCCGGGTAATCTCGCGGAGCAGTACAATTTTGCAGTTGTAATTCCGAGCGGCGAGAACTCTTTCTGGATTGACGGGCCGGCTACCGGTCGTCAGTTTGCAACCTTCCTGGGTGTTGAGCTTCTGGAATATGTTCGCAAAACTTTTCATCTTGCAATGACAGCCGAAGACACTTACCTCATGGGCTTTTCAATGGGCGGCTTTGGAGCCCTTCATACAGGCTTTGCTTATCCGGAAAAGTTCAGTAAAGTAATCGCACTTTCTTCAGCACTTATTCACAATGAAGTTATGCACATGAAAGAAGGCGAAGGTAATCCTATCGCAAATTACGATTACTACCGCATGTGCTTCGGCGACCCGGCAAAACTCCCAGAGAGCGACAACAATCCGGAATATCTTTTGAAAAAACAGCTTGCAGCCGGCAAAAAGCTCCCGCAAATCTGGATGGCCTGCGGCATCGAAGATTTCCTCCTCGAACCAAACCGTGCCTTCCACAAGTTCCTGCAAGATCAGGGTGTAGCCCACACCTACGAAGAAGGCCCCGGCATCCACGATATGAACTTCTGGCAGGAATGGGCCGGCAAGTTTATTCCGATGGCATTCGGTGAATAAATGGATTGCCACGTCGCTACGCTCCTCGCAATGACGTCATTGCGAGCGTAGCGAAGCAATCCATTTTGCCAAATGCACTTATTAATGAAAAAATTGAAAACAAGAATTTATTAGTATAGTATTTTATTACTGATTAATTTTTCCGGTCAACATAAAATTATATGTGTTATTTCCATTCTTTCTTTTTCAGGGTTTTCAGATAGTTTTGTTTTAAATCTCGAAAATTACCAAAGAAATTCATTTCAGAATTTGAAAAAATATTATTTTCAATTTTTAGTTTTATTAGTTCCATTGTGCAGATAAAATCAGCTACTTGAAACAGTTTATAGTCAGCAGGCATTACTTTTCGAAAAATAGGATTTTGTAAAAGTGCATTAAATACAGAAGAAAGAAGTCTGCTTATTTGAATTTGTCCATTGTCGTAATAAATCTTAACAGCATCAAAAGCAAGAAATTCGTTGAAATGTTCTCGAATGAATTGTGAAATTTGTTTTGAAAGTTTTCCTGTAGCTTCAACAGAATCTTCAATGTGTTTTTTCTCTATGTAAAAGCATTTATATTGAATATCAATTGAACGTATGAATGCCATCATTTTGTTGAATATTCTACGGCGTTCAACAACATCCATTTCTTTATAAATTTCTTCTTTTCGGATAATTGGTCCAGTATGAATACACAGATTTTTAAGACCAAGGTACGACAGTTCTGTTTCAAGATGAAGTATATTTTCCTGTATATCCACATCTTGGTTATGGAAAACCATAGTGATAATGTAGTATGGGGAATGAAAACTATATTCTCCAAAATCTCCAGATTCGTCTATAAAAATGCTAAGTTCTTTCAAAATATTTTCCTAAAAAAAAAGGCGAGGAACTTCCTCGCCGGTAGATGGACCTGGGTCTCTCGACCAGCCCTATAAGTTATATTTTATTTGATTTGGTTGTTTTGTCAAGGTTGAAATTATCTATCTAAAAAAGACTCTAAAATTAGAATTATATCCGACAAATTTGACATTTTTGTCATAATTCACTATTCTACAAAGCGAGGACAGTTACCTTAAACAGTGTCATTTCCCGGTTTGACCGGGGAATTTCTGACAGGAATTGATCTTCGCTTTATTTTTTGCCCGGTGAGGGTTTACACAAAAGGGCCGCTGAGGTCTTACACATCTACAAGACTTGATCCAAGGAGGACAGGTACTATGACTCTTCAAACCTAAATCAACACATTTTTGAATTCTCAATATATGGATTGCCACGTCGTCCTACGGACTCCTCGCAATGACGTAGTTACTGCTGGGGGCGTTGCGGGGGTTACCCCCGCAGAGAGGGTAGCGGAAGACCGCGAAGCGGGCTGGAGCGAGGGGGAGACTTCCCCCTCCTGACGAGGACAAATTTCGGAGGTGCATATGATTTTAACAATCGATGTTGGAAATACTTCTACGGCTTGCGGGCTTTTTGATGGTGAGGAATGCGTGCTCCGCTTCCGCCGTTCGACAAATATCAATTCGAGCTCGGATGAGATCGGCGTTTTTCTGCGTTCGGTTTTGCGCGAGAATGGTTTTGACTGGCAGAAAATCACTAAGATTGGCTGCTGCTCTGTTGTGCCGGCGATTAATCACTCGCTGAGCCGGGCCTGCGCAAAATATCTGGACCGCGAGCCGCTCTTTATTCAGGCTGGAATTAAGACCGGCCTCAAGCTGCGCTATTCGAACCCTAAGGAAATTGGTGCAGACCTGATTGCGGCTGCCATGGGTGCGGTTGATTTATATGCCGGAAAAAATCTTATCATTATTGATATGGGCACTGCGATTACTGCGGAGCTTGTTTCTAAAGATAAGGAATTTCTTGGCGGTGTAATTATGCCTGGTATGAAGATTTCTGTGGATGCTCTTGCGGGCGGAACTGCAAAGCTGACCTCGGTTGAAATCATGAAGCCGGAACATGTTTACGGCCTTTCAACTACCGAAGCAATTCAGGCGGGTCTTTACTATGGAACTGCCGGAGCTCTGAAGGAATTCTGTTATCAATTTAAAAAGAATGTCTTCCATGGAGAAGACACTCTCGTAATCGGCACGGGCGGTTTTGCAAGAACTTTTGAAGATTATAAATTGTTCGACGAAATCATTCCGGGCCTGGTACTTTCCGGCGTAAAGGTTGCGCTGGATTTGAATTAACGGAGAGAAAAAAAGGAGATTAATTATGTCAACAAACGAAACTTTATCACTCAATAAAAAACTCACTCTTACTGGTGCCTTCAGTGCGCTTGTAATCGTACTTGGAATTACAAAGCTTGGTTTTATTTCACTTGGCCCAACTGCATCAATTACAATTCTTCACATTCCTGTAATTTTGATTTGTATGCTGGCTGGTCTTCCAGAAGGACTTTTCGTTGGCCTCGTATTCGGCTCTCTTTCTTTGATTCAGGCTGCTATGAGTCCAACCGGTGCCCTTGATCCTTTCTTTGTAAACCCTCTGATTTCTGTTCTTCCACGTATGATTATTGCTGTAATTGCATGGGGACTCTGGAAGGCATTGAATCTTATTCCTCATATGCCAAAAACTGTAGCTGCCGGAATCACAGGCTTTATCACAACTATATGTCATACTCTTCTTGTACTCGGAAGTCTCTATGTTTTCAAGGCTGCTGATGTAAAAGCTGCTCTCGGCGGAATGGGATATTTTGCTTTGGTTGGTGCCTGCGGATTTAATGCTGTGCTTGAGGCTATTGCTGCAACAATTCTTTGTGCTGCTGTTTTTGCCGGACTTTTTGTTGCAGGTAAAAAGCATTCAAAGCTTTCTGAAGAAAAGTAAAAGATGTCTGTAAGATATTTTTCCATTCCAGAGCTGGATAAAACCGGCGGTGTAAAAACTCTTTATACAAGTTCCTGTGATATTGCCTGGAATTATGAAGACGCCCATGCCCGAGATAATTATCAGGACCTGGGCCAACAGCTTGGCATCAGACCAGAGGACATGGTCAAATCAAAGCAGACTCATACAGATGTGGTAAAAATCGTGACCCGCAAAAACTGCGGCGACGGTATTCTGCGTCCATTGGATGAAAGCGAACCCTACGACGGCCTTATCACAAATGAAAAAAATCTTCTTTTGTGCACGGTGGAAGCGGACTGTGTCCCTGTGTATTTTTACGATCCGGTAAAAGAAGTTATAGCCATGGTTCACAGCGGCTGGAAGGGAACAGTCAAAAAAATCTCGCAAGTTACAATTCAAAAAATGAAGAGTTCTTTTGGCTGCCAGCCTTCTGATATGTTTGTTGCGATAGGGCCGCATATCTGCAAAGACTGCTATGAAGTGGGTGAAGATCTTTATGAGGAATTCAGTAAGACCTTTGCCCCAGCGGAAATGGAAAAAATCTTTATCAGAAAAAATCAGGAAAAATATCTTTTGAATCTGGAAGAGGCTGTTAGGCTAACCTTACTTGAATGCGGGGTGGTTGCAGAAAACATTTTTTCTGCCGGAGTCTGCACCCTGCATTCACAGGTCGAAGGCTACAGCTTCTGTTCATATAGAAGAACAAAATCAAAGACAGAGCGCATGCTTACTGCCATAATGATGAAATAAAATCTTCAGAAAATGACAGTCTTATTTTTTAAGTTTTTTGACTAAATTCGCCAGGGATAAAAAACTACTGGCCTTAACCAGGGCCAGACCTTGTCCTTCATCACCGAGCACCACCAGCTGATCACCGGTGGAAATCTCAAAAATCTTTCTGGCTTTTGCGGGGATTACAATCTGGCCTTTATCACCAACAGTGACAAGGCCAAAAAGATGCTTGCCCTTTGGAGGGACGCCCAGTCCAAGATTTTCTTCCGGCTCATAATTTGCCAGGTCGTCAAGAGAGACCCCGAAAATATCAGCCAGCTGTTTGCATTTATCCAGGTCTGGAATACTTTCGCCGGCTTCCCATTTAGCAACAGACTGGCGGGTAACACCAAGCTTTTCAGCAATGTCTTCCTGAGTCAGCTGTAAGACTTTTCGCATTTGAACAAGATTATCTTTGAACATTAAGGTCTTCCTATTTCTTTTTGATTCCCAGAACTGCCCATCTGAAGAATGGAATTCTCGAAATCACTTCATACAAAGCGTATCCGAAAACAAAGCCTGCGACAAGACTCAAAAGATAACTTACCGGAGCAGGAAGAAGACCTGGCTTTGCAAGGAAGAGGGCAACACTTGAAATCCCCAGATAGTGGAAAACATAAAGCCCAAAGCTGTGATGACTCATCCACTCTGTAAAGCCATTCGAGAAATCAGCGAAGCGGGCAAAGCCGCTCAGCATGGCAAGCGAACCTATATAAGCACACAGAGAAAAAAGGAAGCCCCGGTTAATCGGCTTATCAGCATATTTCTGACCAAAATACAAAACCGTAAAAGTTACGCACAAGGCAAGAGCAAGGGCAATCAGAGGGAGCGCTAGCTTTTTGATTTTTTCCATCACTTCTTCATTTGAAAAAACATAATAGCCCAGAAGGAAAAAGACAAAATAAAATGCAAAGCGATAAACAGAAACAATAGGCGTATTCAAAATCTGAGCAGCTCCCCAGATTGGAAAATAGAAAAGAGGAAGCAGCCAGAGAGGAGTTTTTGCTCCCGCCTGCAGTAATTTTCCTTTTTCGATTTTTCTGATTATCACAAGGAGAAGACTGTAAATCCATAAAAGATGCATGTACCATAGCACACCGCTTCCCGACGCAACCATAATCATATAAATTATTGGCCCTGGAACACCTGCTTCCTTAAGTCCCGCAATGCCGCCTCCCAGAGACATGCTTACGTAGCCCTGAATGAACTGGAAAAAGAAAAGTCCGATGGTCGAAGGCACCAACAGCTTCAGGCTACGTGATTTTATGAATTCTTTATCAGTATGCTGCTCAAGGCTCAGTCTTGCACTGATTCCTGAAACGATAAAGAGCAGAGTCATGAACCAGGGATAAACCAGATATTCAAAGGCATCGTAGTACTGAACCTTCAGATTTGTGATTTTTCCCAGGCCACCCAGCACTCCTTCTGAGTTATACATATAAAAAACGTGATAGATTACAACAATTACAACCGTTACCCAGCGGATGTTGTCCAAGTAGTGTTTTCTCATACATTTACCACCTTTGCAATAATTATTAACATAATTGTATTGCGAGTTCTGCGGCAAGTCTACCAAGAATTATTAACATTTTTGAAGATTTTATGTTAGAAATAGTTGCGACAAGAGGGATTTTCTATGATATCATGGAAATGATTTTATGATTCTAAATACTGGTCAGCGTACAGATATTCCAGCTTTCTTCCCCGAGTGGCTTGCAAACAGGATTAAGGAAGGATATGTCCTTGTAAGAAATCCTTATAACCCGAGCCTTGTTACTCGTTACGAAATTAATCCGCAGGTTGTGGACGCCATTGGTTTTTGTACAAAAAATCCTGCGCCCTTTTTTCCTTACTTAGATTTGGTGAAAGATTTTGGCCAGTTCTGGTACCTTACGATTACGCCTTATGGAAAGGATATTGAGCCCGGGGTGCCGGAGAAGTCTGAGGTAATTGAGAGCTTCAAGTTTTTGTCTCGCGTGGTTGGGGCAGGGGCTGTCGGCTGGCGTTACGATCCCATTTTTGTTGATTCAAAATACACTGTTGATTTTCATCTGCGGGCTTTTGAAAAGATGGCGAATGCGCTCGAAGGCTATACAAAAATAGTTGTAATCAGTTTTATTGATTTGTATGAAAAGGTGAAGCGCAATTTTCCGGGAGTGCGTGAGGTTAGTGATAAGGATAAACTTTTTCTGGGGCGGGGGATTATTAAAATTGCCGCTGACCATGGTATGACTGTGAAGCCCTGCGGCGAAGGAGATTTCCTTGCACCATACGGGGCAGACTGTGGTGGCTGCATGACCATCCACGATTATGAAAGAGCCATCGGTAAAAAGCTCAAGGTGCCCAATTACAAACCCTCACGAAAAGAATGTGCCTGTTATCTTTCTGCAGATATTGGCGCATATGACACCTGCCGTCACTTTTGCAAATACTGTTACGCAAACAACGATCTGTCTCAGGTTGCAAAAAATCAAAAATTACACGACCCTACTTCGCCCTTTCTTATTGGAGGCAGCCTGCCGGGAGACAAGCTTCATATCGCGGAACAAAAATCCTGGGTGGATAATCAGCTGGAGCTGGGGTTTGAATAAGATAAACCCCAGCTGCAAAAAGTTTACAATACTTTTTTCAATGCTTCTTCGCCGCACCAGTTCCTGATTTTTTCTTCAAGTTCTTTTACACGGCGGTCACCGTCTTCTTTTGTGTAAAGCTTCATATTCAAGATGCCTTTTTCATCATAGGCATTCAGAAGGTCTTTACGCTCAAGCTCGGCTGCGCAAAAATCAACATAATCATAAATCAGTTTTTTTAGCGCGGCAAAATCTTCGCGGGCAGCTTTGATATCTTCAGCGCGACCAGACTTCAACTTACCGCAAATCTTAAAGGCATACAAATCCTTCACAAAGCCCTGACAGAATGGCTTCATAGTCGGATCCTTGCAGATTGCAAAAATTATGTTCAAAGCCCATTCGCAATAGCCGGCCGCCAGTTCAGGCTTGTTCCAGAAATAAGTTTCTGCGGAATATACAAACTCCTTGTTGAAGGGCAGACACATGAGCTGAGAATTATTGTGCTGAGCCTTAAGCTGTGCCTCAACGCCATTTTCAAAGCCTTCCAGCTTTGCAAGAATACTTTCCTTGAGCATGTTAGATTTTATGCTTGGCAGTTTTTCTATGTGCTCGCGGGCCTTTTCGTATTCTTTACAGTGAATGTAAATCCAGGAAAGAGCGAAGTGAGTTTTTTCAACAAAATCTTCTTCCTTGCAGTAGCGGATAACTTGAACAGATTTTTTCAAAGCCTCGTCAAAATATTTGTCGTAGGTTTCATTCATGCCTTTTTTGTATTCGCCGAATGGGTCGATATTGCGGCTTAAGTTTGCAACACTCTGAACAAAGTACATGTAGATTTCAAAGTTCAAGGGATTTGCCTCGCATTCAGAAAGAAGATATTCGCAAGCTTCCAGAGCGCCCTTCTTCTTATCAATCTGACTGCGCAGCTCGCGGAATTTTACATGAACCTTTGCGGCCGTCACTGCATCATAATTTCCCTGTTCGAGACCAAAAAGCGCATCAGTTGAAATATTGAGCACTTTCGCCAGCGGAACAATCTGCGCAGTATCCGGCAGCCCCGCGTCGCTTTCCCATTTGCTCACCGCCTGAGAAGTTACAAAGAGCTGTCCCGCAAGTTCTTCCTGTGTGAGCCCCAGCTGCTTTCTGTAATATTTGATGTTACTTCCAATTGAGTTTTTCATTTTGTTTTGTCTCCTTGTGTTCCGGCAAACTTTATTTATGAGACCCTGAAACAAGTTCAGGGTGACAGGATTGAAAGTTGCCGGTTTTTAATTCCGCGCGGTAATTGTATATTAGCAGAAGTCAGGGAAAAGTCCTAACAATTTATTTTTGGAAATGACTCAACGGAAAGTTGAAAATACAGAAGAAAATCTGCTAGTATGATATTGAAATAAACGAAATCTACGGGAACGCAAGGTTAGTTGGAATTAAAAAAATGACAGATTTTGAAAAAGTAAAAAACTACTACAGGCATTTTGATGAAAAAAACAGACTCAGAAATGATAACAGCGGTAAGCTTGAGTTTTTAATGACGATGAGGATTCTGGAAAAGAATCTGCCGCAGGTGCAGGTGACTGAGAATCCTGAGGGTGCTGTGGCCAATGGGGCTGCTGGAGCTAACTCTGTGGACGGAGTTTCGCTTCTTGACCTTGGTGGCGGGGCTGGAGTTTATTCTTTCCCACTAGCTAAAAAAGGATACAAGGTGACTCTTGCAGATCTTTCAGAAACTTTGTTAGCGCAGGCTAATAAACAGAAGGAAGAAGATGGTGTTCAGAATCTGATTTCATGTGATCAGGTTAATGCAACTGACCTTAGCTGTTACAAGGACCAGTCTTTTGATGTAGTTTTGCTTTTTGGACCTCTTTATCATCTTACAGAAAAAGCCGAGTGCGAAAAATGTATAAGCGAAGTTAGTCGCGTTCTTAAAAAAGGTGGAAAAGTTTTTGCAAGTTTTATTCCACATCTGTCTGGCAGCATTGCACTTGTTCAAAGATTCTGCTGGAGTCCTGAGCAGGTTGATATCAATACTCTGGAAGAATGTTTTGAATCCGGTAAGTTTAAGAATCTTTCAGACAAAGGTTTTCAGGAAGGCTACTATCCAGCCTCAGAAGAAATTGAAAATCTCTTTTCTGCAAACGGTTTTGAAAAAATCCTGCTGCGTTCTATCCGTGGTTTTGGTTACGAAAAAGAAGATGTGATTTTCAAATTCAAAAATAAAAATGTCTTTTCAAAAATCCTGGACTTAATTGATTCAACTGCGGAAGATAAATCAATAATCGAAATGTGCGGGCACGCAATGTATGTGGGAGTAAAAAATGAGCACAATTAATAATCAGAAAGATGTAAAAGAGCAGTATGCCAGCGCGGGAAATCTGAATACCCGTATTTCGATTCATCAAAAATATTCCACAAATAAAATGGGCTTCGGTAACTGGATTTTTTCGAATTATAAAATTTCGCAGGGAATGAAGGTTCTTGAACTCGGCTGCGGAACCGGCGATATGTGGAAAGGTCACGAGGATTTAATCAAGGCTTGTGACAGGCTTGTTCTTTCTGATTTTTCTGAAGGCATGCTGGAAAATGCAAAAGCAAATCTTGGCGAAAGGGCGGGTCTTGAATATCGCGTGATTGATACTCAGAATATTCCTTTTGATGATGAAACTTTTGACGTCGTGATTGCAAATATGATGCTCTATCATGTGCCGGATATGAATCGCGGACTGTCTGAGGTTCGCCGGGTTTTGAAAAAGGGTGGGGCCTTTTATTGTGCAACTTTCGGTGAGTACGGAATTATGGAATTTCTTTGCAAGGCACTAAATGCTTATGGCGTTGAAGATAATGCTAATAAAAATTTCACCCTGCAGAATGGAAAAGAAATTCTTGAGTCTTTCTTTTCTGAAGTCCAGAAGCTTGATTATGAAGATTCTCTCGCAGTAACAAACCTTGATGATTTAATTGAATATATTTATTCGCTTTCCAGCATGACAAGCTTGAGCTCTGTGCCAAGGGAAGAAATCCGCGAGGTGCTTGGGAAGTTTGTAGTGAATGGGGTTTTGAATGTTCCAAAAGAATATGGAATGTTTTGCTGCAGGAAGGTTTAACGAATCAGATAATATAAAAAATAAGGATAAAAAAAATGAAAAAGCTTGAATTAAAAAATGATGATTTTCTTGGGGTTGTAAAACACCTGCGACATGCCTGCCGTGGAATTGTTGTGCATGAGGGCAAGGTTCTTTTAGGTTATGAAGAAAATAATAACAAGTATATTATTCCTGGTGGTGGCCTTGAAGATGGCGAAACTTATGAGCAGTGTTGTGAGCGGGAACTTCTGGAAGAAACCGGAATGCAGGTTCGGGCAAAAGAAGAATATCTGGAAATTGGAGAACTCTTTTTAGACTGGAACCATATCAATCATTATTTTGTTTGCGAACTGATAAAAGACACCGGCTGCATAAATCTTACCAAAGCAGAAAAAGAGGCCGGCTGTACTTTTAAGTGGCTTACGATGGAAGAAGCTCTGGATATTTTTGGTCGTTACGAAGATTATCATAAAACAAACATTGCCGATTTTGGTTTGTATCGAAGAGAATATTTTGCATTAAAGGAATATAAAGCCCATGTCAGATAAGTATTCAGAGGTGTATAAATGATTTTCAAATATAATGAAAGAGTTAATGTACAAGAGATTTGCAATTTACGGCAGTCAGTTGGCTGGAACAGAATGGAAAAGGAAATGGCGGATCCCAGACTGAAGTCTTATTATCACATTGCTGTTTATGAAGAAGAGAATCAGAAGCTTATCGGATTTGTAGACAGCGTTTCAAATGGAGTTACAGATGCATATATTCAGAATTTAATGGTTCATCCGGATTTTCAGGGTAAGGGGCTTGGTAGTGAACTTATGAATAAGATGATTGAGTATTTGAAAAATGCAGGTATTTATATGATTTCTGTTCTTTATGATGAAAGCTTAAAGGACTTTTATGCCCGCTTCGGTTTTTATAATTTGCTGGGCGGACAGCTGGAAACTTACAAAAGTGATTAGACCAGTTGATTAAGTTCTTTGAAAGTGAAGAAAATTTACTAACTAACGTTAGTTAGATAAGCGTAATTAAAACGGGGCGTTGTACGTTTGCTTCGCTCACTATTGAGTTTTATTCGAAAACTCACGGGGAATTAGCCGGGGGCGTTGCGGGGGTGTCTCCCGCTAGAAGGGGTAGCGTAAGACCGCGGAGCGGGCTGGAGCGCAGGGGGAGACTTCCCCCTCCTCCAAAATAAAAAAGACAAAACTTCGCAAGAAATGACAGGAAATATTTGGCGGTCGGATTTATACTTCAAATCATAAGGACGGAAAAATGGAGTGGATTAAGGTTATCAATGACGCGATTGAATTTATGGAAAAAAATCTGACGGAGGAGATTGGGCTTCTGGAGGTGGCTCGGAGTGTCAACATTTCGGCTTTCCATTTTCATCATGCTTTTACGATTATGACTGGGATTACGCCGGCGGAGTATATTCGAAACAGGCGCCTTACTCTGGCTGGGCTTGAGCTTGCGGATGGCAGCAGCAAAATAATCGACCTTGCATTGAAATATGGATACGAAACGCCCGAGAGCTTTACCAAGGCTTTTTCCCGCTTCCACGGATTTTCTCCCATGCAGGTGCGTAAGGGTAGCCCGCTCAAATCTATGAACCGTTACAATGTCCGAATCACGATTGATGGAGGAACGATTATGGAGTACAAAATCGAAAAATGGGATGAGCTGGATTTGTTAGTCCACGCTAAGGATTTTCACGCTGAGACAAGCGACAACGAGATCCCGGTTTTTTGGGACGAGTATTTTTCTAATGAGACCACGAAAAAGATTCCGGGTTATCTTGGAGTTTGTGCGCAGGGTAGCGGGCCGGGCGGGCTTGCAGATAAGAGCGATGTTTTTAAGTATGGAATTGGCTGCCGTGCGAGTGAGATTGAAGGGCTGGTGGCCGCAGATGGATCTGTGAATGCCGGCAAGATTCCCGAGGGCTTTGAGATTATTCACATTCCGGCTTATACCTGGGCGGTTTTCAAATGCGTTGGTCCTGCGGGCGAGGCTATCAGCGAAGGTTGGGATAAGATTTACAAGGAGTGGCTTCCTTCTGCCGACTACGAACGCATCCTGGACTACGATATTGAAAATTATCTTCCCGGCGATTCGTCTGCTACAGATTACGTTTGCGAGATTTGTCTTCCGGTGAAGAAGAAGGCTTAGGATTTTTATCTGGGCGTTCCCCGAGGAGCGTCGCCTTTCAGCCGCCGCTCCCTAGGTGGCCACTCGCAGGCTTCGCCTGCTCCTGCTGCTCCATGCCCTCCTATGATTTTTGTCAACAAAGAATTATGATTCTTTTATTCTCCAGCCCTCTTTTTCACGAAATTAGAGCTTCTTCAGCAAGTTTTGAAATGTATGCATCAGGAGTTATTGATATTCTAGGCTCATAAACCTGATTATTTTTCAAAAGTGTATAAAGAAGTTCCCCCATTTTTCTGGCAACAGTAACTATAGATTTTCCTTTTCCAATACCACGTGTAACTGCCATGTAATTATATTTATCTTTTAAGGCTCCGCCTGATTTTGACCGCGTAGCTGACCACGCTGCTTGTACCAGTAAAGATCTTAAAATCGGATTTCCCTGTTTCGTTATATGTCCCAATCGGTTTATCGTACACGACCGATCTACTTTTGGAACAAATCCTATAAAATTGCTTACTTGATGTGCATTTTCAAATCTGTTTACATCACCAATATAAGCTACATAAGACAAAGCTGTTATAGGTCCTACTCCAGGAACTGTCATAAGCCGCTGGACTTTCTCATCTGACTTTGTCTCTTCATTTATTTTCTGATTCAGCAACTCTAGTTGCTTTTCTATCAGAATAAGTCGTTCTACAAGTCTTTCTGCTTCCTCTTTTTCATACCCTTTGAGAAGGGGAAGAATATTATCTCTATTTTTAGGCACACACATATCTTTTCGCTTAAACTGTGTATAACCGTTGTGCTCAAAGATTGCGTGCAGACGGTTTATTTCTTTTGTTCTTAGTGATTTTAAAGAACGATATTCGCTCAAGAGTTTTCTTCTTGCCCATTCTTCGTCACTTGGAGGTGTAACAATCGGCATCTCATTTTCATCATGGCTTCGCAAATATTTTGCCAGCTTCATAGAATCCTCTTTATCAGTTTTTCTTGTACTCATAAAGATTATAGCAAGTCTACCTGGATTTAGAATTATTACTCGGCAACCAACTTTGTTTCTGATTATGCGTTCAATTCTAAAAGCTAGATTACAGGCTTCGATGGCAACGACATCATCTTTGTTCAGTTTTTTACACAGATTATCTAAGCCTTCAAAATCAGTTTTTCCGCCTGTTCTTGTTACCTTTCCGTTGGGACCTATAAGACACATCTCATAGGTCTTCTTCCCCAAGTCTAATCCTGCTGCGTTTCCTGCCACTTCCATAAGTGTCCTCCTTTGATATAAAATGAGGACTGGAGAGCAATCCGAGTGCGTTGAACACCGTTCTCCTATTCGCGGTACTGGGGGTCCTGCCCCAGGCCGCTCTTTGTTATACGATGGCCGGCTTTGACAAAACTAACGCACGAGTTTTTTAATCTCCCTAGGCAATGCCTGCCTTCCACCGGCTCTCCAAGTCCGTCAACTCAGAGTACAACTTTTTCTCGGATTATTTAATCATAACAACTAACGC
>NZ_ATWV01000024.1 GCF_000421345.1 Treponema bryantii NK4A124
TTCTGTTAAATCTTGTTATACTTTTTCCACCCATACAGAAATTCTAATAGATTTTAGAATTTTTAAATAGTAGGTTCCTTAAGTTGATGATGTTGGGCGTTGCGGGGGTGTCCCCCGCAGAGAGGGTAGGCGGCAACATCGTGCCGCCGCAGGGGGAGACTTCCCCCTCCTTACTTACATACCAAGCTTCTTCTTGTTAGCGTTCATCAATACAGTCTGAGCATCGATAACCTTATCGATTCCCTTGTCTTTCTTATACTGGTTGAACTCAGCAACGATCTTGTCGAACTCAGCTTCTGAACCTGCACGAATCAACTGTGGAAGAACCTTACCCCAACGGCGCTGGATGTCTTCGTAAATAAGCTGTTCATCTGAACCAACTGGAAGTGTAAGTCCGTCGTATGCTGCATATGAGTGTACGTATGGACGTGTCCAGAGCTGTGGCTGTGCAAGAGATGGAGCATAGTCTGCACCAAACTGTGCCTGCCAAGCTGTATCCATAAGCATCCAGTATGTATACTGAACACCAATGTCTGTTTCCTGCTTGTTCTTATCTGTCTTATCAAGTTCAGCAACTTCTGGTGTAAGCTTTGGAACTCCGTTTTCGATTGTGTATGTTTCACCTTCGATACCGAAGTTTGTATCCATCTGACCTTCTTCTGAAATAAGGTAAGAAAGGAACTGAATAGCACGAGCTGGATCTTTACAGTTCTTTGAAATCAAAGTTACTGTCCAACCTGCAATACCGCCACCAGCGAGAACTGGATCATCACCCTTAGAGTTCTTTGGACCATCTACAGCAATGTAGATAGAGTTTGGATCACGTGCATAAAGAGCGTTCTGTGGAGCCTGCATATCCCAGTTCTGGTAAAGGAGACAGAAGTAGCGGCCCTGAGCTGCTTTCTCTTCAATCTGGCTTCTCTTGTCTACGAATACGTCTGTAGCAAAGAGACCTTCTTCGTGAGCCTGGCGGAACATTTTCATCCAGCGGAGATACTCTGGATCATCTGTAAGACCGAGGTCTGCATTTACGAATTTACCATCTTTTTCTGGAGCAATTGCAAGGAAGTGTGCAAGGTAACCCTGGAGCTGTGAACATCCTGTATCACCGAATTCGTTTGTTCCGAATGGGATAAGTGACTGTCCGTTTACAGTTGGGAACTTAGCCTTTGCAGCGCGGAGTGCGTTGAGGAATCCCTCTGGAGTTGTCATGTCTGGGCTTCCGAGAGCTTCGTACATATCTTTACGAACAAGGAAAGTTTCGTTTGAAGTAAGTTTACCCTGATACTTTTCGTAGTCTGTTGAAGTATAAGATGCGTTTGGATATCCATAGATGTGTCCATCAGCCTGGCGGTACCAGCCTACCTTTACAGGGTCTGTAACCTTCCAGAAGTATGGATCATACTTGTCTGCGAGTTCATCGAGTGAATACAGAAGATCTGCATCAATCATCATAGGAATCTGACCTTCCCACCATCCCAAAGTAATGAGATCTGGAAGAGCGTCACCAGCGATCATAGCATTCAATTTTTCTGCTTCATTTCCAGCAGGAACAATGAAGTTTACATCTACACCAGTTTTCTGTGTGATGTACTTAGAAACCTTTGAGTCTCCCCAATGGCGAGCAAACCAGCTGAAGTTAATGTACCAGTCAAACTTAATTGGCTTGTCTGCATTTGCTTTCCAGCCAGCTACTTCAGCAGATTTCTTTGCTTCTGCTTTTGGGGCAGCTTCTTTCTTGCTGCAGCCAACGAGTGACATTGCAGCAACCATAGCAAAACCTAATGCTACTACCTTGAATTTTTTCATATTTATTTCCTCCTATAAATATTATCAAAGTCGTGTCATTGTCGGGCTTGACCCGACAATCTATTAACCCTTAATCGAACCAATCAACATTCCCTTTACAAAGTATTTCTGCAGGAATGGATATACACACATAATCGGGAAGGTTGTTACAACCATGGTTGCAAGACGAACCGACTGTGAGCTAACCTGCTGAGCAGAAACGCCGGCAGGCATTGCAACAACTGCCTTAGAAGCAGAAGCACTGGCTACAACGCGATAGAGATAAGTCTGAATCGGCTGTAATTCTGATTTGTTGATGTACATAACTCCGGCAAAGTAATCGTTCCAGTGACCTACTCCGTTGAACAAAGCAATTGTTGCAATTACCGGCATAGATAAAGGGAGTATAATTTTTATAAAAATCAGCATGTCGTTTGCACCGTCGAGTTTTGCAGATTCTTCGAGTCCTGCAGGAAGGCCGCGGAAGAAAGACATGAAGATTATCATGTTATAAAAGTTGAACAAGCTTGGAATGATATAAACCAGGAAGTTGTCGTAAAGACCAAGGTTCTTCAACGTAATGAAGTAAGGAATCAAACCGCCACCAAAGAACATTGTGATTGTTCCGATGATTGTATAAACCTTATTTCCCATAATGTGCTTTTTAGAGAAAGCGTATCCAACCATTGCTGTGAAGAAAACGCTTGTAACTGTACCTATAACAGTTCTCAAAACTGTAATCATAAAAGCTCGGATAATTGTTTTATCCTGGAAAACAGTTTTATAACTCTGGAGACTAAACTTTCTAGGGAACCAGTAAATACCACCACGAAGTGCATCATTTGAATCATTGAAAGAAATGATGATTGTGTACCATACCGGATAGAGAGCTGCAAAGCAAAGCAATACCATAATTGCTCCGATGATAATGTCTCCAGTTGTAATTCTATTTAATTTTGAATGTGCCATAATCTAAATCCTCCAGCCTCTTAGAACAACGATGTGTCGTTCAGCTTCTTGGTAACCTGATTTGCAATGAACAACAGGATGAATGCAATTACCGACTTAAACAAACCGATAGCCGAAGCATATGAATATCTCATACCTCGCATAGCAGTCTGGTAAACATAGATATCAAGTACGTTACTGCGTGGTGCATTCAAAGGATTATTCAAAACCAAAATCTGATCGAAGTTTGTATTCAAAAGACCACCAACAGCAAGAATGAACATAATTGTTACTGTAGGTGCAATAGAAGGAAGGGTAATTGTCCAGATCTGCTTCCAGCGGCTTGCACCGTCAACCTTTGCAGCTTCATACATTTCCTGATCAATTCCGGAAATTGCAGCAAGGTAAATAATTGCAGACCAGCCAAGTTCCTTCCACAAATCTGAAAGAACTGTAATAGCCCAGAAATACTTAGGATAAGCAAGGAAGGCAACTCCTTCTTTCAACAATCCCATCTTAATAAGAAGTTCGTTGAAAAGTCCGCCTTCACCAAGCCAGGTAGTAAGAATACCGCCAAGAACAACCCATGAAAGGAAGTGTGGCATATAAGTAATAGTCTGAACAGCTTTCTTGAATCTCATGTTTCTGACTTCGTTCAAAAGAAGTGCAAAAACAATCGGAAGAGTAAAGTTGAAAATCAATTTAAGAATACTGATTCCCAAAGTGTTAGCCATTACATTGAAAAATTCTTCATCTTTGAAGAAGTTCAAAAAGTGCTGAAAACCGCCGTTTGTTGCCCATGGTGTTGTGAAAAACTTTTTGCTGAACAATGGAGTTGTAATAAAAAAGTTTTTCTTAAAGGCAATAAGAATTCCATACATAGGGATGTAATTAAAAATGAGCATCCAAATGATTCCAAGAATAGCCATAAACTGCAGGTATTTTTCTTCGTGCAGTCTTACTAAGAAACTTTTCTTTGGAATTACTGGCAATTCATTGTTTTTCTTTTTCATGACAGTACCTCGCTTACAGTTTGGAGTATAAACTCGCAAGGCTTATCTGAAAAGTTTGTAAATTTTCATAAAGGTGTAAATATTTCGGTTTTTAACCGAATTTTGAACACCTTCTTATTGATTTATGAAAAATTGTGGTTTAGTTTTACGTTAGTAAGAAGTTTTTTTTATTGACCTGCGGGTTAGTACGCTTTTTGCGTACTGCCTGCGGGTTTTATTAGAATTAGTTCTGGAGGATTTAGAATGAAAAAAGCAAAGGGCTATTTTACAAACCTGGCTGGAGAAAACGAACAGTTTTACAAAATTGAAAATTATGATTGCATGGATGATTTCTTTATGACAATCACCTCTGCATCTGATATATGGAATTTCTGCTGGTCTCAGGGCGGAATTACTGCTGGTCGCATTGACTGTGATCATGCTGTTTTTCCTTATTACACAGCAGATAAAGTTAGTGATGCTAAAAGCTACACCGGCTCATACACCGCAATCCGCGTAGGAGAAGGTGACAAGGCCGTTTTGTGGGAACCATTTGCAAGTCTCAGTGCAAGTCCTGCTCTCCGACGTCTTGCTGAAAAAAATATCAGCCGCAACATCTATAAAAATGCAGCCGGAACAGAAGTTTGGTTTGAAGAAATAAATGATGATTTGAAGCTTGCCTTCCGCTATGGCTGGACTTCTTCTCCAAAATACGGCCTGGTAAAAAAGAGCGTAATTACAAATCTTTCAAATAATGCTGTAAGCGTAAAAGTGCTCGACGGCTGCCGCAACATTTTACCTGCCTGCGTAACTGCAGACTTCCAAAACAACAACAGCGTACTCCTCGATGCTTATAAAAAAACTGATTTAGACTCAGAAAGCCGCCTTGCACTTTTTGCAGTTTCTTCTATCGTAACTGATAAAGCAGAACCAAGCGAAGGCCTTTTTGCAAACGTAAGCTGGTTCAATACTGATGATCAGCTTTTCCTGAATCCTGAAGCACCTATCGAGTTTGCCGATTCCGGCAATGTTACAGCAATGAATGTTGTAAAAGGAAAAAGACCTGCAGCATATATTTGTAAGGAAGTGTCATTGCCTGCTGCTTCTTCGTCATTGCGAGCCGAAGGCGAAGCAATCCGCTGGTACCAGGTATTCGACACACGTCTTGACGCCGCAAAAATTGCTCTCCTCAAAAAAGAACTTAAAGACCGCTCTGCCCTCACTAAAGCCCTCGAAGCTGATATTGCCGACGGTAAAAAATTGATGGAAACATACATCGCAGAGGCAGACGGTTTCCAGCAGACAGCAGAAACAATGACCTGTGTACACCATTCAGAGAACGTTATGTTCAATATTATGCGCGGTGGTTTCTTTGCAAACGGAGGAAAAATCAACCTTTCAGACTTTGTAAAATTTGTAGGCCAGCGCAATAAGGCACTTGTAAAGACTGCTGAAAAAGTAACTGCTAAGGCTGCTGCCAGCGCAGATAAAGACGGCTTTGTAAATTACGGTGAACTCGAAGCTCCTGTTCAAAAGCTTATGAACCCACAGCTTAGCCGACTCTTCTACGAATACATGCCTCTTACCTTCAGCCGCCGCCACGGTGACCCAAGCCGTCCATGGAACCGCTTTAACATTCACCTGCGCGACGACAATGGAAACCCTATTTTGAACTACGAAGGAAACTGGCGCGACATCTTCCAGAACTGGGAAGCTCTTGCCTGGTCATATCCACAGTACATCAAAAACATGACTGCAAAATTCCTTAACGCCATGACAATCGAAGGCTTCAACCCTTACCGCATTTCCCGCGAAGGAATCGATTGGGAAATTCCTGAACCTGATAATCCATGGGCACAGATTGGTTACTGGGGCGACCATCAGGTTATCTATCTTCAGAAGCTGCTCGAAGTTTATGCAAAGCTCAACAAAAATCAGCTTGTAAGCGAGCTTGGCGAAAAAATCTACGCAAGCTCAAATGTTCCTTACAGAATCAATTCTTATAAAGACATTGTAAATGATCCAAGAAATACAATCGCCTTTGACCGTGAGCTCAGCACAAAGCTTAAGAGCATTGCGGCAAATGCTGGCTCAGATGCAAAGCTTGTAACTGATTCAGGAAACGCAGGCCAGGGTGATGTTGCAATGGTAACTCTCGCAACAAAGCTGCTTCAGGTTGTAATTGCCAAGATGGCAAACTTCATACCTGGTGGCGGAATCTGGCTCAACACTCAGCGCCCGGAATGGAACGATGCTAACAACGCTCTTGCAGGCTACGGACTTTCAATGGTAACTCTTTATTACCTGCACCGCTTTGTAAAATTCCTTATCAATATTTTTGAAGCTTCTGATGCAGAAAAATTTGAACTTCCATCTGCTGTTGCAGACTGCTTTAAGGAACTGGGAAAACTTTATACAGAAACTTCAGCTAAAAAGGCTGCAACAAATGCAGCCGCAAGAAAAGCGTTTGCAGATACAGAAGGAAAACTTTTTGAAAAAGAAAGAAACTCTCTTTACAAGAAGGGATACGGCACTTCAGAAAAGACTCTTAAAAAAGCAGATATTCTTGCAACCCTTAATTCAATCCTTGAACATATCAAAACAACAATCGAATTGAATCACCGAAAAGACGGACTTTATCATGCCTATAACACAATGAAGATTACAGGTTTTGATAAGGAAGGCCTCGGCGGAAAAATGGAAATCGAATACCTTCAGGAAATGCTCGAAGGACAGGTTGCTGTTCTTTCAAGCGGTCTTCTCGATGCAAAAGAAGCTCTTGAAGTTCTCAAGGCACTTCGCAAGAGCCGCATGTATGAACCACGTCAGAATTCTTATATGCTCTACCCTAACAAAGAGCTCGCTGATTTTGAAGCTAAAAATGTAATTAAGAGCGTAGAAGTTGAAGACCTTAGAGGCCTTATAGCTAAAACAGGTGATTCAATTCTTACTGTGGACTGCAATGGAAAATATCACTTCAATGGTGAGTTCCGCAATGTACGCTTCCTGCGTGAATTCTGTGAAAAGCTGCCGGCAAGCCAGAAGCCAAAGGCAAAAGAGCTTGCTGCTCTCGAAGCCCTTTACGAAAAGACCTTCAACCACCAGAGCTTTACAGGACGAAGTGGAACCTTCTATGCTTACGAAGGACTTGGAAGTATTTACTGGCATATGGTTTCTAAGTTGCTGCTGGCCGCTCAGGAAAACACTTTAGCTGCTGTAAAAGAGGGTGCTTCTGCCAATCTGGTTAAAGAGCTATGTGAGGCTTATTACGAAGTACGCGCCGGTATTGGATTTAATAAGGAAGCTGAAGTATACGGTGCCTTCCCTGCAGATCCTTATTCTCATACTCCATTCCAGCAGGGAGCAAAACAGCCTGGTATGACCGGTCAGGTAAAAGAAGAAGTTCTTACCCGCTGGGGCGAACTCGGACTTGATATTGTCGATGGCTGTGCAAGCTTTAAACCGGTAATCCTAAAGAAGTCAGAATTCTTTACAGAAGGAAAGGCTGCAGGAACCTTGTGCTTTACATGGTGCGGAACTCCGGTAGTATATAAACTAACTAACGATAGTTCGGCAATTACTGTAAACGGAAAACGCCGTGAAGGTTCTACCCTTACCGCAGCAGAAACTGCAGACCTCTTTGCCCGCAATGGAAAAATCAAAGAGATTACAGTTGAAGTTGTAATGTAAATAAAACAAGCCAAAAAAAAGGAGTGTCATCGCAAGACACTCCTTTTTTTGTTCTCACGTCATTGCGAGGAACGCAGTGACGAAGCAATCTATTTAATAATTCTAAATCTTAAACTTTCCAACTTCTGCTCTCAACGAACTGAAGTTTTTCTGGTTATCACTTGTAAGATTCATACATAATTCAACGGCCTTTGTAATCTGTCCGGAACCTGCAGCCATCTCATTCATAGAATCATTTATTTCGCGGGTAACATTTGCCAGGTTATTCATTTCCTGTCCAATCTGTTTTCCACCATCAAGAAGAATTGCTGAGTTACTTCTTACAATGTCTGTTGAAGTCTGGATCTCACTGATAGACTGGAGAACCTGTGTACTTCCTTCATTCTGTTCATCCATTGCATTCTTAATAACAGTTTCCTGTTCCTGAACCTTGTTTGTAAGATCAAAAATTACTTCAAACTGATTCTGTACAGACTTTGTATTATTAGAAACATTTTCAATTATTTCCTGAAGCTCACTCAGCTGAGTATTAATCTTTTTACCCTGTTCATTTGACTGTTCAGCCAGCTTACGAATTTCTCCGGCAACTACCGCAAATCCCTTACCTGCATCTCCTGCATGAGCCGCCTCAATAGCAGCGTTCATAGCAAGAAGGTTTGTCTGAGAAGCAATACTCTGAACAACAGAAGATGCCTCAACAAGTCCAGCTGATTTATCAAGAATTATATTTGCAAGCTTTGCAGCCTCATGAATCTGCTTACGACCATTTTCCGATTCTGCTCCAAGCTTCTGAACTGTAGCAGTGTTGTTCTCAAGAATCTGAGTTACTGAACGAATATTTGCTACCATTTCTTCAACTGCACTTGAAGAGGTTGAAACTCCATTAACCTGTGATTGTACACTTTCATTCAGCTCATTGATTTTCAAAATCATGTTCTGAATTGTCTGATCACTGTTGTTTACACCTGCTGCCTGATTTTCAACACGGGCTTTTACACTGTTAATATTTGCCATAATTTCTTCTATGGCAGAAGAAGTTTCTGTCATGCTGGTGCTTACATCATCTGCTGTATTTGCCGCAACAGAAACTGATTTATCAATATCTTTAAGCAGGCTCTGAGTTGTATCTTTAAATGAATTCAAGTCATTAATAAGAAGACCAAATTCATCACGGCTTTCTACCAGAAGTGACTTACCTGTATAATCATTTGCCGCAACCTGACGGGTAAAATCTGTAATCATTTTTACACGTCCGCTCATACCTCTTGCCTGCAGCAAACTACAGATAACAATAAAGGTTGCACCAATAATTCCTTCCGGGAAAACATAATGCCAGATTAAAGTTGAAACCGGAAGATCTGAAAGATTAGTTACAAAAACCGGTGTTACTGTAATCATAAGAGTTCCGATTGAAGTAAAGCCGCTGATAAGGCCGCTTCTCATAATCAAAGAAAGACCCTTAAACTCTTTACTGTAAGGAACTGAATAAAGAGACTCTTCCAAAGTCTGAAGAAAACGAATATAGAAAGTTGCCGAAATAACAATTACGTTACCAACACAGGTTGTATAAAGAGGGGCTGTATCAACTACAACACCCTTCATTCCGAATGAAAACTGTACCAGGGCCGCACAAACTGCTCCATTGGCAATTGCCGTTGCAAGAGTAATGTTCTGAAAGCTTTTTGCAAGCTTATTAATTTTTTTTACCGATGCAGGATCATCTGGATTAAATTTTTCAAAACGTTTTTTCTGAGAAAACCACCAGGTAAGAACAAAAGTAATAATACCTATACTTCCAAATAGGCCTGTTGCAGAAGCCATTCCTTTTAAGGTATCTGCGGGGCTAAATAACTTCAGATAAATGAAAGCCAGCCAGCTGCAGAAAAATGGTACAAAATATGTACACAAGTAGATAATAAACAGTTTTTTACTGAAAACTATGTCGGAAAGTTTTTGCTTGCTGTTCATGCTGTAAACTCCTTTATTAAACAACAATTTAAAGTATCTTTAAAATTATAACCCACCTTTGACAAAATAGCAAATATTGTCATAGACAATAACAAAAATGTAAGCAGTAAAATATAATGTCGTCAAAATAAAAGAAAAGGTTTCTTTGAACTGTTATAATTTTGTTACCACACAAAAACAATAACGGAGGAAAGAAACCTATGAAAACAATAGCAGAAAAGAAAAAAAAGTTCACCCATTTTAAATACGAAGAAAGACTTGTTCTTGAGTTTTATCTAAAGGGAACAAATCTCTTTCCTCGGATAACTGACACAGGTGAACTTGCTGCTATTTTCCATAAAAGCCGGCGAAGTATTCAAAGGGAGAAAAAAAGAGGAATGATAGAACATGAAACCTCTGTAACAAAGACAAAGTTTGAATACAATGCCGATTTTGCTCAGGC
>NZ_ATWV01000025.1 GCF_000421345.1 Treponema bryantii NK4A124
GGTCATTTAAATCGAATAAAAAACTTTTCATATAAGGAGAAAGGAAAGTATGAAAAAAATTACTTTAATGCTTTGCGCTTGCGCAATGGCGTTCGCTGGACTTCTGGTGTCATGTAGCAATGGCACTGAGAAATGGATTGATGGAACAAAAGGTGGCAGCTACTATGCATATGCCATCAGTGGAACTGTAACAGAGAAATTCGAGGACAGTACAACAACACAGACTACTGTATATACCCTTGCAAAGGGAACAGGTGGAATCAGTAATAGTATTAAAGATAGCAGAGACCAGAATAAAGATAATGTTTATTATGGATATATTAACTTTGATGGTAAAGGTGATAGATCTGTAACAAATGGTACTGCAGCTGCTGTAAAAACTTATAATTATTCATATGGTAAAGGTTTTAGTATTTATAAACTTGATGATGGTTACTATTTATCTTGCTGGGATAATATCTATAATTCTCTTAAAGGTTCCAGTGTATCATTTGATACAATTAAACTTGAATCAGCTCCAGAATTCGATGGTGAAGATTATACATTAAAGTTCACATTCGTAAAAGATGACAGCACAGAAAGCGCAACAGATAAAACAACATTCTCTGGTGAAATCGTTTTTAAAGCTGTAGACGCTGAATAATTAAAAGGAGAAAGACATTATGAAAAAAATCAATTTGATTCTTTGTGCCTGTGCAGTTGCACTGACAGGTCTTATGGTTTCTTGTAAGAATGGTAATGTAGAAAAGATTGATGTTACTAATACAGAAACTCGTTATATCTACAAAGTAAATGGTACAGTAACAATGACAAAAAAATCAGGTACAACTACAGCTGTAGATACTCAGGAAATTACTTACACAATTAAGGATGCATTTGCAGGTTCAACTAATTGGAATGATGGATATCAAAGATCTTATGATTATATTTCAGAAGGAACAAATGAAGTTTGGGAAAGCAATCTGAATTCTTATAATATCTTTATCTATGGTGGAGAAATTTCCGTATATAATAAAAACACTCTTGCAACAGGTACAGCTACTGAATATGTTCTTGATAATACAAACACAAATGATCCTTCTGCTAATAGCCTTCCTGCTCTTTCAATTCCGGAATTCGGTGAAATTGACGGAGATTACTATGTACTCGCAGATTCTGCATGGGTAAGTGCCGATGATGCATTTGATGGTTACATAGGAGATGATGAATTTACATTCAAGTACTCAAGTGCAGCTTATGATGGACGTATGACTCAGGCACAGAAAGATGCAAATGCTGTAAATAACACATCTGCAACTTATGACCTCACATTCACTCTTGTTGGTGAAGAATAATCTAAAAGGAGAAAGAAATTATGAAAAAGATTAATTTAGTGCTTTGTGCAGCCGCAATTGCCTGCACTGCTTTCTTTGCATCTTGTGATAACGGCGCAAAAACATATGTAGATGTAACATATGAGAACTATGAAAATACTTATGACCTTGTAAGCTTTACAGAGGTAGTAAAAGTTTCTGACGCAGAAACTGATGCTTCTGGAAATGCTGTAACTCATAATGATATTACAACTACAGGTGTATTTACTGCCGATACTAAATCTGCAAAGAATTCTGCAACAATCTCTTGGAAAGATTCTGAAGTAGTAGATGGATTTACAAGTTATTCATTGAAAATCAACAAGAATGTAGAAGGAAAAGGCAAGTCAAAAACAAACGATGGAGATTTTTCTGCAGAAGTTGATACAAACACTAACAATGAAGGAATCACAGAAGCAAATACCAAAACTTGGACTTTCTACAAGCAGGATGACAAGTATTATATCAAGGGCGCCAGCGGAAACATCAACTTGGTTTCTGGTGACCTCGAAAAAGATACAACAATCAGCTTTACAGATGTTGTAGTACAGGATAGATCTGGTATTAAGACAAAAGATGCTAAGGACAAATATATCAGAACAACAACCACAACTTACACAATCGTTCTTAAAGCATCTGAATCACTCTAATCTAACTAGAGCGTAATTCACAACAAAGGGCTGCCCGGATGGGCAGCCCTTTGTTGTCAGTTGTTAATCTACGTATTATGTAATATTACTAACTCTAGGGTAAGTAAATTTGCATTCACTTCTATCTGCTTTTGCAGCTACTGAAATATAGTATGTTATTCTTGAATTTATACTTCTGGAAATGATGTGTTTACGGATCTTACTTTGAAATAACCTTTGATACAGTTTGGATTAATTACGGCTATTTGTATATGATTTTTTTCACGAAAGCCGGCATTTTTGTATAATTCATTACCTTCAAAGAAAACTCCACGAACAGAATCGTATTCGTTTCCGGCAGCTTTTTCCTGAGCTACCAGGGAGTTAATTAAAAAACAATCCAATTTACGTTTATAAAAATCTTTGCCGGTGTTTTCAGGCAAATCAATTCCTTGAGAAACCAAATCATCATAAATTGCTTTTAGCTTTTGAAGATTTGCGATTTCCATAAAATCCAGGCATTTTCCTAAACAAATAACTGCCCCGACAACAGCTGGCTTAGTTATTTTTTGTTTATGATTTTGAGGATATTTTTTAGCTGTTTCTGCCCATTGCATAGCTCTTTCCGGATCATTTTCCCAGAAATACATGCCCTTTCCAAGCCAGTCATATACATTATCACTGTAATCCAGATGAATATCACCATTTACTAACTGGTTACAAAGGGTTTCATCACAGCCATGAAAACCGAATATTAGATTATCTTTTACGGTGTACATTAAACCTTATAATCCCTCATAAGGAACAGGATTATACTTTCCTGTTGGAATAAGCTTATTTCCAACAAGCTTATATCCACAATATGCGAGATTCTTTTCACTTAAAAGTCCGGTTTTTGCAGCAGCCTTCTGAACGCCCATTGATTTTCTTGGTAGTTTCTTAGCAGTTTCTTTCATAATACCACCTTTCAATTGCTGTACTTTTGTACAGACTAAGGACATTATAACATATTTATTAAAAAATTACATAAAAAAATAAGGGCTGCACTTCATCCGGGCAGTCCTTCATCTATTAACACGTTACGTCCAAATCACTTATCACAAAAATCTAAGCATCCACTTCAGCTGGCTTGTTTACAATTGTTGTTTTTCCAGTGGGTAAAAGCTTTACACTTAGTTTACCTTCATTAACAGTTTCATTATTTTTGTTTTATAAGCAGATTCATCTCCGGTACATTCCTGTAAAAGATACGATCCAAGTTCATAAGATTTTTCATTCATTTTCTTTACAAGATCCGGAATATCATCTGCACTTGCAATTATCTGACTATTTCTTATGCCAATGAATTTATGACCATTTTTAGAGAAGAAATCTTGATTGATATCTTTGAAGAATTCAAAGTCTTTAGACCTTTCTTCTTCAGTATAATTATTCATATCAGCGCTCCATAAATAATATAACATACAAAAATGATTTTGTGTAAAAAAATTGGATTACAAGTTCTAATCCAACCAATAAAGAAAAGGGCTGAGCATCCTTCAGTTCATTTACTTTCATATAAAGTAGACTCACTTTGTTCATTTCTGACACTTTTCTTCTAAAAAAAGTTGGAAAATCTTCTTTTACAGATCCGGATGAGCTTGAAATCAACACTATAGAGAATGTTGTTTATATAACACCGCACTTAACAAAGGCTGTATTCCGTTGTATCATTATGTGAGGTATGCTTCTATGATCGCTGCGAACAAAAAAGCAGGATTAGAAAACAAAGAGGCAATTGAAAAAGCTGTTGACCAAGCAATTAAAGAAAATCTTCTGGAAGGTTTTTTCAAAATTCACAGGGCGGAGGTAATCGGAATGTGTTTAGAAGAAGTTAGTGAAGAAGAACAAAGAAGAATCTGGCACGAAGATGGATTTACCGAAGGCATAAATAAAGGCCGCTCTGAAAAAGCTATTGAAGGTGCAATAAATCTTCTGAAAATGAAAAAGCTTTCTCCAGAAGAAATTGCAGATGCACAAGAACTTTCACTAAAGCAGGTACTGGAGCTGCAGGAAAAAGTTTTTGTAAAGGCATAGAGTTTAGCGACTGATTATTTAGTTATATTTATACAATAAAGAAGGGCTGCCGGTTATCCGGCAGCCCTTGCTGTTTAACAAACTGAGTTTTGGCTCAGATTAACTTACTGTGCTTTGAAATCAATCTTGTAAGTTGTTGTTGTTGTTGTTTCGTTTACTTCTTTAGAAGTAGCTGCAATTGTACCAGCATGATCGCTTGTATCTTTGTAAGTAAATTCGATAGAGAAATCTTCGCCACTTTCGAGATCGCCGTTTACAGTTACCTGTACAGCTTCACCATCGTTTGTGCGATAGAAGAGCTCATCATCAATTTTATAGAATTGAAGCCAATAAAGTGGAATTGATTCTTCTGTTGGATTTGCTGGAGCAAGAGTACCTGCTACAGAACCTGTATCAGTTTTGCTCTGATGTGTTCCTCGAACATTTCCAATGTTAACACCATACCAGGTAGTATAGTTTCCTTCTTTTATAGCTTCACTATCAGTCCAATAAATTCTTGCATAACCTGATGAAATGTTGTAAATGTTTGTTCTTGTCTCGTTTGTTGTGCTGGCTACACCTGCTTCGCTTACATAATTATCAGCTGAAACTGTCTGATATGTACCAGAGATTGTATAACGGTTTTCGTAACTAGTGCTTGTGACAAAGTTAATTTCCTGAGCGTTATTTTTACAAGATGCAAAGAATGCTGATCCTGCAAGAGCACATGCACAAAGAATCAAATTAATCTTTTTCATATTATTCTTCTCCTTTTTTAGAATTATTCAGCCTCTACAAGCTTGAATGTAAGTTCAATTGCAGTTTCGGAAGAACCTACATAAGTAGTATCATCCTTCTGAGCCTGTGACATATTCTTTCTGGTATTATTTGTTGTTGAGAACTTAATTGTGAACTCATCATCACCGAAATCACCGTCGAATGCATCTTCAGGAAGCTTTACATACTCATCATTGATTTCATAGTAGTAATCACCATCAAATTCATAGAATGTTAATTCAAGTGGATTGATGCATGGTTCTTCAACATAGAAATTATAGCTCATGCCACCCAGCACGCTACTATAATTAGGATAAGAAGATGAGTCTGCCTGATATGTAGCATCATCAACATAATTAGAAGAAAGAGAAAGCGCCAGTGGCAGGGATTGATAATCAGAATAAGACAAAGGATTGTCTCTAGTATTACTATTCCAAATGTTATTAAACTGAGTCATGAAAGCGGGAGAATATCTTCCAAATGGAAGGGCTACTCTTTCCTGTTTTACTTCTGTTCCCTCAACACCAAAACCATCATTCCACTTTGTTTCTGTAGCACTTGTTGCTCCAGCAGCTGTATATGATCTTGTCCAGTTTGCTGCACCAGAGATTGTAACTGAGTATTTATCATAGTTGCTGCCATTTACTTTATCATCAGACCAATTAACATCTCCAAGCGCTGTTTTGATGGTCTCTTTTATTACAGTAACATCAGTAGCAGCTGTAGTTCCGCTCTTTGATGTATTTGTTACACTACCTGTTACATTATAAGTATAATTGTTGTAGATAGTATTTACCTTAACATAGTCTTTTGTACCATTGTTACAAGAAACTAAAAGTGCTGCTGCAGCAATTGCACAGGCACCAAGAATCAAATTGATTTTTTTCATATTGTTCTTCTCCTTTTTAATGATTATTCAGCAACGCTTGAAAATGTAAGAGTTCCAGAATATGTTGTACTGTCAACAACAGTTGTAGATGGAGCTAAGAGGTTATCTATTGTATATTCATAAGAAAGTTTGAATTCGTCATCTCCAAATTCACCATCCAGAGTTACTTTTACAAATCTGTCTTTATTTCTACCGAGGTCAATATAGTAGCCATCATCTAACTTGTAGAGTGTACCTTCTGACCAAGAAATAGCATTTTTTTCTACGTTATATCTTTTTGTTTCAGTTGTACCTTCTGTATAAACTTTATCTGCTAAACCAGTAGCTTTGATTGTGTAAGTTGGTACATCACCTTTGCTTGTTTCATTGTCTGTCCAAGAAACAGAACCAGTAGCTTTTGTGAATGTGTAAACATCAGAAGTTGTATCTGGTTTTGCAATAGCACCATCAGCAGTTTTTACAGAAACTGATCCAGTCACCTTATAAAGGTAGTTATTAGATACCTCTGTTGTATCAACATACTTTTCAGTGCCGTTGTTACAAGACACTAAAAGTCCAGCGAACGCCATTGCGCAAGCGCAAAGCATTAAAGTAATTTTTTTCATACTTTCCTTTCTCCTTATATGAAAAGTTTTTTTTATTCGATTTAAATGACCGTTTTTTTCGGGAAGAGGTGTTTCACGAATTGTGTTTCACGGGGCTTTTTTGGGGAAAACTTAAAATTTTTTTGAGAAATTTTGAGGGGGCTTTTTGAATTTTCAAAGCGGGGAATTTGGTGTATAATTTTAAAGTTGTTTTCTTTGAAAATATGAATGTTATGAATCGGTATAAAAAATATCAGATTGTGATTATCTCTTTGTTTTGCCTGCTGGTGAATCTTGCGGGG
>NZ_ATWV01000026.1 GCF_000421345.1 Treponema bryantii NK4A124
TACGCGCCCTCCGGCGCTAAAAGGTAGCTAGGTGTTATAACAAATTTTCAAAGCCGACAGGCAGTCAAGCTGCCTGCGGTTTAAAATATTGTTATGGCGACAGGCCACTGGCCTGCTATTGGAGGAAAAATAATGGATTATAAATATACCAAACAAACACCAGTAAAACTACGTGAAATCGGAAAAGATGAAAAATGGTTACAGGAAATGATAGAAAAAGATCCCTCAATTTTAAACTTGGGAGATTTAGCAGTAATCGAACGAGAAAGAAAGCAATCTTCAGGAGGAAGAATTGATTTTCTTATGTACAATCCAGATGACGGTGTTAGATATGAAGTTGAATTAATGCTTGGAACAGTTGATGAAAGTCATATTATAAGAACAATAGAATATTGGGATATCGAAAGAAAAAGATTTCCATCTCTAGAACACCGAGCAGTCATAGTTGCTGAACAAATAACAAATAGATTCTTTAATATAATCAGTTTACTAAATCAATCAATTCCCTTAATTGCAATTCAATTAAATGCTTTTACAATTGAAAGTAATCTTTGTTTAAATTTTGTGAAAGTACTTGATATAAACGAACCTGGTGACGAAGAATTACAAGGAACTTCAGAAATCGTAAACAGAGAATATTGGGAACAAAAAGTTAATAAAAAATCATTACAAGTTTTGGATGAAATTGTAGAAGTTCTGAAAGATACTATTCCTGATTTACGAATTACATATAATAAAAATCATATCGCTATGGGCTCAGAAGGTGGAGTTAATTTTTCATGGTTTCACCCAAGGAAAGGAACTCACATCCATTTTGATGTAAAAATTGATAATGATGTTATAAAGGAATGGAGTGAAAAACTCGAAGAATCTGGAATCGAAAATATGATAAGAAGCAATGGCACAAACATAAGTGCTAAAATAACATCAAAAGAACTTTCATCTGCAAAAGACTTGATTTCAGAATTATTTAATAAGGCTTATGAACTAGCTAAATAATGTATATTTCAGAAAGCAAGTCAAGCTTGCTTTCTGAAATGAAATTGAACTTTATGGTTAGGACGAAGAAGCAGTAGTACGCGGCTTTACGCCGCTTGGAAAATAAATAATAATAGAAACGTTTCTTCAAAAAGTGTGCAGAATAATTCTTAAAGAAAAAAAGGAATTAAAAAATCTAATTCTGTATAAGAAATAAAATTGCCATAACAAAGGTTCGTAGCCGACAGCGGGTCAGGCCCGCTGCGGTACAACCAATTGTTATGCTCACACGCCACTGGCGTGGTTAAAATGAAGGAAAACATGGTAAAATTATTATCTGAAAACATTAAAGATGAAATATTTGATTTATTTGAATCTTCAGAAAAAGAAATAAACATTATCAGTCCTTTTATAGGAATTCAAACTGCTAAAGAAATAGTAAAAATTATAAAAGAAAAAAATATAAACGTAACTTTAATAACAAGATTTAATCGCTCAGATTTTTATTCAAAAGCAAGTAGCCTTGAGGCTTTAAATTTATTGTCTGATAATAATGTAAAAATTCTTGCTGTAAAAAAATTACATACAAAACTTTACATCATCGATACAGATTCTATGATTCTAGGTTCTTCAAATTTTACGACTGGTGGTTTTCTAACAAATATTGAATTAAATGTTTTATTTCAAAATGAAAATAATGATTGTAATGAAATTATTGGAACAGGGATAGCATATTTCAATGAATTCAAAACAAACATTCCAAATGATTATGTTGTTACAAAAGAAAGAATTCTAAATGAAATCGAAATTCTCAAAACAATTCCAAGGCAGAAAGAAATTACTAGATTTGATGAAAGATTTAATTTTGGATTTGAATTTGAAAATTTAAGTAAAGTTATTTCACGACCTGATATGATTGAAAGTTGTTTCTCTGAAAATCTTATTACAAATTCAACTGCTTGGCTTAAATTTGAAGGATTCTCAGATGAAAGAAGAAAAAAAGGAGATACAATCATAGAAAAGGAATTAGAAGAAGGAAAATATAAAACATATTTTGCGACAAAACCAAGTGGTTTTAAAACTGGAGATTTGGTTTTCTTAGGAGTTGCTAGTTATAATCTGGAAAATAAACCAACTATTATGATATATGGATATGGAACTGTTAAACAATGGCAAAAAAATCAAATAGCTTCTCAAGAAGAAAAGAATAAAAATCCAGATAGAAATAGATGGCCATATTACATATATTTTGAAAATATAAAATATATACATGATGAAGCTTGTAAATGTATTCCAATTTCCGACTTATATGAAAATATAGGTGCAGATGCATTTCCAAATTCTGTAGGTACAAATCGAGATGTTCACGGAATGCATTATCAGCGAGAAAAATTAAGAATTACAGATAAAGCAAAAAATTATTTACTATCCGAATTATCAAAAAGAAATTGTATATAGCATAACAAAGGTTCGTAGCCGACAGCGGGTCAAGCCCGCTGCGGTACAACCAGTTGTTATGCTGACAGGCACACTGGCCTGCCTTTTTTTTAGAAATAAAAGTAAGGCGTTGGTTCATGTAAAAAACTTTCGCACGTGCATTCGCACTGTCTCAAGCTTTTTGCATGAAGAAATAAATATTTTAGAATTTTATTTTTCGTGGACATTCAAAATTTCCGAAGTCTACGAGAAAATAAAAAAAATAGTTTGCAGTTAGTTATCTTAATTTACGCGCCCTCCGGCGCTAAAAGATATCTAGTAGCATAACAAAGGTTCGTAGCCGACAGCGGGTCAGGCCCGCTGCGGTACAACCAGTTGTTATACGGACGGCTTATTGAGCCGCTGAATGTGAAATAAGAATTTAAATTTTTCAAATTTAGCAAAAATTTCATATTCAATTCCTATAATAAGTTATGTGAGGTTTTGTTATGAAAAAAATTATTTCGTTATTCTTTGTTTGCTATTCAATTATATTTTCATCATTGTTATTTTTTAGTTGTGAAACAACAAAAATACAATCAAAATCTATCGAACAAGCTGAAGTTCAAGAAATAGATGGGACTTATATAATTAATAACAGAGATTCCAAAGGCAATGCTTTTCTAAATGGAAAAATTATTATTAAAAATAAAACAACTTTCTATAACATGTATAAGGATGTAAAAATTTTATGTATTGGATTTACTGATAATGGAACTAAAAATGTACTGTTTGAAGCAAAATCATACAATCACAAAGATTCATTTGGTTATGTAATGTATAATAATGCCATTGAATATAAGAATGGAAATTCTTTTCAGTCTGAGGAACCAGAATACAATCTTTCTGATTATCGACAAATAATTTTTGTTACAACTAATGGAAAAATTACAAACTCAAAATCAGAAATTAAAAATGGAAATTTCAATATCACAATATATGATTATGACTTTTCTCAACTTTCAACTTTTGTAAAAAACATTCTTGAAAAAGAAGAAGAAAAACACGCCGAAGAAGTAAAAACTGGAGAAGAGAAATACAACGAGTTTTGTAAAACAGTATTTGAAAATGGAAAAAGGCTTTATGAAGAAAAAATTTCATCGATTCCAACTCTACCAATTTTTATAAATTCATTTAATACAGAAAATGATGTTTTAGATGCTGTTAATGCTTATATAACTTTTGAAAATACCTCAAATAAAACTATAAAGTATGTTGATTTTGAGTTAATACCCTACAATCGTGTTGATGATATTACATATTCGACTTTAGATGGGGGTTCTACGAAAACCGTCCAAGTTGTTGATTATATAAAACCTAATTCTCGTTATAAAGCAAAATGGAATGCAGTATGGTACAACAGTTCAATTGCATATATGAAAATAAATTCCATTAGAATAACATACACTGATAACTCTGTAGAGAAAATAACTAACGAAAAATTAAATGGACTTTTTAAGAAAAGAGAATTAACTAAGGAGGTATATCTAGATTCAAAAAAATCACTTATTTTAAAGTATAATGTTGCTGATAATGATTTTTACGCAGAGTTAAATCTTAACAAATCAATGTTTATGTCAGAACTTTCTTCTTACCAAGTGTATTTTGAAACAGATTTGTTTTATAAAGATGGGGCAAAAATTAATTTTTATGAACAAAATGCCACCGGTTCGTATGAAACAGGTGCTTTAAGATTTGAGTTGGACTCAGATTATAATAACTTTCAAACTATATATTCGGCTAAATCTGGAGAAATAAGAAAAGAATCAATTGGAATGCTACCAGGAAGTGAAATTCAACTAGAATTAATATATAAATTTAACGATGAACAAATAAATTTTATAAAAGAATGTATTTGTATGAAATATTATAGAGATTCGATAAAATAATCGTATAACAAAGGTTCGTAGCCGACAGGCAGTCAAGCTGCCTGCGGTACAACCAGTTGTTATGCTCACAGCCCACTGGGCTGGTAGTTGCATATTACAAATTTCATAAATTTTATAAGAATGGAGAAAATTATGAATTTTAAGGGCAACACCGGAAAAATTATTACAACAGAGGAAGAATATGTTGTAATAAAACAAAAATCATTCGCTTTTGGTTCTTACGAAAAAAAGATTCCGTACAGCAGGATAAAATCAATTGAAATTGAAGAGCCCAATATGGGCACGGCTGGATATATACGAATTGTCGAATTTGGAGATGAAAGAATTTTTAATAAGAAAAAAGGAGAAGCAGCATTAGATGATGACTCAGTTCTTTTTAATGGCAAGAAAAACTATAATTTGGCAAAAGATTTTAAGGAATTTGTAGAATCAAAGTTATCAAACTCAGATGAAACTTCTGATTCAGAAAAAAGTGTCTATACTAAAAAGAAAAAGGGTGGAAAATTAAAGTTTGTTATTTTTGCTGTTATTGCATTTATAATTGTTCAATGCAATATCTCAAATGCAAATAAGAAAAAAGAAGCCATAAAAGAAAGCCAAATTCCTGCTTATGAAAGATTTGGAATTTCTGAAAATGACTATGCAGAAATTAGTCCTATTTTCGAAAAATGTGGTTTCACAAAGATCACTAAAGTAGAAAAAGAAGATGAATTAAATGATGGAACTATTTCATATTATATTGAGATGGAAGGTGTAAAACCAAATAAAGTAATTTCTGTTGGAAAAACAGAAGGCAATATTATTACGGTATATTTGACAAAAGATAATAAACTGAGTGAAATTTTAGTAAATTTCTCTCCCGTTTATAAAAACGGTAAAATTTTAAATAAAATTGAAGCTTTTACAGAATTATCACTAGAAGAAAAAACTGCTTGCCAAATGATTTGCGAATCATCAATAAAAAAGATGTTGAAAAGTCCTGCAACAGCAAAGTTTTGTGATTATTTAGATTATCGCTGGTCTAAAGAAAATGGAATCATAAAAGCTCAAGGTTATGTGGATTCTCAAAATGGTTTTGGTGCAATGGTAAGAACTAATTATATTTTAACTTACGATTGTGTAAAACAAAAGGCAGTCTCAATTAATGTAGATGGAACAAAATATAATTATGAATAATTATTTTACGCAACGGTCAAGCCGTTGCTAAAAGATATATTTTTGCAGTAAGAAAGCATAACAAAGGTTCGTAGCCGACACGCGGTCAAGCCGCGTGCGGTACAACCAATTGTTATAACGACAGTCTATTGGACTGCCCTTTTTTAAGAAAAAAATATCTAGTTGGTTTGTGTAAAAAACTTTCGCACGTGCATTCGCACTGTCTCAAGTCTTTTGCATGAAGAAATAAAAATTTTTAGAATTTTATTTTTCGTGGACTTAAAAATAATTATTGAAGTCTACGAGAAAATAAAAAAATAGATCGCAGTTAGTTATCTTAATTTACGCGCCCTCCGGCGCTAAAAGGTAGCTAGGTGTTATAACAAATTTTCAAAGCCGACAGGCGGTCAAGCCGCCTGCGGTTTAAAATATTGTTATAACGACAGTCTATTGGACTGCCCTTTTTTTAGAAAAGTAATTTATTGGTTTATGTAAAAACTTTTCGCACGTGCATTCGCACTGTCTCAAGCTTTTTGCATGAAGAAATAAATATTTTAAAATTTTATTTTTCGTGAACTTAAAAAAGTTATTGAAGTCTACGAGAAAATAAAAAAATATTTTTGCAGTTAGTTATCTTTATCTACGCGCCCTCCGGCGCTAAAAGGTAGCTAGGTGTTATAACAAATTTTCAAAGCCGACAGGCAGTCAAGCTGCCTGCGGTTTAAAATATTGTTAT
>NZ_ATWV01000027.1 GCF_000421345.1 Treponema bryantii NK4A124
GGTCATTTAAATCGAATAAAAAAAACTTTTCATATAAGGAGAAAGGAAAGTATGAAAAAAATTACTTTAATGCTTTGCGCTTGCGCAATGGCGTTCGCTGGACTTCTGGTGTCATGTAATAATGGATCAGAATACATTAATGCATCCGGAGTATCTTATGACTACAAGTATAAGGTAACAGGTACAATTAAAGAAGCAACTGCTTCTGGAGCTGTTGCTGCACCATCAAAAACATCTGATGTTTACACATTTACAAAGGCTGTTGGAAAAGTGAACTGGTGGGAAAGTGAAAACTCATATGGTGATGTTCCAACTTATTGGATTGAAGCCTCAGGTTATGCTGATGAAGTATATACAAATTCATCTTCAGTAGAAACTAAATATTATAAAGAAGATATTTCTTTGCCATTCTATTACCTCGAAAAATTCGAAGATGGTTTCTATATCAATCTTCAGAACCTTAATGCTAACAATTATGTTTATCAGCAGAATCAGAAAGGAAAATATGCAAAGGTAACTTTGGATGGTGATTTCGGCGATGACGAGTTCACACTTACTTATGAGTATACACTTGAAACTGGAACAAATAACGAGACTACAGTTAACACTAAAACTTATTCAGGAACCGTTAAATTTTCAAGTGTTGCTGAATAATTATTAAAAGGAGAAGAACAATATGAAAAAAATCAATTTGATTCTTAGTGCCTGTGCAATTGCTGCAGTAGCACTTTTAGTTTCTTGTAACAATGGTACAAAAGACTATGTAAATGTAAGAACAATTAATAACAGCTATGCTTACAATGTAACTGGTAGCGTTACAAACACTAAAAAAGATGGAAATACAACTGCAGCTTCTGTAAATGTAACAACAGCTACAATAAAGAGTGCTACTGCAAAAGTTGAATGGTCAGAAGATAAGTTGAATGATTCTAACTATGATTATTATACAGTTAAATTCAATGGAACTGCTAACTGGACAACATCTAATACTCCAGCAGGTTCAACAACTGCAACTACTTCAAAGTTTACAGATGAGTTTGGTGTAGAGGGAACAACAGTAGAACAAGAAAGAGTAGAGCTTCCTGCTGGATGGTATTCACCTACTTTCATAACCCAGATTGATAGCATTTATAATCACAATTACGAAAACAATCCTTTGGATTATTATGAGTATCTTGCCCTGCAGCAGGCGTTTGTTACTAATTATGTTGATGATGCTACAAAGCAGGCAGATACAACAGGCTCTTATGATTCATATACATCATATTCCTCTAGAGTTCGTTATTTCTATGTTGAAGAACCATGTATCGATTCACTTGAGTTATCATTCTACGAATTCGATGGTGATTTCTATGTTTGGTACGACAATGAATACGTAAAACTTCCGGAAGATGCAGTTGACGGCGACTTCGGTGATGATGAGATTACAATTAAGTATACTCTCTCAGATGCTGATACAAGAACTGGTTTGTCTGAAACAGAGAAAAACGATACAACTGTAGTTCAGTCAACAGAAACAGCATATAACTTCACTTTCAAGTTAGTAGAAGCTGAATAATTCTAAAAAAAGGAGAAGAATAATATGAAAAAGATTAATTTAATTCTTTGTGCCATTGCAGCAACAGCATTCTTTGCTTCTTGTAACAATGGAACACCAAAATTTAACACTTACACAAGTGAAAGTTATACAAATAAATACACTGTTTCTGGTACTTATGAAAAATCAGTTGCAAACAAAACTGTAGATGCAAATGGTACAGCAGGAACAAGTGACCAGACAAGTTGGACTAAGAAAAGCGCTTCTGCTGGTTATGCTACAATTACTTGGAATGAGAGCAAGGTTCTCGAAGGAAACATGAGCGGAAATTATAGACTTAAATTAACAAGTCTTTATGGAACATCACAGACAAAGACTGATGTAGGTGCTACAGCAGGAACATACGCTCCGGCAGAACCAACAGCTCAGAACATTTCTTTTGATACATATTATGAGTATGACAATAATGGAAAACTTACTGATGTTTATGAATTCGATCTTTATAAAATTGACGATGATTTCTATTACGGCAATGGTAAAGGAGAATTGTTTAAGGCAACTGTAACTGGTGACCTTGAAAGTGGAGAAGATTTCACTCTCGCACTCACATTCTCTTCTACATCAGATTCTTATAATTATAATAACCCTATTGCATCTGATTCAAAGTTGCAGAATTACACAACAACAACAGAAACTTACACACTTTCTTTCAAGAACGCAAAGTAAGTTAATCTGAGCCAAAACTCAGTTTGTTAAACAGCAAGGGCTGTCCATCCGGTGAAGTGCACCCCAAAAATTGGACAAATAAAGTTCAATATTTGGAGGTGCATTTTTTATGTTTAAATACTCAACAGAGTACAAACTGAAAGTAGTAAAAGCATATTTATCAGGAGAAGGCGGTGCAGGAACAATTGCAACCAAATACAAAGTTGCAAGAACTTGTGTGCAACAATGGGTTGCTCAATATAAGTTAGATGGAAAATTTACAGAGCCAACTCGACATTTTAGCGGAGAATTTAAGCTAAAAGTGCTAAACTATCAACAAGAGCATAATCTTTCAGATTCAGCCACAGCTCTATTTTTTGGTATAACAAACAGCGGTACAATCTGTGTCTGGCGAAAGAAATATCTTACCGGTGGTAAAGAAGCTCTGTTTCAGAAACAAGGCAGGCGTTCAAAAATGCCAAAGAAAAGTTTAATACCAAATAAACCTAGAGAAGAATGGACAAAAGATGAAGAACTGGCTTATCTTCGAATGGAGAATGAATTCCTAAAAAAATATCTGGCCTTAGTTCAGGAAGACGACAGAAAGAAACAACAGCAGAAAAAAGACAGAGAACAGTCGAAGCTGTCAGAGAACTAAGGTCACAATTCAATGTTTCAGATTTAGCAAAACTTACAGGTTTGCCAAGAAGTTCATTTTATTACTCAGAAACGCATCCAAAGCAGGATAAGCACAAGGAAGAACGAGAACTTGTCCAGCAGATATATCATGAAAATAAAGGTCGTTATGGTTACAGAAGGATTACTTTAGAATTCAGGAACAGAGGTTTTCCAACTAACCACAAATTAATTCAAAAATTGATGCATGAAGAACATATTGTGTGTAAAGTTCGTCAGCATAAATACAATTCCTATAAAGGACAGATAGGCAAAGTTGCTCCAAATCTTTTGCAGCGAGATTTCAGTACAACAAAATCTAATGAAAAATGGGTTACAGATGTCACACAATTCAATCTGTTTGGAACAAAACTTTATCTATCTCCAATTCTAGATTTACATGATCAGTCATTGATAAGCTGGAATCTTTCTGAAAGTCCGACATATGCTCAAACAGTTGATATGCTTGAAAAGGCATTTGCCAAGATTCCTGATGGAACAAACCTGATACTTCATTCTGATCAGGGCTGGCAGTATCAAATGTATGATTATCAGAGACGACTTAAGGAAAAAGGAATCAGACAGAGTATGTCACGCAAAGGTAACTGTCTTGATAATTCTGTAATGGAAAATTTCTTTGGTCTATTAAAGTCAGAATTGCTATTTTTACAGGAGTTTGAATCTGTTGAACATTTCAAAAAAGAATTGATTGAATATTTATCTTGGTACAACGAAAAGAGAATTAAAGTTAAATTAAAAGGACTGACCCCTTTACAATTTAGGAATCAGTCCTTAAAATCTGCCTAGGTAAAGTGTCCAATAAATGGGGTGCACTTCACCGGGCAGCCCTTATTTTATTAACGAATATTATAAAAAACAGCTAAACAAAATCAAAAGTTCATTTACTAAACTTTTACCAAAATACCTTTCTGCAACTCCAGTACTTTATCCATAGTTAATCCGGTTATTTCTACAATATCAGATACAGGATATTCGTATCCGTCAAATCTAACCTTATTTAGCTAGTTCCATCCATTCGCCGCGGAACTGGAAGGGTGTAATTTCGATGTTCCATGGCAGGAGTTTTTTCCAGTCTTCTTCGGTTTCAGCATATGGTGCTTTTTCAAACAGACAACGCAGATAATCTTCCGGAGCTTTGCCGTTGAACTTTGCAGTTTCAATCAGAGAGAAAAGGAAGCATGAACTTTCGGCTCCCTTGCCGCTGCCAGAAAACAAGAAATTCTTTCTTGCCATTACAAACGGTTTTATAGCACGCTCAGCGGCATTTGTATCAGGTGTAACAAAACTGTAGTTGAGGAACTTCACAAGATTATCCCAG
>NZ_ATWV01000028.1 GCF_000421345.1 Treponema bryantii NK4A124
TGAAGTGCACCCCAAAAGTTAGACATAAAGTTTAATTTTGGAGGTGCATTTTTTATGTCCAAATACACAGAAGCTTTTAAGATGTCAGTTATAAAAAAACATCTTGAAGAAGAAATACCTGTAAGGCAATTATCAAGAGATTTAGAAATTAATATCAGTTTGATAAAATTATGGGTAAAGAAATACAACACGAACGGATTCATTAATAAAAAATCAAAAACTACAGTTTTTAGTTCAGAATTCAAGCTAAAAGTATTAAACTATCAACAAGAATATAGTCTATCTGACAGAGAGACAGCAATAAAATTTGGAATAGCTGAACATGGAACTGTAGGTGCCTGGCGACGAAAATATATAACAGGAGGCATTTCAGCTCTAAAAGATATGAGAGGAAGGACTTCAAAAATGCCAAAAAGTGTAATACCAGACAAGCCAAGAGAAGAATGGACAAAGGATGAAGAATTAGCTGCATTAAAAGCGGAGAATCTATACCTAAAAAAATTATGGGCCTTAATTCAAGAAGAACAGGAACAGACAAAGGCGAAAGAGAAAGAAAACTCAGAGCCTGCAGCGAATTAAGGTCAGAAATTTCTGTTCATGATTTATTAATACTATCAAAATTACCTAGAAGTTCTTTTTATTATTCTGAAAAACATCCTAAACAGGAAAAATATCAGGAAGAACGAAAACTTCTTCATGATATTTTTAATGAAAGCAAGGAACGTTATGGTTACAGACGTATTACATCAGCGTTTAGGAGTCGTGGATATAAGATAAATCATAAAGTAATTCAGAAACTGATGCATGAAGAACACATAGTCTGCAAGGTAAGAGTTCACAGATACAATTCATATAAAGGACAAGTTGGAAGAATTGCAAAAAATCTTTTGCTCATAACTGAAAATGGAAAAGAAAAAAGAGATTTTTCTACTACTGCTTCAAATCAGAAATGGGTTACAGATGTTACTCAGTTCAATCTCTTTGGAACGAAATTATATCTTTCACCAATTTTAGATTTACATGATGAATCTTTGGTCAGTTGGAATTTATCAGAGAGCCCAAATTATTCACAGATAACAGATATGCTAGACAAGGCTTTTGAAAAGATACCAGACGGTACAAATTTGATTTTACATTCAGATCAAGGATGGCAGTACCAGATGTACAATTACAGGGAACGTTTGAAAAAGAAAGGAATAAGACAAAGTATGTCCAGAAAAGGAAACTGTCTTGATAATTCTGTAATGGAAAATTTCTTTGGACTATTAAAATCAGAACTTTTATATTTGCAGGAGTTTGAATCTGTAGAGCATTTCAAGAAAGAACTAATAGAGTATCTTACTTGGTACAACGAAAAAAGAATTAAGGTTAAATTCAAAGGACTGACCCCTTTACAATTTAGGAATCAGTCCTTAAAATCAGCCTAGTTAAAGTGTCCAATTTCTTGGGTGCACTTCA